>JBHGBE010000049.1:0-41974 GCA_041946855.1 Phycisphaerae bacterium | reverse complement strand
GCGCCATGTGTCCTCCTTCAGTTCCGCCAGTAGCTACCCATACGAAACAGCGAGGAGGCAAAAGAAGTAAGGTGTTTACCCTATGTCTGCCATCGGGTGTGGGCCTCATCTTCCCGATACGCCCGGAGCAACGGGAATACCCCGCTTGGAATGTGGATGATCCGCGCACGCCCAAGCGTATCGCGCAAGAGCAGCGACGCAATCACATCCCCAATCGTGTGTGCGTCATCGCGTCTGATCTGCCGTTCGCGTCGCCGGCCGGCGACATGATCGTCGTTCGCTACGCCGCCGACTTCATTGTCGGATTCCAGCATCGTGCCGAGGCGGAGAAGTTCCTGGCCGCCTTGCGGCAGCGGTTCGCCAAGTTCGGGCTCCAGTTGCACCCGGACAAAACGAGGCTGATCGAGTTCGGTCGGTTCGCGGCCGAGAACCGGCGAAAGCATGGTCAGGGCAAGCAGGAGAGGTTCGACTTCCTTGGGTTCACGCACATCTGTACGACCAAGCGGAGCAACGGATACTTCACGGTCTTGCGCCAGACCATCGCCAAGCGTTTGCAGGCCAAACTGGCCGAAGTCAAAGCCGAGTTGAAACGGCGGATGCACGACACCGTCCCGGCAGTGGGCAAGTGGCTGGCGAGCGTGATCGACGGGCATTGCCGATACTACGGCGTGCCCGTGAACGCACCGGCGCTCTGGCGGTTCCGCTTTGAGGCGATCGGTCACTGGCGAGGCGCATTGTGTCGCCGCAGCCAGACGGGCCGTATCACCTGGGGCCGCATGAAACGGCTGGTCGCTCGCTACCTGCCTGTGCCCCGCATCTATCATCCTTATCCTTTGCGACGGCTGGGCGTTATTACCTGAGACAAGAGCCGGATGCGGCAAACCCGCTCGTCCGGATCCGTGGAGGGGGCGCCCCGTCAAGGGGCATCGCTACTCCGACGCGGGAGGCGCGGGGTTACTTGACCAGGGCAACGAACATCTCTCCCCGCTTCTCATAGTTGATGAACATGTCGTAGCTCGCGCAGGCGGGTGAGAGCAGGACCACGTCGTCCGGTGCGGCCAGGCCGCGGGCGGCGGCGACGGCCGAGGGGAAGTCGCCCGCGCGTACTACCACGGGCGCCGGCCCGGCCCGATGGCCCTCGACGGCCGCGATGATCTGCTCGCGGGTCTGGCCCACCGCGACGACGGCCTTTGCCTTGTCCGCCAGGACCGCGCCGAGCGTGTCGAAGCTCACGTGCTTGTCGCTGCCGCCGGCGATGATGATCGCCTTGCGCGGCGGGAAGGAGTTGATCGCGACGATGGCCCCATCGGGCGTCGTACACTTGGAGTCGTTGAAGTATCGCACGCCTTCGCGCTGGCACACGAACGCCAGCCTGTGCGGCAGGCCGGGGAAGCCCTTCAGCGCGCCGGCGGCCGTCGGGCGGTCAACGCCGAGTTGCCGCGCGGCCGTCCACGCGGCCTGGGCGTTGGCCTGGTTGTGGGGGCCCGGCACTGCCAACTCGAACGGCATTTCGGATTTCGGATTTCGGATTGCGGATTGCCGCGGTTGCTGGCCGTCGCCCATGCGCTGGGGATCCGCAATCCGCAATCCGCAATCCGCAATAGTTGCTCCGGTCTCATCTCCTCTGAGCGAACCATCGAAGAACTCGACCCTCCCCCGCGCCTCCTTCGCCCACGGCCGCGTGAGCTCGCAGGCCGAGTTGAGGACCAGGACATCCTCCGGCCGCTGGAAGCGGAAGATGTTCTTCTTGGCCGCGGCGTAGGCGTCGAGCGTCCCGTGGCGGTCGATGTGGTTGGGGGCGAGGTTTGTCACGACGGCCACGTGCGGGCTGATGCCCACCCACGCGACATCCTCAAGCTGGAAGCTCGAAAGCTCCAGCACCACCACGTCGCCGCGGCCGATGGTGTCAAGCTCCTCCAGCAGGCTGCGGCCGATGTTGCCGCCGACGTGCGTCGTGAACTTGCGGCGGAGGATCTCGCCGGCCATCGCGGTAGTCGTGCTCTTGCCGACGGTGCCGGTGATGCCCACGATCCGCGCGGGGCAACGCTCCAGAAACAGGTTCATCTCGGTCGTCAGCCTCACGCCGGCGCGGATGGCCGCCTGAAGCTGCGGATGGCCGGCCTTGTCCACGGCCGGGTTGACCACGAGCAGGTCGGTGTCGACGAAGTCCCTCTCGTCATGGCCGCCCAGGTGCAGGGCCACGTCCAGGCCTGCCAGCGCCGCGACGGAGTCGGCCAGCTTGTCGGCCGGCGCGCGGTCGGTAACGGTCACGCGGGCGCCCCGCGAGCAGAGCCATCGCGTAACGCCCAGCCCGCCGCCGAAGCGCCCCAGGCCGATCACGGTCACTCGTTTGCCCGCCAGGGCGGGGTCGGTCTTCGCGTTCATCGTCGGTTCCCGCAACAGGTCACGGAGGCCTCCGGCAATAGGCCGGTCCAGGGGGGACCGGAAATCAATTGCGATTTTCTAAACCCCCCGGCGGCCGGGGTCAATAGACTTGACAGGGCCGGTTCGCCGGCCCAGCCATGCAGCCCATGAAACGCCACGTGCGTCGAGCGAACGGCCGCGAGCGGCGCGGCCTCTTGACGCACGGCGACAATACCGTGCTGCACGGGAAAGGGAAGGACTGAGCTATGAGGACTGTGAAGGTGTTGCTGGTTGTAGCGCTGGTAGTTGGCTTTACCGGGATGCTGATGAGCCAGGAGCGTCCGGCCAGGCCGCTGATGGGGACGATCGTGAAGGTGGACGGGAAGAACATCGTCATCAAGACTATGGCCCGCGGCGGAGAGGGCGAGGAGAAGACCGTCGTTACGGATGACAAGACGAAGTTCATCGTGGACGCCGAGGAAGGCAAGCTGGCGGACCTCAAGGCCGAGATGCGGGTCGTGATCACCCCCGCAACCGGGACGGCCGAGACGGTGAACGCCACCAGCAAGGGCCGCAACGGAACGTTCGTCAAGGTTGACGGCAAGAACATCGTCATCAAGACGGGCCGCGGCGAGGCCGCCAAGGAGGAGACAATCGCCACGGACGACAAGACCAAGGTCTTCGTCGATGGCAAGGCCGCCAAGCTGGAGGACCTGAAGGAGAACATGTTCGTCACCGTGCTGCCTGAGACTGGCACGGCCACGAAGATCATCGCTCGCGCCGCACGCGCCCCCCGCGGGGGCGGCAACCGCGCTCCGGCAGGCGGCTGATCCTTCGTAGATCCAGAGCAGAAGTCCAGAGGCCCGCTCGCCCCGGCGAGCGGGCTTCTTTTATGCGCGCCGCTGGACGAGCCTCCGCCCCGGCCTCCCAGCCGACGACCTCGCCGGCCGCCCTGCGCGAGCGGATCACGAAACTGCTTAAGCAGCTCGACTCGGACTCGTTCAAGGAACGGGACGGCGCCCAGAAGCAGCTTCAGTCGCTCGGAGTCGACGCGCTCCAGCCGCTCCGCGAAGTCCTCAAGGGCGAGAAGCTCAGCGTCGAGGTCACCAACCGCATCAAGACGGCCATGTGGAACATCAAGGGCACCACACGCCCGGCCCTCATCAATCCGCCAGCGCCGACGCCGTTCCCGGGCTCCATTGCGGGCATCATGATCATCACGCCGGCCGAATCGACGTCGGCGGAGAACCCGGAGGATTGAGGCATCCTAACCCAGGTTACTGAGTTGGCGGGCCAAGAGACATGATTGCCGGGGATTTCCTGTGCCGGAGGCCCAAAGCCGTGACTACATTTGCATGGGTTGTTCAGATGTCCCAGACGCAGCTTGAGCCGTGGGGTCGTGCTGGATTTCCTCTGTCCAGCGCAGGTGTTGCGGCAGGTCCAGGCCCAGGCGGCTGGGGAACACGCGCTGGTGATCGTCAGGCCGGACCACGCAGCGGATGCGGAGGGTCTTGCCGGCGCTGCCGTCGGCTTGCATAGTCGGCAGCACCACGTCGCCGCTCTTGATCCGGGCCAGTTCCTCCACCACCGTTCGCGGCGCCGAGCCCAGGCCGCTTGGCTCCATCCACGCGCCCAGCGTCTTTCACATCACGTACGCCAGGAAGCACACCAGGATGTGAGCATTCACCCGGTCGGGCTTCTGGTGCCAGACCGGCCGGATCTCCAGTTCATCCTTGGCGATCCTGAACGCCCACTCCGCCTCGGTCAGACGGATGTACTGCCTCCACAGGGCGGCCGGATCACTGGCCGGCAGGTTGGTCCGCAGGAGGTAGCAGCCCTCTGACAGTTCATTCCAGTCCGTCCATCGCGGGTTCTTGCGCCACCTGACCGTGATCTTCGCCCTTGCTGTTGGATTGGCAATCGGGGCAATGTTGGCCTCATACGCGCCCGACGCCCGCCAGCATCGCTCCAACAGCCGCCCCGGGCGCACGTTGGCCTGTGCGATGTCCTTAACCGCGCGATCGCCAGGATCGCCACCACCCGATGCCGCGGCCCGCGCTGGGTGCGAATGGACTCCATCAACGCCCAGTACGTGTGCGTCTTGCCGCTCTTGGTTCGCCGGAGCCGTTTGAGGAACATGGCCGTCCTTGCCTGTCAGCTATCCATCTGCCAGACCAGAAAGCCATCCCCGGTCAACCCCCAAAAGCGGCAAGGTCGTGACTACATCCCCCCGCAAGACGCGACTATGCGAACGCCCGGGGAATCGCACACGGCGCCCCCCAAGAAAATCGTGCGAAAATCACCCCAACTCAGTGAATTGGGCTAAGATGAATCTGCCGAGGCGAGTAAGCTCGGGCCCAAATACCAGGTACGAAGGTGAAAAAAACCTGGGGCGTCAGGGCATAGCCTATACGGCGTCAATCCGGTCTCCGGAGCGCCTTCCTTCATTGAGACGCTCGCCTCGGCGTCATTTTGCGCCAAATCCGGCGTCGCCTGCTTTGCACGGATGGCTATTGCCCCAGGCACGCCAGCCGGCCGTCCTGGGAGGCCACGAAGAGTTTGCCCCCTGCGATGGCAAGGCCGTCATAGGTCGTCGGACCGCTCAGGGGAAGTTCCTGGATGATCTTCCCATCCGCCACGGACACCGCCTTCAGCACGCTCTTGGCGGCGGGGTCGGCGTGGTCGGATAGCCGCAGGGCATAGACCGCGGCGTTCTGCGCCAGCGCCACGGCCATCACCCGCCGGCCAACGGAGACCTGCGCGACCTGCTGCCGGCCGTCGGCCGAAAGGATCGCCTGTGGCACGGCCGCGACATGATCGTTCCACGCCATCAGGTCGTATATCTTGCCGCCCAGTTCGAACGCCCCGCCTGCCCGGCGGTTGTTGGCCATCGTGTACGTCCCGTCCATGAGGCCGCCCTCGAGCCTGCCCTTGCCGCCGCCGGTGTCCTTCAACGACGGCATGGAGGCCGGCGCGGCCGTCTCGCCCGTTGCCTTGTCAACGCGGAGGTATCGCCAGGCGACCTGGCCGGCCTTCATCGCCAGGATGTCGTTGAGGCGCAGGGCGCCGGGGCCGATCTGCCGGGCCCATATGGTCTTGCCCGTGGCGGCGTCCAGCGCGACCAGTGCGACGCCGCCGTCGCTCTCGCTGGTGCGCCCGGCCGTGGCGTAAACGACGCCGTCCTGGACGAGCACGCTCGCCGGCGCGGGCCAGACGGACTCGATCCGGCCGTGGGCCACGATGCGGCGCGGCAGCGGCGCGGCCGGCGCTTGCCAGACCAGTTGCCCATCCTTTGCCCGCAGCGCGTAGACATCGCCGTCGTGGCAGCCCACGATGCACAGGCCGCGCCAGTACGTCGGCGGGCCGTCGATGCGGCTGGCCAGCGTGGCGGTCCAGGCCTTCCTGCCGCCGGCCGTCTCGTAGGCGATCACCTGGCCCAGGTCACAGGCGGAGACGATGGCGAGCCCATCGGCGACGATGGGCGCGCTGAGTGAGGTCGTGAGCTGCGAATCCCACGCGGCCGCAAGCGGGCCTTTCTTCTCGGGCGTGACCTGGACGCTCCAGACTTCCTTCAGCGTGCCGGGAAGGCTGCACTTGCTGGAGGCGGACCTCGCGGCGTCGGCGCGGAGCATGGGCCACGATGAACCGTCGTCTTTCGCCTCGGGCGTCAGCTCCATTCCCCACGCCGGGCCTTTTTCGACCGGGCGCGGGCGGGCGAAGTCCTCGGCCGTCGGCTCGGACCCGCACGGCGCGAGGCCCAGGAAGCCGTAGATGTGCGACGGCATGCACTTGCAGCCGTTTTGGCCGTTGTAGAGCATGCCGTTGGCGATCACCATGCCTTCCAGGCAGGCGGCCCGCGCGCCGTTGTACTGGTATCTGACGGGCTTGCCGCCGGAGGCCAGCGGCGAGTAGTCGGTGTGTGAGCCGCCGCGGCCCTCTATGAGGTACGGCCAGACCAGCCCGTTGGGCGTGCAGCCGAATCCGGGGCTGACGGCGCCCGTGCCTCTGTCCTCGCCGGTGGCGGGGTCGATCTTGTGCCCGGCGAACCAGATCAGCCCGTCGATCATCGGCGCCCGGCCGGAGGACATCTTCTTTTCCCTCCCGTCGAGGATGACCTTGCCGGTCGCGGAATCGAGGATGCGCGAGAAGCGGTTCCGCTCGTCGAGGAAGTGCGTGACCACGACGTACTTCGGCCCGGCGCTGATGAGTTGGATTTTGGGCGCGTCGCCTTCCTTCTGCTCCACGCGCCAGAGCTCCTTGCCTTCCTTTAGGTCGACGCCGATGACGGCCGGCGTCTTGGTGGCGAGGGGCTTGGCCTGCGCGTTGGCCGGCTGGGTGGTGCTCATGCTGGCAAGCTGGATGTGGACAACTCCATCGCCGGCGGTCAGTTGCTCGGAGGTGTAGTCCTTCTGCCAGAGCGGCCGGCCGGTTGCGGCGTCGAAGGCGGCGGTCGAGCCGCTGTCGGGGTCGGGATAGTAGTAGTACCAGTAGTTGCGGATGGTGGACCACGAGCCGGCGACGACCACGCCGTCCATCAGGACCAGGCGGTAGACCTTGTGCTTCGTCGGCTGCTCCCAAAGGACCTTGCCGGTCTTCGCGTCGACGCGGATGACCTTGTTCTCGCCGGCGGCGGTGTAGATGCTTGTCTCATCGGCCGCCAGAGCGGGCACGTCCGATGCGTTGATGGACTCGGCCTTGTCGGTGTATCCCAGGTTGATCTTCCACAGCGGCAGGCCGTTGAAGGCGTCGCGGGCGACGAGCCACACGTCCAGGCCGCCGTCCTTTCTCTTCTGGCCCAGGTTCTCCGCCTCTACGCTTGAGAGGGTGAAGAGCGTGTTCTTCACGACCACGCAGCCGCAGCAGCCGGTGAAGCCGTGGAGGTTGTTCGGCACGCCGTCGGTCCATCGCAGACCGATGGGGAATGAGAAGGTCTTGTCCCTGGACGTCCGCGTCAGGCCGGCGTCGTGCATCGGGTAGCGCCAGTCGTCCATCCCGGCGGGGCGCGGCTTGACGGTACTGGTCCACCGGCCGTCCTGGAGGATCCACAGCGTGCCCTCGGGAGCCAGCACGCGGAGGGCCTCATCTTTCGTCAGGCCGGCCTTGGACAGGGAGTCCCAGTCGTCGATGACGACCAGGTTGGCCAGGTTCGGCATGTAAGGCAGGGGCGCGAGGCCGCCCTTTTCGACGCTGGCCTGGCCGGTGACGCCTTTGGACTCGATCGCCTTGCGGGTCACGTCCGCGGAGGCATCGTCAATCGCGAGGCCGTGGACGAGCATCTGGCTGCCGGCGGCCAGGTCGGCCGTCAGCGAGGGCATGGCCTTGCTCCCGCAGCCCAGGTGGATGCACAGGCCCTTGCCCTGGCGGGCGGAGGCGAGCAACTGGTCAAGCGGCCAACCGACCGGCGGGGCGGCCTGAGCGGCCAGGCGGCCTGCTGATGCTGCAACGGCAAGCGCCAGGGCAGTCACGAGAACGCCGGATCGCGGGCGAACCATGCGGTGTCTCCTGAGATAGGACCAAAGCCATCATACAGGAACCGGGCCGCGTCTCATAGCGCCGCCGATCAGCCGCAAGGTTCAGCATTTCCCTTTCCCCAGAGAAGAAACAGCGCCTAACGGCAAGCCAGTAAGCGAGCCAAAGCGCGATAAGGGCTTGCCGTTCGGCGCTGTTGCTCTGTTGTTCCCGCGCTTGACTTGTCCCCGCCGGATGGACGATGATGGCCCTCTTACGGGCGTCGCCACGGCGACCGAATCGGAAAGAGCCATGCTGGAAAAGGTGCAGCAGGACAGATTGGCCAAGCTTGAGCAGGTCCGAGCCCTGGGCATCGACCCCTACGGCCCGGTCGGCGGATACAAGACGGCCGAAGCGATCTCGGCCATCCTTGCGCGATACGAGCAGTGGGAGACCAAGCGTAAGGAAGCCGCCGCCGCGGCGGGTCAGGCGGAACCACCCAAGGCCGAGCCCGGCGAGCTTCCGCAGGGCGACGCGGCCGGGCGGCTTATCCTCTTCCGCGACATGGGCAAGATGATCTTCGCCCACGTCCGCGACGACAGCCACCCCAAGGGCATCCAGATCGCTCTCCGCAAGAACGCGCTAGACGAGAAGTCCTGGTCGCTGGCAAAGCTGCTGGACCTGGGCGACATCGTCGCGGCCGCCGGGCCTGTCGAGCGCACCCGCACGGGCGAGGTCACGATCTGGGCGTCGCGCCTGACGCTCCTTTGCAAGAGCCTCAACCCCATGCCTGAGAAGTTCCACGGCCTGGCGGATGTCGAGACGCGATACCGCCAGCGGTACCTGGACCTGATGGCCAACCCGGAGTCGCTACAGCGTTTCCAGAAGCGCGTGCAGATCATCCAGCTCTTCCGCGAGCTGCTGGCCAAGCGCGGCTTCATCGAGGTCGAGACGCCCATCCTCCAGCCGCTCTACGGCGGTGCGGCGGCACGGCCGTTCACGACGCACCACAACACGCTGGACTGCGACCTGTACATGCGCATCTCGCCGGAACTTTACCTCAAGCGGCTGCTTGTCGGCGGGATGGGCAAGGTCTACGAGATCGGCCGCAACCTCCGCAACGAGGGCATCGACACCCGCCACAATCCCGAGTTCACGATGATGGAGCTATACCAGGCCAACGCCGACTACGAGGTGATGATGGAGATCACCGAGGAACTGGTCTCCCAGGCGGCTTGGCAGATGCGCTTAGCAATTGCGAGAAAGTGGGAATGGCAAGATCTGCTAGTTAGCAGGTTGCATGATGCGGTGATGTTGTGCAATGCTCACAGGGGAGAAGACCGTGTGCCGTTGACCCACAGCGAACTAATACAGCAGTTTGGTGAAGCTGTGAAAGAACAAACGCCGAGCAAGGTGCAGGAGCGATACATTCACTGGTGGCTCAACGGGCTTGTCATGCTCCCGTGGGGCGATGGGCTGACTCTTAGCCTCACCCCGCATTGGCGACGTGCGAGTTACAGCGAACTCCTCTCTGAACATGCTGGTGTCGATTGGAAGGACGATTCGGCCGTTAGGGCCAAGGCCCGCACACTCGGCATCGAAGAGACAAACAAAGACTTGCCGGTCGTCGTAAACGAAGTGTTCGAGGCCACAGTCGAGCCGGCACTGGCCAAAGCCGATGCAAACGGCATCATCTGGCCGGTCTTCGTGAAGGACTACCCGGCCGAACTTTGTCCGCTGACTCGGCGCAAGGCGGATGATCCATCCGTCGCGCTGCGGTTCGAGTGTTTCGTGGCGGGCATGGAGATCGCCAACGCCTACACGGAGCTGAACGACCCGGCCGTGCAGGAGGCCAACTTCCGCAGCCAGGTCCGCGGCGAGGCCGAGGGCGAGACGATGCGGGTGATGGATGAGGACTTCGTGACCGCCCTGCGCCACGGCATGCCGCCGGCGGGCGGGCTGGGACTGGGCATCGACCGCGTGGTGATGCTGCTGACCAATACGCAGAGCATCAGGGACGTGATCCTGTTCCCGTTGTTGAGGCCGGAGTGACGAAGCGAATGTCTAATGTCTAATGCCCAATGTCTAACTGACGTCCGTGGCCCCAATGTCGAATGGCCTCTCGCGCCATCCGAGCGGAGCCCCCGGACATTTGACATTGGGCATTACCTAGACATTAGGCATTGGTCATTGGACATTTCGTTGAGTGCGGGGCGAACCGTCAAAGGTCAGAGAACCCCAGAGTGTACAAGCTATTCCTGTGCCTGAGATACCTTCGCAGCCGCGTCATGGCCTATTGCGCCGTTCTGGCCGTGGCGCTGTGCGTGTTCATGATGCTGGTCGCCATCAGCGTCATGGACGGCTTCCTGAACAAGGTGGAGCAGGCGGCCAAGGGGCTTTCGGGCGACATCATCGTCGAGTCGACCAGCCTGGCCGGCCTGGGGCGATACGACGAGTTCATCGCCGACGTGAAGAAGAACGTCCCGGAGGTCCAGGGGGCGTCGCCGTTCATCCTGACATACGCCATCCTTCGCCTGCCGGGGACCGACTACCGCCAGACCGTCCAGGTGGCCGGCATTCGGATGCCCGAGCGGAACCAGGTGACCGACTTCGCCGAGGGCCTGCACTTCCAGAAGGGGCTGCCCGATCCGCCGAAGTACCCCAACCCGCCGGACTTCGACCCGCCGTTTGAGTACCTCCGCCTGACCGTCGCCAAGGACATGGCCGACGTGCTGCGCGTCTACGCCCGCGATCTGCCGGGCAAGTTCCCGCCGGAAGGCGAGAAGGCCAAGTGGTCCAGGAGTGTCGATAGCGCGGCACTGGATCGCGGGCGCAAGCTGGCCGAGTCGATTGCGCCCCTGGCCGGCAGGCTTGGCCTGGGTCGCGATGAGTCGGCGCTGATGATGGCCAAGCTCGCGATGATGGACGACGTGGTGCGGCAGCGCGACAAGGACATGGGCGTCGTCCGGCCCGACGACATGCCGAAGTTCGCGCGCGACCTGGGCCGGAGGGCGGCCAGCGACGAGACGTTCCCGCAGGCGGCCATCGAGCTTGCGGTCCGATTCAGGAACCTGACGGGCGAGATGTACCTGTCGTCCAGGGAGCCGTTCAACGGCCTGGCGTACGTCATCGAGGCCCACAAGGCAGGCGAGGAGATCCTCCGCAGGGCCGCGCCGTTTCAGCAGGAGATGCGCCAGGTCCAGAAGCAGATCAAGGAAGAAGAGGCCAGGTCAGGCGGACAGGACACGCCCGCACTGACGGCGCTCCGCAAGCGCGGCGACGAGCTTGTCACGGCCGCCGGCTTCCGCATGGCCTCCGATCGAGTCATCCTGGGCCAGAGCATCCCGGGGATAAGCTATCGCACCGACCACGGCGAGATCATGCGGCGGATCGTGCCCGGCAGGAAGTTCACGCTGACGCTCCTGCCGCTGGGCAAGGGCGGAAGCCTGGACATGGACATCACGCCCAACACCTGGCCGCTGAGCGTCATAGACGACTCCAAGACCGACATCTCCCAGGTCGACTCCGGGTACGTCTACGTGCCGTTCGACAAGCTCCAGCAGCTCAACGACATGGGCGAGGAGACCGCCAGCGACGGGACGAGGTTCCCCGCCCGCTGCTCGGCGGTCCACCTGAAGGTCAGGCCGGGCTACGAGGATGAGGCCGCGCTGGCCGCCGTCCGCGGGAAGGTGCAGCAGCGCTGGGACGAGTTCTTCGCCTCCCATCCCGACGCGCTCGGCGGCGGCAGCGACATAAGCATCAAGACCTGGCGCGAGCGCCAGGTGATGATCATCTCCAGCGTGTCGGCTCAGAGGACGCTGGTGGTCATCATGCTGGGGATCATCTCGACGGTGGCCATCGTGCTGATCTTCGTGCTGTTCTACACCATCGTGCTCCAGAAGACCAAGGACGTGGGCGTGATCAAGGCCCTCGGCGGGTCGAGCTTCGGCGTGGCGCAGATATTCCTGGGCTACGGGGCGGCGGTGGGGCTGGTCGGGTCGATCATCGGCACGGTCGGCGGGAGCATCTTCGTCCACTACATCAACCCGATCCACGACTGGGTGGGCCGGACCACCGGCCTGAAGATCTGGAACCGCGAGTGGTTCATCTTCGACAAGATCCCCAACCAGGTGGAGCCCCTGACGGCCGTGGTGATCGTGATCGCGGCGGTAGTGGCCGGGATCATCGGAGCGCTCCTGCCGTCGATGCTGGCGGCGAGGATGCAGCCGGTGGAGGCGCTTCGCTATGAATAGGAGAGCGACTAGGGACGAGGGACTAGGGACTAGGAGCACAGAGAACCCGTTCCGCGCCGAAGGTTCCGAGGCCGCTAGTCCCTCGTCCCTAGTCGCTAGTCCCTTTCCTACGGGAGGCCCGATATGAGCGAACCCGCTATCAAGGTCCGCGGCCTCCACAAGTCCTACCGCATGGGCAGCGAGAAGCTGGAGGTGCTTCGCGGCGTGAGCTTCTCCATGCAGGCGGGGGAGTTCGCGGCCATCGTCGGGGCGTCCGGCAGCGGCAAGAGCACGCTGCTGCACCTGGTGGGCCTGCTGGACAAGCCCGACTCCGGCACGGTCCTGTTCGAGGGCGTGGACACGGGCAAGCTCTCGCCGATGCGGCGCAACCGCATCCGCTGCCGCGACGTGGGGTTCGTCTTCCAGTTCTACCACCTGCTGCCGGAACTGAACGTGCTGGAGAACGTGCTTCTGCCGGCCAAGGTCGATTCATCGCTGGCCGGGTGGTTCGCCCGCCGGTGGGGGGCGCGGGCGCGGGCGATCGAGACCCTCGAGAAGATCGGCCTGAAGGAGCGACTCAAGCACAGGCCCAGGGAACTCTCCGGCGGCGAGCGCCAGCGCGTCGCCATCGCAAGGGCGCTGATGAACCGGCCCAAGGTGCTGCTGGCTGATGAGCCCACCGGCAACCTCGACAGCACGATAGGCCAGCAGATCCTCGACGTGCTCAAGGGCTTCAACAAGGCCGGGCAGACCATCCTCATGGTAACGCACGACGCGGCCTTGGCCGCCCAGACGCACCGCATCCTCCACCTCCGCGACGGCCGGCTGGCGGAATAAGCGGAACAGGCATTGACGAAATTCGCCCGCTCCCTTATGATGCGATTGGCCTGAACAGAGCCGTTGAGGTGCGGAGTGCGCTTGGAGGGTAGTTCCAGTCTTCCCGCTTGAAGACCGGTGTATTTCCTCCCGCTGACTTGCCGCGCCCGGCGTTGGATTCTACGTTTCCATTGCCGGAGGCCATAGAGGTGTCCGGAGGACAACCAGTGGGCCGCCAGAGGCCCAGGAGGAGTTCAGATGCGCAAGATCACTCTCGCCGCCGCTATCGCCGTTTCCCTTGCCGCGATTCCTTCAGCCCAGGCCGGGCTGATCATCAGTGGATTGCAGAGCGAGTACACGCCGGTTCCCGGCGCCAGCCTGTCGGACGTGCGGATGGAGGTGGACCTGTGGGTCGCCGGCGGCGTAGCCACGTTCACCTTCACCAACGTGTCGCTCGCGCCCGAGACGACAGCCGTCTTCAAGGAGATCGTCATCGACACGTACAACGACGACACACACACGGCGTATCTGACCGGCCCGGGCACTGTCATCGCGCCGAGCGGCGTGGCCTACACGATAGGCGACTCCAACGGCCTGCCCGGTTTCAACAGCGACACGACCGACCCCCATCCGCTGAAGGAATTGCAGGCCGTCCAGCCGCCGCCCAAGAACGGCATCGGGATCGGCCAATCGGTCCAGGTCCGATTCGACACGACCCTGGCGACGGGCACGACGATCTACGATTACCTGGCGCTCTTCAACGGGCCGACGGACACCTTGCACGGCACATTCGGGTTCCAGGCGATCAACTGTAGCGTGATCAACGGCCAGAGTCTCAGCGGCATCGAGGCCCCCGAGCCGGCGACGATCGTGCTGCTGATGCTGGGCGGGCTGGTCGTGGCGTTCAAGCGGACAAGGCGGCGCGTGTAACAAGGTCGCATCTATCAGAGAAAGGGCAGGCTGCCGGTTCCCTGAGGGGGGCGCCGGCGGCCTGTTTCTCGCGCGGTTCACGTGACTGCTCCTCGGCAGTCGTCCGAAAAAAAGTAGTGACTGTCCCGACTTTTGAAAAGTCGGGACAGTCACTACTTTTCCGGGCTCCCCGAACCGCCGTGGATCATGTCCCGCTTCTTTCGCGGAGGTCGCGCCGGCGGCCGCGCCGGCCTTCACCACCAGTATTTCGCGGCCTTCACGGCCGTGCCGCGGTAGTCGCCGTACTCGTACTGGTACTCGAAGTATAGTTCCGGCTCCAGCCAGTCCTGGACCCGCTTGACGCCCTGGCTGGTGATGATCGTGATGGGGACCAGGCACTTCTCGCCCGGCTTTACGACCGCCTGGACGGCCTCCGGCGTCATCTTGAACGACTTGGCGCACGCCGGCGCGATGCGGAGCGTGACCCTGACCTCGCCCGGCACGCCCGAGGGCGGGATGTGCAGGTCGAACGTGTACGGCCGGCCGGGCGTCGGGGACGCCTTGGACCGCATCGTGAGTTGGACTGTGGCCAACTGGAGCGGCGTCTCATCCTTGACCAGCTTCATGTAGGCGTCGTCGTAAGCGTCGCCCTGGTGCGTCATGGCCAGCGAGTCGAACACCTTGCCATCCGCGTCGATGGCCCGACAGGTGAGCTTGTCGCCGTCCACCGTGATCGCCAGAAAGTGCGGCCGCTCCGCTGACGCCGCCAGGTACGGGTCCGACAGCAGTTCGCCCCGCCCCGGCGCCCCGCCACCGCCGGAGACTATGTGCGTGATGGGTTTGGAGTCCTGGTCGTATGACGGCCGCAGCGGGTAGAACCGCTCGTAGAGGTGCGAGTGGCCGGCGATGACCAGGTCCACGCCGTGCTTGCGGAACAGCGGCAGATACGTGTCGCGCCGCGCGGCCGAGGCGTGGTCGTTGATGTTGTAGATCGGGGCGTGGAAGAACGCGATCTTCCATCGGGCCTTGCACTGCTCCAGGTCTTGTCGGCACCAGTCGAACATCTCCGGGTCGTCGTACATGTCCAGGCAGATGAAGTGCGCCTGGCCGTAGTTGAACGAGTACCAGCACTTGCCCTGCGGCGTTGCGAAGTTCTGGAGGAATTCCGGCCCGCGGCCCTCGTGGTTGCCCCGCGCCGGCCAGAGCGGGATGCGGTCGAACACCTTTCGCGTCGGGTCGAAGAACATCTCCTTCCAGTTCTGCCAATAAGGGCCGCTGAGGACGTAATCGCCGCTGTGCAGGACGAACGCGGGGTTGAGGCGGGCGAACTGGCGGGCGACCTTCGCATGGATGGCCCCGTTCGTGCGCGAGTCGCCGTAGGCCACGAAGGTGAACTTGCCGCCGGCGGGGGAGTCCTTCTCGGGGAAGGTCGTGAATGCGGCGGAGGAGACGGACTTGCCGCCGATCTCCACGCGGTAGTTGTACGTGGCGGCGGCATCCAGGCCGGCCAGCCGGGCCTCATACCGCCGGCATGCCACCTTTGTAGAATCCGTTTTGCTCTTGCCTGACAAGACCTCCGGGCCGGCGGCGACCTCGATTGTCTTCACTTGTGCTTCTTTCGCCTCGGCGGCCTGGCCCTGCGGGCTCGCGTCCAGGTTGCCCTTGCCATACCTGACGACGGCCGTGCCCACGTCCGCGCCGCACTCCCAGAGGATCGTCATCTCGTGCGGGCCGGGGCACTGGAGTATCGGTCCCTTGGCTATGACCGAACTATCCGCGCATCCCGGCCAGGCCAGGGCGGATGCGAGCAGTATCAACGCAAGGCTGAGACGACGCATAGTGATCTCCATTGGGTGGATCGTTGCCTCCAGCATAGCGTCCTGCATTGGAGCAAATCTATGATCTGCTCTTGGTGTACTTCTGCGGTGCATGGGGCTGGTCCAGCGGCGGCTCTGAACATGTGGGTGGCGCTATTCCGGGGACTTCATCACGAAAGGCCGAAAAGTAGTGCCTGTCCCGACTTTCTAAAAGTCGGGACAGGCACTACTTTTCGCGCCCGAATCGGCCAGTTCCTTGGCGGATTTGAGCCGTGATATTTCTGATTTTATACTTGCTACGAGTCGAAATAATGGTAGATTGATGGCGAGATTCGGCAAGTTTTGCAGTATGGCTTCCATTACGCCATCCCAGATCCAGTCTGCCGGAGTGGTCGGCGCGGGCGGCGCGGGCTTCCCGACGTACGTCAAGCTCTCCGCGCGGGCGGACACCGTCATCCTCAACGCGGCCGAGTGCGAGCCGCTGTTGCACAAAGACAAGGAGCTTCTCCGCAGCCGGACGGGCGACGTCCTGGCGGGCCTGGCAACGGCCGTTGAGTTGACCGGGGCGAAGCGGGCGATAATCGGTATCAAGGAGAAGTACCGCGACGTGATCGAGCTACTCGCGCCGCTACTAGGGGCGGACACGTCGATCATGCCGCTGGCGGATAGCTACCCGGCCGGCGATGAGTTCATCCTGGTCTACAGCGTGCTTGGCCGGGTCGTGCCGCCGGGGGGCATCCCGCTGAACGTCGGCGCGGTTGTGATGAATGTGGAGACGGCCGTCAACGTCGCCGCCGCCCCACGGACGCCCGTCGTAGAGAAGTACATCTCCGTGGCCGGCGCGGTGCAAAGCCCGATGACGCTCCGCGTGCCCGTCGGCGTCTCGATGGAGGAGTGCGTGGCGGCGGCCGGCGGGCCGACGGTTGACGACCCCAACTACATCGTCGGCGGCGTGATGATGGGCTACCTGGAGCCGAACCATGCGGCCACCGTCGACCGCACGACCGGGGCAGTCATCGTCCTGCCCGCCTCGCACACCGTCACGCGCCGCCGCCGGCGCGATTGGGCAAAGATCGCCCGCATCGGCCGCAGCGCGTGCGACCAGTGCAGCTTCTGCACGGAGCTTTGCCCGCGGTACCTCCTGGGCCATCCGGTCGAGCCGCACAGGGCCATGCGGAGCCTGGGCTTCGACGCGACCGGCCAGGCCAACTTCATCGGCACGAGCTTCTGCTGCGAGTGCAACCTGTGCTCGATGTACTCGTGCCCGGAGGACCTGGATCCCAAGAACGTCTGCTCGCAGAACAAGCGGCGGCTGGCGGCGGAGGGCGTGAAGTGGCCCTCGCCGCCGACAAACCCCGCGCGGCCGGCTATGCACCTGGCCAACCGCTCAGCGCCGACAAGGCGGCTGATGGCGAAGCTGGATTTGCTGAAGTTCAACAACGTCGGCCCGCTGGCGGAGGGGCTGCTCCAGACACGCAAGGTCGGCATCAAGCTCAGGCAGCACCTCGGCGCGGGTTGCGAACCGGCGGTCAGCGTGGGCCAGGGCGTCGAGCGCGGGCAGGTCGTCGGCCGCGTGCCGGCCGCACCGGGAAGCGATGGCAGGCCGGCGATGGGCGTGCCTGTCCACGCATCCATCGCCGGGCGCGTGACGGCCATCGAGAACGGCATCGTGTGGATCGAGAGATGAGGTGAGCAAATGGCGCTGCCGCGGTCAATAGGCGCGATGGAGTTCTCGAGCATCGGCATCGGCTTCCAGGTTCAGGACCGGATGCTCAAGGAGGCCGGCGTGCGGCTCGTCATCGCGCGGACGATCTGTTCGGGCAAGTACCTGATCGTGATCGGCGGGCCGGTGAGCGACGTGGAGTCGGCGATGCGTGCGGGCGCCGAGGCGGCCGGCGACGCGCTGATCGACCAGGTGACGATCCCGGCCGTACACGAGTCGGTCTTCGCCGCGCTGGGCCAGTCGGTCGTCCTCGACAAGGACCAGGCCGACGCGTTGGGCGTGGTCGAGACGTTCAGCGGCGTCAGCGTGATTGCGGCCGCCGACGCCGCGGCCAAGGCCGCCAACGTCCGGCTCTTCCGCATCCACGTGGCGATGGCCCTTGGCGGCAAGGGATTCTGCATGATGACCGGTGCGCAGAGCGACATCGAGGCGGCCGTGCGAGCCGGGGCAGCCGAGGCCCGCACTCGCGGCCTCTTGGTGTCGGAGGTCGTCATCCCAAGGGCGTCGAGGGAACTGTTCAGCGAGTACCTGTGAAGAAATGGTAGAAATCTTCCAGAATATGACTTGCCAGATGACGCATCCGGTGGTTTGATATAGGCATTTGGCGGCGCGATTTTGACATAAATCTATCATGGCCACGCAGGACACAATCGAGCAAAGGCGAGTGAAGGTCGCCGATCTGCTCTCGCAGAAGGGCATGATGTCCCTCGGCGAGCTTGAGCGGGCGCTGGAGGTCAGCCAGAGCACCATCCGCCGCGACCTGGAGGCGCTGGAGGACCAGGGCTTTCTGCGCCGAACGCACGGCGGGGCGATCCGCACGCGATACCCGGCCGCACAGGCACTGGGCTTCGCCGACAGGCAGACGACGATGGCCCGCGAGAAGGAAGCCATCGCGAGGGCCGTCGCGGGGCTGGTGCGGGACGGGCAGACGATCATCCTCGACGGCGGCACGACCTGCCACCGCGTGGCGGCCGCGCTGGCGGGCAGGCACATCAGCGTCGTGACCAACTCTGTGCCCATCGCCTCTCTGCTTTCGGCCGAGATCGCGACCGAGGTGACGCTGATCGGCGGCTACCTATACCCGCGCACCGGCGTGGCCCTCGGTCCGACGGCCGTCGCGCAGCTTGAGCAGATCCGGGCGTCGGCCGTCGTGATGAGCTGTGCGGGCGTCTCGCCGGAGGGGGCCTTCAATACCAACCAGATGATGGTGGATGTCGAGCGGAAGATGATGGCCGCCGCCGACCGCGTGATCCTGGCGGTCGACCACGGCAAGTTCGAGCTTCGCGGCCTGGCAAAGCTGTGCGAGCTGGGCGAGCTGGACGTGATCGTGACGGACGATGGGCTAAGCGACCAGAAGCGCGCCTGGCTGTCGACGCTGGAAATCGAGGTGGTTTTCGCATGACCACACTGAACATACCGATGCCGCGCGAGCAGGTTGAGCGGATAGTCCGGCAGGTTGTCCGCGAGCAGTTCGCGGCGCGCCTGGCGGCCGGCGAGGGGCAGCTTGCGGCCGAGTATTCCAGCAATCTCGTCGTGAACGTCTCGGCCCGCCACCTGCACATCACGACCGAGGACCTGGCGCGCCTGTTCGGCCCGGGGGCTGAGTTGACGGTCTACCGCTGGCTCTACCAGCCGGGCGAGTTCGCATCCGAGCAGCAGGTGACGATCGTGGGGCCCAGGCAGCGGAAGATTGAGAACGTCCGCATCCTCGGCCCGGTGCGCGACTACACGCAGGTGGAGATCAGCCTGACCGACTCGATCATGCTGGGCATCGAGGCGCCGGTGCGGCCATCGGGATCTATCGAAGGCACGCCGGGCTGCACGGTCATCGGCCCCAGGGGGTCGATCAGGCTGGCCCGCGGCGTGATACGGGCCGAGCGGCACGTCCACATGAACCCCGCGGATGCGGATGCGTACGGCTTTGCCGACAGGCAGTACGTCCGCCTCCGCGTCGAGAGCGACTGCGCGATGACGTTCGAGCGCGTGCTCTGCCGCGTTGACCCGCGCGTGCTGCTGGAGGTCCACCTGGACACGGATGAGGGCAACGCGTGCAACCTGGTGAATGCGACGAACGTGGAGTTGCTTCCGTGAGAACGGCCCTCAACGCAGAGGGCGCAGAGAACGCAGAGAACGCAGAGAGTCAGATTCAAGACGGCAAAGAACGGAGATGAATCATGGCATTACAGGCACTTGGGATGATCGAGACTCGCGGGCTGGTGGCCCTGATCGAGGCCAGCGACGCGGCGTGCAAGGCGGCGGCGGTTGAGTTGGTCGGCTGGGACCGCGTGGGCAGCGGCTTGGTGACGACGTTCGTCCGCGGCGAGGTGGCGGCCGTCAAGGCGGCGGTCGACGCGGGCAGCGCGGCCGCGGGAAAGGTGGGCGAGGTGATCAGCGTACACGTGATCCCGCGCCCGCACGACGACCTGGCGGCGGCAATCCCGCAGCGCCCGACGAACATGGAAAAGGCGAAGTAGCCGCGCGGCGCTGAACTTGCCCGGCGCGACAGCGCATCGCGGCAACAGCGCCTAACGGCAAGCCCGCACCAGGCCCAACTCGAAATGTTGAGGGGCCTGAGTGCAAGCGGCTTGGCGCGAGGACTGGCTTGCCGTTAGGCGCTGTTGGTGCGGAGCCTTGGCCGGGACCGGATCTGTAAAGAAAAGCAGTCAGGAGAAAGACATGAAGGCGATAGGACTGATCGAGACGAAGGGCTACGTGGGCCTGGTCGAGGCGTCGGACGCCATGTGCAAGGCGGCGGATGTCGACCTCATCAAGCGGATCGAGATCGGCGGCGGCTACGTCACCACGATCGTTCAGGGCGACGTGGGCTCGGTGAAAGCGGCGGTCGACGCCGGCGCGGCGGCCGCGGGAAAGGTGGGCGAGCTGGTCGCCTGCCACGTCATCCCCGCGCCGCACGCCATGCTCAAGGGTGTGTTCCTGTAACGGCCCCGATGAAGATACTGGTAGCCAACATCGGATCGACGAGCTTCAAGTTCCGCCTGTTCGACATGGGCGGACAGGAGCGCGAGATCGCTTCGGGCTCAGCCGAGCGCGTCGGCGACTACGGCGCGGCCATCGACTCCGCGCTTGCGGAGCTTGTCCGCGCCGGGAAGATCAGGGACAAGTCGGACCTCGGCGCGGTGGCGTTCAAGGCGATCATGGCCGGCGACGCGGAGCCGGTGGCGCTGGTGGATGAGAAGCTCCTGGCGCGGATGGAGCAGTTCGCGCCCGTGGCCCCGGCGCACAACCCGCCGTACATCGCGGCCATGCGGATGTTCGCGAAGGAACTGCCGGGCGTGCCGCTGGTGGCGGCGTTCGAGCCGGGCTTCCACAGGACCAACCCCGACCGCCGGCGATACTACGCCGTTCCGCCCGCGTGGGCGGCCGAGTACGGCGTGAAGCGATACGGCTTCCACGGTGCATCGCACGCATACATCGCCGCGGCCATGGGCGAGCTTCAACCGGGAGCCCGGCGGGTCATCAGTTGCCACCTGGGCGGCAGCTCGAGCCTCTGCGCGATACTGGATGGCCAATCCGTCGCGACGAGCATGGGGCTTTCGCCTCAGTCGGGCCTTCCGCAGTCCAATCGCGCGGGCGATTTCGATCCGTTCGCCTTCCCCCTGCTTGCGGCCCGCGCCCGCATGGACACGCCGGCCGTGCTGGAGGCCCTCGGCTCGCAGGGCGGCCTGGCGGCCCTGTCGGGCACCAGCGGCGACATGCGGGACATCGAACAGGCGATGGCGGCGGGATCAGAGGATGCGCGTCTGGCATTCGAGGTTTACGTGACGGCCGTGCGCGATTATCTCGGCGCATACCTGGTCGAGCTTGGCGGGGCGGATGCGATCGTATTCACGGGGGGTATCGGGCAGAAGTCGCCGGCCGTCCGCGCGGCCGTCTGCGCGGGGCTGGAATTCGCGGGGATCGCCATCGACGAATCGAAGAACGCCGCCGCAAAGGCGGATGTCCGGCTTGACGCGACCGGATCGAAGACGGCCGTCTGGGTTGTGGCGACGAATGAGGAACTGATCGTGGCAAGGCAGGCAAAGGAACTGATCCCGGTGCGCCGGGATTGAGGAGAGAAGCAATGGAAGAGGCGCTTGGAATGATCGAGACGAAGGGGCTGGTGGCCGTGGTCGAGGCGGCGGACGCCATGCTCAAGGCGGCCCGCGTGAAGTACGCGGGCATGGAGAAGGTCGGCGCGGGCTACGTCACCGTGATGGTGTCGGGCGACGTGGCGGCGTGCAAGGCGGCGGTCGACGCCGGGGCCGCGGCGGCCAAGCGGGTCGGCGAGGTCGTCAGCGTCCACGTCATCCCGCGCCCGCACAAGGACGTCGAGAAGATACTGCCGGCTGGGTCCTAGCGAAGAGTCTCAACGCAGAGGGCGCTGAGTTCGCAGAGATCTTTCAGGTTGTTATCTGCGTCCTCTGCGATCTCTGCGTTGAATGAGGAGCTCACATGTTCATCGCAAAGGTCAAAGGCACGGTGGTGACCACGCAGAAGGTCGCCAAGATGGCGGCGCGGAAGCTGCTGGTCGTCGAGCCGATGCGTGTGGACGAGACGGCCGGCAAGCTCGCGCCGACGGGGCGGACGTTCGTGGCCGTCGATTCCATCGACGCCGGCGTGGACGACCTGGTGCTCATCACGCAAGGCTCCAGCGCGCGGATGACCGACACCACGAGCGACGCCCCGGTCGACTGCGTCGTCATCGGCATCATCGACTCCATCAGCGCGATGGAGAAGGACGTGTACAAGAAAGGAAAGCAATTGTGAATTGTGGATTGTGAATTGTGGATTGCCCCGTCCCGGTCTTGGCGACAGTTGCCGGGACCGCGGACACCCACAATTCACAGTTCACAATCCACAATGGTCATGAGGTGAATCATGACGCAAGTGGACGACCGAGTTGTGCGTGAGATGGTGGAGCGGGTCCTTTCCCACATCCAGAGCGGCTGGGGCGACAGGCCCTCGCCGCGGACGGGCCAGTCCGCGCCGCCGCCGGTGGGTGCGCTGGGGACGGCCGGGGGCTTCGGCGCTGCCGGCGCGGTCGGCTGGTCGCCTGTGTCCGGCGCGGCCGGCAGGCTGGGGCAGTTCAAGGATGTCTCCCAGGCTGTCGCGGCCGCGAAGGCGGCGCAGCGGGGCCTGTCGCGGCTGTCGCTCGAGGCACGCAGGGAGATATGCCGGGCGATCAAGGATGTCCTGCGCCAGCACGCCGCCGAACTGGGCGAGATGGAGTACGAGGAGACCCGCATCGGCCACCGGCCGCACAAGACGGAGAAGGTCCTATCCGTCGCCAACAACACGCTGGGCGTGGACGACATCGGCACGGAGTGCTTCAGCGGCGACCACGGCATAACGCTTGAGGAGCACGCGCCGTGGGGCGTCATCGGCATCGTCACGCCCGTGACACACTCGCTGCCGACGCTGGCCGACAACGCGATCAACATCATCGCCGCGGGCAACGCGCTCGTGTGCAATCCGCATCCCGGCGGCAAGCGCGTGGCGGCGCATGGCGCGCGGCTGATGAACGAGGCGGTCCAGCGTCTCAAGGGCATCGACAACCTGATCTGCGTCATCACGGAGCCGACGCTTGAGTCGGCCAAGGAGCTTTTCGCACACCCCGACGTGCGGCTCTTGGGCATCACCGGCGGTCCGGGCGTCGTTGCGGCCGCGCTGCGGTCGGGCAAACGGGCGATATGCGCCGGGCCGGGCAACCCGCCGGTGGTGGTCGACGCCTCGGCCGACCTGGACAACGCCGCGCGGTGCATCATCGAGGGCGCATCATACGACAACAACCTCCTGTGCCTCAGCGAGAAGGAGTGCTTCGTGGAGGCGGCCGTCTACGAGCCGTTCATGGCCGCGATGGAGCGGGCGGGCGCATGCCGGCTGACCGCGCGGCAGATGGACGAGCTTGCGGCGATGTGCATCCTGCCCGCGAAGGACGGCGGCCACGGGGCGGCCAACCGCGAGTTCGTCGGCGCCGAGCCGCACGTGATCGCCGCGAAGATCGGCCTGCGCGTAAGCGCCGATTGCCGGCTGCTCTTCGGCCCCACCGGCGCGGACCACCCGTTCGTGCAGGCCGAGCAGATGATGCCGGTGCTGCCGGTGGTCAAGTGCGACTCGTTCGAGCAGGCGGTCGAGTGCGCTAAGCAGGCGGAGCACGGCTTCGGCCACACGGCCGTGATCCACTCGCGCCTGGTGGACCACATGACGTTCATGGGCAAGGCGATGAACACGACGCTGTACGTGAAGAACGGCCCGTCGCTCGCCGGGGATGGCTGGGGCGGCGAGGGCTACGGCGGCTACTCCATCGCCTGCTCCACCGGCGAAGGCATCTGCACGCCAAGGACGTACACCCGCCTGCGGCGGTGCGCGATGATCGACAACCTGAGGATACTCTGATGCTGGTTGGCCTCGTTGAAGGCAACGCCGTCTCGACGATCAAGCACCGCTCGATGACCGGGTGGAAGCTGCTGGTCGTCCAGCCGCTGCTGCCCGACGGCGGGCCGGACGGCGACCCGCTGCTGGTGATCGACTCGCTGGGCGCGCATCGCGGGTGCAAGGTCGTCATCAGCAACGACGGCAAGGGCGCGCGGGAAATGGTCGGCGACGATAACTCGCCCGTCCGCTGGACGGTGGTCGGGATCATCGACAAGGATTGAGGTCGGCCAAGCGCTCGGCGCTTCCGGCAGTGATGTGTAGGCATGGAACAGGCACTAGTGAACAGGATCGTCCGTGAAGTGCTGGCCGCCATGAACGGCGGCCCGGACGCGCCTCGCGCCGAGCGGTACGCGGGTGAAAGCCGGACGGGCCGCGCTTCGCGCCCCCAAGCCCAAGGCAACGACCGGCTTGGGGGCGCCACTGACGCCAGGCATTTCCTGACGGCCGCGATGCTGGCCGACAGGATCGCACAGGCCGCCAGCGGCGGGGCAGTTGAGCTTGCCGCAAACGAGTTCCTCACGCCGGCCGCGATGGACCTCCTGGAACGCAAGCACCTGACGGTATCGCGGGGAGCCCATCCGGCTCCTTCCAAAGCGACACCGAGCCCGGAAATCCGAAATCCGAGTTCCGAAATCCCAAATGTGGAGTCCGCAATCCGCAATCCGCGATCCGCAATGTCTTCGGCCGGCCTTGTCGTTGCCCGGGCCGATGAGAAGGTCCGCGGCGTGCTGGCGGCCCTGGCCCACGACGGCATACGGTTCCTCGATTTCAATGCCGGCGGCACGGGACCGGGCTGCTGGATCGTCAATCTCACCGCCCTGTGCCACGGCCTGGCCGGCGGCAAGGCGGGCCTGGGCGTGGCCATGCTGCCCTACGCGGCCGACGCGATGGTCCTGGCCAACAAGTTCGCAGGCGTCCGGGCAGTGCAGGGCACGCGCGTGGCCAGCGTCGCCGGCGCGATCCGCCACGTCGGGGCGAACCTGCTCGTGCTGGAGCATCGCCTGTCCACGTTCTACGAACTGCGGGCGATGGTGCGTGCGTTCATCAACGACAGGATGCTCTGCGGCGCGGCCGAGGACGTGATGGCGGCCATAGCCGAGGTCGAGCGGACATGAGGAAATCTCAACGCAGAGGGCGCAGGGGTCGCAGAGATGGGGAACCAAGACAAGTTCCTCTCTCTGCGTTCTTTGCGCCCTCTGCGTTGAGAAGTTCACAGGGATAGACGATGCGTATCGCGAAGGTGATCGGAAAGTTGACGCTCAACCGCAAGCTCAAGGAAGTTCCGCCGGGCAGCTTCCTTCTGACCCGCGTGTGCAATCGCGGC
This sequence comes from Phycisphaerae bacterium, assembly GCA_041946855.1. GTDB lineage: Bacteria > Planctomycetota > Phycisphaerae > SM23-33 > SM23-33 > JBHGBE01. Next base: position 16,906 of record JBHGBE010000049.1, on the reverse strand, counting down.
ACGCTGGCCGGGCGGAACGATGGCAACACGGATGAGACCGTCGTGATGTACGACATCCTGGCCGCCCGCGAGGGCGATTCCACGGGACTGGTGGAGGGACGCGAGGCGTCAGCGCCGTTCCACCCGAAGAAGGTCCCGTTCGACGCCTACTGCGCGTGCATACTGGACAGGATCGACTTCGATCCGATTCTTGAAACGAAGTGAAACGAAGCAACGACCTTGCAGGGATACAAGGGATGAAGAGGATGCAGAAGAGTGGACATGGCGCGGACGGGGTTCCGGTTCGAAGCCGGCGGATCGCCGCAGCCGAAAGTTCCGCTTATCTCCTATCCGTTGTATCCCCTTTATCCCTGCAAGGTTGTTGATGAACGGAGAATCCCATGACCAGTGAATGGGAAATCAAGCGTCAGATCTGTGAGATGGGCCGGCGGATGTACGAGAAGGGCTTCGTCGCCGCCAACGACGGCAACATCAGCTTCCGCCTGGGCGGCGGGCGGTATCTCTGCACGCCCACGCTCGTCTCCAAGGGCTTCCTCAAGCCCGCCGACATCGCGGTGGTGAACGATGAGGGCGAGCAGATCGAGGGCGACCTGCCCCGCACCAGCGAGATCAAGCTGCACCTGGAGATTTACCACGAGCTGCCCGCGATCAACGCCGTGGCTCACGCCCACCCGCCGCACGCGACGGCCTTCGCGGTGGCCGGCGTGGAGGTCCCCGGCAACATCCTGCCGGAGGTGGAGATCACCATCGGCCGTGTGCCGCTGGCGCAGTACGATACTCCCGGCAGCGCAGAGTTCGCCCGCACCATCCTTCCGCACCTGCGGGCCAAGGCCAACACAATACTCCTGTCCAACCACGGCGCGGTCGCCTGCGACAAGAGCCTGCTGGGCGCGTACTGGCACCTGGAGACGCTGGACATGTACTGCCAGATACTCCTGCTGGCCAAGCAGGTGGGCGCCATCAAGCAGCTACCGGAGCAGAAGGTCCGCGAGCTGTTGGGTATCAAGAAGAAGCTTCAGATCGACGACCCGCGATTCGACCCCAACCTTGAGCCGTGCGTGCTGGCCGGCAGCGACGATTTTCTACGGGGCTTCTCGACGCGGGCCATCGCGCAGCACACGCGCGACGCCAACGGCCACGGGCGCGGGCAGGGCATCGCCGACTCGCCGTCGCAGGCGGGCCAGCCCCAGGTGCTGCCGCCGGGGCCGATGAGGGCGCCGGCGGCGGGGGTGAGCTTCCCGGCCGTCGTCGCGGGAAAGCCGCTGCCGGGCCGGCCGGGCTCCAGCAGCGTCACGGCCCGCAACCGCGCCGTCGAGGATGAGATCGAGCGCCTCGTCCAGCTCGTGACAGACAGCCTCGTCCAGGGCATGGGCGGGTGAGGCCGGCGCTTCCGGGCGCCTGAGGCTGCTGGTCCGGCGGCTACCCGGGTAGGTTTGTCATGAGCGGGCTGGTCTGGAGCTGAAGCTGGCCGGCCGCGTCAACGCTCATGCCGGTGATTCGCGACAGCGTGACATATCCCTCCTTCCGATGCATCCACGCGGGAAAGGACTCGATCTTCAGGAGATACGCCCCGTCGGCTTCCGGGCCCCCGGCCGACCCCGCAAGCTTCCCCGCGAGTTCGTTCACGTCGCTCGTCACCGACAGCCTCTTGGCGGCATACTGGTAGACCAGCGCGGCGTTCTTCCACGGATACCCTCCTTCGGCCCACCCTCGCAGGTGGGACCGGACATCCGGCAGGGGGTCGTATGCATACGCGTCGAGGATCAGCAGGTTGGCGCCGTCCGGGACCTCAGCCAGTATTCCTTCGCGCAGCGCCTTTACCAGGGCGGCCCGCCGGTAGTGGACGTCGATATTGGCCTTGTCGACCACTCTCCGATTGTCCAGGATGGTACACAGCAGGGCCGCCGACAGGGCGGCGCAGACCGCCAGATGGAGAACCCGCCGCCACCTTGGGGCAAGCTTGCCGTGCAACAGCATCAGCAGGCAGATCGCCAGCATCGCCAGGCCGAAGTACTGCACGTACACCGGCACGTATCCCAGCCCCATTTCGAGCTCTTCCTGGTACTTGCTCGACATGGAGATCATCAGCGCGGGGACCAGCAACAGCGCGCCGCCCAGCAGCAGCAACTGCCTTGTCGCGACCGCGCCCATCCGGCCCGTCAGATACCAGTATGCCAGCGCGAAGACTATCACCGGCAATATGGCCGACGGGCCGATGTCGCCGAACCCAGCGCCCCGGAAGAGGTGCGAAGGGTCGAACAGGTGGTAACTCAACGGCAGGGCAGCGGTAAGCTGGGCCAGCAAGGCCGTGGCGAGGGTCGATGCCCCCAGGTGCGGTGCGATTCCGCCATAGGCTCGCGCCGCGGGGTCATGGAGGACCCGCACAAGCACGGCCAGGGCCAAGGCCACGACAGCCGAGACCACGTATGGCGCGACCTTACGCGCCGCCGAGCGAATCCCGCCGCCGTGGACCCCGGCCGCCAGGATCAGGAACAGTACGACCAGTGGGATGCTGATCTCGTAGAAGTAGAGGCAGACATTGTATGAGATCAGGCTGGCCGCCAGATACCACCACCGGCGGCGCTCCAGGTACTTCAGAAACGCCATCGCCGACACCATCATCAGCGTCATGAAGAACTGCATCATCCCGCACAGGGACAAGATGGGGTCATGGTACAGCCGGAACTGGAACAAGACCGGCATCAGGAGCACCGCGAGGCAGGCCACGTGGTAGTCCTTGACCAGCATTCTCATCAGTTTGTAGAAGAGCAGAAGATTAGCGGCCACCAGCAGCAGGACGGCCGCCTTGTGCGGCGGCAGGTCGGGAAGAAGATACGCGAACGGCAGAGTCAGAAGGAAGTACGTCGGGAGGAGCCTGCCGAAGTCCACGACCAGCTCGCGGTTGTTCTCCACCACGCCCGCCCAGATCGAAACGCCCTTCATCTCGACCCGCCCCTTGATCGTTGAGTTGACCAGGTCGTCCGAGTAGTAGCCGCTCGACAGAAGCGGCCACAAGGACATTACCGTGCAACTGATGACGGCCAGAAGCACTCCGCACCGTCGCAGTTTGTCAGACTTACCGGTCGTCTGGTCGAGGCGGCAAATATCGGGCATCTTCACTGCTCGTCGCCTCATTGCGGCTCCGCGCCGCCGAGCTTCCGCAGCACCAGTGCGATGCGGTGCTTGGCTTCGGGGTCGAGGCCCGCCTCCTTGAGCGCCGCCTCCAGCAACGGACATACATCTTCCCCCATCTCAATGAGCTTTGCCGTCGCCTCCTCTCGCACCTGGTACTTGTCATCGCCCAGGCGGCGGATCAGGATGGCCACCGCGCTCGTGTCGACCCCAGGGATCGCCGGCTCGGAAAGCAGGACCGCCACGCGAAAGCCGAAGCTGCTGCACGCGAAGTCGGGCTCCTTCGCGCCGCGGGCCGCCGAGCGTGAGCACCACGGCCCGTTGCACCAGCACCCGCCGCGAAGGACGCGTTTCTCGCCGGCGGATGGCCCTCTTGGGTCCTCCTTGGACGAGACGGCGTAGTAGCCCTTGCCGTACCAATCGGCGCACCACTGCCAGACGTTCCCGTGCATGTCGTACAGGCCGAATGGGTTTGGCTTGAATGCGCCCGCCGAGGTAGTCTTCCGGCGATTCTCGCCCTTCTGCCCGTCGCCGTAGACCATGGTCCCGTCGTAGTTGGCCTGATCGGTGCTGATCGTCCGGCCGGTGTGGAACGGAGTCGCGGTCCCGGCGCGGGCCGCCCATTCCCACTGGGCCTCCGTGGGCAGGCGAACCGCCTTGCCGGTCTTGCCGGAGACCTTTCGGCAGAAGCCGCGGGCCTCGAGCCACGTGACGGCCTCCACCGGGTTGTCCGCCGCCTTGTACACACTGGGATTGCGGCCGGCGACCTGTTCGTACTGGGCCTGCGTCACAGGATACACGCTCATGTAGAAGGGCTGGCTGATCGTCACTTCGTGCTGCGGGCCTTCGGATCCGATCTCCTCGGTGAACTCGTCTTCCTGGCCCCACTCGGCCACCAGCTTCTTGATGAGCGCCTTCTGTTCCTGGTCGGGGCTTCCCATCGTGAACTTCCCGGCCGGGATGAGCACGAGCTTCATCGTGACCGAGCCGCCAAGGTCGAGGGTCAACTCCTTGGGCAGGCCCAGTGCCTTGGCCGTCTCATCCTGCCGCCGCGCGGCCTCTTTGGAGTCGAACGGCCAGACCGTGTAAACCGGGGCGGACGCCGGGAGTGAAGCCGGCCCCGAAGCGGGCTTACTGGCGGGCGTACGCCCGGGCCCATCTTCCGCCAGGATGGCCGCGGCCAAGGCCAGCGACACCGCCACACCAAAGGTCTTGGCGAGGGTCATAGGCATCCTCCCACTTGCACGATTCTACGCGCGGCGACATCCTCGCTGCAAGAATCATATTGTCTTGACAGAACGCCGTTTGGCGGTATTGTGGCAGTAGCGTGAGGGGCCGTGATTTCGGGGCCCGCGCTCATCAGGAGGGTTGGGCCGCTCATTCTTGCTCAACTGTGTTGCTGCGCGCGGATGCGCTGCTCCGTCCGGGGCTCGCGTGCCGGCGCGCTAACGAGGCCGTGCTTGGCGTCACGCCGGGCCGGCCGGAAAGGAATACGAGCAATGAGCATTCGGCAAGGCGGTTGCGGGCGGGGCGCGAGGGCCACGGCGCGGGAAGGCATTCGGTCTATCGTTCTGATGGCGTCCTTGGCCGCACTCGGCGCGGCAGTGCTGCCGGCCGGGCAGGCTATCGCCGCGCCTCTGTTCGTCGACGACTTCAACGACAACTCCCTGGGCCAGGTCTGGACAAGCGAGAGGGGCGGGCTGCCGAGCCTTCAGGAGACCAACTCCCGGTTGGAGGTCACGCTGCCGGGCGGGTCATCCGGATACTTCTACTACGCGGACATCCGCATGTCCTCAACCTTGACCGGCAATTTCGACGCACAAGTTGACTTCGCCGTCCTGGCCTGGCCGGCGTCCAACGGCGTGCGGATCGGCCTGGTGGCGGCGCCGGCCGTCGGCTACGGCGCGGGCATCGAGAGGATCAGCCGCGGCACGAGCGAGTACAGCGGCGTCGAGCATTACGACACCGACATCGGAGGCATCAGCGCGAACGTCCTGACCACAAGCTCCACCGGGACGATACGGCTGGCCAGGACGGGAACCATCGTCTCGGGCTACTACTGGAATGCCGGCGCCTGGGCGCTGGTGGGAACGGCGCCGTGGGTGGGCGACGACGTCCAACTGGCGCTGTCAGGCTGGAGCCACGATTCCGTCTTCGCTCACCAGGACGTGCGCTTCGCATTCGACAACTTCCAGATCACCTCCGGCCAGTTCATCCCCGAGCCGGCCACGCTGACGCTGCTGGCGTTGGCAGGCGGGGCGATCATCCGCCGGCGCGGACGGCGATGATGGGCGCGGAGCCCGCGTCCAAAAGCCGAATCCTCCGGCCCGGCCATAGCCGATGATGTCCAAGTCGGCTGGCGGCCGTTGGCCGGCGCCGACGCGGAAATTCCCCCTCTTGGAGAGACTACATGCCGGCAATGGACGCCCGAGAGACGCTGAATTCCTACGAATTGGCCAAGCAGACCTTCGAGCGATACGCCAAGGCGATGGGCCTGGAAGAGCGGTACCCGCACCTGGACCTCATCCGCCGCATGACCACGCCGGACCGCTCCGTCGAGTTCCGCATCAGCCTGCGGATGGACGACGGCACGGTCAAGGCCTTCACCGGGGCGCGCGTGCAGTTCAACGACGACCGCGGCCCGTACAAGGGCGGCGTCCGCTTTCACCCGACCGCCACGCTGGAGCACTGCAAGGCCCTGGCGTTCTGGATGTACCTGAAGACGGCCGTCGTCGACATTCCCTTCGGCGGCGGCAAAGGCGGCATCGCGGTTGATTACGCCAAGCTCACCGACGGCGAGAAGGAGCGCCTGACCAAGAAGTTCGCCGTCATCCTCTGCAACGACATCGGCCAGGACAAGGACATCCCCGCCCCCGACGTTGGCACCGGCGAGCGCGAGATGACCTGGATGCTCCATGCATGGAGGATGACGCACGGCGCATACGAGCGGGGCATCGTCACGGGCAAGCAGGTGGGCATGGGGGGCTCGCAGGGCCGGACGGCGGCCACGGGCCGCGGCGCGGTCTTCTGCATCGAAGAGGCCGCCAGGCGGTTCGGCATGAAGCTAGAAGGCGCGACGGCCGCCGTCCAGGGCTTCGGCAACGCCGGCCAGCACGCGGCCGGCTTCCTGGCCGATGACGGCGTCAAGGTCGTGGCCGTCAGCGACAGCCGCTCGGCCGTCTACAACGCCCAAGGGCTTTCCATCCCTCTCCTGCGCGAGCACAAAGCCAGGACCGGCTCCGTCGCCCGCTTTGCCGGGGCCAAGCCCATAGAGCGTGACTCCGTGCTGGAGCAGGACGTCGATATTCTCGTGCCCGCCGCGCTGGAGAACTCCATCACGTCCGGCAACGTCGACCGCGTCAAGGCGCGCCTCGTCGCCGAGGCCGCCAACGGCCCGACCACGCCCGTGGCCGATGACCGTCTGGCCAAGCGCGGCGTCCACGTCATACCCGACATCCTCTGCAACGCCGGCGGCGTCACCGTGTCCTACTTCGAGTGGGTGCAGAACCGCCAGGAGTTTTACTGGCCGGCCGAACAGGTCGACAAGCAGCTCCACCAGGTCATGACCGACGCCTTCGACAATGTGGCCGACACGGCCCAGAAGCACAAATGCACCCTCCGCGAGGCGGCCTACCGCATCGCCATCGAGCGCGTGGCCAGGGCGATGGTCAGCAGGGGATCACAGTAGACGCCTCACGGCAGCGGCGGCGTGCCGAAAGGCATCACGAACGGGTAGTCGATGGTCGTCCACTGCTGCGCCTGCGCGGCCAGCGCCCACTTCCGGATCTCCGCCACGCCGATTGTGGTGACGTGGCCATCCGCCATCCCGCCGTTCATTGAGGCGCCCTTCATGTGCGTCAGGCTCGACAGGTTGGCGAGCATGTTGGCCGGGTTGTTGGGGTTCACGTAGTCCCAGTCGTCGATCATGCAGTACTTCGACGGCTGGCGGAAGAAGGGATACCGGTACATCTCGGCGGAGGACTTGCCTTGCGGTGACCACCAGATCTCGACGCCGGGCGGGCCGGATGGATTGATGGTCTCGTTGATGTTCCAGGCATAGAAAGAGCAGTACTGGAAGTGCCGCGGCCAGGCCTGGTAGTTCGTGCCCGTGCCGAACGGCCGGGACGGGCAGTTCATCTTCCGCGAGTAGACTATCCACGGCGCCCTGATGCCGTAGTTCCCGTTGGGCGGCTGGAACCCGACCTGAGACTGGCTGTTGTTGGTCGTAATCTTGGCGTCGGGGTCGAAGTACGGGGTTATCAGGGCGTCCCAGCCCCAGGCGACGTAGTAGTTCGGGTCGCTGGACTTCTTCCAGATGTACCAGTACGGCGGCGTGTGCTCCGTGTTCTCGTTGACGTAGCACAGGAAGCCCAGCATGGTGCTCCTGAGGTGGACCTGGCACTTGGTCTGCCTGGCTATCTCGCGGGCCTGCTGGAGCGAGGGCACCAGGATCGATATGAGCAGGGCGATGATGGCTATGACGACGAGCAGTTCGATGAGCGTGAAGCCATGCTTGCTGCCCATACGGTGGCCGTGGCCCGGAGTTGCTCTGCAACGGTCGCACATGGGAGATGCCTCTGCCGTATTCTACACTCGCCGGCCGGCGGCAGGGCAAGCCAAAAGGCGCGAATGCGGTGACCCCGGGCCCGATCTCGCTGGCGGCATCGCCGAAGCAGTGCCCGGCCTGTTCGACGCCTGGGCGGGTTCAATGAATGAAAGAGAGCAGTTCTGCCATGCGCACGCGGATGCCGTTTTTTGCGACTCTAGCGACACTGGGCCTTTCGGCGATGCGGATCATCGCGGCGGATGGCACGCCGGCCAGCAGGCCGCCCTCGATGCCATCCAAGGGCCTATTCAGGTCCGACCGCACGCTGGAGGACATGAAGGTGTCCGAGGCCGCCCTCAAGGAGCAGCAGCAGAAGGATTGGAAGGCGGCGCCGCTGAAGACCAAGAGCGGGACTTACACCGATGTGAACGGGTATGTCTTCAAGTACGGCTTGAGCCTGCCCGCGAAGATGGAGCAAGGCAAGAAGTACCCCGTCTTCATCGGCAACACGGGCTGGACGCTGACGACGGCCCAGTCGCAGGCGGAGTACCCGTGCCATATCCTGAACGTCTACATGCCCGAAACGCTGTTCAAGCCCAAGCCCCAGGGCTTCGACGCGCCCAAGGACTACAAGACCGTCTACGCGGCCGCCATCAAGGCGGTCATCGACAAGCTCCTTGCCGAGGAGCCAACGATGGACGGCTCGAAGATTTACATCGAGGGCGCGTCGAAGTTCGGGGCCTTGTCGCTGATCGCGGCCTACAACTACCCCGATACGTTCGCGGCGGCCGTGCCATCCGTGGGCGGGTGCGACGTCTACAAGGCCGTCGCGATCGGCCAGAGGAAGATCGGCGTCTGGTTCTTCTACGGCGTACTCGACGGCGGCGAGCCGGACTTCAAAAAGATAGGCCGCGGCGGGCCCGGCCTCTACAAGGCCATGGCCGACGCCGGCCATGACGCCAACATCACGGTCTACACGCACGGCGACCACCACGAGTACGGTTTCAGCGACTCAACGAAGAACCCCGAATGGAACGACTTCACCCGTCTTCGCCAATGGCTATTCGCGCGGAAGAAGCCGGCGATGGCCTGGCCGGTCATCAACAGCCCGTCGGCGGCCGCCGCGACTGTGGGAAAGGCGTTCACCTACACGATCAATGCCGACAAGCCCGCCAAGTCCTTCGGCGCGGCGATCACCATCGAGCACGCGGAGGATAAGGACGGCAAGATCGCCAAGCCTGAGCACGACCTCCCGCAGGGCCTGACGCTGGATGCCAAGACGGGAGTCATCTCCGGAACGCCTAGAGAGGCGGGCAGGTTCTTCATCAGGCTCAGCGCCGCCGGTGACAAGGGCGAGGGCATCACGACGCTTGAGTTGGTGGTCAAGGACAAATAGTCTCAAGGCCGCTATCAGGACCCGTAGAGGCATTGAGATGGCGGAAAGGAGAAGTCGGGATGAAACAAGCGCGTCTCATTGTCGGCGGAGCGGCAGCCATACTGTCTGCGGCGATCGCGTTGGGCGCGGACGGGCCGATCAAGGTGACGAGCAAGACGCTTTCAGAGCACCAGACGGTGGCGAAGCTGACGGGCGTCGAGTTCCAGAAGTGCATGGGCCGGACGGCCGAATGCCCCGACAACTGCGGCCACTCGGGCGACTTCGCCACGTTTGAGATCGTCGCGTACCTTTCCTACAAGAAGCTGGGGCAGTACGGTGATGAGAAGACGAAGACCTTCTCGTTCCAGATCGATGACAACAAGAAGAACCTGAAGGTGGACAAGGCCATCGCCGAGGCCGCGCGCGGTCTGAAGAGCGGCGACCTGGTTCTGCTGAGCTGGCGGCACGACTACGTGACCAAGACATGGCCCGGAGGCGGCCAGGGCAGCGGACCCGAGCGCCCGGTGGTGAAGATCGAGAAAGTCACCAAGGAACAGGCGGACAAGCTGATCGCGGAGGCTGCCGCAGCCGCCTCACGGCCAACTACCACAAGCAACCCATCCTCTGCGCCGGCGCGGGCGACATTCACCATCAAGTGCCGCAAGGGCGATGACCAGGCGGAAGTCTCCTTGGCCAGCAACAAGGCGACGTTCACCATCACCAGCCCCGGCGGCATCAGCGGCGCCGCCATCTCCCGCGATCAAGGCGAGTGGCCCAGGGAAGTCGTGGTGAGGCTTAAGCTCGCGAGCCTGGAGTCCTTGGAGGTCTCTTGCGGGCAAGCGAAGGCGATGGTTCAGGTGAGCAGCCACGGGGACGGATCGGTAATGCAGCGGCCGACTCAAGACGGCAAGGAGGTCCCGGCGCGGAAGGGCGATCCCCTCTGGATTGACGTCAAGATCCTCGACGCTGACGGGAAGGCCGTGAAGGCGCCGCGTGCAGGGGGATACTTCGAGATCGCAGTGCCCGCGGGGCTTCTGTCCGCGAAGGTGCTGAAGCTCAGTTGGATTGACGCGTATCGCTGAACGGCCGGAACACGGAGCTGGCATGAGCTGGATCAGGATGATGGTAGTAGTTGGGGTCATGGCCTATGCTGGCGGAGCATTCGCCCAAACCGCCGCGAAGCCCTCCGCTTCGGCGTTTTCCCACCCGGCGTCATCGCCGGCCGGCGGCGACTGGCCCAACTACCGCGGGAAGAACTGCGACCTTTCCGCCCCGGACACCGGCCTGCTGCGCGCATGGCCCAAGGATGGCCCGAAGGTACTTTGGAGGGCGAAGATCGGTCGGGGTTGGAACCAGCCCATCGTGGCCGGTGATGAGGTCTTTGTCTGGGGAAATGATCCTCACCACAACGCCGGTCCTGTCACACGGAAGGACGGTCCGGACGATGGCAAGGGCTGGGGCACGCCGAACAAGGACTTTCTGCAAAGTCTGGACGCAAAGACCGGCCAGGAGAAGTGGCGTTACAGCTACGAAACGAAGAGCTACAAGTACCATGACTCATCGTTCAACACCTGCGGCCCGCACAGCACGCCTGCGGTATCTGGTGACAAGGTGTTCGTCATGGACTGCGACGGCATGTTCACGTGTGTTGACCGGAGGAAGGGGACCAAGGTCTGGTCGCGCGACCTGTGGACGGAATACGTCGATGAATTCGGAATCAAGCGGAACATGGACGGCCTTCGCGGCTGGAACCAGTCCCCGCTGGTCAGCGGCAAGGTGGTGATCGAGAACATCCCCAATGGCAACTACACCAGCTCCAAGGTGGAGGGACTGGACGGGGCCAAGTGCATCGGCATGGACGTTGAAACCGGCAAGACGGTCTGGGACTTCAAGGAGCCGGCCGTCCCCAAGGGCCGAGTGCATGGAGGAGACGCCGTCCTGGCGAAGTTCGCCGGCCAGGAATGCGTGGTCCTCCCGGCCAAGGGTATGATGCGGGCATTGCGCTGCGCCGATGGCAAGGAGCTGTGGCATTTCGAGCACAAGCGCGACTCGCATTACATCGGATTGCTCCCCATCGGCAATGCCTTTCTGCAACAGGCGCTCGGGGGCACTTACCTGGTGAGCATCGATGACCGGAACGGGGATTCGCCCGCAACGGAAGTCTGGTTCTCGCGTGACATGGCGATAGAATCCGCTCAGGTCTCCGGTCTTGTGCATGCCGGCGGGTACATCTACGGTTTCATTCAGAAAGACACCGCCCTCAATGACCCCACCCAGCCCGGCTGCAAGTTCTTCGGTGCGAGCGACCTGAAATGCTTTGACGCAAAGACCGGCAAACTGGTCTGGAGCCATCGCTGCGACGGTTTTCAGATACCGGCGTGTTTGATCACCGCCGACGGGCTGCTCTTTGTCCGAGGGTTCAACACGCTGCTCCTGGTGGAGGCGACGCCGAAGGGGTACGTGGAGAAAGGCCGTGCGTACCCGCTCCAGACCTTCACCAACGACCCGCCGAAGGACATCGCCGACAATGCCCGAGACAATGGGTTTGTGCCGCCGACGCTGTCGCGGGGACGCCTGTACGTGCGCGGGCCGACGGAGTTGATCTGTTTTGACGTGGCGGACAAGCTCGATGTCCCCAAACCTGCGTCGTTGCCGGCACGTTAACGACACCCGGGACGAAGAAGGCCCTTGAACACCGGCTAGCAAGCGATGTCCCGCCTCAATACGTCGAACACGGCCGTCGCCCAGACGGCGTGGCCCTTGTCGTTGGGGTGGCAGTCGGTCAGGCTGCCGTGGAAGTCGGTCCAGAGCCGGCCGTTGTCGGTGGCGGCCAGCACGGCCGCGCGGATGTCAACAAACGGGGCATCCGTCGCGGCGGCGACCTCGCGCAGTGCCGCGATCGTCTCGTCCAGGTGGACCATCTGTCCGTGAGCGGGGCAGTCGCCGGCGGGACCCATGATGACGACGTCTGCCCCGAAGTCGTGGCGGATGCCCAGACGCAGCGTCTTGATCGCGTGGGCGGAGCAGTAGGGCGGGATCTCGTGCCAGCCGCAGTCGTTGCCGCCCAGGGCGATGAGTACGAGGTCCGGGGCCAGCGCCGCGAGCCACTCGTAACGGCCGAGGCCCTCGTAGGCGTTCTGCCCGCCGAAGCCGAAGGGCTTGATGATGAACCGGCCGCCGGGGAACTGCCCGCCCAAAAGCCGTCCGAGCTGGTTGGCCCAATTCATCTCGGCCCGCGAGGCGCCGCCGAAGTAGGGCGGGGCGGTCCGGACGGCGCTTATCGAGTCGCCGTAGGAGATGATGTTCACCGGCTCGCCTCTGGCGAGCAGGCTGGAGACCTTCGTGAGCACTATCAGTATCCTCCAAACTCGCGGCCGGCGGCGAAGTATGCCTGGTAGTTCCGGACGACCTCCGGCGGCACTGGCGTCCGGATCGGCCCGCCGGTGGGCAGCATGACGTATCGCCCGCCGTCCTTGGCGGCGAGCATTATCTCCCTGACCCGCGCGGTGACGTATTCCGCCGGTCGCGTCTCAAGTTCCGACGCCTGGACGCCGCCCATGAGGCACACGCGAGCGCCGATCCGCCGCTTGATGTCCGCCATCGCGACGTCGGCGGTGACGGCCGGCAGGACCTCCAGCGGTTCCAGGGCGTGCGGTCGCATTTCCGCGATCATCTCCAGAATGGCGTCGAGCCGGCCGTGGCAGTGGACGATTGAGTAGTTGCCCGACTGGTTGACCATCTCGATGAGCGGCGCGAGGAAATCGACGACCAGCTTGCGGAAGTATCGCGGATGCAGCAGCGACGGCCCGGCGTACTCCGGCCCCCAGAAGCGAAACGCCACGCCGCGTACCTGCCGGCAGGCCTGCGCCAGCCCCTGCCGCAGCCGCTCGTATGTGACGCGCATCAGTTCCATCACCAGCGGTTCATCATCCACCAGCATCATGGCGAAGCGGTCGTAGTGGAAGAGCGATACGACGTACCCCAGCGTATCGCCCAGGCTGACGTTGACCAGGCCCTCATCGCCGGCCCGTTCGATCTGTGCCTTCAGACCGCTGACATCGACGGCGTAAGGCTCGACGGGAAGCGACAAGAACTTCCGCGCATCATCCGGCGACTCTATGTATGCCTTGAGCTGCCAGGTGGTGGCCACGCCGGGGTCGCGCCTGCTGACGGCCGTGAGGTCGCCCTTGGGCGTCCGGAGCGTCCGCGTGATAACCGTGCTGCGGCCGACCATCTTCGATGAGTCGCGGACGGCATTGGGGTCGTCCAGGAACCGCATGACGGGCAGGCCGGTCATGACGATTGAGTCGCCCAGGTTGCGCTGTGCGTCCAGCAGCGGCCGGCACGAAGGCTCGCGAAGATACCACGCATCGGCGGCCAGGTGCGACATTTCGTAGATGGTGATGGGCGCGCGGTCGGGCAGGCGGCCGGCGAGTGCGGCGATGATTCGGTCGCGGGAGGTCATTGTGGTTACAGGGAGTCCAGAGGACGTCTATCGAACGTATGGTTGAACTAGTCTCAAACCTGGGACGCTGGCGTAGTGCTTCGAGTTGAAAGTGTGAAGAGGAAGCTCAAGCGTCAGGGCCATCTGCGCAATCAAGGCGTCGATGATTCCTATGCCAGTCGATAGCCGCAGTTTGCTCAGGAGCGACAGGGCGTGCCGGCACGTCTCCTCGGCAGGCCAGATAACGACTGTCTCGGCGAGGAACTCCTCGACCTGCCTCAGCTTGTCCTTCGTGCCGCAGCCTTGCACAAGCTCCATTGCGACAAATCCAGGGACAATCAGGTTGTCGCGACTGAGCGTGGAGAACCATGCCTTTGCCGTGGGCAGACCCCGAAAGAGATCGATTGCCAGATCGCTGTCTATCAGGATCACTTGTGGTCTCGCCGATTTTGTGCGGCCTCCCGCAGCCGGCGCGCGTAGGCGGAACTGTCAACAATGTCCGTTCTGTCAGCCCACATCCCACAAAAGCGAGAGGCCGCCAGTTCCGCGCCAGTCATCGCTTTCCTCCCCTTGCGCCCGTTCCTCTTGACGAGCGTGACCTCGACCTCGTCTCCCTTCTTGTAGGGCAGGTCGACGAGCGTGATCCGGCCGTCCCGCTTGAGCACCGCGTGTGTCTTGACTGTTTCCATATTGACGCCTTTTGGCCCACCACTGGAATTCTACTTGGCGTAGGCGCGCATGACAACCGGATTGGAGTATCCGACAACTCAGGCCGTCTTGGCCTCAGCCGGGCCCTGCGCCAGATGCCGCGTCAGGAACTGTCCCGTGTACGAGTTCGGGTCAGCGGCGATGTCCTCCGGCGTGCCGGTGGCGATGACGTGGCCGCCGGCCTGGCCGCCCTCGGGGCCAAGGTCGATGATCCAGTCGGCGCACTTGATCACGTCGAGGTTGTGCTCGATGACCAGGATCGTGTTGCCCATGTCCGCCAGGCGGTTGAGCACGGTCAGCAGGTTGTGGATGTCGGCGAAGTGCAGGCCGGTGGTCGGCTCGTCCAGCACGTAGAGCGTGTGGCCGGTGGCGGTCTTGCCAAGCTCGGTGGCGAGCTTGACGCGCTGCGCCTCGCCGCCGGAGAGCGTGGTGGAGCTCTGCCCCAGCTCCACGTAGGACAGGCCAACGTCCAGGCCTCGCAGCGCCCGCCCTTGACGTTGAAGCTGAACCGGCCGGGCTTGTAGCCGCGAATCTTCGCCTCGCGCGTCTTGGCGAATAGCTGGCGGACCAGGTCGAACACGCCCGTGTACGTCGCGGGGTTCGACCGGGGCGTGCGGCCGATGGGCGACTGGTCGATCTCGATGACCTTGTCGACCTTGCCGAGGCCGATGATCTTGTCGTAGTCGCCGGGCTTCTCGCGGGAGCCGTACATCCGCCGCCTCAGCGCACGCAGGAGCGTCTGGTTGACCAGCGTGCTCTTGCCGCTGCCGGACACGCCGGTGATGCAGATGATGCCGCCCAGCGGGAAGGCCACATCGATGTTCTTGAGGTTGTTCTCGCGGCACCCGCGGATTTCGACCGCCCGCCTGGGCGAGACCGGCCGGCGCTGGCCCGGCGGCTCGATCCTGAGCAGGCCCGACAGGTACTTGCCCGTCAGCGATTCTCCGGCCGCGCAGATGTCCTCGACCTTACCCTCGGCGACGACCCGCCCGCCGTGCCGCCCGGCCGCCGGACCCATGTCGATGATGTGGTCGGCCGAGCGGATCGTCTCCTCGTCGTGCTCAACGACCAGGACCGTGTTGCCCATGTCGCGGAGGTGCGCCAGCGTGCGGATGAGCCGCTGGTTGTCGCGCTGGTGCAGGCCGATGGTCGGCTCGTCCAGCACGTAGCACACGCCCACCAGGCCGCTGCCCACCTGCGTGGCAAGGCGGATTCGCTGCGCCTCGCCGCCCGAGAGCGTGGCCGACGTGCGGTCCAGAGTGATGTAGCCCAGCCCCACATCCGCCAGGAAGTTAAGGCGGTGGCGTATCTCCTTGAGGATCGTGGAGGCGATCTGCCGCTGCTCGGCGTCCAGCGGCAGGTTGCCGAAGTAGTCCAGCGCGGCGGCGATGGACAGCCGCGTGGCGTCGTTGATGTTCTTGCCGCCGATGGTGACGGCCAGAGTCGCCGGCTTGAGCCGCGCGCCCTTGCACGCCGCGCACGGCTGCTCGCTCAGGTAGGCGTGCAGGCGGGCCTTGACGAACTCGCTCTCCGTGTTGCGCCAGCGCCGCGTGAGGTTCGGCACGACGCCCTCCCAGTCGTCGCCGCCGTACATGAGCTCCTTGCGGAGCGGCGCGGGGATGTCCTGGAACGGCGTCAACGGATCGATGCCTCGCGAAGCCGCGAACGAGCGGAGCTGCCGGTTGTACCAGATGTTCATCCGCTTGCCGCCGTGCCGCCAGGCGTCGATTGCGCCCTGCGCCAGCGAGAGCGAGGGCTCCGGCACGATCAGGTCCGGGTCGAACTCCAGTATCGTCCCCAGGCCGTCGCACGACTCGCACGCCCCGTACGGCGAGTTGAAGCTGAACATCCTGGGCGAGAGCTCCTCCAGGTTCGCCTGCGGGTGCTGCGGGCAGGCGTAGGTGGCGCTGAAGATCCAGTCCTTCCAGCCGGCGCCGTTCCCGTTGGAAGATTGCGGATTGCGGATTGCGGATTGCGGATTCCCGTTCGGCGAGGACTTGTCCGCTGCCTTTGCGGCCTCTTCGTGGGAGATGACCACTATCCCGGCCGCGAGCTTCAGCGCCGTCTCGATGCTGTCCGACAGGCGGATGCGGACCGTGTCCTTGAGCACCAGCCGGTCGACGACCACCTCGATCGTGTGCTTGCGGTTCTTGTCGAGCTCCGGCACGGCCTTCACGTCGCAGATCGTCCCATCGACCCGCGCCCGGACGAACCCCTCGCGCTGGACGGCCTTGATCGCCTCGACATGCTGCCCTTTTTGCCCTCGGATGATGGGGGCGAGCACCATGAACCGCGTGCCCTCAGGCAGCGTCATGATGGCGTCCACCATCTGGCTGACGGTCTGCGAGGTGATCTGCCGGCCGCAAATCCAGCAGTGCGGAGTGCCGACGCGGGCGAACAGCAGGCGCAGGTAGTCGTACACTTCCGTGGTCGTGGCGACCGTCGACCGCGGGTTGGACCCGCCGGCCCGCTGCTCGATGGCCACGGTCGGCGGCAGGCCCTCGATGTGCTCGACATCCGGCTTGGATAGCTGCTCCAGGAACTGCCGCGCGTAGGCTGAGAGGCTCTCGACGTACTTGCGCTGGCCCTCGGCATAGATCGTGTCGAACGCGAGCGAACTCTTCCCGCTGCCCGACAGGCCGGTGATCACCACCAGCTTGTCGCGCGGGATCCGCACGTCGATGTTCTGGAGGTTGTGCTC
>JBHGBE010000048.1:0-40057 GCA_041946855.1 Phycisphaerae bacterium | reverse complement strand
CCGAGACGCCTTCGCTCCTGCATCGGGCCGGCGGACATACGCTTGTTTTGGGCCTAGGCTCCCAAATGTCCACGACTGCTGATAGCTTTTCGAAGGATTAGATCGCACGGTGGGCTGCCAGTCAACTGGCGCTAATGCCGTGCCCAGGTTGTTTTCGTAGAACAGAACTGTCAAAGTGGGCTTGAATCCACTTGGGCAAGGGCATGGCCTGAACATGGTGGTGGGATCTCGATAGGAGGCGTTCTTCGGAATGATTTTGAAGCCGCTACTGTTGAACGTGCTCTCTATCGCATCGGTGGCATCCTCCTGGAAATCAGCCTTTCGCTCTTCTGTCCAGTCTCCGATCCAAATAGGCTTGACCGCGACGATCGCGTTGATCTCGCATGTCGATTCGTCGACGTGCCAAGTTATCAAACCGGAGGGATCTCTGTTGGTAACCGGGTTGCCCCGCACGTACCGGTAGAGGTTCATGCCGTCGCGATATTCGTCGCGCGGGACAAAACCCGCAACAGGAGTTGCACCACCGGCGCCGATGCGGATTGAGCCTTCGGATCCTGGATCTCGGCTCACGAACTGGCCCAAGCCTGGGTGGTAGTAGGCAGAGGCGTCGGCGACGAAGATGCCCGTTACGAGGATGGCGACTAGCGCTGTAACTGCATAGGTGCGTCTCATACCCGTGCTCCTTTCAGTTCGCCATCTCTCTGCCAGCATCCTCTATCTTCCTTACCTTGACGGGCCGCCAGGCAAACGCGCCGTGTTGGGCTCGTTAGGCCCGGGTGCGCCGCCATGCGATGGGCCTGGGCCGTTGGGAACAGTATGTTTATTCGGCCCGGGCGGCAGCCGCATCGCCCGCTGCATGTTCTGACGGTTGATTTCGTTGATTCGCTCGGCTTCGCCCATCGGGTCTATGACCCCGCCTCCCGCCACGCGCTTCTTCCCCATTTCCTGATCACGCTGGTGGGCGATGATCTGCTCAGGGCCAAGTTGGCGACGCCCGGGAAGCTTGCCTTCCGCCTGCGCCAGCCAGCTACGGTAGGCCGGGTCCAGCGGGGCTAACCTGCTGGCCGCCGCGTAGGCCTCGCGCGCCTCATCGGCACGGCCGTTGTCAAAGAGGCAGTGTCCACGATTGCCAAGGAAGGAGGCGAGTTCCTCGGCCGGCGACAAGGAGACAAGGTAACGATTGGCCTTGGCCTCTGCATCTGTCCACTTCTCCGGCCAGGTGCGGTAGTGGTCGTCCGGGTAGCTATCGGTTCCCCCGATGCATGTGGTCTCGATGTTGAATCGTTCACTGCCGTCGTCCCAGCGGACGAAGACATGCGCCTTTGTCAGCACGAGTTTGAGCGGGTATCCCAGGCGTCGACCAACGGCCGCATACAGAACTGGCATGGAAGCGCATGTCCCGCCATTGGCGTCGTCGATCATGCCGTGGATGAACAAGTCCTTGGACTTGGTGAAGTCGATGTTGCGGACGCGCTCCATGTTGTAGTGGACACCGCATTCTTCCTGAAGGACCTGCGCGAGCAACTCGGCCCGAAGCCAGTTTTCGGAGTTCTTGTAGTGCTCGGCCCACCGAGGATCGTGGGCCCGGTAAAGGTGCCGATCAGTCTCGATCTTGACTTTCGCCGCCCATTCGTCCAGGCGAGCCAGACATCGGTCGATGTCCAGCCCTTCCGCGCCAGGCAAACCCGTGGCGCAGAGAAGGTTCATCTCCGCCAAGTCCACCCCGGCAAGGTGTTCCGGCGAAAGCCCTAGCAGTTCATCCAACGAGTTGACCGTCCGCGACGGCAGAACAGTTGTCCTGGGCGCCAACTGCATCGGCTTGTCGTTCCGTGGCCGCGTAGCCGTGAAGACAAGAAGCGCCCCCGCCGCGATGGCTGCGAACGACACAAAGGGCAGGACAAGCCTGCGAAAAAGCGGGCGAGAGTTGGATACCACAGACGCTCTTACGCTCTTAACCCGGCTTTTCGTGGCGCGCAGCATGCGCGATGAACTTTCTGCGGACCCCTATGGTGGTGCATTCTTGGCAGCCCATGACCCGGATGTCAACAAAATTCCGGGGAAGATGCCGATATTCTTGTGGTTTCTGCGTGAGCCGTTAAGGCGTCGCGCGGATCCACAGGCCCTGCTTCGCGACTTTGCCGCCGCACTCCATAGGGGCAGATATCATCCAGGCAGCACCACTCGCACTGGGGATTTCGGGCGCGGCAGATGTCGCGGCCGAGGCGGATAAGAAGTATGTGCATCGCGTAGCGGTCGGCCGGGGCGATGAGCGGCGTGAGGACGTCCTGGCACTTCTCGGCCGTCGCGCGGGCGGGAATCAGGCCCAGGCGCTTTGCGATGCGGTGGATGTGCGTATCGACGGGGAAGACGGGCATGCCGAGCGAGAATAGGAGGACGCAGTTGGCCGTCTTGGGTCCGACGCCCTTAGACCGCATCAGGTATTCGTAGGCCTTCGCGGGCGGCATGTCGCCCAGAAACTGGAGGTCGATCTTGCCCCGCGCCCGACGGACCTGGCGGAGGATGGACTGGATTCGCGGCGCCTTGATGTTGCTCAGTCCACTGATGCGGATGCACCGGGCGACCTCGGCCGTCGGCGCGTCGGCAACGGCCGCCCACGTGCGGAAGCGCCGGCGGAGCTGGCGGTAGCCCGCGCCGCTGTTGGCGTTATTGGTGTTCTGCGAGAGGATCGTATCGACCAGGACGCTCACCGCGTCACCCCAGCACTTCCAGACGGGACGCTCGTAGGCCTTCTCCAGGCGCCTTAGCACCGTCCTCAGCCGCCGGGACGCAGCAAGTTGTGAACGCTTCGGGGCCACAAATCCGAAATACTAAGCTCGAAATCCGAAACAATCCATCAAGCCTGAATGCTCCAATGACCCAAACACGCATCCGCAAGAGGTCCGTTTGGTGCATTCGATCATTGGGTCATTGGAACTTGTTTAGACATTAGAAATTGGACATTTGGAATTCGCTCGCGCCAAGAGCATTAGGCATGCCACTTCCCCAACCGCCGCCCGGCCGCCTCAGGCCCCCACCGCCCGCGAGCGCCGTCCCAGCTTGAGTATTCCCGGCAGGGCCTCGGACTTGGGCCGGCAGTTGCCCAGCACCGGGTCCTTGTCCAGGTACTTCTCCCAGTCGGTCATCGCGTCGAGCATGGCCTTGCCGCGCTTGCAGTCGTCGATGGTCAGCTTGCCCTCGCTAACCAGCTCGTAGTACGGCCCCAGGTTCGTCTGCCGGTAGAGATTGGCGAAGTTCTTGTAGAACTCCACGCGGTCCATGCGCGTCGGCGTCACGGCGTGCAGAGCATCGTAGCAGGCGTAGTCGTAGGTCAGCAGCTCGTCGAACCGCTGGCGGAATAGGTCCGTCCCCGGCAGCGGAGTCAGCACGGTGAACTGCGTGTGCGTGATCTCCTTGGCCGCAACGTAGTCCCGCAGGGCCTGGAAGTCGTCTGCGGTCCACTGCGGGTCGACCAGGAACGCGCCCCAGATGATGACGCCGTGGTCCTTCAGGATGCGGATGGCCTCGTCGTTGTTCTTGGAGGTGTTCTTCTTGTTGACGTTCTTGAGGGCCGTGTCCGATGCGCCCTCCAGGCCCAGCAGCACCGCGTAGAGGCCAACGCCCACCCACTTGCTGACCAGCTCAGGGTGGCGGACGATGGAGTCCGTGCGGCACTCCATCGAGAAGCGCTTCCTGATGCCCTCGGACTTGATGAGGTCGGCGATGGCGTTCTCGCGCTTGACGTTCAGCAGGAAGTTGTCATCGACGAACGTCATGTGGTCCGTCTCGACGGCCTTGATCTCTTCGATGACGCGGGCGGGAGTCATCTGCCGGGTCTTGCCCTTGTAGAAAGTCCACACCGAGCAGAAGTTGCACTGGTACGGGCAGCCGCGCCCGGTGGCGACGGATGTGTCGGGCTTGTCGAAGAGGAAGAAGTACTCCGGTCGGTAAGCCCTCGTCAGATCGCGGCGCGGCAGAGGAAGCTCGTCCATCACCAGCGCCGTGCTGCGGCGCCTGCCGGTGATGAACCGCCCGTCGCCGTCGCGCCGGATCAGGTTGGGCACGCCCGCCAGGGGCGTCCCGGCCTCGATGGCCCTGACCAGGGGCGGGAAGACCAGCTCGCCCTCGCCCAGGGCGATGGCGTCCACCTCCGGCAGGAAGAAGTCCTCGGGAACCAGGGAGGCGTGATGGCCGCCCATCACCGTGAAGATCTTCGGGTCGAACCGCTTGACCGCGCGTAGCACCTCGTGGGCGGCGTAGACCTCCGTGGTCAGTGCGGTGACGGCCACCAGGTCCGGCGAGAAGGAATTCAGCGCCGCGGCCAGGTCGCCGTCGAGGCGCATGTCCAGGATGCGGACATCGTGGTCCTTCTCAAGCGTCGCGGCGAGCAGTTCCAGGGCCAGCGGTTCGGGCATCGCGGCCAGCCGAAATCCGATTCCTTTCGCCTGCCATTCCGGCTGTATCAGGAGAATCCGCAAACGGGTTTCCTTTTTCGCCCTCTAACCGACGGACGTTGGAGGGGTATCATATACGCGGGCGTCGCCGACTTCAACTGCAAGTAATTTTTCACCGTGACCGCGAAGAAGTTGACGAGCTGACCATCGTGGACGGCCGTGGCAGCGGCCAGTCGGGCGGGTGCGCAGCCGCCGAGCGGCTTCCCGCCGGCTGGCTCTGTGACGTGGGGACACGGGCCGTGGACTGGACGCCGCGCTCCACGCGGGTCACCAGGTCCTCGCTCCACACGGGCGCGCGGATGAACGGCGCCACGTATTCCGCGACGAACAGTTCCGAGCCGCTGCTGAGGTGCGTGCCCGTGTTCCCGGCGGAGGACATGCTCGAGGTCCACGGAATCTGATAGAGCCTGTTGTACACGCTGGGCCGGGACGATCCCCTTGGCACGTTGAACCCGGTCCGCCCGGCGGATGAGGAGTGCTCGCCGTCCATCGTCCCGACCATGGTGGTCCCCATCCCCAGCAGGAACCAGTCCTTTGGCGAGTAGAAGCTGACGATGCCCTGCCGCGACTTTGCCAGGGCGGTGTCGATCATGTAATCCGGCGACAGGGAGGCGGCCAGCATCACGATGCCGTCCACGCGCTGGCCCGGCGGGAGCGACTCGGCCACCCACGCCGCGATGGCGCCTCCCCCGCTCTGGCCGACCAGGTAGACGGGACGGTTGGGATACGCCTGCCGGTACTGCACTACGTGGTCGGCTATCTCGCGGGCCTTGCGCCTGTTGCGGGACTCGGCGCGCTCGTTGATCAGCGGCCCGATCGGCCCGCCGCGGGAGGTCCAATCGTACAACTCTATGGCGTACTGGACGCCCGCGTCGCTCAGGCCGCGGCAGATGCTCTCGTTGAAGCTGCTGCGGCCCTCGATGCCGGGGAACACGACGACCAGTCCCTGGTCCATCCGCCCCGACATGACCACCGGGCCGCGGTAGCCGACGAACGGGATCAGGTTGCGGCATCCGCACATCATCGCGGCGGCCAGGCAGATTGTCGCGGCGGCTCGCATGAGACTACTTGCCCGCGCTGACGTCCAGGCACTTCACCTGCTTCTGGTCGCGGAGGACCAGCTTGCCGTCCGACAGCGACAGCGGGCCCCATATCTCCGAGCCGGCCAGCACTTTCGCCTTGGCAAGCTCCTTGTATGCCTCGGGATTGGCATCGATCAGCCTCAGGAATCCGCCGCTGCCGTCCTCTAGGTAGAGCAAGCCGTCGGCCATGACCATGCCGCCCTTGTCGATGGCCGGGGCGTTCTTCGTCTGCCACTTGATGTTGCCCTCGAGGTCCAGGCAGACCAGGCCGGAGGCCTTGTTCTGGTTGCTGGCGAAGTAGAGGTGGTCCTTCCAGAGGATGGGATTGTTGGCGTGGCTGCCGGCGTCGGCGTTCTTCCACAGTTCCTTCACGTCGAACGTCCCGTCGGTCTTGGCCTCGACCTTGAACATCGCGCAGCCGGACCTGTAGCCGCCGGTCACGAAGAAGCGCCCGTCGCCGATGGCCGTCGGCGATGGGACGGGGATGTCGCACTTCCATCCGCTGTATGTCCACAGTATCTTGCCGTCGGCGGGGTCGATGCCGTTGACCCTGACGCCCTTGTCCCTGTCGCCGCTCTCCATGACGATCTGGTCCTTGCCGCCGATCTTGGCGAGCATCGGAGAGCAGTAAGTGATCACGCCCGCGCCCGTGGGCCCGGACTTCCACTTGACGGCGCCCGTGGCCTTGTCAAGCGCGGCCACACCCACGTTCTTGCTCTGCGGGGCGATGATGACCATGTCCTTATAGACAAGCGGCGACTGGCTGAAGGCCCACTGCGGCAGCTTCGAGCCGAACTCCTCGTCAGTGAGGTTCTTGGACCACAGCGGCTCGTGCGTCACCTTGCCGTCGTCGCCCTTCTTGCCTTCCCTGGCGAAGCACTTGACGTGCCCAAACACGCCGATAGTGAAGATGTACTTGTCATCCACCGCCGGCGTGGAGCGCGGGCCGGGGTAGCCGCCCGACACCTTGCCGGGGGCGTCGTATGAGTACGACCATTCCTCGGTCCCCTTGGCCAGGTCGAGGCAGCGGAGCAGGTCCTGATCGCCCTTGTGGTCCATGATGTAGACCTTGCCGGCGACGATGGCCGCCGGGCCGAAGCCCGGTCCCATGTCGAGCTTCCAAAGCTCCTTGGGGCCGCCTTCGGGCCAGGTCCTGGCCAGGCCCGTCTCCGGCGAGACGCCGTCGCGGTTTGGCCCCAGGAACTGAGGCCAGTCCCCTGCCAACGCCGCGCACGACACGATGACAAGCCCCGCCAGCACGGTCACAGATAGCTTCCGCATGGACCTCTCTCCTTGGCGCAATCAGCCGGCCGGCGGCACGCGCCGCCGCGTCCGTCCGGACAAGCCGGATTGTTGATTTTATCGGCTTGCCGGCCTAATTGCCATTCCAATTCAACACATCACCTCCAGAAGTAGTTCCACGTGTATTTCAGATCGACGGCCTTCCCGGCGTCCAGCCTGACCGTCCACTTTATCCGGCCCATGCCGTTGAAGTGCGACCACCAGTACGGCCAGGAGTACCAGTTCCACCACGTCGGGTACTCGGCGGCCGTCTCGTCTTCCAGCACGTTGACCATCTCGATTTTGCCGTCGTTGTCGGCCGACTCGGCGTTGCCGACGACGAACCGCGTCACCTCAATCTCCACCGCCACGTCCTTGCGGTTGGTCAGCTTGATGTCGCCTTCCAGGTCCACGCGGGCGTAGGTCTCCTTCTCCCAGGTCTGGGCGTTGGGGACTCGCTTGAGCTCCTTGTCGGTCTTCTTGACGGCGATGTCGACGGCCGTGGTCAGCGACAGGTCAACGTCCGCGCCGACGGCCGTGTAGGTCATCAGCCCTTGCGCGATCACCCGGCCGTCCTTCATGACCAGCGCCGGGGCGGTGGTCAGCGGCACCTTGGCCGAGTTGGTGATACGCATCTTGTGCATGACCTTGGGGGCCTTCATCATGCGAGCGATCTCCGACTGCTGCTGCGCGCCGATTCCGCGCCACACCTCCGGCGGCGGGGCGAACGGGATGTCCAGCGTGTACACGTCCTTGTACTTGAGCGTGAACTCCGTCACCGGCACGACCATCCGCTGGCCTTTCTTGAGCGTGATGTGGTTGACCGTGAACATGAACAGGTCCTCGGACCTCTGCGAGCCGGCGATCTCAGGCCCCAGATCCAGAGGGCGCTCGGCCTCGCGCCTGCCTTCGACGACGGCCGGGGCCGCGACCTGCGCCATCATCGCGTTCGACAACATGCCGTATTGGGACGAAGTGTTGTCCTGCTGGAAGTACCGGCCCAGGGACGCCAGTGTCTGCTGGAGGGCGATCGGGTCGGTCTGTCCGGCGAAGGCGAACGTCGGCACGCCGATGACCAGGTTGGCCGTCACGTCCTCCAGGTCGGCCAGCTCGTTGATGATCGTGGCCTCCATCTTGAACTCGGCCGAGCCCTTGCCGTCGATGTTGACCTTGTACGACGGGATCCATCGCAGGCCCTTCTGCACGTACATCATGCCGACGCTAGCCTGCTCGTCCTTCTTGCCGCCGGCGAGCTTGAGCTTCAGCAGGTTGCGGAACTCGACGTTGGCGGCCGTCGGCTTGTGCTTGCCCTTGAAAGTGACCTCCGCGATGCGGTCGATGGGCATCGCCTTCACGCCGTCGGCGGTCTTGAGCATGATGATGCTGCCCTTGACAGGGAGCTTCTGCCCGCTGTTGGGCGGGCCGATCCTCTCAAGCTCCTGGCTGGACCGCTCCGGCACGCCGGCGATCGTGGCCTCATACTTCAGGCCGGTATCGTCCTTTGCGCCGGTGGGCTGTTCGCGGATGACCACGTCGGCGCCGACGTTGGACTCCAGCAGTTCGCGGATGGACAGGGCCGTCGCCTCGACGCTGACCAGCCGCTGGCTGGCGACGACGGATGTGAGCTTGCGGTCCTTGTCGGCCGAGTACGCCCAGAACGTCCCCAGCACGGGCGTGGGCAGGTAGTCCATGAGCACGTCGCCGGCGGCGTCGGTGGGCATCTTGCCCTCGTGCTGGACGAAGGCGTGGCCGTCCTTGAAGACGATCACTTCCTTGATCGGCATCCGCGCCAGCGCCGACAGCGGCGCGGGCTGCTCGCCGGCCGCGCACGCCACGAATGCACACATCGCGATAGTTGCGGTTAACAGGATGGTTAGTCTGGACATGGGTTCTCCTTTATGTTTGACCAAGTTCTTTGACGCACGAGGCGCCGTGAAGTTGCCACGCGAGCAGAGAAAAGGGGACATTCTACTTTTTCGCTCGCTTGGTTTGCGCTGTAGCCGCGTATCCCGGACGATCATCGGGCAACAGGTGAATTCCGCGGCAACAGCGAAAAAGTTGAATGTCCCCTTTTCCCCGGCGACAATGCCGCGAGAAGTCATCAGGGAGGCGCGCTCGCAATGGACCTCTGCCGGTACGAGGCAAGGCTGACCGGGGATTAGGAGCACAGAATGCGACCGTCTACTCTCCATTGCTTGGTCCTGGCGGTTGTTGGCGTTGTGACCTCCTCGTGGGTGCTTGCAGCCGATCCGGCAACTGCCCCCGCGACGCCGGCGCAAATCAAGACGCTCGTTGACCAGCTTGGCGACAAGGACTTCAAGGTCCGCGCCGCGGCGGAGAGGGAACTTGTACGGATCGGCGTGCCGGCGATTGATGCGCTTGGACAGGCGGCGATGGCAGGCGACGCGGAAGTCAGGCAGCGGGCGGCGCGGGCCGTCAACGAGATCAACGCGGCGGCGACAGTGGCCGCAAGCCGGGAGCTGGCCAAGGGCCTCATCTGGTCGTATCCGATCAAGAACGGCGGCATAGGCGCGCCGGCCGTGTCGGGCGGGTCGGCGTACGCCGTCGGCAAGGACATGCAGCTTCACCGCGTGGACATCAGGACGGGCAAGAAGGTCTGGGCCGTGGACCTCAAGGACCGCGCGTTCGGCTCGGAGATCTTTGCCGGGCCCAAGGTCGTCTTCCTGACGCAGGGAATGGTGCTGACGGCCTTCAACGTTGCGGATGGCAAGCAGCTCTGGCAGAAGGACATGAACGCCCCTCCGCCCGGCGGGGGCAAGAGGACGGAGTTCCTTGCCGGACGGCTGGCGGCGTGGAACATGGGCGACACGGTCGTCGCGCAGGCGGATGCCGACTCGTTCAAGGGCTTCAAGGCGATGACCGGCGAGGAAGCCTGGGAGTGCAAGGTCAAGCGGCCGGAAGGATGGCCGGCCGCTCCGGCGATGGCGGGCGGCGTGCTGTTCGCCAAGACAGGCCAGTCAATCGCGGCCATCGACCTGGCGACGCGGAAGGAAATCTGGCGGCAGGACAAGGACGTTGCCGGCTGCACGGCCATGGGCGCGGGCGGCGGCGCGTTGTGCTGCCTTGCCGGCGACAAGATCGTCGCCCTTGACGCGAAGAAAGGCGAGCGGCTCTGGACGGCCGATGCGCCCGGACGCGGCGAGGGGCCGGGCCGCGGCGCGCCAGGCGCGGTCCGCGTCGAGCGCCTCGTGGCCGATGACACGAACCTCTACCTCGCGCTGGCCGGCGGAGGGGCGCTGGCCGCGTACGACCTCAGGAAGGGCGACATGAGGGTGCTCAACCTCGACATGGGCGTGGCAATGGACGAAGCTCAGCGCAAGGCGGCCGGCATGGCCGACACCGGCGACGTCAAGCCGGTGGTCTGGGGCTTCACGTGGTGGAGCGTCTCCGGCGGCACGCTCTACGCGGCCAGCGAGATCGCCATGTTCGCCTTCGACATCAAGACCTCCAAGCGGCTGTGGACGCTGCTGCTCGATGATCCACTTTCGGGCGAGATGGCCGTGGCCGATGGCGTGATCTATTTCGCCACGGATTACAGGCCCAAGCCGCAGACGCCGGGGGCGAAGGATGCCTCGCCGCTGATTGCACCGGGGCTGCACGCGATGATAGTCCCGAAGAACTGAACACAAAGGCACGAAGGCACAGAGGAGCTTCGTGTCTTCGTGCCTTCGTGTTGAGATTACTTTATGAGCCTCGCCGCGCCGAGGTCCACGTGGTCGGCCACGTCCACGCCGTCGGCGCCGAAGTCCACGCGGATGGTGAACTTCTTGACGCCCGCGAGCTTCAGGCGCACGAGTTGCGGCTTGTCCTTGCCCGTGACCTGGATCGACTTCTGCTGCCCGCCATCGGCCGTCTGAAGGTCCTTGCCGTCGCCCAGGAACGTCACTGTCGCGTCGCCCGATGGCCGGACCGCGTCGTCGATGCCCACTACCGCCACGAACGTCGCGTAGGCCCCGCCCAGGTCGTACGTCAGCTCGCAGAAGCTGTGCAGGCCCAGGCCCGTGGCGAAGGTCTCGCCGCCGAGCTTGATCTCCTTGCCGCCGGCCGAGCGGTTGAGCCGGTGCGGGAAGGCCCTGTCGAACAGGCCGTGCTCCTTGACCTCGGCGGGCTTGAGGTCGGCGAGGTCCACCACCCGTTCCGAAGTGAAGCGGATGGACGCGACGTCCGCGCGGTTGAGCTTCTTCTTGCCGATGCCTGGGATGTCCACGTCGA
Organism: Phycisphaerae bacterium; assembly: GCA_041946855.1. GTDB lineage: Bacteria > Planctomycetota > Phycisphaerae > SM23-33 > SM23-33 > JBHGBE01. The sequence goes on along the minus strand of JBHGBE010000048.1, from coordinate 29,010 downwards.
GCGACTTGTCATCCATCGTCAGCGAGGCGAAGGGAACGCTGGAGCCGTCCACGCCGGTGATCGTGCCCGCGGCGGCGGACTTGGGCGCTCCCATGGCGGCCATGTAAACCGCACGCACCGTCTTGCGGGGGACAAGCCTGTCGCTGTCGCCGAAGGTGAAGGTGATGTCCTGGTCGCCGATGGCCTTGATGACTCCCTCGGCCGGCAGCCAGTCGGTCTCGGCCTTGGCGATGACCAGCATGTCGCGCTGTGCGTTGCCGTACTTCAGCTCGGCGCAGCGCTGCATGACCTGCTGCGGCGTGGCCTTCTCGTCGGGAGTGAAGATCGCGGAGGCCCCGTCGAGCGGGATCTCCGTGGCCCCCAGGAGCGTGTTGGCGAAGGTCAACTTCGAGCCGGCAAGCGCCACCGAGCCGACCGCAAGCTGCCCGCCGCCCACGGTCAGGAGCACCGCCTGGCCCTTCCTGGCCAGCGGGTTGTCGGCCTTGGCCAGGACGATCTCCGCCACGTCGCCGCGCGGGAGCGACTCCTTCTTGCCGCCCTCGAGGGTGATCTCGACCTTGTCGGCCGTGACGACGACCTTGCTGCCGTCGAAGATCCGGGCGTCGATGGCGCTGACCCGTTCGCCGGCCGGCGCGGCGGCCGCCAGCAGCAGGGCAAACCCGAACATCAGTGCGTGTTTCATATCGAGTATTGTACTACCTTTCTGCCGGCCGGCGGTAGTGGTCAATGGCGACCGCCGGCCGGTGATTCCGGGACGCCGCGCGGACTATCTGTCCTGGTTCCTCCTCTGCTCGGCAAGCCGTAGGAAATAGTCGCGGATGATGTCGCGATGGCGCTCCGACATGATGCGTCGGCCCATCTCGACGAGCTTCTGCCTCTGCGCGGCGCGAACCAGCGGCCGATCCGTGGCATTGTCGGGCCTTTCAACGCCGCCGGGCGTCCTGCGGCCACCACCTCCCGGGATGGTGCTCTCGCCGGCCGGACCGCCTATGCCGCCAGGACTGCCGCCGCCGCGGCCGCCCCCTCTCGGCCCGGGGGGCTGCGGCTGTTCCTCGATGTTCTTTATCAGGTCCTCCAGGAGCGCGACGATCTCGTTCTCGCGCTTCTGCGTGGCCGCGCCGCTATCGATGTCGTCCAGGCGCTTGCTGACCTGGCCCATCCACTTGCCCGCCGAGGCAAGCGGATCGGCGTACACATCCGCCAGCTCCTGCGCCCTGCCGGCCATCGTCTCGACCTGCTCGCCCTCCAGCACGATGGAGAAGTTGACCAGGATGAATCGGTACATCCGCAGGGCATACAAGCCGCGCCCGAGCTTCTCGTACGCCTCGGCGCAGCTCAGGGCGGCCGTCGCGGAGAAGCTCACCTTGTCCGGCATGGCCTCCAGCAGCTCCTGCCAGGCGTCGATCGCCCGCCACACGCCCTGCCGCGCCGCGAGGTCCTTTTCCGCGCCGGCCGAGCCGACATCCGCGACGGCCGCGCGGTACAGGGCATCGGCCAGGAGGTGGGCCTTGCACGCGCCGTAATAGCCGCTCTCGCCGGTGACGCTGAGCTTCCGCAGCTCCTCGGCCGCCCGCGAGTAGTCGCCGGCGGCGTGGAGTGCGCGGGCCTTGGCAAAGTCGTCCTTGGCGGCCGCGAAGGCCCGGGCGATGCGGTCGATGTTGTCCTTCATCGTCGGCGCGGCAGGCGCTTCCAGCAGCTTGATCGCCGCGTCCTTCTGCTTCTGGTCAAAGAGCAGGCTGTCGCGGATCTCATCCGCCGCCTGCGCAAGCTCCGCGGACAGTCGCCTCTGCGCGGCCCTGGCGACAAGCTCGCCCAGCTCCTTGTCGCTCAGCCCGTCCAGGAGCTGGCCGATGTCCGTCTTCGGCGCGGCGGCCTGGCCGGCCTGCGGGCCGGTCGAGCCTTGGCCAACCTGGCCCAGGGCACACGCGGCGAGCGCCGCGAGCACAAATGCGCATACCGGTAGCACTGACCTCATGGTAATCCCCTTGAAGGTTTCAACTCACCGGTCCCAACAACACGGCGGCCCGTCCAAGGCCGCCGTGGTAATGCTCTTGGCCTTCCGCGGCCTGGTCGCCCGGACTATTTCTCCGCGGCGCGGTTCTCCTCGGCCAGGCGGAGGAAGTAGTCGCGGACCATGTCGCGATAGCGGTCGGACATGACCTTCTTGCCGGCCTCTGTGATCTTTTCCTTCTCGCGCGGGGCCATCTCGGCCCAATCGCCGGTTTCGCGGCCGGTGTGGATCTCGGTGCCCTTGGGCTCGCGCCCGCCGCCGCCGCCGGGGATGGCGCTGACCTGAGCGGGGCTGGAGGGCTGGCGCGTGCCGGTTGGCTTGCTGCCCTTGCCTTTGCCCTGGCCCTGGCCTTGGCCCTGTCCCTCGCCCTGCCCCTGGCCCTGGCCTTCGCCGGGCTTCTTGCCCTTGGAGGGCGACTGGCTGGACGACTGCTGCTGCGCCTTCTCCTCGGTGGTCTTGATGAGGTCCTCCAGCAGCGCGACGATCTCCTTCTGGGCCTGCTGCGTTTCCTTGCCCGAATCGATCCTGGCGAGGCGGTCCTTCACGTCGCCCATCATCCTTGAGACGCTGGCCATCGGGTCCTTGTAGGTCTCGGTGAGCTTGTCGACCTTGGCGGCGATGGCCTCCACCTGGTCTTTGTCCAGCGTGAGGGCGAAGTTCTTTACGCAGAAGCCGTACATCTCCATCGCGTAGATGCCGCGGCCGAGGCGCTCGTAGGCGTCGGCGCAGTTGATGGCGGCCGATGCGCTGAAGCTCACGCGGTCGGGCATGTTCTCGAGCATGTCGCGGTAGGCGTCGACGGCCGCCCAGACCTTGTCGCGACCGGCCTTCTCCTTGTCGGCGTCGGGCGTGCCAAGCATGGCAAGGCCGGCCTTGTGCAGGCTGTCGGCCATGAGGAAGCCCTTGCACGCGCCGAAGTAGTTGATCTCCTTGGTGTTGACCAGCTTCTTGAGCGCCTCGGCCGCCTTGTCGTAGTCCTTGGCGTCGTAGAGCTTCAGGGCCGCCGCGAAGCGCTCATCGACGGCCGCGAACGTCCTGGCGATCCGCTCGATGTTGTCCTTCTGCGTGTTGGCGGGCTTGTCCTCAAGCGCCTTCAGCGCGGCGTCCTTGGCCAGGTCGTCGAACATGACGTTGGACTGGACCTCGGCCGCCACCTGCTGGCGCTCGGCCGACAGGCGGGCCTCGGCCGACTTCTTGATGAGGGCCTGAAGCTCCTCGGGCGTCATGTTCTCAAGGACCTGGGAAAGGTCGTCCAGCGCGGACTCGTCCTTCTTGGGCTCTTCGGCCGGTTTCGCGGCATCGTCCGGCTTGACGGCGGGCGGGGTGGTCGCGTCGCCTCCGCCGACAGTCTGGCCGACGGCCGTGTACGCGGCCAGGCACATCGCCAACATTCCGATTGCGAGCAGTCCCAATTTCTTCATATTGCGGCCTCCCAATGGTTACTGGGTCAGGTTACTGGGTTAACGCGGCAGCTTGGACCTTATTTCCTCGGCCATGTCCTGAATCTTCTTCTCGCTGTCCGCCAGGGCCTTGTTCTCGGCGGCTGACTTTTCCCTGGATAGCTTGCCTGCGGAAACCTGCTTGTCAAGGAACTCCGTGCGGTCGTTGATGATCAACTGCACCTCGCGGAGCAGCTTGATCTCCTCCAACGAGGAGACCCATCTTCGATGCCGTGCTCAGTCCTGCTTCTTGCCTCTTCATGTCGTGCCCCCCTCTCAGGGACAATGGTTCCCGGCGTCAGTTCGCCGGCGGAGGAGGCGGCGGCGCGTTGCCGCCGCCGGAAGAAAGCTTCTTCTTGAGGTCATCGGTGAGCTTCTGGACCTTCATTTCCTCGTCGGAAAGTTGCTTGTGCTTCGTGTCGGCCTCGGCCTTGGGAAGCAGTCCCTTCTTGTTGAGTTCGTCCACCGTGACGGTCCCGCGGTTGATGATGAGCTGCTTGGTCAGCAGCATCTTCAGCTCGGCCACCGGCGGGATGAGCGGGGGCTTTCCGCCTCCGCCGCCTCCGCCGCCTCCGCCTCCGCCGCCGCCCTTCTTCTTCTGGCGGTGCTCGGCGAGCTGTTTGCGGACGGCGTCGATGAGGCTCTGGAGGCTGTCCTCGATGTCCTTCTGCGTGGCCTGAGTCAGTTGGCCGGCGTCCTTCTCGGAAAGCTTCTTCTGCACGTCAATCAGCTTGTCGTTGACGTCCTGGAGGACCACCGGGAAGACGACCGTCTTGTTCTCGTCGGTCAGCAGCTTGCGGACCTTGCCGACCTCGTCGCCCAGCCCGCCTTCCTTCTTCGACAGGCTGTTGAGCTCCTGGACCTCCTGGCGGTCGTAGAGCTTCTCGCCGGTCCGCTTGGCGTAGACGGATCGTGTGGAGGTGGTGCAGACCTTCTGCTCTTCCAGGATCTTGCTGAGCATGGCGTCGATCTTCGCCAGCTTCTCCTCGTCATCCTGCTTCTGGGCGTCGTCCTGGGCCTGCTGGAGGTCGTCCTTGGCCTTCTTCAGGTCGTCGATGACTTCCTTCTGGTCCTGGTTGGCCGAGGAGGACTTGCCCTGCGAGAGGTTCTGCGACGCGCTCTTGGAGCCTTTGCCGGCTTTGGACATGGAGTCGCTGCCGGGCGACTTGTTGCCCTGCTTCTTCTCCTGGTCGTCCATGTCCTTCTTGGCCTTCTCGATCTCGGCGGTCAACTCGTCCTGCTTGGGCTTCTGGGCCTCCGGAGAGGTCTTGGGCTTCTCTTCGAGCTTGCGGACAAGCTGTGCGAGCTCAAGCTTCTTGCCGGTCAGCTCCTTGATGGCCTCCTTCTGGTGCTCGGCGGCCTTGGGGTTGTTCTGGGCCGTCAACTGCTGCGCGGCCTTGGACATCTGCTGCGAGGCCTTGGACATGTTGGGCTGGCCGGACTGTCCGCTCTGGCCGGGTTTGCCGGACTCGCCTGGTTTGCCGGACTCACCCGGCTTCCCGGATTCGCCGGGCTTTCCGGACTCACCTGGCTTGCCGGACTCGCCGGCCTTCTCGGCCAGCTTGGCCATCGCGTCACCCAGCTTGTCGGTCTTGGCGGCCAGGTCGCCCTGCTTCTGCGCGAGCTCGCCGCCCGGCGTCTTCTCGGACAGCTTGGCCAAGGCCTTGTCCAGCGCCGCCTTTGCGTCGCGGAGGTCGGAGGCGGCGTTGGCCTGCGGATCGCCTGCCTTGGCGGCGTCGCTCTTGGACAGGGCGGAGGCGGCCTTGGACATCTCCTTGGCCGCGCTGCCGGTGGACTGCGACGCCTGCGACATGGCGTCCTTGTTCGCGCCGGCCTTGGCAAGGGCGTCGGAGAGCTTGTCATCCTTGGCGGCCTGGTCCATCTTCTCCTTCAGGTCGCTGGTGGCCTTCTCGATCTGCTTCTGGGCCTCGCCCAGGGCCGGGCGCTTGTCAACATCGGAATTGGGCGTGGCCTCGGAGAGCTTGTCCTGCTTGTTGATCAGCTCGTCCAGGGCGTCGCGCATGTCGGCGATCTTCTTGGCGGCCGGGTCGCCCTCCCCGAGCTTGCCCGTCTGGTCCAGCAGGCCCTGCTGCTCCTTGATGATGTCCTCAAGCTGCTGCGCGAGCTGCTGGGCCTCCTTGGAGGAGGGGTTGACGTTCTCGGCCGACTGCTTCTCAAGGTCCTTCTGCTTCTCGATCATCTTGTCGACCTTGTCGATCATGGCCTTGAGCCAGTCGAGGTACTCCTTGCGCTTGTCGGCCTCCAAGCCGGGGTTCTTCAGCGCCTGGAGTATCTCGTCAAGGGCCTTCTGGACGTCGCCCTCCACCACCCTCGCCTGGGAGAGGCTCTTGGTCAGGAGGGTGATGACTTCGCCCATGTTGGTCTTGATGTCGAGCCTGCCGGCCTTGTCGACGGCCGCGCGGATGGCCTTGGCCGACTCCGGGTCGGTCTTCTCGACCATCGCGGCCACCTCCGTCATCTTCTGGAGCAGGCTCTCGAACTCCTGCTTGGTCATCTTGACGGGCGCGACGATGCTGGTCACATCTCCCGGCGTGGGCGACGGGGCCGGCGTGTCGGCCATCGCGAGGCCCGACCAGACGAAGCAGGCCGCCGCGGCCAGCGTCACGATCATCTTTGCCTTGTTCATGCGATTGCTCCTTTTGAGGACGCCCTCTGGAGGGGCCTCTTCCCTTTCTCTATTTCGCGCCCGACGTTGCGGGCATGCTGGTCTGAGTGGCGGCCGGGGCCGGCGCCTTTGTCGGCTCCGGAGCGGGCGTCGGCTTTGGTAGCGTCGTGCCCATGACGGAGCTGGCGGCGTCTCCCATCGCCTTATCCGTCTTGTCTATCACGACTCCCCACACGCGCTTGATGATCTCCACGCGGTTGATGATCTCGCCGCGGGTGAATATCTCGCTCATGTCCTTGTACAGGGCGTCCATGTTCGCCGCGATGTCCTGCTCCCTGGACATGGCGTCGTTGGCGTCCCTGCTGAGGTCTATGGTCGTCGCCTTGCCCGCGTCGATGGCCGCGACCATCCTGCTGATCAGGGCCGTCGACTCCTGGAGGGGCTGCGACAGGTTGCGCAGGCCGTCCGCAACGCGCCTGACCCGGGGCTGGATCTCCTCGAAGACGCGGTTGTTGAGCATCTCCTGGTAGATCTCCTCCCACTGTTCCGCGGTGGCGAGCACCTGCGTGGCGACCGCGACCTCGCCGTCGCGCGAGGTCGCCAGGAACAGGCGCATGTCGTCGGGCGTCTTGTTGTCCTCGAGGGCCTTGGCGACGGTCTCGATCTTCTCGACGGCCGTCTTCTGGGCGACCATCGCGCCCTGGAAGAATGCCGTCGCGATCTCATTCATGCGGCGGGCCAGGTCCCCCCGGATGTCCTCGGGGGACATGATCCGAAGGTCCATTACGGCCGTCTTCTTGTTGGGCCCGCCAAGGGCCCTGTCCATCGTGTCGACGGCCTCGGCGTATACCTGGATGATGTCGCCCACGCGCGGCTTCTCGGCAAGGTCGTCCAGGTCGTAGGCGAAGGTGTTGTTCTGGTACTCCTTCTGGCCGGTCGGAAGCGGCTCGACGCTCACCAGCTTGCCCGAGTGGCGGACCGGCCTGGTCGTGGCCGTCGCGGGCGCGGGGGCCGAGGCCGGGCGCGAGGTCTGGGTGGCGGCCGACGGCTGGGGGACGTTCACCGCCACGCCGACGTCCATGACGCCGTTGTCGTCCCGCACCGTCAGCGACAGCGGGACGATCGCCCTGTAGGTCACGCCGTTGCCGATGCCGCGCGGCTTGATGGTCACCTCAGGCGCCAGGTCAGGCTGGACCTGGATCTCGTAGACCGTGCCGCGCAGATTGGCGTACCCGGCCGAATCGACCATCGCCACCTTCAGCGTCTGCTTGCCCAGGCTGTTGGGGCCAAGGACGGTGAACCGGCCGATCACGCCGCGCCTGGGCCCCACGTCCGCCACGTCGGTGACCGTGGCCGGCTGCTCCTTGCCCTCGATGACGAGCCTGGCGGACTTGAGCTCCTTGTTGGCGATGCCGCGGATGGTCACGTCGGACCCCAGCGGCACGGTCATCAGCCCCTTGACCAGCTCAAACTCGGTGGGCTTGCGCTTCATGTACTCCGGGTAGTCGATCTTGAACTCCATGCCGTGGAGCATCGGCGGGTCGACCAGCCGGACCTGGTGCCTGCGGTCGCGGTCCATCGCGTCGTCGCCGCCGGTGACGTAGAAGGTGAACTCCTCGCCGACGTTCTCGAACTTCTTTTCGTAGGTGTGAATGTGGTTGAACGGCTCGGGGGCGTTCTCGGGCGGGTGGATGACCGCCGCCTGCTCCTCTGTCGGCCCCACGGACGGATAGTTCGCGTGGAAGACGACGTACTGCGGGACCACCTTGGACACGCGGTCGTCGACCGCGACGGTGACCGTCATCGGGTCGCCGCGGAGGACCAGCGGATCAGGGTCCTTCTCAAGCGGCAGGTCGTTGCCCTGCTCGTCCTTCGGCCCGTAGCCGATCAGGGCATTGCCGTCCTTGTCGGCCAGCCAGGTAGTGCGGATGGCGGCGCCCTCGCCAGTGGTGTACTTGGCGACCTTCAGATACGTGTCCTGCGGCCAGGCGACGTCGCCGAAGAGGACGTTCCGCTGGAACCATATCCCCATCAGGTTGGACTGCCAGACGCACAGCCCCGCCAGCAGCGCGACGGCCAGGACCGACGCCCAGACCGTCCGCCACAGCACCCGCCGCTCGACGACCTGCCCGAACCGCAGCGCGGCGGCCCTGGCGTTGGCCTCGCCGGCCATGTGGCGGATCATCGCCTCGCTGGTGCCCGGCGCCAGTTCCGCCGCTCGGCTGAACTGGATGGCGCTTATGAGGCGGTCGCCAAGGTCCTTCCACTTTCGCTCGACAAGCAGGGCCAGGGCGTCCTCGTCCATCGGCACCTGAAGCGGCGCCACCAGACGCCGCCAGGCGACGTAGGCCACGCCGCAGAGCGCCGCGGCCATCAGGAACGCCCGCAGGCCCGTCGGGAGGCGCATCAGGTAGTCGAAAATGAACGTGGCCAGCACCAGGCCCACCAGGGCCAGCGCCACCCAGGCGATGCCCTCGCCGGCCAGCCGGCCCTTGATCTCCATCCTCAGGCCGCCAAGCTTGCCGCGAACAGTCGATTCAAGGAGGTCGTCTTGACGCATCGTTTCTTTCCGTTCCTAAGTCCGGGCGGAAGTTCCGGAGGGCCTTTCTTCCGTCCTTTTGGCCCGCCGGGGCCCCATGGCTGCGTCAGGGGGCATAACGCACCAGACCGCGAAATAATGCAGCAAAATCAGGCCATGTTGTACACTTTGCGAAGCACCCACTCGATCGTAAGCAGCATCACGATCAGCAGGATCGTCAGGTTGATCGTCGCGTCCCAGCCTAAGATGCTGAAGTGCAGCGGCCATTCCCGGTCCCACAGCTCGCTGTGCTGGTCGCGGAAGGCCTGCAACTTGCCGGTGGGCACCATGTCCGCCAGCTTCGCCGCGTCCGCGATGCCTATCGCGAAGTCGGGCTTGCTGGCGATGTTCATCATCGTTACCGGGTCCGACTCGGGCCTGGCCGCCTCCGCCTGCGGGAGCTCGATCTTGAGCTCCTTGGGCTCGATCTGGTCGGGCTTGAGCGCCGGGTTGGTCAGCTCGAACCTGCCGACGTGGGCGGTCAGCGCGGCGGGTATGGCGCCCTTGTACCGGCCGGGCTTGTCCGGCACGGCCTCGAGCGTGATATCGTGCTTGTCGCCGGTTGCCTTGTCGATCATCACGATCTTGTAGCTGGGGTCCTTCAGCTCCTTCCAGTCGCTGTCGTAGGCCTCGACCTCGACAGTGATCTTCTCGCCGGCGGGGAACTTGTCGCCGCCGGTGGAGATAATGACGTTGCGGGCGTTGGTCGGCGTGAGGTACTTGGCCACGTTGGACCAGAACAGGCGGTACTCCTTGGCGTCCTCCAGGAATCGCCAGCGCCAGGTCTCATCGGTGTTCATGTACAGCACGCGGCCGCGTCCGACGGGCATCGCCACGATCAGGGGCTCGGCGATGTTGCGGTCCAGGCGGCGCATGTCGTTGGAGTTCTCCGCCAGCACGCGGGCGGTCGGCTTGATCCGCAGGAGCTGGTGCGACCAGAAGATGCCCGGCATGTTCTCCCATATCTTGGCGGTGTCCTCGGTCGACGCGCCCAGGCGCATGATCGGGTGGTCGAAGCCGTAGCCGGTGATCCTCATCTGGAAGGGCTCGGGCTTCTTGTCGCTGACCAGGTCGGGCACCTCGCGTGGGCTGAGCTGCACGGGCATCATGTCGCGGAGCGGCTTGTAGTCCTCGTTGTTGGTGGCCAGCGTAGTCACGGAGTACTTGTTGCCGGCGATGTAGCACAGGCCCAGCCCGTGCAGGTCCACCGCCTCCTTCAGGTTGGCGCAGAAGGTCTTGTCGAATCCGCCGGCCGTCGGCTGGGGGTCGTAGAGGATGACGACATCGTAGCCGGGGTACTTGCCCGGCCCGGCGCCGGAGTCCTGGGTCGTCGGGACGCCGTCGGTAGCGCCGATGGCCGAGCCCATGATCGCCTCGCGGCTGTTGGGGAAGGAGGTCAGCTTCATGCCCGTCGAGGAGGCCTGGTTGACCTCGGGGTCGGCGTTCTCCTGCCAGACGCTGAGCTTGTATATCTCCGGCTGGCTGAGGAAGTAGTTCTTGAGGTACTGGAACTCATGGCCCGCGTCGCCGCTGACAAGGAGCACGCGAAGCTGCTTGTCGCTGACCTTGAGGCTTATCTCGGCCGGCTGGGGCTCGGCCGCCAGGTCCTCGGAGGGGTAGTCCACGATGACGCGGTAGACGTAGTCGCCTTCTTTCTGGGCCTCGACGGTCATCTCGACCTGCTGGTCGCCGTGTGACGCCTCGCCGTTTTGCCCCTCGACGCCCTCCAGCTTGACTGCCTGGGTCTTGACGTCGGTGAAGGCCTTGGCGTCCTCGTCGGCCTTGCGGCACTGGAGCTTGAGGTTGACGCTCTGGCCGGTCATGCCGCGCTGCGTCAGCTTGGCGATGAACGTGATGGAGGCGTCCTTGCGGACGTCGCGCGGGGCCTGGAGGCCGGCAACGTTGATGCTCTTGGGAGGCACCTTGTCGCCGACGGTAACCGTGTAGATGGCGATGCCGCGCTGCGTGGCGTAGTCGCGCACGGCCGACATGCGGCTTGAGATGTTCTCGGCGGTCATCCGCCCGTCGCTGACCAGGACGATGCACGCCCGCTTGCCCTGGAGGGCGTCGATGGAGGCGCGGATGGCGCTGGGAATGTTCGTCTCAAGGCCCTTGGCCGTGAGGGCCAGGAGGTACTTGCCGATGTTGGCCGGAGCGGAGGTGGGCTGATTGAGGGCCTTCTTGTCGATGCTCAGGACGTCCTCAATCGGCGGCCCCATGCGCTCGGTGTACTTCTCGCCGACGACGCCGAAGCGCCAGATCTCCTCCGGATGGTCCTTGGCCAGCTTCACCATGACCGGCTCCATGAGCTTCTTCATGATGTCCATGCGCGTGAGGTTCCGCAGCTCGGCCTCGCGGACGCCCAGCGCGGCGGCCAGCTTCTTGGCGTCCTCCGGGTCGGCGTAGCGGTCCTTGAAGCCCATCGACATGCTGTCGTCCAGCAGGACCAGCGCGTTGCTGTACAGTGTCCACGTCGAGCGCAGCACGATGGCCGGGCGGAAGATGATCAGGAACACCAGGATGATGACGGCCATGCGGATGGCCGCCAGGCCCAGCTTGATGCTGGGCTTGTGGTCGCCTTCGCGCAGGTATGAGCGGACGGTCAGGTAGATCATCGCCGCGCAGACCAGGAACAGAGCGAACTTGACGTAGTTGTTGTAGTCGCTGGCCAGGGCGATGCGCCAGCCCGCGCTCTGGGCGTCCTGGCCCGCCTGGCCCAACAGGGCTTGTGCAATCGTGTTCATAGTTACCTGCTTGTGGTCCTGATGGATTTCCCGAACTCAGGTCGCGTAGTGGCCGAACCGCTGGCCGAGGAATGTCTCGGCCGCCATGAGCACCAGCATCGCCGCGATGAGGTACATCCAGTATTCCTTGTCCGAAAGCGAGGCGGCCACGTCGCTCTGCGGCCCGCCGGTGCGGTCCACGTACGTGTAGTCCTTCTCATTGCCGCCGAAGGCCGCCGTGATCTCCGGCCGGTGGCCCGGCTCCAGCCGACCCTCTGCCGGGTCAACGTTCTGCGAGTAGAGCACGTTGCGGACAGACTTGTCTGGCATCTCCAGCCGCAGCCAGTACGTGCCGGCGATGACGGCCCTGTCGTACTTGAGGAGCGAGGGCCTGTCGGGATCGACGCCCGCCAGGGCGATGTCCTCCGCCGACGGGAACAGCGGCACGCAACGGAGGGTGGCCTTGGCCTCCTTGAGCCTGGGCGGCACGTCGTAGAGGATCGGCTCGCCCACGAGGCCCGTCAGCTCCGCCCGCAGCGGCCTGGCCAGGTACGTGAGCATGTCGTTCATCGTGGCGGCGTAGGTGCCGACCTCGTCGATGCACCAGTCGTTCCACCGCAGGCTGGCAGTCGTGCAGAAGAGCACCACCGTGCCCTTGCCGTACTCGCGGGCGACGATGGCGGGCGAGGTCTTGGGGTCGTTGAACCGCGCCAGCACCCGCGCGGGCTTGAAGCTCCGCGTGGCCGCCAGCGTCGCGCCCTCCATCGCCTGGTTGAAGGCGAAGACGCGGATCAGGCCCGTCGGGTCCACGCCCTCGTTGCGGAGCTTGCTGAAGGTGGTCAGCAGGCTCTCGGCCGCTATGGTCTTGGGGTCGATGCGGAAGAAGTTGTCCAGGTTGGACGGGTCGCCGACCTGCGCGCCCACGGGCATCGGCAGCAGGCCCGCCCCGTGGTTGTAGAAGCGCCCCAGGCCGCGGTCGGGGTCGGTCGGGCCGTAGAACTCGGTGCTGATCTTGTCGCCGGTGAAGATCGCCAGCCCGCCCCCGCCGGCGACGTACTTCTCCAACGCCTCAAGCTGCGGGTACGTGACGGCCCCCTTGTCGGTGGCGCTGGGGAACAGCGGCAGGTTCATCATCACTATCAGGTCGTAGTCGTCCAACTGCGCCGTCCCGAAGTTGTCGGGGCTGACGACCTCGGGCTTGCACCCGTAGGAGCCGTTGCGGTTGGGGTCGACGGCGAAGGTGAAGAAGTACGACTCGTCCGCCAGCGGGTTGGTCAGGTCGTAGTTGCCGTCGATCACCAGCACGTGTATGGCGTCCCGCACGTCCATGGCGATGCCGGCCGTGTTGTCGCCCAGCAGATCGTCGCCGCCCAACGTCGCGCTGACGACGGCCGGCCCCGCCTGCGGCGGACTGACCTGTATCTCCATCGAGGCCGTGTCCTGCGGCTCGACGGCCTTGAGCGACTGGGCAGGCAGGTCGATGCCGTCCAGCTCGTTGCGGTCCGCCTGCGCGAAGGGATACCTGATCTTCAGGCCGACGCTCACGTTCTCGGCCCTGGCCACGCCGTTGTTGCGGACCGTCAGGCGAAGGTGTACCGGCTGCTTGGCCACGGCGAACTTGTCCGTCATCTCGATGCTTTCGACGGTGAGGTTGGCCTTGCCGTCGCGGCCGTAGTCCATCGCCGTCACCTTCACCCCGGCGTCGCGCAGGTCGCGGAACTTCTTGCGGATCGCCTCGACCTGGTCGCGCCCGAAATCGAACTTGCGGAAGTCGCTGATGATGACGACCCGCTTGTTGGTGAGCGTCTTGTCCTGGAGAATCCGCTCGGCCGTCGTCATGGCGTCGATGAGCTTGCCGCGCTTGCCGGAGGGGGTCAGGGCCTGGATGCGCCTGACGGTGGTTTCCTTGATGTTCTTCTCGACGAGCTTGAGGTCGAGGAAGGCCTCGATCTTCTTGTCCTCGCCGGATGCCGGCGGATCGCTGGTCAGCAGTATGGCCAGCCTGTCGCCGTCGGGGGTCCGCTTGGGGTCCCTGACGGTTTCGGCCAGCTCGGTGGCGGCGGCCGAGAACAGGCTTCCGGAGCCAAGCCGTTGGCCCATCGACGGGCTGTCGTCGAGTATGTAGACGACCGCGGATGAGCCCTTGGTGGTCGAGCCTCCGGCCGTCTCGCCGCAGCCGGTGAAGCGGGCGATGGCCGTCGCCAGCAGCACGAGCACCAGCGTCCGCAGGGCAAGGAGTATGATCTCCTCGATGCGTATGCGCCGGCGGTTCTTGCGGACCGACTCCAGCAGGAACTTCATCGCCGCCCACTCCCGGATGCGGAACCGCCGCCGGTTGAGCAGGTGGATGATGATCGGGATGGAGGCCAGGGCCATTCCAGTCCAGAATATCGCGGGGTGGATAAAGGGCATCGTTCTCGCTCTCTCTTACATCCTGTCGCCCGCCTTGCGGGCGGGCATCGGATTAGTTAGGACACGCTCCATGCAGGAACAGGCTGGAAATACCATGCGGCAATGAAGGATCCTGCGGCGAAGAGCAAACACGAGATCGCAATCAGAGCCATCGTGATGCGAAGAAGCCATTTCTCGCAACCAGACTTCTTAACCGCGGTCAGCCCTTCAAGCGTCGAAGGGTCTGTAACGCGGATCGCGCCTTGAAGTTCCCTCTCTGCAATAGATCTTTGTGCAAAGTACGCTAGACCAGACGCTATCGCTGCGGCAAGAACGCCACATGCATACGTCAACAGACTCCACTTGAAATAGTCAGCGGAGTAACTGGCCGAACCCAACTTAGTCAAGATCGCAACGGCCGCACCACCATTGATGAGCAATGTTGTTTTGACCGCGTCGCGGGCAAACGAGACAACGGCGCTGAAGTGAATGGAGGCTGCAGCCAGAACCAATCGACACTGTGCTTCATACCGAGCCGTGGCCATGCGCTTCCGCATGTCTTCATTGGCAGCACTCTGGTTTGGTTCTTTCATTTCTGGTCACCTTGTGGCTTCTCGCAGCACGTTGCCGCTCATCTCTTTGATCCTGCCTTGCGCGCCGCGGCGGCGCGAGCGGCCAGGAACGCCAGCAAGGCCGCGTCAAGGTGGTCGGCCGTCGAGATCAGCTTGTAGTCGATGCGGTTGGCGATGCACTTGCGTTTCACGTCGCGGCAGAACTCGTCCACGCACTCCAGGTACGCCTTGCGGAGCGCCCGCGGCTCGATGGTCAGCTTGCCGGTCTGCTCCAGCCCGCGGAAGAGCGTGTTGCCCTGGAACGGGAAGGTCAGCTCATCGACGTCCATGATGTGCATGACCATCACCTCGTGGTCGTAGTGGCGGAAGTGCTGTAGGCCGCGCAGGAGGCCGTCGACGTCCGTGAACAGGTCGCTGACCAGGCACACCAGGCCCCTGCGGGCGAGCTTCTCCGCCAGGCTGTGGCAGATGTACTCGATGGAGGTCTTGGCCTTGAGCTCCACGATGTCCATCGCGTGGACCAGCGACTTGATCTGGTTGGGGTTGGCCGAGGCCGGCAGGTACTGCTTGACGTCCTCGTCGAAGACCGCCAGGCCCACAGCGTCCTGCTGCTGGAGGAGGAGGAACCCAAGGCTCGCCGCCACGGCCGCCGCGTACTGGTACTTGCTCATCGCGGCGGGGTTGTCGCACTTGTAGTGCATCGACTCGCTGGCGTCGAGGATGAAGGTGGCCTTGAGGTTGGTCTCCTCTTCGTACTGCTTGATGTAGAGGCGGTCAGTCTTGGCGTGAACCTTCCAGTCAAGGTGCTTGAGGTCGTCGCCGGGGGCGTACTCGCGGTGAGTGGCGAACTCCACGCTGAAGCCGTGGAACGGGCTGCGGTGCATGCCGCTGATGAACCCTTCCACCACCAGCCGCGCCTGAAGGTCCAGGCGGGTGATCTTCGCCAGGACCTTCGGGTCCAGGTACTTGGTCAGTTCAGTCGTCATTATTGGCTCTTCCAATGCTCATTGCGGATTGCGAATTGCGGACTGCGGATTTCCACCAATCCGCGACCGGCCGTTTCTGGGCCGTTCAATCCGCAATCCGCAATCCACAATCCGCAATCTGCAATCTACGACACCGCCTTGGCGGTCTTTGGGTTGGCCGCGATGGCGCTCTCCTGGGCCGGCACGATCTCGAGCAGGCGCTCGATGATCTTGTCGGTGGTGAAGCCCTCGGCGTCGGCGTTGAAGTTGGTCACGATGCGGTGGCGCAGCACCGGCCGGGCGACCGCCTGGATGTCCTCCGTCGAGACGTGGAACCGCCCGTGCAGCACGGCGCGGACCTTGCCGCCGAGGATCAGGTACTGGCAGGCGCGGGGGCCGGCGCCCCACGACACGTAGCTCTTGACCACGTCCGGCACGTCGCCTTCGAGGATGCGCGTCGCGCGGACCAGCCGCATCGCGTACTGGATGATGTGGTCGGCCGCCGGCACCCGGCGGATGATCTCCTGGAGCCTGATGATCTCCGGGCCGTCCAGCACCCGGGTGAGCTGCACCTGCTGGATGGCGGTGGTCAGGCGGACGATGTCGAACTCCTCCTGCCACTTGGGGTACTTGACGAAGATCTTGAACATGAACCTGTCCTGCTGCGCCTCGGGCAGCGGGTAGGTGCCTTCCTGCTCGATTGGGTTCTGCGTGGCCAGCACGAAGAACGGGTCGAGCATCGGCCTCCGCGTGCCGCCCGTGGTCACCTGCCGCTCCTGCATGGCCTCCAGCAGCGCGGCCTGGGTCTTGGGCGGGGTGCGGTTGATCTCGTCGGCCAGGATCACGTTGTTGAAGATCGGGCCGGAGAGGAACTTGAACTCGCGGTGCCCGGTTGCGCGGTCCTCCTGGATGACCTCGGTGCCCGTGATGTCGGAGGGCATCAGGTCGGGGGTGAACTGGATGCGGGCGAACTTGAGGTCCATGCACTGGGCCAGCGACGAGACCATCAGCGTCTTGGCCAGGCCCGGCACGCCCTCCAGGATGGCGTGGCCTCGGGCAAAGATGCACATCAGCAGTTCCTCGAGCACTTCCTCCTGCCCCACGATGGCCTTGGCCATTTCCGTGCGGATCGTCTGGTAGGCCTTGGTCAGGCGCTGGGCGGCCTGGATGTCGTCCTGCGCCAACGCCGGCGCGCCACTGGGCGAATTCACGTTTGTCACCTTCGTCTCCTTTGAAAACTTTGCGTTTTCACTGTTACCTGGGGTCCTTGGTTGCCTTATCAAGAGTCCGTGTCGCGCCGGGTCGTCGGGCCAGGCGCGGCAAATGCCTTCGCGCGCTACCTCTGGCAGATGGGCAGGTATCCGTAGGGTAGCTGGAGTATCAGGCAGGCGATGCCCGTGCCGTAGGTCGTGCCGACGCTGTCGCCGTTCCAGCTGCCGTCTGGGGACTGGGTGTTGATGAGCTTGTCGCGGATCTTCGGGTAGTAGGTCTCCCAGTCCTTGCCGCCGCGCTGGTACATCGCCTCGGCATAGTACATGTGGGCGTAGAAGTAGTGGCCGCTCACCTCGCCGCCCTCGACGTTGACGTGGCTCTGGCAGAACTTGATGAGCTTGGCGACCATCTCGGCCTCCTTGCCCGTGCCGCCGCTTTCGCGGTCGTAGACGCCGGCCGCGTAGAAGCAGGCGATGGCCGCCGCGGAGATCGGCGGACGGCTGCCGGAGCCGCGCCCCGCGTAGTTGTAGCTGATGCCGCCGTCGGCGTTCTGGCAGCACTTGAGATAGGCCACAGCACGCTCGATCGTGGCCTTGTTGACCTTGATGCCGACGTTGCGGCACGCCCGCAGGGCCTGGAGCTGCGTCACGGTGACCGAGCCTTCGTCGCCGCCGCTCTCGGGCGTGTAGAGCCAGCCGCCCGCGTGGTTGACCGCCGGGCCGTTGTCGCTCTGCGACCTCTGGGTGACGGACACCGCGCGGTCCAGGACGTTCTTGAGGCGCTTCTCGGTCTTCTCGTCCAGGTCCATGCCGTAGCACTGGGCCAGGAACAGCAGCGCGAAGCCGTGTCCGTGCATCGACCGGCCCTCGCTCTGCGTGGCGATCAGGCCGTCCTTGTCGGCCTCGGCGGCGCGGATGAAGTAGAACATCGCCTTCCGCACGTTCTTGGCGTACGGGCCGGATTCGGGCGTCGAGCCGCCCGCGATGAGCGCCAGGCCGGCGATGGCCGTGACCGCCGTCGGGTACGACCCGTAGCCCCCGCTGGGGTACCACTGGCCGTCGGGGCGCTGCGTCTTGGCCAGGTAGTTCAGGCCCTTGTCGATGGCGTCGACGGTGGACTTGTCCATCATCTTGGGCAGCACCGGCCCCGGGGCCGCCCCCATAGCCTGCCGCGAGGGGCCCATGCCAAGGGGAATCAGCACGGCCATCGCGATGGCCAGTGCGCCGCAGGGCGTCAACAAGCCGCGCCGCGTCGTTCCGGTCCGCTCATTTTCCATAGACGGACACTCCTTCCAGGGTTTCAACGCTCAGACGGCCGTTTGTGACGACGGCCGGGCCGATGCCGCCGAAACGCAGGCGGTCGATCTTGCCCTCGCCGCCGTTGCGCCCGAGCAGGTTTATCTTGTCAACTATCTTGCCGTCGGAGGCGTCCATGACGTAGGTGAACGACGAGCCGGCGGCAGGCATGTTCGGGTTGTTCTTCACGGTCAGCGCCACGTGCTTGGCCGTGATGGCCAGCGGCACGATGATCGAGCCCCCGAACTGCGTGTCCACCTCGAATGTGCGCGTCCAGGCCGCGCCCTTGCCGTCTGACGGGAACTTCTGGAGGCTCAGGGCCTGGCGGGCGTAGATGGGCTGGCTTGCATACGCCCGCGGCGCGTTGACGAACTGCACAGAGCACGCCACGTACAGGTCGCCCGACGCGTCGAACGCGCCCATGACCGGGAACGACTGCATGCCGCTGGTCTCCAGCGTCCGCAGCGTGGTTGCGACCTTTCCGCCGCCGTTGATCGGCAGGACCTCGATGGTCGTGCCCATGCGGTTTGGCACGACCGCGATCCTGTCGTGCGAGACGGCCAGCAGGCCGGCGCCCTGGCCGCCGGCGGCCGTCGCCCCGGCGTTGGGAAGCGTGCGGGTCCACAGAGGCTTGTCCAGCCGGTCCCTCTCGCGGACCGCAAGCTCGCCGTCGAGGAACGTCACCAGCAGCCCGTCCGGCGTAATCATGGCGTCGCATCCCTTGTTGGCGTCCCACTCCTGGAGGATCTTCCCGTTGTCCAGGTTGTAGACCGCCAGCTTCCGCATGTTGTTGTACGTCAGGGCGACCATCCCGCCGCCGATCTGCGGCAGGCCGATCTGGCCCATGTTGCGGTTGTACCGCAGCGATGCCTGCCATGGGTTGCTCCCGTTGGACAGGTCGACGCAGGTCATCTTGCCCATCTGGTCGATTGCGACGAGCTTGCCGGCGCCTATGGTCAGGATCTGCGCGCCGCTCAGGCCCACGTCGTTCATCCGCTCGACCCGCCACTTGATCTTCGCGGTGCTGATCTCCAGGCCGGTGACCGAATCGTGGTTGGCGACGGCCAGGATCGCGCCGTCGGCGCTGAGGCCGGCCACAAGGCCCGTCGCGGGCGGCATCTGCCGCTGGCGGAACGTCGCGGCGTCGGCCGTCGTCAGACCGCTCCAGTTGGCCAGGGCCTCCTTCTCGGTGTTGGCGGCCGTGTTGGCCAGTATCACCCGGTTGCCCTGTAGCACCGCGATGGTCTCCCCGATGCGGATCGGGTTGTAGTCCTGGTCGCGCAGGATGAACAGGTCCGCGTCGGCGGCCGTGAATATCTCGCGCAGGGGGGTCTCAATGGCGCTGATGGCCGTGATCGCCGCCGGCAGCTTGGGCAGGTTCCCGCCGTCGATCTTCTTGATCATCTCGCCGAGCTTGCCCTTTACGTCGGCGAAGGCGACTTCGGTCTGCGGCGCCGTGTCGGCCAGTTCGCGCAGCGGGCCAAGCAGGTAGGCGACGTACGCCTTGCTCCCCTGCCGCGCGTAGATGTCGGCCAGAGCCACGGTCGCCGAGACGCGCTTGGGCGCGGTCGGCTCGTTGCTGACCTTGGTCAGCAACCGCACCGCCTGTTCCTGGAACTTGGTATCCTGCCCGCCGGCGGAAAGGGCCGACTTGTAGTTGATCTCCGCCGCCGCGAAGACGGCGTCGTAGGCCACCGCGCTATTGGGCCAGCGCTGCTCGACGGCCTCCAGCGCCTCCGGATTGCCCGCGGCTAGCTGCTTCTTGTACTCCTCCTCGGCCAGGGCGTCAAACGAGGCGTAGCAGGCCCGCCCGTGCCTGGCGATTAGCTTGCCCAGGAAGTCCTTAGCGATGACGGTCGCCAGGCGGGTGGGATCCTTGGGGCCGAACCGCGCCTGGTCATCGGCCTTGGGCCCGACCTCGACGTCGACCAGAAGCTCATTGGGGAACTGCTCGGCCATTTCCTGTGCCGACGCGGCGGCCGTCGTGAGCTGGCCCGCCCGCTCGTAGGCCTTGGCCAGGCGGAGCTTCATTTGCGCCTTCTCCGTCGGGGTGCCGGCGTACTTCTGGGCGTTCAGGAACTGCTCGATCATCGCCTCGGGCTTCTCGCTGTAGTTGCCGTTGGACACGTAGGACCGGTAGAGCCCCGTGGCGATGGCGGGGTTCTTCGCGCCCTCGCCGCTGGCGGCCTCGGCGGCCTGGTAATCCGTGATGGCCTCCGTGAACCGCTTGGCGTTGAACGCGAGCTGAGCCCTGTTGATCATCAGGTCGATCTTGCGGGAGGCGTTCTCCGGCTTGGCCATGTCGGCGGTCAGACGGTCGCGGGCGACCTCGTACTTGAAGTACGCGCACACGCCGGCTGCGTTGGCCACCACCAGCTTGCCGTCGGAGGCGACCAGGTTGCCCAGCAGGCCGGTCGGGTCGGACAGGTCCACGGTGCTCAGCGTGTAGTTGTCCAGCGTCAGGCGGTACAGCACGCCGTTGCCGCTGGCGATGATCGCCTTGGTCGTGACGGCCGGGCGGCCGACCACGTTGCGAACGTCCTTGGCGTCAAACAGCTCCTTGCCGTCGGCCGTCGAGAGGATCGTCAGTCCCTCGCCGCTGACGGCTAGGCGGTCCTCGTCGATGCCCGACAGGTCCGACTTGTCGGACCTGTCGGCCGTCCACGCCGGAGCGCCGTCGGAGCATGAGAGGGCCAGGATCTTCTTGCTGTCGGCCGGCAGGCATATCACCCGCCCCCGGGCCACGATGATGGGGTTGGAGGCCATCATCTTCATGCGGTTGGGGTCGTACCCGTACATCGGGTTGTACCCCTCGATATTGCCCTCGTACTGGTATGCCCACAGGGGCTGGCCGGTCTGGGCGTCAGCGGCGGCTATGACGCCCGCGTTGGTCAGGGCGTACACGTTGCCGTCGACCACCACCGGCGGCGTGCCGACGTGGAAGTAATCCTCCGGCGTGCCGTAGTTGCGGCTGACGGCCGGCGCCTGCGAGACCAACTGCTTCCATATCAGCGCGCCGGTGTCCGCGTTGAGGCAGACCAGGTGGTAGTTCTCCAGGTAGACGATCATCACGTACACCCGGCCGCCGTAGTAGCCCGGCGGCGTGATGAACTTGCCGACCTTCAGGACTTCGTCGTCGCCGTTCTTCCGCCCGACCTCCCAGACGCACTTGCCGGTCACGGCGTCGAGGGCCACAAGCTTGGAGTTGTCCGTGTAGCTCTCGTCAGGCTTGCGCTGGCCCATCACGCCCATGTTGTAGTTCATCATCCCCGGGCGGAAGTCGGCCAGCGCGAACACCTTGCCGCTGCCGACCGTCAGGCCGTAGCGCCCGTTCTCGACCGGTCGGTTCCATGTGGGATTGTAACCGTACTGGTTGTTCCGGGCCACCGTGCGGACCACGGGCATGTCGTTGCTGGCCCACTTCATCTCGCCCGTGATCAGGTCGCGGGCCTCGATCCTGGCGTTGGTCCGGTAGATGACCGTGTCTTCCACGATGACCGGCAGGACCATGCTCGGCATTATCATGTCGCCGGCGCGCACCCCGCCGTAGCCGTACCGCGGATCGGTCATCGGACCCTTGAGCTTGACCCGGCCGTTCTCCAGCCTTGCCGAGGACGGCTGCTGGACGCCATACCGGGGATCGCTCATTGAGAAGTCTTTGGAGATGATGAGCTTGCTGAGGATGTTCTCCCCGTCGTCATCCGCCGGTTCGCGCCATCGCGGCGACAGGACGACTTCCACGTCATCCATTCTCCATGTCCCCGCCGGCGACGCGCCAAGGCCCGGATAGCCCTTGAACGCCTGGCTCCTGGCCACGCTACTGATGCTGATGGGCTTGGAGCGAACCCGCTCGACAAACTGGACGAGGTTCTCGTCCTTTCCGCCGAAGGCGGCCGTCGCCTGCGGGAAGTCCTTCTTCAGGACCGCCAGCGCCTGGTCCGAAGGCTCCTTCTCGCCGGCGGCGTAGAACGCCACGGCCGACTTGGCCAACAGCGGCGCCACCGCGGGGCTTTGCCCGTCCGCCTGGATTAATTGCCGCCAGCAGTAGCCGGCCTGGTAGAACCGCCCGGCGTCGAAGTGCATCGCGCCCAGCGCATCCAGCGCCGGGCCGCCGTAGCTGGTGTACAGGTATGTAGTGGCCACGCGCTGGAGGGCGACCGGGTCGCAGTTGGCCAAGCCGTCCTCGTAGGCCTTCTGCGCCTCAGAGTCGTGCATCGCGCGGTACAAGGCCAGGCCCTCCGGCCCCATCCCCTTGAGCAGTTCGTTGACCCTGGACATCACGGTCTTGAAGAGCCTGCCCGAGGAGTCGGCCTCGATGTACCCCATCTCCGCTGCCTTGGCGCTGACCTCATCGAGCAGGCGGATGGCGTCGGCGTAGGCCTTCTCGTCTATCAGGCTCTCGACCTTGGAGAAGAAGGTCGACAGCTCCGGGTCGGAGTTCACCAGCGGCATCGGGCGCGTCTTGCCGGAACTGTCGGAAGGCGATGGCCGCCCGGCCATGATGATCTGACCATACCCCTGCTGGGGCAACCAACCCGCCAATGCCAAGGCGCACACGATGCCCAGACATCCCAGTTGTCCTCTAACGATCCGGTTGCCAGTCATGACAGACCTCTTGCCCGCGGGTTCTGGAAAAAACGAGGCCGCCGGCCTTGTATTCAGGGACTAACGCCCGCTTGGGCACTGTATTGCCGCCTGCGAACTTTTTTGCCCGCCGTAAATCGCGACGCGCCCATGGCCAATCGCCGCCGGCAGGCGCGAATCCGTTTACTATAACCCCACCAACCCGCCCGGAGCAAGCCGACATCGCGGCATTTCCGCTGATGCTTTGGGCGCGCCCGTGGGAATTGGAACACGGATCTAACGGATTCGAAGGATTGTGGAAGGGCGTTGGCGATGGCCTCCTGCATCAATAACCTGAAATCCACGAAATCCGTGTTCCCGCCCCTCGCAATCTGCTAAAAATCCACGGCTTCTTCTTGCCGAACCCGCCCCCCGCGCGGTATATAGTAATATGTAGTTGCGACTGTGCGAGCGGCCCGATAGGGCGCATTCATCCATACCTCCTTCCCAACAGTCGCCGCCACGACAAGTTGTGCCTCCAGCGCCAGCCGCCCCATGCGGCTGCGCCTGACCTCCTGCCAAAGAGCAGTGCCGGAAGGTGGTATGTATGTCCGTCGTCGCCAAGGATTTACCCACGGACAGCAACGCGGAACAATCCGACGCCACCGGCGCCCCCCTGGGGGCCGACGGGGTGCGGAACGCCATGGACGAGCTCCGCAGAGCGGCCGATTCCCGCCAGATCGAGCCTATCTGCGCGGCGTACATCGCCCTGCGCAAGAGGTGCGCCGGGATGAAGGTCAGAGAGCTGTTCGACCGCGTCGAGCAGGCCCTGGGGCCGATGGGCAAGGCCGTCGTCATCTCGGCCTTCTCCCATCGCCGCTGCTTCATGTGTACCGGCGGCACGATGGCCTGCGACCAGTGCGACGAGACGGGCCTGGCCGCCCCCGGCCGGATATGCCCCGGCTGCGACGGCTTCGGCGTCGTCCCTTGCACTTTCTGCCAGGGCACAGGCTGGGCCGACCGCGAGGTCGTCCCCGAGGAGATCAAGCGGGCCGTCGCCGACAGGCACGTGCTCCACGTCAAGTCCGAATGGTCCAGGCTCAAGGCCGAGAACGAGGGCTTCTCCGCGCAGAAGCTGGCCAAGCTGACCTTCGGCCAGCGAAGACGGCTGGGGACCTGGCTCATCAGGCTACAGTCCAGGATGAACGCACTTGGGCAGTCGGAGGAGGTCGCCGAGACGAGTGACCGCGATGAGTTGACGGCGGCCATCGCGGAGATCGACCTCCTCCTTGGCTCCCTGTCCGCACTCAACCGCGAAGGGTGAACGCCGCGTCCTTGTCCTCAGTCGACCACCGATGACTCGCAGGCCTTGAGCCAGACGGTCGAGCCATCGTCGCGGCACAGCGCCAGACCCTCCAGCGGACTTACGTCGATCACCCGCCCGACATGCCTGACGCCCTCGCTTAGGATCGCCATCCGCCGGTTGATCATCCCGCAGCGGTCCATCCATGCCTTGTGCAGCCCGCGCAGGTCGCTCCGCGCAATCTTCTCGATCCACTGGTCCAGCCCGCGGAGCATGGCGCGGGCGACCTCGATCCGCTCGACACTGTGGCCAAGCTCATCCGCCAGGCACGTGGCCGGCCGGTCGACCTCCCCCGCCGGCGGGGCGGCGTTCACGTTAACGCCGATGCCGATCACGATGTTCCGCCCACTGGCCGCCGACGCGCGCCTGCCCGCGCCGTGCAGCTCCACCAGCACGCCGGCCGTCTTCGCGCCGTCAATCAGGACGTCGTTGGGCCACTTCAGCTCGCACCGAAGCGCGCAGACCGACTCGACCGCACCGGCCGTCGCCACGCCGGAGGCGATGGTCAGCGCATCGTGTGCCAGCACCCCGCGTGGGTCCTTCAGCAGGATGCTCATCAGGATGTTCGCCCCCGCGGGGCTTGACCACCGCCGCCCCAGCCGGCCGCGCCCCTTCCGCTGCGACTCCGCCAGCACCGCCAGCCCGTCCGAGCCGCTCTGGGCCGCCGAGGCCAGCACCACGTCGTTGGTCGAATCGACCTGGTCAAAGCAGATCACGTTCCGCCCGACGCGGTTGACGCGCAAGTCGCGCTCGATGAGGTGTGCATCCAGCCGTGCCGGGCGGACCAGCCGCAGCCCGTGCGCGGGCGATGACTCGATCCGCTGTCCCCGCTCTCGCAGGGCGGCAATCGCCCGCGTTACCCGCCCGGCCGGCAACTCCGCCCCACCTCCGCCCGGCCCGGCCCGACGCGCAAGCTCCTCAGGCGCCAGCCACCCGCCGCGGGCGTCGTAGAGGAGCTCAAGTATCCTGTCGGCCGTGTGCATCGAGCTAATGTATACATCTTCCCCGTGCCATCTGAAAGCCCGCCGGAACTCAACGCCGGGCGTGCCGCCGGCCGCAGTTAGTCGTCGTTGCTGACTTGCCTGAACTTGCCGCCTGAATCGTCGGCGATCTTCTTCAGGACCTTCTGCGCATCTTCTGATTTGTCGCCGTACAGGATCGTATGCACATGGACTTCCTTCTTGGCGTTGAGCTGCTTGAGAAGCTTGATGACCGCGTCGTTGTCGGGGAAGACACCGTCGGTGAGCAGGTAGATGATCTTGCCCGCCTTCTTGGGGTCGGCCTTGTCCAGGACCTCAAAGGCCCGCTTGATCGCGGGGAGGGGATTGGTCTGGCCCTCGGGTCGGATGGTATTGAGGAAATCGGCGGCGGCGCTTTTGTTGTCATCGATGGCCAGGACAAGCTGCTGCGGCGGGTTCTCCTGTGGAATGCCCGCGGCGTAGAAGATCACGTGGAAGTCCTGGTCCTTCTTGAGCCTGGAGATGGAGTTGAGCATCTCCTTGCGGACGTAGTCGAACGCGTCGAGCATGGAGCCGCTGCGGTCGATGACGAAGACGATGTGGCTGGCGTTGGCATCGAGGCCGAAGAACGCGGTCTTCGCGCCGCCCGGGCCGGTTGTGGCCGTCTTACTCGTGTCGGAGGGGACGAGCACGACGCGCTCGAACCCGGCCTTGGCGACAGCATCCATCGTCTGCACCAGGGCGAGCCAGTTGACACCCTCCGCAGGCTGGACGGTGGCCAACAGGCCGGGGTCGGACTTGCCGATCTTCTCCGCTCGCTGGGCAAGCTTGGGCTGGAGGTCCTCCAGGCGGCGATACTCAATGGGATCGGCCCAGATTTCGTAGATGTAGCTTACGACGGGCCAATCCTTGGTCAAGGCGCGGACCGTAACGCGGACGGCCTTCGGTCCCCTCAGGTCCGTCGCAGGCGTCGGAACGAACAGCCTGGCCTCAACCGCAGCGGCCTGAGCGGCCGCGTCGCCCTTGGCGGCTTCGTACGGCGTGGCGACCAGCGTGATATCGCCGATTCCCGCCCCAGCCGCGGTGGCGATCAGATTCTGCACATCGGTGACGTTGAGCAGACCGTACGCGGAGATTCGCAGCGCCACGTGCTTGTTCTGCTGCGACGCCACGAGCTTGGCGACCTTGAGCTGGTTGGTGATGGCCTCGGCGTCGTCGGGATTGAGCCGCTGCTTTCCGAGGACTACAGCAATTGGCCGAATCTCCATCGCCGGGTTCTTCAGGCCCTGGGCGCATTCAACCGTCATGGTCACGGCCAAAGCCGCGCCGGACGGGGCGCTTGCCGTGATTGACTCAGGGCTGGCGCAGACCGCGTAAGGAGCGAACGGTCCCGGGATAGTTGCGACGACGGCCGCCAGCACGATTGTGACACCCGGCCCCTTCATGTTCTGCCCTTTCATTGACGCCAGCATGGCGCGGTTGACGGCCCGTATTGTACGGCGTACGGAGCGCAAGGGGAACGGACTTGGGCGCGCGGCTCTTGTCCTTGACTTTGCGGGCCGCGCGAGGACAATACCGTCGCGATGGGAAGGCAAGCCTCAAAGACCCCGAAGTCAGGTTACTGCGCGCCACGGCCCAAGCCCGTGATCGGCCTTGTCGGCGGAATTGGCGCGGGCAAGAGCACGGCCGCCGCCGAGTTTGTCAAGTTGGGCTGTAGGCTGGTCGATGGTGATGTCATCGGCCATGAGCTCCTTGCAGCGCCCGAGGTCCGGCGGCTGCTGAGGCGGCGCTGGGGCGCCGGCATCTTCAATCCCAAAGGGCAGGTTGACCGCAAGGCGCTGGCGGCCGTCGTGTTCGGCCGGCCCAGGGAGCTGGCGGCCCTGAACAGGATCATGTGGCCGCGCATCCGCAGGCGGATGGAGCGGATCATCGCGCGGGTGCGGCGCGAGCCGGCCGTCCCTGCGGTCGTCATGGACGCGGCTATAATGATTGATGCCGGGTGGGACGAGCTTTGCACCCACTTGGTCTTCGTGAAGGCTCCGGGGCGCCAGCGGGCGGCGCGAACGCAGGAAAATCGCGGCTGGGACAGGCGCACCTGGCGGGGCCGAGAAAATTCGCAGATTTCGCTGGACAGAAAGCAACGGCGTTGCTATTTTACGCTGGATAACAGTTCCAGTGTTTCCTACCTGGCCGAGCAGGTCCGCGGGCTTTTCAACCGGATAGTTCACGAAGCGGGCCGCCCCCTGGCGAACTAAGGGTCGCTGGGTTCTTTCAGGTGGGTGCAGGGCTGGACCAACCGGCGTATCACCACGCGTGAAACAGAAGATTGGAGGCTTACACAAGCCATGGCAAGAGCACCGAGAAAGACAACGACAAGGACTCGCAGGAAGAAGGATGATGAACTACAGGGCGAAGGGCCCCAGACAGGCGTCGAAGGCGCCGTCGCGGAGGAAGAGCCGGCGGCCGATGAAGCCGCCGCACCGGCCGCCCCGGCCGTAGAGGAAGCCCCGCCGGCCGAGGCCCCCGCCGCCGAGTCGGTCCCTGAGCACGCGCCCTCCGAGCCTGCTGGCGCCGAGCCCGCCCCGGCTGAGGCGGCAGCGCCATTCCCTGACCCCGCCCAGGTCGAGGCGCCCCCGGCCCCCGCCAAGGAGGCCCCCAAGGCCGCCCCGCCCGTCGAGGAGGAGGAGACCGGCTTCGACGAGGAGATGCACGCCAAGTACGAGAAGGTCAAGCGCGGCGAGCTGCACATCACCGACCTCCAGAAGATGAACGTCGCCGAGCTCCACGAACTGGCCAAGGGCGAGGGCGTCGAGGAATACGTCGGCCTGGGAAAGCAGGACCTGGTCTTCAAGATCATCAAGGCCCGCATCCAGAAGAACGGCCTGATGTACGGCGAGGGCGTGCTGGAGATACTGCCCGACGGCTTCGGGTTCCTCCGCAGCCCCGACTACAACTATCTGCCCAGCCCCGACGACATCTACGTATCGCCCAGCCAGATCCGCCGATTCGGCCTGCGCCAGGGCAACATCATCGCCGGGCAGATCCGCCCGCCCAAGGAGAGCGAGAAGTACTTCGCCCTCCTGCGAGTCGAGGCGGTCAACTACGAGTCGCCCGACAAGGTGGCCGATCGCGTCAACTTCGAGGACCTCACGCCGACCTTCCCCAACAGGCGGCTGTTCCTGGAAAGCACCCCGGAGGAGATCAACATGCGGGTGGTCAACCTGGTGACGCCCATCGGGTTCGGCCAGCGCATGCTCATCGTCTCCCCCCCGCGGACCGGCAAGACGGTGCTGCTCCAGAAGATCGCCAACGCGATCGCCCACAACCACCCCGAGGCCTACGTCATCATCCTGCTGATCGACGAGCGCCCGGAGGAAGTGACCGACATGCAGCGGAACACCAAGGCCGAGGTCATCAGCTCGACCTTTGACGAGCCCGCCAGCCGGCACATCCAGATCGCCGAGATGGTCTCGGCCAAGGCCAAGCGGATGGTCGAGTACGGCAAGGACGTGGTAATCCTGCTGGACAGCATCACCCGCCTGGCCCGCGCGTACAACACCGAGGCCCCGCACTCGGGCAAGATCCTTACCGGCGGCGTGGACGCATCGGCGCTCCAGTCGCCAAAGCGGTTCTTCGGCGCGGCGCGGTGCATCGAGGAGGGCGGCAGCCTGACCGTCATCGGCACGGCC
Source organism: Phycisphaerae bacterium (assembly GCA_041946855.1). Classification (GTDB taxonomy): domain Bacteria; phylum Planctomycetota; class Phycisphaerae; order SM23-33; family SM23-33; genus JBHGBE01. The sequence continues at coordinate 624 of JBHGBE010000048.1, read as the reverse complement.
CTCATCGACACCGGCAGCCGAATGGACGAGGTGATCTTCGAGGAGTTCAAGGGCACCGGCAACAGCGAACTGCACCTCGACCGGCGCCTCGTGGACCGGCGCGTCTGGCCGGCCATCGACATCAGCCGCAGCGGCACCCGCAAGGAAGAGCTGCTGCTTGACCCGACGGAACTGAAGCTCACCTACCGCCTCCGCAAGGTGCTGGCCGACATGCAGCCGGTGGAGGCGATGGAACTGCTCATCAGCCGCCTGGCGAAGGTCAAGACCAACGCCGAGTTCCTGATGGGGATGAACATAGACTGACGCGATTGCGGATTGTGGATTGCGAATTGCGGATTGCCGGCTGCGAATGACGGTTGGCGAGCCGCGAGAATTGCCGATAAAATGGGCGGCACGGCCGGTGGCCGCGTCGCCCGTTTCATTCAAGGTGCGCCATGATAACGAAGATGCATATAGAGCAGTTCAAGTGCTTCAAACGGCTCGACATTGAGTTCGGCCAGTTCAACGTTTTGATCGGTCCCAACGACAGCGGAAAGTCCTCTCTTCTACAGGCTATCCAGCTAGCCCCTGAACAAGCGTGATTTTCGGAGGCGTGGCGCAAAAAGTACTCGAAATCCCTTTGTT
>JBHGBE010000047.1:0-41213 GCA_041946855.1 Phycisphaerae bacterium | reverse complement strand
GCATAACCGACATGACGGACTACATCGCCTGGTTCAACTACTTCGGCGACGACCAGGGCTCCTTCGCCGTTCCCGAGCCGGCGACGCTGGCCCTGCTCGCCCTGGGCCTGCCGCTGGTCCGAAGGAAACGCCGCTGAAATGCCTGATCATGCTGATTGAGAATTGGACATTGAATATTCAGTGTTGAATATTCAGTATCCAGGTTGCCCAAGCCAGCCCCTCCGAGCCCCACGGCCGGAGGGGCTTTCTTGTCGTGCCCGGCCTGGCGGCATAAGCGGCATGGCCGTTGCCTCCGGCCGTCAAAGGGCGTACATTTCCGTCTCCGCCATGAAAGGACGCCCATGAGCAACGGCAAGCCGGCCAAGCGATTTCCCCTCTTCCGCACCCGCAACTACAAGCACGAGATCACCTTCCGCGGCGATGGGCCGCGAAACATCGTCAACTACACCGACCGCCTATGGGAGGCCCTTGTCGGCCAGATTGCCGCGCGCGGCTTTACCGGCATCGTCTTCTACCCCGACGACGGGCACCCCTTCGCGCACTTGCTGGACTACGCGGAGTTCCCCTACGCGGCCTGCCGGCCGGAGACCGAGCGCACGGCCGTCCGCGAGGCGTTCAACCGCCTGCTGGCCGCCGCCCACAGGAATGGCCTGACGACGTTCATGCAGCACTACATCGGCCACTTCACCCGCGAGATGGCCGACCACGCCCGCATCGGCCCGACGCCCTCGGGCCTGTTGAGCGGCGTTGACCACCCCGAGATCAACCGCTACTGCCAGTGGTGCTACCGCGAGATCTTCCGCCAGTGCCCGGACCTGGACGGCCTGTACTTCAACTTCGAGAGCTCGCCCAACTCCTACAAGCACGTGTTGACCTGCGCGCTGCCGGAATTCGAGGCCCTGCCCAAGAGGCCCATCTGCGTCTATCGCCTGTGGAACGCATCCAGCGTCGAGGGCGTCAAGTCGCTGGTCAAGGCGTACAGCGGCCGGACCATCCTGGGCCACAAGGTCGCCGACACCAGCGACACTTACCACTATCCCTCCGCCGACAGCCGGGTGCTCGAGTGGCACAGGCACATCCCCGGACAGGAGTTCATGTTCCTCATCGGCCCCTGCCACAACTGCGGCACGAACCTCTGCGAGCAGCTATGGGCCGACTACGGCTACGTCCAGCGGCTCATCGGCGACGCGTGGGCAAAGGGCGCCGACTCGATCTCGTTCCACTCGCGGTGGGAACTGCTCTCCAGCGACGTGCCGGACGGCGAGCGAATCTTCTCGGAGCGGGAGCGGATGATGTCGCGGTACAACATCCTTCACCTGGACGCGGTGGTGGACTTCGTCCACGGCCGGTCGATGGGCCGCGCCGAGCGGGCGGAGCGGATGGCCGCGCGCGTCGGCGTAAGCCCCACGGCCGGGAAGCACCTTGTGAATGTGCTGGAGTCCACCAGCTCCATCGTCATCAACACCTACGAGCAGTTCTACCACAGCCTGGCATGGGAGGGCTTCCTCAACCCCGGCCGGTATTCGCACACGCAGGACCCGTTCTACTTCTACCCGTCAAACGGCATCAACAACACGCGTCCGCTGAACATCTGGACGGCCCCGCTGGGAACGTGGGCGTGGATCACCAAGACCATGCCGGCGCGGGTCGCGCCGGATGATGAGCTCCAGCACATCATCGACTACGTCGATCCGTCCAAGCCCAGGGCGCGGCGGCATCCTAAGCTGATGGCCGGCCTGCTTCGCAAGGGCATCGACGGCGCCTACGCGGCGCTGGAGAAGTACCGCGCGGCCGCCGGCGGCGAAAAGGCTGATGAACTCCTGCCCGATTTGCGGGCCAACGCGCTGGTGGGCGAGTACACGCGGCGTGAAATCCTCGGCGCGATCGACTTGTACTCGATTTACTTCGCCCGCTCGAAGGCGGCCGTCGTGAAGGCGCTCCGCAAGGGGCTTGTCCACGCCAAAGCGCTGGAGCCGCTGCTGGAGGCGGACAAGGACGCGAAGAAGTCCATGCAGCGCGTGCTGTACTGGGACTGGTTCGGGGCAGCCGATGAGCCGCGGCGCGTCGAGGCGGTGCTGGACGCGGTGACATCCCGCGAGTTCCCGTTCGAGGCGTTCCGCCAGTACGTCCAGTCGCACCGGCAGTACAACGAGATCCGCCGCATCTGCCGGGCCTATCACCAGCAGAACGCGAAGACGCTCGCCTACGCCTCCAGGCAGCTCAAGAAGGCCGTCGCGGCCGGCAAGAGGTCGCTGGCGCTGCTAAAGGGCGACAAGCACGCGGACCTCGCCGCAAACGTGACGAACTGGCTGGACTATCTCCGCGCGGAGATCGCCCATATCACGCCGCCCTCGGCGAACGTGCCGAGGACCCCGTCGGAGGGTTTCCACCCGATGTTCCACGATGACTGCTTCCGCATGGGCGAGCACTTCCTGGAGGACTTCCTTGGCTTCTTCGGGCCTATCGACTACATGCGGAAGGGCGGCCTCGCGTTCGCGATCTGGAACACGGGCGACGAGCTTGCGATCACGTGGCGCGAGACCGGCATCGACATCGGCCAGCGCAAGGCCCAGTGGGCCAAGTACCGCGGCAGCGGAAGCGACTCCTTCGTCATGCGCGCGGCCGTCTCGACGGATGGCAGGGAGGTCAGGCCGCTGATCGTCTGGCCGATGGGCGAGAAGGTGGCCTGCGGCATGGAGTTCATCGACGCCCGGACGGAGTTCTCCTGCGACGCCACGAGCTGGCAAACAACCGCCTTCATCCCCTACGCGGCCCTGGGCGCAAGGCCAAAGCGGGGCGACAAGTGGCGGCTGAACGTGACGGCCAACCCGTACGTCGCCCGCAACCTCCAATACACCTGGTCGCCGCAGTACGACGGCGGCGGAAACCTGGGCCTGTTCGGGACGATTGACTTTGAGTAATCGGCCTGGCTGCCGAAACAACTGGGGACAGTCCCAAAAGACGGGACAGTCCCCAACGCCTTCCGTGGAATCCGCGAGATCTGCGGATCGCCAATGGCCGTGTTGCCTTGCGGCCGTGACCATCGCGCGGATGTTCTCGTGCGGCGCCTCGGGGGCCAGGACGTGCGTGGGCGACAGCAGCAGGCCGCCGTCAGTCCTTGGAGATCCTGGACAGCATCTCCTTCGCCTCGGCCGCGGACTTGGTCGAACCGTATTTGGCCACGACCTGCTGGAGCGCATCCGCCGCCTGCTTGTTCATGCCGTTGGCGAGGTACAGGCGGGCGAGGTCCATCTTCTGGCGGGCCTCGGCCTCGGCGTCCTGCGGTACGGCCGCACGCTTCTCCACGCCCGCCGGGAAGTTGTCGGCCTCCGGCGTCATCACGCCATCGACGGCCGGCGGGTCCCACCGGAAATACTGCGCGAACTTCGGAGCGCCGAGCTTGGCCTTCTGCCGAAGCTGCTCGACGGCCGACAGGTTGCCCTTGTAGTCGGCCAGCGCCGCGTTGCCGTCGCGGATGACGCGGTCCTCGTCGGTCTTCAGCGAGCCGATCTTGGCGTCCTCGGCGTTGATGGCCCGCAAGAGGTTCTCGCGATAGTTCAGGTCCGGCAGCGGATTGGGGACGATCCGCCCATCGGTGGTCTGCGTCCAGAACGAGGCGTTGTAGCTGCTCCTGAGCTGCTCGCGGTTGTCGCGATGGGCGTCTATCTCGGCCCGCACGTCCCTCAAGAGGCGCTCAAGCTCCGTGACCTTCTTCCTGCTGGCCTCCAGCACGGCCTCCGCGTCGGCGACCTTCTTGTCGGCGGCGGCCTGCTCCTTGGCGCGGTCGGCGATGGCGGCCGACACGCGCTCGAACGCCCTGGAGAACACTTCCGACTTGCCCCACGCCGGCAGCGAATTGCCGATGATGCGCCTCGCGGCGTCGTTGATCACGGAGGGGTTCTTCTGGCCGTCGTACCATGCGATGAGCTGGCCGGCGTTGTTGAGCAGCGACGGATCGTCCGGGATTCCCTCCAGCGCGCGGGCCGTGGCGGCCAACGCGGTGGCCCAATCGCCGCGCTTGCCGGCCGAATATCCGACGACCGCCCAGGCCAGGTAGTTCCTGGGCTCGTCGAGCGTCAGCGTCTGCGCGGGATACGCCGCGATCCGCGGCAGGCCAAGCTGGAGCATCCGCCGCATGTACGCGTTGTTCAGCGCGCCGCAGTGCGCGTCGATGCCGGTCGCCTTGGCGTACGCGGAGACGGCCGTGCCGGCGTTGTCCGTCTGAAGGATGGTCTGAACAAGCTCCCCCAACCGGCCGGGCGGAATCTCGATGGCGGCCAGGCGCCCGGCGGGACGGCTCGCGGGCATGCTCGACGCCGTCGGCGCGGACGCGGCGACTTGCGCCGACGCGCCGGCGCAAAGGGACAGCCAGGCGGCCACTCCGGCCACGGCCGTCGCGAATCGCCATGTCCCCATCGGTGGCTCCTTCGGCGTGTGCACCTGGTACATCTTACCGGCAAACGCTCGGCGCGCCAACGCCGCGCATGGTCCCGGCGCTGCCGGTAGATTGGACAACCGGGTGCGAAGGAGGTTTGGGGGCAAGGCCCCCGCCGTGACATTGACTTTGCCCGCGCCAAGCCGATACGATTGACCTTGATGATCTTCATCCTCGACAACTACGACAGCTTCACCTACAACCTCGTCCAGCGGATCGGCGAGATGGACCTGGGCCAGACCATCGTCTACCGCAACGACGCCATCGCGCCGCAGGAGGCGATGGACCGCCACCGGCCGACGCACCTGATCGTCTCGCCCGGCCCGTGCGACCCGGACCACGCGGGCATGAGCTGCGACTTCATCCGCTTCTTCCACGGCAAGGTGCCGATCCTCGGCGTCTGCCTGGGACACCAGTGCATCGGGCAGGTCTTCGGCGGCAAGGTCGTCGGCGCGCCGCGGCTGATGCACGGCAAGACCAGCGAGATCCGCCACGACGGCCGTACCATCTTCGCCGGCCTGCCAAACCCCTTCACGGCCACGCGATATCACAGCCTCATCGTCGATCCGACGGGCATGGACTCCGACTTCGAGCCGACCGCCTGGACCGTCGACCAGAACGAACTGATGGGCCTGCGCTCCAAAACGCACCCGACCGAGGGCGTCCAGTTCCACCCCGAGAGCTTCCTGACGCCGTGCGGCTTCGACCTGCTGAGGAATTTCCTCAAGCTGTAGACAATTCCCGGAAGGCGCCTTGCCGGACCATTGTGACACCGCTATGCTGATTGTGGAATTGGGAGCAGGCCATGAAGCTTAGGGTCATCATCGAGCAGGACGAGGACGGGGTGTTTGTGGCAACTTGCCCCACGTTGCCAGGGTGCATCTCTCAGGGCCAGACGCGCGATGAGGCCAAGGCCAACATCGTGGAGGCCATCTCCGGATATCTGGAGAGCCTGAGGAAGCATGGGGAACCTATCCCCCCGCCGATAACCGAGGAAGTCGTGGAGGTCTGAGCGTGGCCAGGCTCCCGTCCGTGTCCGGCAAGGATGCAATCAAGGCGCTTTCACGAATCGGATATGAGGTTGACCATCAGACAGGGGGCCACGCGATTCTCCGCCACATCGCTCCACCGCACCGCCGAGTTGTGGTTCCATGCCACAGGTCGCTCGCCAAAGGCACCGTAAGGGCTATCATCCGCGACGCGGGCCTGACAGTCGAGCAGTTTGCCGATCTCCTCTGATCCGCCGGCATCGGGTTGCCAAAGCCCCCGCCGTGCGGTAGAACCGTCGCCATGAACCCGTTGGAAACCTACCTCCGGGAGCTACGGGATATCCATTCCTCGGGGGCCGCCGTCCCCGAGACCTCTTACTACGGCCCCCTGGAGCGGCTGCTCAACGAGACCGGCAAGACGCTCAAGCCGAAGGTCCGCTGCATCATCAACCTGGCCAATCGCGGCGCGGGAGTCCCCGACGGCGGCCTGTTCACGCCCGACCAGATCAGGAAGGACGACCTCAACCCGATGCAGGGCCAACTGCCCTCGCGCGGCGTCATCGAGGTCAAGAGCACGTCCGAGGACGTGGCCGCAATAGCCGCCGGCGAGCAGGTCCAGCGCTACTGTACGCGGTACGGCGTGGTGCTCGTGACCAACTACCGCGACTTCACGCTGGTCGCGCGCGATCCATCCGGCAGGCCGGCCGCGCTGGAATCGTACCGCCTGGCGGCAAGTGAGGATGAGTTCTGGTCAGCGGCCGTCCACCCGCGCACGCTTGCCGAAAAGCATGGCGAGCGATTCACCGGCTACCTCCTCCGCGCCCTCCAACACAATGCGCCACTTGCGGACCCGAAGGACCTGGCGTGGTTCCTGGCCTCCTATGCCCGCGACGCCCTGGCCCGCGTCAAGGGGAGCAACCTGCCCGCCCTGGCCGGCCTGCGGGCCGCGCTGGAGGAGTCTCTCGGCATGAAGTTCCGCGGCGACAGGGGCGAACACTTCTTTGAGTCCACGCTGATACAGACGCTCTTCTACGGCGTCTTCTCCGCCTGGGTCCTGTGGGCCAGGGAGCATCCGCCGACCGACAGGACGCCTTTCGACTGGATGCACTCGGCCTCGTATCTCCGCGTCCCCGTCCTGCGCAAGCTCTTCCACGAGGCCGCCGATCCCGGCCAGCTTGACGCGCTGAACCTGTCCGAGGTGCTCAACTGGGCGACGGCCGCACTCAACCGCGTCGACCGCGCATCCTTCTTCCAGAGCTTCCAGCAGCACCACGCCGTGCAGTACTTCTACGAGCCGTTCCTCGAGGCCTACGACCCCGCGCTCCGCAAGCAGCTTGGCGTCTGGTACACCCCGCCGGAGATCGTGCAGTACATGGTCAAGCGCGTTGACCGCGTGCTGCGCGAGGAGCTGGCCGTCGAGGATGGCCTGGCCGACGAGCGCGTGTACGTCCTCGACCCCTGCTGCGGCACGGGCGCGTTCCTCGTGGCCGTGCTGGACAGGATCGCGGCGACCATGCGCGACAAGGGCGGCGACGCCCTTGTCAGCCACGACCTCAAGACGGCCGTCCAGCAGCGGGTCTTCGGCTTTGAGATACTCCCGGCGCCCTACGTCGTCAGCCACCTCCAGCTTGGCCTGCGCCTGGCCGACCTGGGCGTGCCGCTGACCGGAAGGCAGCGCGTCGGCGTATACCTGACCAACGCGCTGACCGGCTGGGAGCCGCCCAAGGAGCCGCAGAACCGCCTGCCCTTCGTGGAGTTCCAGGAGGAGCACGACGCGGCCGACGGCGTCAAGCAGTCCGCGCCCATCCTGGTCATCCTGGGCAACCCGCCCTACAACGGCTTTGCGGATGTCGAGGTCGGCGAGGAGCGCGACCTCTCCACCGCGTACCGCACGACCGCCAGGGCGCCCAAGCCGCAGGGCCAGGGCCTCAACGACCTCTACGTCCGCTTCTTCCGCATGGCCGAGCGGCGGATCGTGGACAAGACGGGCAAGGGCATCGTCTGCTTCATCAGCAACTACTCGTGGCTCGACGGCCTGTCCCACACCGGAATGCGCGAGCGGTACATCGAGGCGTTCGACCATATCTGGATCGACTGCCTCAACGGCGACAAGTACAAGACCGGCAAGCTCACGCCCGACGGCAAGCCGGACCCCAGCGTCTTCTCCACCGAGTTCAACCGCGAGGGCATCCAGGTCGGCACCGCCATCGCCCTGATGGTCCGCAAAGAAATGTTTAGCCGCGAGCCGCAGGCGAGCGCTGGAACCATCACCCAGGGTGGCCCTCATTCCGACGGCGCAACTATCTCCTTCCGCCACCTGTGGGGCAAACAGAAGCGGGCCGAACTCCTCGCATCGGCAGACAACGACGGCATGACGCTTTACGGCACGCTAAGTCCACCTGTGGAGCTTGGGTATCCGTTTAGGCCGGGGATGGTCGTTTCAGCCTACGTGAAATGGCCCCGCCTTCCGGATCTCATGCCCGTGTCCTTCCCAGGCATAAAGACGAGCCGGGATGACGTGGTGGTTGATATCGACCGTGAGAAACTTGTCGCCAGGATGGAGACGTACTTCGACCCGAATTGCAGCATCGACGAACTCCGAAGTATATGCCCAAGCGCTGCGACAGACGCCGCTCGTTTCGATGCCGCCGCCACACGCCAGCATTTGCTTCGGCGTGGCCTGCTCAGAGAAAACTTCTTCCCCTACCTGTACCGGCCCTTTGATCTGCGATGGCTTTACTGGGAGCCAGAGACGAAACTCCTTGACGAGAAGCGCGCGGAATACGTGCCGAACGTAAGGCCGGGTAACGTCTGGCTCGTGGCAGTCCAGCAAAACAGGAAGGATTTCGACCCGCCTATTGCATTAGGGCAAGCCGGCTCGCTTCACCTGATCGAGCGTGGCGCGAACCTGTTCCCGCTGACGATCTATCCCAGCGCGAAGACCTCTAAGCTGTTTGGCGGCGAGACCAGCGGGCCAAAGCCGAACCTTTCCGAGCACGCGGCGGCATATCTAAGAGGGCTTGGGTTCACTGACCTCAACCCGGCGGCCGAATGCCTGTTTCATCACATCCTGGCGATCCTCCACGCGCCGGCCTACCGGACGGAGAACGCCGGCGCGTTGCGCCAGGACTGGCCGCGGATTCCCCTGCCGGCGACGCGCGAGGCGTTGGAGTCATCGGCGGCGCTGGGCCGGCGGATCGCGGCGCTGCTGGATGTCACGCAGGGCGTCAGCGGCGTCACGGCCGGCAAGATCGATCCCGAGATCAAGGCCATCGGACTGATTACTCACGTCGAGGGCAAGCAGATCAACGACGCCGACGACCTGGCCGTCACGGCCGGGTGGGGCAACCCCGGCCGGGGCGGCATCACCATGCCCGCCGCCGGAAAGGCCGTTCGCCGTGACTACCAAGGCGACGAAATTGCCGCGGTTCGCGCGACAGCGCCTCACGGCGAGCCCGCACCTAGTCAGGCCGAAGCGCCAAGGGATGGGCTTGCCGTGAGGCGCTGTGGGCCCGATATGCGCCGTGGCCCTACGCATGATGAGTACGCCTCGGCGTTGGGCCAGACCACCTACGACGTCTACCTGAACGACAAGGTCTACTGGCGCAACATCCCCGCGGCCGTGTGGGAGTACACGCTCGGCGGCTACCAGGTCATCAAGAAGTGGCTGAGCTACCGCGAGCGGAAGATCCTCGGCCGGCCGCTCCGCGCCGATGAGGCCCGCCACGTCACCGAGATGGCCCGCCGCATCGCCGCGATACTGCTCCTGCACCCGGCCCTCGACGGCAACTACCGCCGCGTGTCCGCCGGGGCCTTCGCATGGGCGCCCAAGTGATGCGCCGCCAGCCGCGATGCGCCGCCATGGGGCCGAGGCCGGGGGCCGCCTGACCCCCACTCCCACGCCCTACTCCCAACCCCCCACTCCCAACTCCGAACATGTCTCCTGCGAAGACCCTCCGTTCCTCCCTTCCTCCGTGTCATTGAAACCACCTGTAAGTAATGTAATGGCAGCATGTTAGCTCGCCACCCCCGAAAATCGCAGGAAATCCGCGGAATTGTCTTGACGGATTCCGTTCGCACCTGATATAATGCGAACGGTATTGGGCCGCCGCGCTGCGCGGGCCCACGGAGAGAGCGTGTTTGGAACATGCTCATATTCGCATATCTCAATCTGACAATATGAGGCGCGGCGGCGCGGAAAGGAGGCATGACCACGGGGCAGAACGCATCCCGGCCGTGAGGACGGCCCGCCAGGTGGCCGCCAGTCCGCCTTCGGCGGACCACTCGGCCGCCACCGCCGGGCGAGTCCTTCACGTCATGCGCGCCCGCGACGCGACAGTGGTTTTTGTCTGCGCGTAGGCCGGTCTTGGGCCTGCTTGATGCCGCTGAAGGAGGGCAAAATTCCAAAACAGAGCCAAAGTTGCCGGAAACAACATTCCCCGCCCTCGCCCAGGCGCTAGAGACGAAATTACCAAACAAAGCCAAAGTTGCCGGAAATCAACATTCCCCAGCCCTCGGCCCAGCCCGCGCAGAGCAAATTTCCGGAACGAACCCGAACTTATATGCGACTGGGTAATCTGGGTAAACTTGCCCCGCGGGCGGACTTGACCCGCGGGCGGCGTCTCTGACCGGCGGGGTTCTTGCCCGTGACGCGCCGGGGAATCGGCAATCCTCAGGCCGCCTTGCGCTGTCCGGGTCTGGTCGCTGGCGCGCTGGCGGGCGCGGGCGTCGGGGTCGCCGACGGCGACTTGATGCCGGCCGGGGCGGTGGCCGGGGTCGAGGTCGACGCCGGCTTGGTGGCGGGAATGCTCTGCGGCCCACGGCCGGGCATGGCCTTGAGCAATACCTGCACCGTCTTGTACTGGCCGTTGCGCCGGTACTGCACGTCGACCTTGTCGCCGACCTCATGGCCGTCCACGAGCGTGACAAGGTCCACGGGGTCGAATATGTCCCGCTGGTCGATCCTGAAGATCACGTCGCCGGGTTTGAGGCCGCAGTCGTCGGCGCCGCTGCCGCGCACGACGTCGGCGATCTGGACGCCGTCCGTCACCGGCGCGACGCGGACGCCGATGTAGGCGTGATTAGGCGGCAGGACCACGGCCGGGGGCTTCAGGTCGCGGACCCAGGCCAGCCAGTCCTTCTCGATGTCGCCCAGCGGCTTGTCGAAGACCTTCTCCATCGCCTTGATGCCGCTTGGGTCATCCGCGAACGAGTCGCAGTAGGCTTCGTACCACGCCTTGAGCTTGCCCTTCTCGTGGAGGTACATCATCATGTAGCGGCACTGGCCGTAGGAGACGGCGGCCGTGCGCATGAACCTGGGCTGCTCGGCCCTCATGAAGTCGATCCACGGGATGTTCTGCTTGCGGGCGATGAACGCCTTGAGGGAGATCAGCCGCTCGTTGGGCAGGGGCTTGATGTGGCCGTCGGTGACTTCCGACAGCTCGAAGAGGCTGCCCAGGCCCTCGATGACCCAGATGTTGTGCTGCTGGCCGAGGGCCTCCATGTCGGCGGCGTGCAGGGCGTGCGTGAACTCGTGGGTGACGGTCATGCCGACGGTCTTGGCGGTGAGCATGTGCTGGGCGTGGTTGTAGAACCCGCCGACGCCGTACATGTTGGACGAGTCGGTCTTGGAGATGACGACGGTGATGTACTGTTCGAACTTGTGGCTGAACAGGTCGTTCCACAGCGCGGCGGCCTGGCGGGTAAGGCGGGCCTTGAGGTTGTCGAGGGTCTGGCGGTCGACGTTGGTGGCGACGACGAGCTTGATATCGTGGTCGATCTCGCAGATGTAGCCCTCGCCGAACCGCTGGCGGAGCGTGTCGAGGATCTTGGCGGCCCGCTCGCGCTGGATCTCGTCGCGCCGGGCGAGCAGGGCCTTGTACCGCGGCTCCTTGCGGAGGGCGTCGAAGTCCTCATCCCGCTCCAGGTGGGTGAAGTCGCTGTAGCCCAGCTCGACCGCCCTGCCGAGCGAGTCGAACGCCTGATCCTTATTGCCCAGGCGGCTGTAGGCGCAGGCCAGGTTGTACCAGTTGATCTCATTCTCGGGGTCATCCTTGATCATCCCGTCGAGCATCTCCCTGGCCGCGGCGAACTTGCCGGCCTTGAAGAGGCCCACGAGCTTCTGGTTGGCGGCGATGGCCTTCCGCGCCTTGCGGATGAGCTCCTGCGTGGTGGGAGCGGACGCGGGGAGCGAGACGGCCGGGCGGGAGACGGGCGCCGACGCCAGGCCCGACGCGAGGGGCCTTGTGTCCTGGGCGAGCAGCGAGACCCACGCAAATGCGGCGACGGCCGCCAGGACGACCGACGACAGCAGGTACTTCCTCATCGCGTTTCTCCACTTCCTGTAATGAGGGCCGCGAATAGTTGGCCAAACGCCCGCGGCGGTTTAGCATTTCAGCATAATGTAAAATGCGGAAACCTGGATGCGAAATGTACAATGATCGCATTGCGCCGGTTGGGGCCCCGCGAAAGGAAATCTGGAGAAGCCATAGGCAAGGCGCTCGGAGAGTAGGCCATGATTCGTAGGTTCGCTGCCGTTCAAGCCGCCTTGGCGATCTGTATCCTGTCGCCGCTGGTGGTTCCGAGCGCGATTGCCGAAGGCCCCCAATTCGGCGCGGCCGAGTCCCAGCCATCCCCCGCCCGGCCCGTGGGCTGGCGAGGTGACGGGACAGGGAAGTACCCGGGCGCAAACCCTCCGCTCCATTGGGGCCGGAGTCTGAGACAGCTAAGCTATCTCAAGTGCGCCTCCGCCGTGCCCAAGGACGGCGGCGCCAAGGACGCCAAGGCAGCGTCGGGCGGCTACTTCACCGAGTGGCTCATAGGCTGGCCGGTGAAATGCGAAGGTCCGGCCGAGGCGGTCAAGGCGGAGCTTGTCCCCGGTGAGGCAACGCTGGCGCCCAACGCCGGCGACAAGCTGGCAGGCGGCGCCTGGCAGATGGTCAAGGCCGAAGGCGCCCTCGTGGACCTATGGAAGGTCCTGGGCGACATGACCAAGGAGCAGGCGGCCTACGCACAGGCCTGCCTCCACAGCGACAAGCCGGTGAAAATCTGGCTGAGCTTCAAGTGCGGCCTGGGCGGCACGCTCTGGTTCAACGGCAAGCAGATACACAGCGTCGCGCAGGGCTATCCCGGCGGCCAGCCGGCCACCCTTGAGGTCGAGCTCAAGCAAGGCTGGAACCGGTTCCTGTTCAAGGTGGTCCCTTACGTGACGAAGGCCGAGGACTTCGTCAAGGGCTGCTACATCACGTGCGAGTTCTGGCCTTCGGAGGCCCCGCGCGACTTCGACGAGAAGAACATCGCCTGGATCGCACCCATGCCGGGGCTTTCGCAGGCAATGCCGATCGTCGTGGGCGACAATGTGTTCACGACCGCCCACCCCTACAACCTGGTCTGCGTTGACAAGAAGACGGGCAAGATCCTCTGGATCCGGCCCAACAGCCCGTACGACGCGGCGACGGCCGACGAACGTAAGGCCAAGCCCGAAGTCTTCGCGAAGCTGGACGCCCTGGCCGCGAAGCGCGACGCTTACTACAGCGACTTCGCCGCGGGCAAGCTTCCCTCGGCCCCGGCCGTCAGGGACGAGACCGACCTCGAGGCCCAGATAGACAAGCTCATGCTCGAGGTCGATGCCAGATAAGAAAGGCCCTGGCAGCAGGGCGAGCCGGACTGGTGGACGATCCCCACGCCCGCCTCCGACGGCCGGAGCGTCTGCGTCTGGCTGACAAGGGGCATCAGCGCATCCTACGGCCTTGACGGCAAGCGCCGCTGGATCAGCTACACCAAGCCCAAGAACCAGCATCACGGCTATTTCTGCTCGCCGGTCATCGCCGACGGGAAATTCATCTACTACGATGGGCGGCTGACCGCGCTCGACCTGTCGGATGGCAGCCCCAGGTGGAGCGTCGACGACGGCTGGAAGGACAAGCACGAATCTCCCCTGTGGTTTGGATCGCTCACGCGGGCCGTCTTCGCGGACACGCAGTACGTCCTGTGGCTGGGGACGGACATGGTCCGGGCACGGGATGGGAAGCACTTCCAGTCCAAGCCGTGGCGGGCGATGGGCGATTCGACGCCGGCCTTCGAGAAGGACACCATCTTCCAGGCATACTACGGGACGAACGTCAGCCCGTATCGCGTGACGGCCGGCGCGGAGGGCGACCTGACGATCCAGCAGGGCAAGGGCATCACGTGGACCAGCCGGGAGCTTCTGGGCAGGCCCACCCAGTACCAGGGCCACTGGCTCGAGTGTATTGCATCGAGGAGAAGGGACAATAGCCGTCTTCTTTATCCCTGCTATCCCTGCTACATCTTCACCGGCAGTCCGGTCTTTCGGCTCTCGACGACCGCGTTGGCAAGCTGCTCGGCCACGAGGCCGTCGTACGCGCCGGCGTTCTCGGGCTTGGCGCCCGTGAGGATGCAGTGGGCGAAGTGGTCGACCGACTCCAGCCAGCCCTTGTCCACGTCGTAGCCGGATGCGATGCGGTTTTCCAGGAACTCGCGGTAGATTCGGCCCTCGGCCGTCTCGGGGAAGTTGACCTCGACCTTGCCCCATCGCTGGGGGTTCTTGGACTTTTCAAGCTCGAAACGCATCGTCTGGTGCGAGTAGAGCACCCGCATGGCCTCGGCGCCCATGGCCTCGTAGAAGTAGCGCTGCGTCCACTCACGGCCGGGGTGGAAGTGGCCCTTGTAGCGGTACCGCCGCTCGCAGTTGGGCAGGCCATAAGTCCACATCTCGACGAAGTTGTCGACGGTCAGGCCGCCCTTTGCCGCGACGACCTCCATGTACTCCTTGGGCCAGTCGAGCGTCGAGTAGCCGCTGGACATGATCGTGGCGATGGGGCCGGACTTGAACTTGAGCAATATCGCCTCGTCGTCGCCGCGGGCGTCGATGCAGTAGACGCTTGACACCTCCGAGCCGGTGAACCACCGCAGGATGTCGAAGATGTGGCAGGTCTCGTGGAACACCCGCACGCCGGGCGGCAGGTCCTTGCCCCACGTGTACGAGTAGGTGTCGCTGATGCGGTAGAAGAAGTTGAACCCGCCCCCGTTGGCGTCGAGCAGCTCCTTTGCCTTGCGATAGGCCGGGGCGAACCGCCGGTTGAACCCGACGGCCACGTGCTTGCCGGACTTCCTCTCGGCCGCGATGATCGCCTGGCACTGCTCGACGGACTCGGCCAGGGGCTTTTCCACGTAGACGTGCTTGCCGGCCTCCAGCGCCGCGATGGTAAGCTCCGCGTGCTGCGCCGCCTGGGTGACCACGAGCACGCCCTGGATCTCCGGATCGGCCAGGACCTTGCGGAAATCCGTCGTGCCGCTCGGAATCCTGTACTTCTCCTGCGCGGCCTTGACCGCATCCTCGCGGACGTCGCAGACGGTCTTCAGGAAGGCGTTGGGGGTGTACATCAGGTTTGGCAGGTGCTGGGCGTTGGCAAGGTGGCCGGCGCCGATGAGTCCCAGGACGGCTTTCTTCATAGTCCATTCCTTTCGGGCATTGAAGGTATCACCGGTGCGCGGCCGGGGCAACAGGCGGGCCGCCAATTGGGAATGCGGAATTAAGAATGACGAATTTCGCATTCCGCCGGCCCTGCCGGTCATACGGCAAGCGGCAAGGCAACGACCTCGCCGGGTTCTACGACCCGGAACTCCCCGGGCAGGCCGGCGGCGAAGGGCAGCGAATCATCCGGTTCGCTCTGGAGGGCGCGGCGATAGCCGCCATCCTCCGGCGCCTCGAATGTGCCGTAGTGGTAGGCCAGGTAGACCTTCGCGCCGCACGTGCGGGCGAGTGCCGCCGAGCCGTCCGGCCCCAAATGCGTGTGGACCTGGTAGGCCACATCCCACAGCAGCACGTCAACGCCGCGGAACTCCAGAAGCTCCGGTATCAGGCGCGTGTCGCCGGGATGCCAGATCGCCCCATCCGGCGTGCGGATGATGAAGCCGCAGCAGTCGCCGCGCTTCCACGGATTGACCGGATTGTGGTCGTGAAGTGCGGGCGTGATCTCGACCTTCGCGTTGCCGATGGCGCTCGACTCGAAGTCCCGCGCGGGCATCAGGCGCGACCCCGCGACGCCCATCTCGCGCAGCCTTGCCAGAACGGGCGGCGGGGCCAGGAACACCGGCGCCAATCGCCGGTCGAGCGCCTGCGGGGTCAGCCGGCCGAAGTGGTCATCCCCAGCGTGCGTGTACATCACCACATCCACGCGCGGGACACTCTTCTCTTCCAGCGGCAGGAACGGGATCAGCAGCGGCAGGTCCGTCTCCGACCGCCTGATGCCGTCGCGCTCGACTACGGTGATCAGCGGGTCGATCATCATGATCGTCCCCCGCGCGTTGACGATCAGGCCGGCCATGCCCAGCCAGGCGCAGGTTGTCCCGGCCTGCTGGTCGAAGAAGGTTGCTGGTATCCCGCGTGGCGTCAGTTTCGTGGGCATACGTCGATCCTGCCGCGTGGTGTATCGGAGAACCGGAACTTGAACATTGAGAATTGAGTGTTGAATATTGATTATTGCTCTTCCAGGCAGGCTCAATATTCAATAGACAATATTCAATGCTCAATGCTCAAGTTCAGCAGCGACCAATCGGGCGACACCGTCAGTCCTTCGGTTCGTATATCACGGCCACGCACGGGCGATCCCTGATCTCCTTCGCCTCGCGCGTGAAGATGTGCAGGTAATCGACGTACTTGGGCGAGCCGTAGAGGATGAAACCGTTGTTGGCGTGCTTGCCGTCGGTCCAGTACTTGACGGCCTCCGTGAAATCCAGCGAGCAGGTCTTGCCGCTGGCGGGCCCGTGGGCGAGGAAAACCGCGTCGCAGTCGCCATCCTCGCCCCAGGTCATGCCCGCGTAGTCCTTCCAGAGCTTGTTGCGGGCGTACTCAAAGACATTGACCTCGTTCTCGACCCACGGCCGGTTGCACGGCTCGGCAACGAACATCGTGGGTTTCTTCTCCCAGTTGTCGCCCATCGGAAGGCCGCGGGCGACGATCAGCCTGGCCGCCAGCACCTCCGCGCCCCTGGGGATGCACGACAGGTCCACCCGCAGGAAGCCCGGCCGGTTGCGGAAGCACGTCTCGATGTGGGTGCTCGCGCCGGCGTTGGCGAAGTTCGCCAGCGTCAGGGCCATCGGCAGGTGCGACGGCGTGCCCGCGTCGGCCCAGCCGGCGAACGCCTTGTCGGGATTGGCGGGGTCGTATCCCTTCTGCCCATCCCGCAGCATCGCCAGCACGGCCTTGGGATGGTCCTTCTTGATCTTGTCATACTCGGCCTGAACGTCCGCCTCGGCTTGCTCGACGGTCTTGTCTTCCGGCTTGACCCACTTGTCCTTGAGCTTGTCCGCCAGCTCGTCGACGTCCTTGACCTCCAGGTCCGTGCCCAGGACCTTGTACTTGCCGGCCGGGACCGCGAACTTGTTATGGGCGGCGTTCGTGACGTCGTTGAACGGCGTGACGGCCGCAGGCTTGTCGGTGGACAGGCGAATGTTGTCGATGTACACAACCTCGCCGTCCCTGGGGTTGTATACGTATATCTCGAACGTCTTGATGTTCTTCCATAGCGTGGCGGCGGCCTGCGGCGCGGGGGCGACGACCGTGTTCTTGCCCTTCTCGCATCGGGCGGCGAACTCCCACCGCGAGCAGCCGTCGTTGTAGCCCACGCCGTACTTGCTCGTGGCCGCCATCGCCCGGAAGACGACCATGCACGTGCGGCCGACCGTCACGTCGGCCATGAACGCCTTGTACGGCCGCCAGTCGTCCAGCGGCGACGGCGTTGAGATCGTCGGCATCCTTCCGCCCGCGTAGGTCAGCCTCAGGCAGTTCTGGCCGGCCGTCTCGCCGCATGGGGCGATCTCGATCTTCACCTGCGGCTCTGCCGGCGCCGAGGCCGGCGGCCTGTAGACAGGCACAGTGGCGGGATTCGTGGCCGTCCTGGCGAGCGCCGCGATAGTCGCCTTGGCCTCCGCCTCGCGCAACGCGGCCATGTCGATGTTCGACCATGCCTTGGCCGCGTCCTTGTCCCTGAAGTCGAACAGGACCTTGTCCTCTGCCTTCGCTGCACCCATGACCAGGAGGGCCGTCAATGCGCCCAAACCCAGTCTCCACGGAATACTGCCCATTGCGGTCTCCTCTTACTCTCCGTCTTCTCTGCGTCCTCTGCGTCCTCTGCGTTGAAAGAACTCACTCATACTTCGGTGGCGCCAGCCTGAAGTCGAACGGCTCGTATTTTACCTCGTCCAGCACCTGCACCTCGGTGACGACGATCTTCCGCTCGAGCGTCCACTTGAACCGCACGAACCGCGCCTTGACCGGCTTGGGCGGGATCATCTCGAAGACCCAGCCCATGGCCGTCTCCTCATCCGGCAGCATGTGGTTGGCCGGCACGTCCTTGAGGCGGACGTTCAGGTCGAAGAAGCCCTGGCTTGCGAAGTCCTTGCCGTCCTCGCTGGTGAGCAGCTCGACCTTGTCCTTGACCTCGCCCTTGAGCGCATCCCACCACGGCCAGCCGGCCATGTGGAACCGGAACGCGCCGCACATCTGGGGCTCTTCCAGGTCAACGGTGATGACCGGGTTGGTGGGCTTCTCCCAGACCATGCCCCACTTGGGGATGTTTCCGCCGGCGTACATCGCGCCGATGACGCCATCGGTCATCCGCGTGCCGTCCGGGTCGCCGCCGCCGCGCCAGTCGATGGACTTGTCGGAGACGGTGTACTTCTTGTGCAATGACAGGATCTTGCCGGGCGTCACCCACCGCGGCTGCCACTTGGCGGCGCCGGCGTTCTCGACGCCGTCGCTGTAGCCGTACTTGGCCTGGGCGGCCGAGCCCCTGGGGTTCACGCGGAGCGACTCCATCACGGGGTGGTCCGCCCCGCCGACGTTGATCGTGTAGGTGTGCGGCAGCTTCTCGACAAGCTCCGTGTGGCTCCGCTCGACCAGCGAGTAGTCCCTCTGCCGCTCCTTCCAGGTGAAGGTGACCTCCAGGGGCTTGAAGGCCGTGTCGGCGGGCTTGTAGTCGGCCTCCATGCGGACGGAGTAGAGGCTGCACGCCTGGTCGCCCGCGGCGGAGCTGTTGAGCGAGTACTTGAACAGCACCGACTTCGTGCCGGCCGGGATGCTCTCGCCCGCGACCGTCTCGTAATGGATCACGTCCCACGGCGGGTTGGTGTCCTCGAGCGAGTAGGACTTGGCCCACGTCTTGCCGCCGTCGAATGAGTGCAGGAAGTCGACGTGCGAGTCCTTTGCCTTGTTGAGCATCTTCGCGCCGTAGGTGATCCGCGTGATGTCGCGCGGGGCGTCCATCTTGAAGATGACGTAGCCTTCCTCGTTGCGTTTGGCCAGCGACAGCGCCCCGCCGTACCTGATGCCGCTGAAGCCGGCCAGGTTCTTCATCTCGTGGACGTATGCCTTGCCCGACTCGCTGGTCAGGTCCGGCCAGTAGACCATCGACTCGGTCTGGTCGCCCGCGCCGACGTAGACGGTGTTCCTGCCGATGTTGAGCCTGGGCTGGTTTTTCGTGTTGACCTGGGTGATCGTGTCAACCTGGAGGGATTTCAGCACGGCCTCGCCTTTGAGTGCGACCTTGACCAGCACCTCGTACTTGCCGTTGACCTCCTTGAGAAGTTCGTGGCGGACCTGCGCCGCCTTGGGCTTTCCCTCCTCATAGTTGACCGCCAGGTCCTTCCAGTCCTTGCCGTTGTTGACGCTGATAGATGTCCTGGGCTGCTCGCCGTCCGACTTGGCGGATTCGACCGTGATGGCCTGGCTGGCGATGACGTTTGCCGCGCTCACCTTGAAGATCACCTCGCCGGGCTTGGTCGCATCCGCGCACTTCAGGCCGCCGCCCTCGGCCGGGGCGATGTTGGTCTCGCCATAGACGGCCTTCTTGTAGCCATCGGCGCTCAGGTCCGGCCGGAACGCCCAGATGCCGTTGCCGCGGATGTAGTAGCGGGGGTTGACCGATTCGGGGTCGCCCAAATCGCGCGGCCGGGTGGCCGGCTGAGTCGTGGACTCGGGCTTCAGATGAGGGTTGGGCACGTAGTACCGCGGGTCGGACTGGAAGCTGTCGGGATTGAAATAGTCGTCGTTGGCGCTGAACTTGTCCAGGCGGTGGTAGTATCTCGTGTATACCTCGCCGGGGCGGATGTTGAGGATGTACCTGTGGCCCCAGTCGCGGTCGCTGTAGCCCTGGCGGAACTTCAGGCTGCCGGGGTTGAAGCAGTCCTTCTCCTGGCGCAGGTCACGGCCGACGTCTGCCCCGGTTAAAAACCCGTCGGGGCTGTTGGCCGTCAGGCAGTGGTAGAGTGCGATGTGGCCTTTTTGCTTCCTGCCGCCCGATGCCTCGCAGGCTCCCTCGGCCCCGATGTCCTCGACGCCCGCGATAGTCTTGCCGTCGCAGAGCGTGTAGATTGCCGACAGCGAGTCGTCGTACATGTGCCACCGGCCGTCGTAGAAGCACTCGTTGACCGTGTGGTGCGAGATGTCCCAGTAGCGGGCCTTCATACCCATGTTGTTCCATATCCCGCAGTTGATCCCGCTGATGGTGGAGCACATGGTGTAGCCGTAGTCGTTGAACTGCATGATGGGGTCGGTCAGGTCCACGCCGTGCAGGCTCATGGGCGTGGTCTGGCGGCGGGCGATGTGGTTCCAGTAGAACATCGCCCAGCACTTGTCCTTCATCTCCGGCCAGTTGGCGGTGATGGAGCGGATCATGCTCTGCATGTCCGAGTAGTCGGGGTTGGCGTCAGTGACGATCTTTAGGTTGCAGACCTGGGCGGGGGCGGGAAGGGCGATAAGGATCAGGATCGCAAGGGCAATCGCAGTTGCCGGACGAGTCATGTCTTTCTCCTCGAATGGGCGACTGGTTAATCGGTGAATCGGCTAATCCGCTAATCGGGAAAGAGTCCAGTTCTTTCCGATTAACCGAGTCACGGATCAACCGGCTCACCGATCAACCGATTCACCTAGTCAACAGGGATTCTACCGGATGCAAGCCTTGCCTGAAATACCGCACCGAGGGCGCGTTCGATGAACGGCGTCACGTTCCAGAATTGTTTCAGGTCCAGGTACTCGCGTGCGACGTCGGCACGGCCGGGATCGGGACCGGTGATTTTCCGCGCCTCGATCATCAGGTTCTTGGAGGTGGCATCGGGCGAGATGAACTGGAAGACCCGCGTGCGGTAGCCCATCACCCGCAGCGCGGCCGCGCGGAACGCGTCGGTCAGTATGTCCGCCAGCCGCTCCTTCAGGATGCCGTGGCGGAGGATCGTGCGGAAGGCATCCTTCTCGATCTGGGTGTGCAGCTCGTGCTGGCAGCACGGGGCGGCCAGGATGGTCCGGCTGCCCCATGCCACGCCGCGGGCAATGGCCTCATCCGTGGCCGTGTCGCAGGCGTGGAGGCTGACGACGATCTCAGGCGGCGATCCCGGCGCGCCTGGAGGGTCGTAGTCGGCGATCGCGCAGGCCTGGAAGTCCAGCCCCGTCCAGCCCAGCTCATCGCGCAGCTTCAGGCACTTGGCGATCAGGTCCGCGTTCACGTCGACGCCGACGGCCGTCACTTCCCGGCCTCGGATGTGGCGCAGGTAATGGAACGCCGCGAAGGTCAGGTATGCGCTTCCGCAGCCGCAGTCGATGATCGAGAGCGGCCCGACGCTAGTCCGGCCAGCGCCCAGGTCTTCGGACCCCGTGCTCACGCACGGGGCTTCCTCGCCGACGCACTGGTCTATCACGCGGAGGAACTCGTTGATCTGCCGGAACTTGTCGGCCATGTCGCCCTTGACCTTGCCGCTGGCAGACATGATGCCGACGCCCACCAGAAACGGATCGGGCTTGTCCACGGGCAAGAGGTACGATTTGCGGTGGTCGTGCTCCAGTCGCGGCACGGCTTCCGCGCGCGACGGCCGGCCGTGGGTGATCAGGGCCTTGCCCTTTCGGGTGATCCGCACGTGTATGTCGCCCGATGTTAACTGGACGTGAACGCGGAAAAAGCCAAGCGCCAGGAGCTCATCCATCGCGGCGGGGACTTCCTCCGGCGGGAAGTTCTTGGTGATGTGCTTCTTCCCCGCCTGGTACGCGGCCTGAAGGAAGCGCCGGCCGTGAAGCTCCACGGGCCGCACCGCCACGTGCTCCCACGGGCACTGGCCGGAAGGGGCGTTCAGCGTCATGCGAAGGAAAGCGCCCTCGTCCTGAACGGCGGCCAGGACATCGCTCTTGTACCGATCATCAGCCTGATTGCGGGACTTGTCAGTCATTCTCGATTGGCAGTTCTGTTGACCGGCGGATGCTCCGATCGACCTTCCCGATTCCTTCCTCAAGCCAGCAGCGCTTGCCAGAGTTCCTGCGGGTCGCGGACGACAGCCTGGGGTCCGCCGCCTTCGGGAGCGGGATTGGCCGCGTGAATCTGGAGCGGGTGCAGGTATTGGATCGTCCGCCATCCGAGCTGGTTGCCGGCAAGGAAGTCCTTGGCCGGGTTGTCGGCGACGTAGGCGCACGCGGCGTGCTCGACTCCGAGCTTGTCCCGGATGGCCTCAAAGCCGGCGGGCGAAGGCTTCCATGCCTGGCGCCCGATGTCCTCGGTGAACACCACGGCGTCGAAGAACCGTTCTAACTTCAGCGCGGCCAGCTTGAGCCGCTGTCCGGGCTGGAAGCCGTCGCTCAAAAGGCCCACCGCCATGCCGTTGCGAAGCCTGCCCAGCAGGTCGGGAATGCCGCCGTAGGGCTCGATGGCCGGCTCGTGCTCGCGATAGGCGCGGACAAGCTCATCGACTATTCCGGCCGGCAGGCCCAGCGCGTAGTGTTCGGCCAGCGCGTTGAACGCGCCCTTGGCCCGTCCCGCCAGGAAGCGATCCCACAGCCAGTCCTCGAACGGCTCGGTGCGCCCCAGCCGCCGGCGCAGGTGCTCGCCGATGGCCCGGTATCCGCTCAGGACGTAGTCGCGCTCGGCAAAGAGCGTGTCGTCGAGATCGAAAACGACGGCCTTGACCATCGCCAGTCACCTGAACGTCGGCGTGTCGAATCCGGGCAGCTTCGACCGGTCTTCCACGCGGACGAACACCGCCTCATCGTAGCGCAGCATCAGGAGGCGGTCGGTGAACTTCCCAATCTCGGCCGTGATTGGCAGGCCGAGCACCTCCTGCATCAGGTACATGGGCAGGTCGGCCCCGGCCGCGATCGACAGCAGGCAGCCCCCGCCGAAGCGCGGGTTGACCTCGAAGAACCTCGTGGCCCCATTGGCCTCCCTGCGGCACTGGCAGCAGAACACGCCCCACAAGCCCTCCAGGTTGGCCGCGAGCTTCATCGCGGCGGCCGTCAACTCCTTGTCGCGGACGGTGACGCCCTTCTCCACCTCGCCGCTGCGCACGGCCAGGCGCTGGCGCGGGACGACGCACTTCACCTCGCCGGCCCGCGTGCGGTACACGTCGATGGTGAACTCCTGCCCGGGCGCGTATTCCTGCACGATCATCTTCTGGCCGTGCGTCGCCACGTGGGACTTCAGCTCCTGCTCGTCGTGGATCACGGCCGCCCCTATTCCCGCCGAGCCGCGGAGGGGCTTGATGAAACACGGGTAGAACGGCGCCTTCATGAACTCCGCCAACGGGCGGGTGATGATGGATGACAGGCCGATCTTCGCCAGAAGCGCATTGGTCTGCGCCTTGTCGCGGCAGAGCATGATGCTCTGCTCCGAGCCGATCATCACGGTGCAGCCCTCGGCCGCGAACGCGTCGCGATGGCGCGCCAACTGCCGCAGGTCCAGGTCCGTCAGCGGGACCAGCAGGCCGATCTGGTTCTTCCTGACAATCTCGTGCAGTGTCGAGATGTACTGGATCGACCCGACCGGCGGGCTTGGAACGCCCAGGTCGGCCTTGACGTAGGCGGCGGAGGCGCTTGTAACGTCGGTGGCGATCAGGCGGCCCTCGACGTCCAGGGCCGTCATCGCCCGGCGGAACGCCTCCATCAGCGCCACCCGGCGCCCGGCGCACGTGAAAAGGATGTTCAGCTTATGCCTGGCGATGCGACTCACGCTCCTGGTCGCGGCTGTATCGCTGCTCGTAGATGCCGGGCCGGCCCACACGGAAGAAGTCGGCGATCGTCCGAAGAATTATCGCAATATCCAGCCAGATGGACTGATTTTCCACGTAGCGAACGTCGAGTTCAAGCTTCTCCTCGATGGTCATGTCTCCGCGTCCGCGGACCTGCGCGTATCCGGTGATTCCCGGCCGGACATCAAGGCGCCGCCGCTGCCGCGCGTTCCACAGTTCGGCCTGTCGCTCGTAGAGCGGGCGCGGCCCCACCAGGCTCATCTGCCCCAGCAGGACGTTGATGAGCTGCGGCAGTTCGTCCAGGCTCTTCTCGCGAAGAAGGCGGCCCAGGCGCGTCAGGCGCGGGTCGTCGCCCGAGTGCGGAGAACCGCCGTAAGGGTCAACATCCGCCCGCATCGTCCGGAACTTGAGCATCCAGAACGGCTTGCCGCCCCGCCCGGCCCGCCGCTGGCGGAATATGGCCGCCCCGCGCGATTCCAGCCGCACGGCCAGCGCGATGACGGCCATGGGCAGCCCTAGCAGGGCCAGCCCCAGCACGCTGCCGACGATGTCCATGGCTCGCTTCACCATCGAAACCCGAAAAAGTGGCGAACGTTCATGTCCTGCGGGATGTCCAGGCAGTGATCGCCCTTGCCGGTTGCCTCATCGACGTGCGCGCCGTGATCGGGGCAGAAGCCGATCATCACTCGCCTGCCGGCCCATCGCTCCCGCACGGCCGCGGCCACGCGCTTGAAGTTGGCGATCTTTTCCTCCATCTGCCCGATGGCCGCGGGGCAATATGGTCCTTCGCTGTGTACGCACTTATCGTAACCAATTTGATAGCAGACTATTAAGTCATACGCGGAGGATTCCAGGATGTTCAGCGTGCGCGACATGACCGCCTCGTCGTCGGCCTGGCTGAAGTAGTCCATCGGCCGCTCGCGGAATATGCGGTCCATGCTGCACCCGACGGTCGAGACGATGGCCGGCCGCTTGCCCGCGCGGATCAGGGCGTCGAAAAGCGTGTCGCACGCCAGCACGGGTTTCTCATACTTGCGGATGCCGTGGACTTCGGGCATGGCCCCGGTGAACATCGAGGCAAAGCACACCGGCGTCTTTGGCGGCATGACGGCCCGCAGGTCCACGGCTATGGGTGCGATCTCAGGCACCGGCCGGAAGCTGGCCGGCCAGCGCTCGACCATCTGGGCGCCGATGGCGTCGGGGGCATAGATGAGACATTTCTCGACGGTGCGGGGCGCGTGGGAGCCGTCGCCTGTCGCGGCCCAGGCTGCCAGCACTGCATCCAGCGGCTCCGCCCGGCAGACCTTCGGCGGCGCCACGCCCATGACTCGGCAGATGGTCGGCGCAACGGATGCGATGCTGTTCATAGGGATCCGTGGGGGGCAGTCCCGCTGTCTGGGCCTGTCCCCTGCTGCTCCGGCGGCGGAACAACTGGGGACAGTCCCAAAAGGCGGGACAGTCCCCAGGTCGACCGCGCCGCTACTTCAGGTTCTCTCGATACCAGCCGATCGCCCGCTCCAGGCCTTCCTCGAAGAACACCTCCGGCTCGTAGTCCAGCACGGCCTTGGCCCGCGATATGTCGGCGAGCGAGTGCTTCACGTCGCCCGCGCGCTCCTTCGTGTAGATCGGCTGGACGTCGCTGCCAAGCAGGCTCTTGAGCTTGGAGAGGATCTGGTTGAGCGTCGTGGCCTGGTTGCAGGCGATGTTGATCGGCCGGCCGTCGCAGCGGTCGGCGGGAATCGTCGCCGCCAGCCAGTTTGCCCGGCAAACGTTGTCTACGAAGCAAAAGTCGCGGCTCTGCTCGCCGTCGCCGTACACCTCCGGCCGCTGGCCGCGAAGTATGCGGCTGACGAACGCCGGGATCACGGCCGCGTACGCGCCGAACGGGTCCTGGTGCGGCCCAAACACGTTGAAGTACCGCAGCGAAACCGTCTCCATGCCGTAGGCGGCCGCGTACGCCTGGAGATAGGCCTCGCAGCAGACCTTGCTGGCGGCGTAAGGGCTGATTGGCTGGGGGACCATGCCCTCGTGCTTGGGCGAGAGCTTCTGGTTGCCGTAGGCGCTTGAGGAGGCGGCGAAGGCGACGCGCTTGATACCGGCGGCCCGCGCGGCCTCCAGCACGTTCACCGTGCCGTTGACGTTCACGTCGTGGCTGGTCACCGGGTCCTCCACGCTCCGCGGCACCGATCCCAGGGCCGCCTCGTGGAAGATGGCCCTGCAACCCTTGACCGCCTTGTCCACCGTCTTGCGGTCGCGGATGTCGCCCTCGATGAGCGTGATGTCCTTGAGGACGTCCTTGATGTTCTCGCGCTTGCCCGTGGCGAAGTTGTCGAGCACGACCACGTCGTGCCCCTTCTTGAGAATGAATCTCACGAGGTTGCAGCCGATGAACCCAGCTCCGCCGGTGATCAGATACTTCGCCATGCCTCAATGCCTTTCCTTGTTCTGTAGTTCATGGTTAATCGGTTGATCGGTGAATCGGTTGCTCGGGCAAAGGACTCGTTGGTCCCTCCCGGTCAACCGATTGACCGATTCACCGGTTGGCCTGACCTTCGTGCCCTTTGTGGTGAGTCTTCTCGTACTCGATGACCTGCCGCAGCGTCTGCTCCAGCGTGTACTTCGGCTCGTAGCCGATCAGCCGCTTGAGCTTCGTCAGGTCCGGCACGCGGACGAGCATGTCGTCGAACGGCCGGCCGTAGGCCTGCTCGTAGCTCAGGTGCTTCTTGGCGCTTCGCGAGCCTGTCAGTTCGATGACCTTGTCGGCAAGGGCCTCGATTGTTATCGGCTCGTCCGCCCCGACGTTGATGACCTCGCCGACGGCCAGCGGGCAGTCCATCAGCCTTATCAGCGCATCGACCACGTCGGCAACGTTGCAGAAGCTGCGGACCTGGCTGCCTGTGCCGTAGACCTCTATCGGCTCGCCCGCCAGGGCCTTGCGGACGAACCGCGGCACGACCATACCATATTCGCCCGTCTGTCGCGGCCCGACCGTGTTGAACAGCCGGCAGATGATCGCCGGCAGGCCGTACTGATCGTGATAGGCCAGGGCGAGGAACTCATCCACCATCTTGCTGCACGCGTAGCTCCAGCGGTTGAACCGCGTGGAGCCGAGCGTCGTGTCGTCGTCCTCTCCGAAGGGCACCCTCGTGTTCTTGCCGTAGACCTCGCTGCTGGAGGCAATGAGGACCTTGCGGCGGAACTTGTTGGCCAGGTCGAGCACCACCTCGCTGCCGTGGATGTTGGTCTCGATGGTGTGGACGGGCCTGTCCACGATGAGCTTCACGCCGACCGCCGCCGCCAGGTGAAAGACCGCGTCGCACCGGTCCACAAGCGAGGTCATCAGCGTGACGTTGCGGACCGAATCGCGGACGAACTGGAAACGCTCGTTGCCCAGCAGGTGCTCGATGTTGGCCAGCGAGCCGGTGGACAGGTCGTCCACGACGACCACGCCCCGCCCGGCGGCGAGCATCGCCTCGGCCAGGTGCGAGCCTATGAATCCCGCCCCGCCGGTTATCAGTATGTTCATGCCGCCGGACCTCATGTCTCGTGTAACACAGCCCAAGGAGAATACCTGCCGCCCGGCGCGGAGGCAACCCTATTGGCCGCCGGCGGAACCAAGCCCATCCGCATGATGTTTATCGGCCAGCGGCTTCCTGCTAGAATCGCCGATTGATGAGTCCAGGCAACACCAAGGATTCCCGCCAGGGAGATTCGCAATCTTTCGCGGCCCGTGCCCTTCCCATCGTCGCGCTTGCGGCGGCGATGGCGTTCGGGGTCTCGCTGGGCGTCCGCCCGCTGACCAGCCCCGACATCGGCTATCACCTGGCCTACGGAGATGAGTTCCTCGACCACGGCCGTATCACCGATCACAACGATTACGTCTACACGACGCCCAAGCCCCGCCCCAGCGAGGACGGCGCCAGGCCGGCGTACGCGCTTGGCGGCGGACAGGCCTTCGAGCCGGCCCCCGGCCCGGGCTGCTGGTACGACGAGCAGGGCCGCTACCGCTTCGCCAACGCCAACTGGCTGACGCAGGTGATCTTCGCGGCCGTGAATCGCGCCGGCGGGCTGATGGCCCTGTGCGTTCTGCACTCGCTGCTGACGGCCGGCATCTTCGCGCTGGCGCTTGTCTGCATGCGCCGGCTGGGCCTGCCACCCCTATGGACGGCCATCGGCCTGATCCTGATCGCGATGGTCGCCTACGAGCGATTCATACTTCGCCCGGAGATGTCCAGCTACATCATACTGCTGGCGCAACTGGCAGTCCTGTGCGGCATCAAGGACAAGGCCCCGGTCTCATGGCGGGCCTTTGCGGCCATGATCGTGCTACAGCTCCTGATGGTAAACTTGCACAGTTACGCCCTGTACGGCCTGGCGCTGACGTTCGCGTTCGCGGCCGAGGCGGCGCTGCGGCTGGTCTGGGCCAGGTGGGCCGAGGCGGACGACCTGCCGCAACTGCGCCGCGCGGCCGCACGCCTGGCGGCGATGCTGGCGCTTCAGACGGCCGTGTGCTTCGTCAACCCGTGGACCTGGCGGCTGGTCGCCTTGCCTTTCCAGACCGCGATGTTCTTCTGGTCGAATCACGTCGTGCAGGAGACATACACGGCGGGCTCGCATCCGTGGGGCATCATTGGCGAGTTCTGGCCGCCCTTCCATCCCGGCTATGCCGCATACAAGGCCACGTACGCCTACGCGTTGTTCTTGGCGCTGGCGGGTGTGGCAATGCTGGCGTGCATCCTTTGCCGCCGTTGGGCGTGGCTGCTCGTGCTGGCGATCTTCGGCGCGGTTTCGCTGTCGATGCGGCGGAACATCGCGCCGGCGGCGATGGTGATGACGCCGATCATCCTGGCGTCGTTCCCCCAGGCCGCGACGCTGATCAGGCGCAGGCCCTCGCCGTCGGCCGCCGGGCGGATCGTAACTGTCGCCTCGGCCGTCACGGCCGCGCTCGCGGCGTTCCTGGTCTTCTGGGTCGTCTCCGACCGCTTCTACTACAATGACCGCTCCAACGCTCGGTTCGGCTGGTACGTCTCGAAGGCGGACTTGCCCACAGCGCCGGCCGCCTGGCTGGACAAGAACCTGCCCGCCGGCGAGAAGATATGGACGGACTATCCCTCCTCGTCGAACTTCTACTACTTCACCAATCCGCACCGCGACGTGCCCACGCTGACCAACACCTGGGCCTATCCGCCGGACACGATGCGCGAGTTCCTGGATTACCTCCAGGGCTCGCCAAGTCCGCCGCCGGACTCGACGGACCCATACTCGGCGTTCCGGCGGTCATTCAGCGGCCCGATCAAGCAGTACGGCATCAGGATCGTCGCCCTGAAGGTGCTCGACGCCCCCGGCCTGGCGCAGGCCATGCTGAAGGACAAGGCCTGGAGGCTTGTCTACCTCGACGGAATCTACGCGATCTTCCTGGCCGACGGCCTGGCCGGCGAGAAAGGCATCCCCGCGATAGCCGATGTGGCAAGCCCGGCCGATGCACCCAAGGCGACCGAGGCCCTCCGCGCGTCGCTCAAGGACCTCGACCCCGTCCACGCCTGCGCGATGCAGACGGCCGGTCACACTTACGAACAACTTGGATGGGACAACACCGCGATCGAAGTCCTCAGTGAAGCGGTCTCCCTCGACCCAAGCGATTTCCGTGCATGGGCCAACCTTGGCGTCTCTCACCTGCGCCGCGGGGACGGTCTGGCCCGCGACGGCAAACCGACTTGCCACGATGACTGGCGCAAGGCGGCCGAGTGCTTCCAGAACGCCCTGGACCGCTGCCCCAAGAACAAACGCGCGGAGATAGGCCTGCAACTCGCCACATGTCGCATAAACCGCGGTAATCGCCTGGCTGTAGAAGGCAAGCCCACTGAAGCCCGGCAGGAGTGGCGCAAGGCTCTTGATGATCTCAAGGTAGCGCTGGAGAAGTGCGATGATCCGCAGCTGCGTGTCAGCATTGAGAGGTACCTCGCCGGGATAGCGGATATTCTGAGTGGGGGCTGAAACACTTGCTGATTCTCGATCAGTGTTCTCCGGAACCGGGGTAGGTCGTTCGCACGTTCGACAATCGTCAATCGAAAATCGACAATCGGCCTCCCACACGCTAGACTCTCCGTTTCGATTTGACTCTCTTTATCCGAATAGGCAAGGAAGGCGCAATGGAAGACATTCACGGCAATCTGATCAGCTCGCTGGCGATTGAGAACGACAAGAGGATCGTCCTGCTGGTGATGGACGGCCTGGGCGATTGCGACAACGGCGGCAAGGGCACGGCCCTCCAGCAGGCTCGCAAGCCCAACATGGACGCCCTGGCCGCCGGCGGCGCACTGGGCCTGCTGGTGCCCGTGGCGACGGGCATCACGCCCGGCAGCGGGCCGGGGCACCTGGGCCTGTTCGGGTACGACCCGCTTGTCTACCAAGTCGGCCGCGGCGTGCTGTCGGCGCTGGGCATCGAGTTCCCGCTGGAGGGCCGCGACGTGGCGGCCAGGCTCAACTTCTGCACCATCGACAAGGCCGGGCTCGTGACCGACCGCCGCGCCGGGCGGATTCCCGATTCGGAGAATCGCCGCCTGCTGGCCAAGCTCAAGGCGGCCCTGAAGCCGCCCGAGGATGTCGAGGTGTTCCTTGAGACGGAGGCCGAGCACAGGGCGGTGCTGGTCCTTCGCGGCGACGGGTTGAACGACCACATAGGCGAAACGGACCCCCAGCGGACCGGCGTCGCACCGCTGATCGCCAACCGGCCGCCCTATAGCCAGTCGTCGACGGCCAACCTGGTAGTGGGACTCTTCGACCAGGTGAGGGCCATCCTGGCCGATGAGCCCAAGGCGAACATGGTGCTGGCCCGCGGCTTCGCCAAGTGCCCCAACTGGCCGAAGTTCGCCCAGCGATACAAGGTCAGGCCGGCCGCGGTGGCTGGATACCCGATGTACCGCGGCGTGGCGCGGCTGGTGGGCATGGACATCGTCGCCAAGCCGACGACGGCCGCCGATGTCTGCGCGGAGACCGCCAAGGCGCTCAGGGACCACACGTTCATCTACGCGCACTTCAAGTACACCGACAAGACCGGCGAGGATGGCGACCTGGCCGGGAAGATCAAGCGAATCGAGGAGATGGACGCCGCCCTGCCGGCGCTCCTGGCGGCCAGGCCCGACGTGCTGATGATAACCGGCGATCACTCCACCCCGCCGGGCCTCAAGGCGCATAGCTGGCACTCGGTGCCGCTGCTATTCAGCGCGCCATATCTGCGCGGCGGCGGACCCAGGAGTTTCGACGAGGTCGCCTGCCGGGCGGGAGAGATCGGGACCATCCCCGCCAGCCACCTCATGGGCCTGGCCCTGGCCCACGCGGGAAAGCTGGAGAAGTTCGGCGCGTAAGAAAGGGACGGACTACTCAACTCGCCGCTTTCGGCGGGAATTCCGTGGTCCGCCCCTCCATCGCCGCAACAATGGTAGATATGGAAGAGGCCCAGCCGATATCGCATTCGCAGCGCTCGTTGCTGGCCGTCGTGATGCTGGTCATCTTGCTGGCTTGCGTCGCGGCCGCGTGGTGGCTCAGCCAGACGCGGAACGCCGGCCCCTCCATCATCGACGAGATGCGCAGAACTGGTCTCCGCAAGCTGTGGGGCCCGGACGGGCGCACGGATTTCTACGTGCTCGCAGACGCCGGCGGCCAGCCGCTCGGATGGTGGGCGGTTTCCCGCTGGCCGACGGATGACGGCTACGCCGGTGAGACCTTCGTCAGGACCGAGTCCAGGGCCCAGATCGATTCCCCGGTCGAGACATGGAAGCTCTCCGACGACGCCCGGCAAGGACAGTACACCGGCGCCAGCATCGTCGGCCGCACGGTGTTGAGCACCAGCATAGCCCTGGCCGACGGCGAAGTCGTGGTCGCGCACAAGTACAAGGGGGTGAAGGTGGATGCGCAGGACCGGGCCCCCGCCAATTACATCCCGGAAGGCTCCCTCGACCTCGTCGTGCGGCTGGTGCAGCAGCAGGGGCGGGAGGCCAGGTTCGCCATGCTCTTCGACACCCGGGCGCTGGCCGCTGAAGACGGGCGCGCGGCCGTCACGTTCACGCCCGTCCGGATGGTCCCCCAACAGGGAGGCGCCGTCAGGATGGAGTTCCAGACGGAGGAGGGGAGCCAGGTCTCGGTCTTCCACATCGATGCCGAAGGACGCGTGGACAAAGTCGAGGAATTCGTCGCGGCCAAGGGGAGGACGGCCGCGCTGTCTTCGGTCCGCAAACTGGTTTCCCCTGACGAGATCGAGGCGATGTTCCCAAACGATGACCTGCTGACCAACCTGGTGGAGAAGGCAAAGAGCCAGAACCGCTCGACGACATCGCAGGCCGTCGCGTGGGCCGGGCGGTAAGGGGTCAGTGCTTGACGGGCTGCTGGAGGCGCTTGTCCAGGGCCTCGGCGCCCTCCAGCAGTTCCTGGTCGGTGGGCTCGACGGCCTTCTGGAGCTCATAGTGCAGGTAGCGGCGGTCGTGGTATGTCCAGGGCGCAAGCTCGCTAAGGAGGTCCACTGGGGGAATCTCGTA
This sequence comes from Phycisphaerae bacterium, assembly GCA_041946855.1. Classification (GTDB taxonomy): domain Bacteria; phylum Planctomycetota; class Phycisphaerae; order SM23-33; family SM23-33; genus JBHGBE01. Next base: position 9,237 of record JBHGBE010000047.1, on the reverse strand, counting down.
GGCGGGCATCGCGATCATCGCGTGCGTCCTGAGCGTGTTGTACCCCTCGCAGCGGATAAGGATGTCGTAATCGCCGTACCAGGTGAAGGGCATCGTCAGGGGCGTCGTGCCGACCTCCACGTCCGAGACGAACACGCGCGCGCCCGGCGGGTTGGTCGTGATGGTCATCTCGCGCTCGACGCACCCGCCCGCCCACGCCGCGGCCGTGAGGAGCAGGACTGACTTGACCAGGCCCGTTGGTCCGTTCATAGCGGCGATTTGTACCCGCGCGGCCGTGCCAGGGCAAGCTCAAAATACCGGCTTGGTTCATGGCCGACCCGCGGCAGACCCGCTATAATTACGGCGTGCAGGAGCAATCCTTCAAGGTGGCGCGCGGTCACGAGGAGCCTTACGCGGTCCAGTTCAGCGTGTTCCTGGCAAATCGCGTCGGGCAGCTCAAGGACCTGATGGGCGTCTTCCCCGAGCGGAGCGTCGAGATACTGGGCGTGTCGATCGTGGACTCAACTGACTGGGCCGTCGTCCGCATCGTCTCATCCGACGCCAACGCCGCCCGCGCCCTGCTCCAGGAGCACAGCCTCGCCTTCACGGAGAGCAACGTCCTGCTGGTCGAGCTGGACGGCCACGCGGCCCTTTCCAACATCTGCCGCCACCTCGTCGGCGCCGAGCTCAACGTCAACTACGCCTATCCGCTGACGATCCGCAGCAATAACCACCCGGTGATGGTCTTCCACGTGGACGACCACGTCATGGCCACCCAGGTCCTCAAGAGCCACGGCTTCACGCTGATCGGCCACGAGGACCTCCGCGACCCGGAGTGAGCAGAGGAAAGACAGGAGGAGGGGAAGAAGGAAGGACGGGAAGAGGGCAGGACGAGAAGCCCCGTTCGCATGACGCCAATGGCATCACCGTCTTCTGTTCCTCTTGTCCTCCCTTCCTCCCGTCATCCGGTCGTCCCTTCCTCCCGTCCTCCAGTCCTCCCGTCCTTTGGCGTTCCCCTCACGGATTTCTCTGGCCCATCCGCGACCAGGCCTGCGATAATCCTCTGTGAACGCGGCGGCGCAGTGGGGCCGCCGGCGCGAAGGGAAAGGAGCCAGTAATGAGCATCGGGCCATTTCCGTTGAGGTCGTTCGCCGAGCCGTCCGACGGCCACGTCTCGCTGGGCAAGGCGATCCGGGCGATCATCTTCATTGTCCCAGTTGGCATCCTGGCGGGGATCATCATCCCGACCATCAACATCGAGAAGCCCGCCGCCGGCCCGATCATCTTCCTTGTCGCGACGGCCGTCTTGTGGGGCATCATCGTGTCGGGCATCCGCGTGGCCGCACAGTGGGAACGCGGCGTGGTGCTGCGGCTGGGCCGGTTCAGCTCCATCAAGGGACCGGGCATTCTCTTCATCATCCCCTTCCTGGACTACGTGCGGTTCATCGACACGCGAATCCTGACGCTGAACATCCCCAACCAGAAGGTGATCACCAAGGACAACGTGCCGGCCGAGATCGACGGGGCGCTGTTCTTCATGGTCGGCGACGCGGAGAAGGCCGTCATCAGCATACAGGACTACCGCTTCGCCATCGCGCAGTACGCCCAGGCGTCGCTGCGGGACGTGGTCGGCGGCCTGAGCCTCGACGAGCTGCTCAGCGAGCGCGAGCGGATACAACAGAAGATCAAGGCCATCGTCGAGGACCGCGTCCGCGAATGGGGCACGCACGTCGACTCGGTGCGGTTGCTGGACATCAACATGCCGGAGGAGCTCAAGAAGATGATGTCCCGCCAGGCCTCCGCCGAGCGCGAGAAGCGGGCCACGATCACCAAGGCAGAGGGCGACAAGATCGCCGCCACCAACCTCGCCCAGGCGGCCGCCACGATGCTCCAAAGCCCCGGCGCGATGCAGCTCAGGACGCTCCAGACCATCGACGGCCTGGGGCCCAGCCCCTCGAACACCGTCGTGCTCTTCCCCGTCGATCTGGTCGAGGCGCTGAGGCGATGGGTGGCCAAGGAACGCCCTGCGGAGACACCGAGATGACATCATGTGCGGGTTTGTTGGCGATGGCGATGGCGATGGCGGCGACGATGCCGGCGGACGGCAAAGAAGTGCCCAAGTACGGGCTGTTCGAGCTGACCTTCTCGTCCAAGGAGAAGTTCCACAACCCGTTCTGGGACGCGCAGGTGTCGGCCGTGTTCACTTCCCCCACGGGCAAGAAGATCGCGGTCGACGGCTTCTACTTCGGAGGCGACCAGTGGCGCATACGCTTCGTTCCGCGCGAGGAGGGGCGATGGACCTACACGGCCGTGATGAAGGGCGGCGCCGCGCCGGTTGAGCGGGCTGGCGCTTTCACGTGCAAGGGCTCGGCCGGCGATGGTTTCCTGAAGCTCTCGAAGAAGAACCCCTACCGGATGGAGTACGACTCCGGCCGCCCGTTCTATTCCATCGGCATCCAGACCTGCGGGGTGATCCGGCAGGTCGATTTCGACGGGCCGGCGGATGACGGCGGGTGGCGCGCGGTGCCGGTGGCCCAATGGTGCGATGCCTTCAAGGGCGCGGTCAACCTGGTGCGGATCCAGCTCGGCGCGGGCACGACGGCCGGCCTGGCGGTCCCGCTGATCCCCGTTGACGCGGACAAGGACGGCCGCGGACGGCCGACAACGAACAGGGCGAAGGAAATCCTGATCGACGGAAAGCCGGATCGGTACGACCTAGAGATCTGCGCGCTGCTCGACGAGGCTTACAAGCTGCACCGCAAGGCCGGCTTCTCCGAAATCTGCATCCTCTTCCAGGACATGAGCCCGTTCAGCAACAAGTCGCGCTCCGCGTTTGGGGACGTTCGGGACACCACCAACTACAAGAACCTGAAGGCCGAAAACCTCCCGCTCCAGGAGAAGTACATCCGCTACGTGATCGCGCGCTACGGGGCCTTCGTGGACATCTGGGAGATCTTCAACGAGGACACTTACGCGCCCGACGACTACCTGGCGCACCTCGCCAGGGTCATCCGCGACGCCGACCCGTATCAGCACATCATCACGACCAACTTCGCCCGCCCGGAGAAGGAGTGGTGCGAGATCGTGACCCCGCATGAGTACGTGTCCATCCCCGCCAACGACGTCGACGCGCGGCTGGCCTCCCAGATCGGAGTGCTGAAGTCCTACGGCAAGCCCGTCCAGTACACCGAGTTCGGCAACAAGAACAATTTCTCCAACGACGACCCCATCAAGTGGCGCGTCGCGGCGTGGACGGCATTCATGAACGAGTCCGGGATGCTCTTCTGGAGCATGTCCGGCACGAAGACCACCAGCAAGCCGGCCGTCACGGGCAACGCCAACACGTATATCGGCGCCGAGAGCCGCGGGCATTTCCGCGTGTTCATGGACTTCGTCCGCGACTTACCGATCGACATGCGGCCCCGGACGGTCTACCCGTACAGGAAGGACCTGAGGTGCTACGCCCTCTCCAACGGCGCCGTCACGGTCGTCTACGTCCACCATTACGCGGACTATGACAAGCCCTACAAGACGCTTGACCCGGTCGAGATCGAGACCGGGCCGGGCAGGTACAGGATCACCTGGATCGACCCCGCCGACGGCAAGCCCCTGAAGGACGAGGCCAGGACCACGACGCGGCATCGGTGGCTTAGCCTCCGCGTGCCGGAGATGAAGGTGGACGCGGCGTGCAGGATCGAGAAGATCGAGGATGCGGAATGAATGCCAATTGCGGATTGCGAATTTCAGAGGGAGATAGCCTTGTCTCCTGCCAATAGAATTCGCAGTTCGCAATTCACAGTTCGCAATTGCCGGTTCCTGGCAAAGACCATCGCATAAGCAAGGACGAGGCCCGTGGCAAGACGAATCATAGACATTCACAATCATCCCAACTGGCACGGCCATGACGTCGACGCCCTGGTCCGCAACATGGACCAGCACGGCATCGAGAAGACGTGGCTCTTGTCGTGGGAAATCAGCCGCGAGGAGTTCAACGCCGCGCCTATCTACCACGAGTGCATGGACCCTCGCGGATTGTGCGCGCCGCTGTGGATGGTGGTCGAGGGCATGCACAGGCACCCGGCGCGGTTCATCGGCGGCTGGGCGCCCGACCCGCGCGACCGTTACGTGCGGGCCAAGCTCAAGTCGGCCGTCAAGATCCACGGCATCAAGGTCTACGGCGAGCTCAAGTGCAGGATGCGATACGACGACCCCGACGCCATCGCGGTCTACCGCTACTGCGGCAAGATCGGCATGCCGGTGCTGTTCCACCTTCAGGACGACGTCCTGCCGGTCAAGCCGTTCGACGAGTCCATCCAGAGTTGGCCGGAGTGGTACGGCGGCGACATCGGCGTGGTGGACACGATGTGCCGGCTGTGCCCGGACACGAACTTCATCGGCCACGCGCCGGGTTTCTGGCGGGCGATCTCGGGCGATTCGCCGCGCGATCCGGCCGGCTACCCCAAAGGCCCGGTCAAGCCCGGCGGCGCGCTTATCAAGCTGCTGCGGAAGCACAAGAACCTGCACTGCGACCTCTCGGCCGGCAGCGGGGCCAACGCGCTGGAGCGCGACCTCCGCCACGCGCGGAAGTTCGTGCTGGAGTTCCAGGACCGCATCATGTTCGGCCGCGACTACTTCGACCGCAGGCAGTTCAACGTGCTGGAGAAGCTCGACCTTCCCGAGAGGGCGCTCGACAAAGTCTACTGCGACAACGCGGATCGGCTGATCGAGAAGGCGGGCAGAGGTGTGTGACCATCCGTTGAAGATTGCGAATTGCGGAATGCGTATTGCGAATGGCTTTGGCCGTGAATGTGGGGAATTCGCAATTCGCAATGCACAATTCGCAATGGCTTTGCGCCGGGTTCAGTGCTCTTGGCCAATTTCAGAAACTGAAGGAGTCCAAAGTGGCGTCAGGTCGGTCATCCAAGCTCGCCGTCGACGGCGGCAAACCCATCCGCAAGAGGCCCTTCCCCCCTCGCGGCCTGATTACCCGCGCCGAGAAGGCGGCCGTCGTCAAGCTGTTCGACGAGGCCATCGCCTCCGGCGAGGCCCCCGGCTACAACGGCCCCAACGAGAAGGAATACGAGCGTAGGTTCGTCCAGTTCATGGGCGGCGGATACGCCGACGCGGTCAACAGCGGCACAAACGCGGTCTTCGCGGCACTGGGGGCACTACAGCTTGACGCCCTCAGCGAGGTTATTGTGCCGCCCATCACCGACCCCGGCGGCGTGATGCCGGTGCTGTTCGTCGGGTGCGTGCCGGTGATGGCCGACTCCGACCCGCGAAGCTACAACACCTCCGCGGCCGAGATCGCCCCGCTCATCAACAAGCGGACGCGGGCGATCGTCGTCGCCCACATCGCCGGCAACATGGTGGACATGGACCCGATCCTGGCGCTGGCACGGAAGCACAAGCTCTACGTCGTGGAGGACTGCGCCCAGTCGCACGGGGCGACGTACAAGGGCCGGCTGGCGGGCACGATGGGCGACATCGCCGCGTTCTCCACGATGTTCGGCAAGCACCACTGCACGGGCGGCCAGGGCGGCGTCGTGTACACACGCAACGAAGAACTGCACTGGCGCGGCCGGCGCTTCGCCGACCGGGGCAAGCCATTCGGCATCACGCCCGCGCCGGGCGGCAACGTCGTCGCGGGCCTCAACTGCAACCTCAACGAGCTGTCGGCGGCCGTCGGGATTGCGCAGCTCAAGCGCCTGCCCTCGATCGTCCGCCGGCGGATGGAGATCGGCGACGCGATTCGGGACGGCCTGAAGAAGCGCTGCCGCGCGGTCTCGATGGGCTGGCAGGTCCCGCGCAGCCGCTCGGTCTATTGGTTCGGCGCGATGCGTCTGGACCCGACGGCCGTGCGCGTGGACAAGGACACGTTCTGCAAGGCCCTGGCAGCCGAGGGCCTGCCGATCACGCCCAGCTACCGCCACATCCCCTGCGAGGCGCCGTGGTTCAAGGCCAGGGCCGTCTTCGGCTCAAGCGGCTTCCCGTGGACCTGCTCCGACTACAGAGGCCCGCGCGACCCCTCCTTCAAGATGGACAACGTCCTGAACGTCTGCGCGACGCACTTCAACCTGGCGATCCACGAGAACTACGGCCGGAGGGAGATAGCGGACATTCTGGCGGCGTTTGAGAAGGTTGAATGGGCGTATATCTCATAGCATATTGCTGTCGAGTCGCGCAATTCGGATCGCCCGCTTCTCTCAGCTACGGCTTTGTATCAACGTAACCCATTGCTATCATCAGGAACCATGATCTGCTGGATAGAGACGGTCTTGGGATTTGGCGTTCCCACAAGGTAGACGCGGGGGCCAGGTGTTTGATAGAACCGCGCGTCGTGGATGGGTGCAACGTCCATGGGCAGGGACTCTCGCTGACCCGAGATCACCTTGATGTAGCCACAGTCCATGTAATGGGTTTCAGCACCGCCCCTCTTGGTCCAGTAGAGATAGATGTTCCCCTTGCTGTCGCCGCCCACGCAGCCGTTGATCCCGACCCCTCCGAGATTTCGCGGGTCGGACCATTCGTTGCCTTTCTTCGTTCGGTAGCGTGTGAAGATGCCTTTGTCTTGGATGTAAAGATCGTAAGCGACGTGGAGAACGCCCTCCGAGTCGCGGGCGCCGGTTGGATGGTAGATGCTGCCTTCGCCGTCTCCGATTCTGCTCCGGTCGATCCAATTTCCATCTTCGGTCACAGTTCCACATTCCAGCCGGCTCGGGTGGATCCATATCGGCCCGCCATATTGTGTCCTCGCGACAACTTCCCTGACTCCCGGTCCGCCAACGACAGCAAGATCGAGAAATGTCCACCGACTTCGAGGTGCCATCGCGGACGCCTTCGACCACGTTGTTCCGGAGAAATTCATGTAGAACGGCTTGACGGGAGACCACCCATGACCACCCACGGAATACTCCTCCGGCGGCTCCAGATTCCCGGTGAACATGGCCAACAGTTGGCTTCTGCGCGAATTCAAGGCCACCAACCCGCATCGACCTCCTTGAGACATAACCCCCGGCGTATCCTCCGGCGGCGACCAAATCTCCCCGAGCCACCGGCTCATCTTGATCTTCTTGTCTTGCGCACTGTTACTGCTGACAGACCAAAGCAACATGGGTTCGGTGGAATCTGCCAGTCCTGGCGCAAGTTCAACCTCCAGGGCTGTTCGGTCGCCGAGTTCCGCAACAACGCCGACTTCAGACCACTTTCGCCCTTCGAGCCGCCTGAATTCAAGCCGGCTCTTGTCGCCCTTGAGGACATGGACGAAGATCCAGGCTTGCCCATTTCCCTGGAATAAGCAGGCACACTTCATGATTTTCGACTCAGGGAAATCCAGTCGCTGGGGTTCAGCCATAGTAACCCCAGATAAAATGGGGGGGGCTGCCTCTGGAGCACAGCCGGCAGGTACAAGAATAAGAGCCGTTAGCACGAATTCAGCGTATCGCATTGGGTCATTCTCTTCATGGGCTATGGTTGGGGACCGACGTTCTTCCAGGAGACACCATTGACCTGGCGGCAACAATGGCGCTTGTATTCAGCCAAGATCAGTTGCACGTCGCCACCAGCCCGAAGATAACGGTCATCGTCCTTCTTCCTTTCATCCACAGCCTTGATCCCGCGGTCTTTGGGGTTCTCTATCCGCCAACGCCGTTTGTTCCAATCAGGCTCGGTCGAAGCCAGGACGAACTGCTTGTAGTCCGGGTTCCGGGTCATTGCCTCGTGCATGCCAATCCCGTTGCGCCCAAGCAGCCTCAGGTCGCCGGTCTGTAGGTCGCGAAACGTAGGGGGATCGTTCCAGACCCATCTTTCTCGTGGATCCCCCGGATTCTTGATCGCCCCGATGTTGGGATCGAAATAGTCGGGGTGGAAACCCCGCTCAGGCCAGCCTTCGTGTGAGTAGCTGTCCTGTAGTGTGTGAAGCGCGCGCCCGATTTCATCGTCCTTACATGCCACCAAGGCGTCCCATATTCGCTTTACGACGACATCATTCCTAAATCCGGGCTTTACGTAGTTGCTTGGCGAATGGTCTCCGAAAATCAGATATAGGATATTGGGCTGTTTGGCGCCAGGACAATGCCACTGATAGTCCTGTCCCAAGATTCCAAAAGTCAAGATGCTGATCACGCCTTGTGTCGGAGCGTCATGCCCACCTTCGTCGGCCCCCTGGTCATAGATGCCGATTTGGTCCGCGCTTTCGAGCCCTAACGCGCGCCCGGCATTGCTCGTATCGACCTCGTGTTCGGGCTGCTCATAAAGACCAGCAGGATCGACATGACAGACGGGGCTGCCTCGCACGTATTGGTAGAGGTCCATCCCGTCCCGATATTGACCGCGTGGGACAAAATGGGCCACGGAAGCTGCAATACCAGCGCCGATGCGCACTGCGCCTCCGGATCCCGGGTCGCGGCCCATGAACTGGCCGAGACCGGTGTGGTAGTACGCCGAGGCGTCCGCCACAAAGATGCCGGTTACCAGAAGGCCGATCAACTCGGCAATCAGATGAGGCCGTTTCATACTCGTGCTCCTTTCAGCTAGATGAGCAGACAGAACATTTCGCTTAAGTGATTCAATCGCGCATAAGCAAGTCAAGATTGCTTGGGTCTATGAGCCTCCTTGTTACCGCCTCTCCGTTTGGCCATTCTATCCTGACGGTCGATGCCTTCCGGCGATCTTCGACGAGATTCATAGGGATCTCTGCCCCGGTGGGCGAGTAGATCGTGACCCTATACTCCGTTGTTGTTTCGGCGACTCTTCTGAAGGCCGCAGCTTCTTCATCGGCTGTCGCAGCGCTAGCGACATCCATTCTGGCAAGATCCGTACACCCGCCACTTGAGGCCAGGAAGAAGATGACAATAAACCACCAAGGATTGCCTATACTTCTTCCGATGCGCTTACTCGATCTCCTACTTAGTTTCATAATCGCACCCGCAGAACCAGTTTGAGTACTTGCTGTTTAGGTGGTCCTTCCACTTATCGAAGTAGAATGGACGAAGCCCCATTCCTACGCCCATGAGGTCCACCATTCCGTCGACATCTCTACCCCAAAAGTCCTTGCCTTTGTGCTTGTAAGCATCTGCTCCCAGGATTCCAGCCCCTGGGTGGCCGATACCTATCACGTGTCCGAATTCGTGAACAACTGGCTGTTGGAATACCCCTGGCTCCTTCTCATAATAGGTCGCGCCTCCTTCGTTAATCCCCCCTAGGCCCTGAACAAGCGTGATTTTCGGAGGCGTAGCGCAAAAAGTACTCGAAATCCCT
>JBHGBE010000046.1:0-41820 GCA_041946855.1 Phycisphaerae bacterium | reverse complement strand
GGCGACGGCATAACGGACATGACGGACTACATCGCCTGGTTCAACTACTTCGGCGACGACCAGAGCACCTTGCCCGTTCCAGAGCCGGCGACCTTGGCGCTGCTGGCGCTGGGCCTGCCGCTGCTGCGAAGAAAGAAACGCTGACGCCTGCAAACTGAAGATTGACAGAAGCCCCGCTGGGCCCTGTGGTCCGGCGGGGCCTCGTCTCTTGTCCTATTCGTCCTATCGGTCCTATGCATCTGATAGGACGAATAGGACGAATAGGGCATATAGGACCTGTGAGCCGGCGGCTCGGCGCGAGGGCGGTTCGGAGGCCCGGAAAAATCGCTGGAAAGGCGGGGCGCGGGGCTGTACCTTGTCGCAGTCTTTTTATGGAGACGACAGGATGGCTGCTATCGAGTCGGTCAGGTACCACATTCTCCGCGACCCCAAGACGAGGCTTGAGATAAACGACGACACCCGCCTCAACAGGCAGCGCAACCCGGACCAGTACGAAAACCGCGTCGCGTTCACAAGCCTGCTGTGGCACCCCGACGGCGGGCTCTACTGCGGCTGCACGGCCTTCAACCGCGACATCTTCACGCGGTTCGACCCCGGGACCGAGAAGTTCACCAGCCTGCGCTACCAGGACGTTGCCGAGGAGTACGAGGTGAAGATCCACCGCTCGCTGTGCCTGGCGAGCGACGGGACGATCTACTCGGCGACCGCGTGCCTTTACACGCTCGACCAGCGGCTCAAGGCCCCGGGCGGGTCCATCTTCAGGTACTTCCCGCCCGCATGGCGAGCGGCGGGAGGAGGGGAGGCAGCGAGGATCCAGAAGCTTTGCATCCCAGCGAGGCACGACTACCCGCAGACGATCACGCTCGACGAGGAGCGAAAGCTCATCTACGGGCTGACACAGCCGGTGTTCAGGTTCTTCGTCTACCACATCGACACCGGCGAGGTGGAGGACTACGACTACCAGGGCTCCATCACGCACATCTCCGCTCTGGACGACGAGGGCTGCTTCTGGAGCACCTGGGACGCGGTGCGGCACTACCTGTTCAAGTACGACCCCAGGACGCGGCAGATCACGTATTTCAACAAGGGCATCCCCGAGGGGGCGAAGTTCGCGGACATCATGTACCGCGGGGCTGGGCCGGTGGACTGCATGATAAACGGGCGCGACGGGTATCTCTACATCGGCACCACCGGCGGCACGCTCTGCCGGCTGGACCCGCGGACGGCCGACGTGGCTTACCTGGGGCGGCCGCATCCCACGCGGCGGCTGCCGGGACTTGCGCTCATGGCCGATGGGCGGATTCTCTGCGCCGGCGGAGACCAGGAAGGCGGCTACCTCGCCATCTACGACCGCAAGACCAACGGCTGGGAGCACCTGGGCGAGCTTGTGGAGCCCAGGACCGGCAACAAGCTCTACCGCGTACACGACCTGTGCCTGTCGGGCGACGGCCGGACGGCATACGTCGCCGAGACGGACGTGCCGGCCAGGTCGGGGTATCTGTGGGAAGCGAAACTGAAACTGTGAGCCGGCCTCCTTGGTCTCAAGCTGTGAGCAGTAACCAGTGACTCGCAATCAGTAGATCGTAATCAGTGACCATTGGCCTGCCATAGCGGGCGTTGCTGATATCGCGCAACTCCCTGATTACTGTTCACTGATTACTGATTACTACCCGCACCGGAAGCGAAGGCTTCTGAGGAAAGGATCACAACGATGGTTCTGAAGGATCATTCATTCGGAGTCGCGGATCACGGCGTTGCCTGGGCGGCGGCGCAACTGCCAGGCGGCCAGGTCGTGGACGGGCGGATTCGGGCCAAGGGAGCGGAGGTGCGATTGGCCGCTTTGGAAGGCGCCAAGGGCGAGGATGACTATGCGATCACGTTCAATGCGGCAAGACCGGGGGAAGTGACCGTCGCTGCGAACACGGCCGTCGGGGCGATTGGGGGCCTGCTGAGGCTCGGTGAAATCCTGCGTTCGGGCAAGAGGGAGGACTTCGCCTCCAGCCTCCGCTTCCGCACGCGGAACTACAAGCATGAGGTGCGGCTGGTGGTGGCCCCCAAAGGCCCGGTTGACAAGAACCGGACGCCTGAGCCGAGGCAGGGGCAGCTCTCCAAGTCCATCACGAACTACACAGACGAGGTATGGGAGGGCCTCTGCCGGCAGATCGTCGCCCACCAGTTCAACGGTTTGGTGCTGTACTGCGCGTATCACCCGTTCGAGTACGTGCTGGATTACAGCGGTTTCCCGCAGGCGGCCAGCCGGCCCGAAGAGGAGCGCACGGCCGTGCGCGAGGCCCTCAACCGCGGCCTGGCCATCGCGCACAAGTACGGCCTTAAGACCTTCATGCAGCACTACATAGGCCACTTCACGCAGCAGCTCGCCGATGCGTACAAAATCATGACCACCGGCCGGCTCAGCGCGATCGACCACCCGGAGATCGAGCGATACTGCCGCTGGTGCTACCGCGAGATGTTCCGCCAGGTGCCGGACCTGGACGGGATGTACTTCAACTTCGAGAGCTTCCCCAACGCCCACGAGCACATACTCAAGACGGCCATCCACGAGTTCAACTTGATGGACCGCAAGCCCATCATCGTCTTCCGCCTTTGGGGCTACGCCGACCCGGAGGGCATGAAGAAGATGATGGCCGCCTACCAGGGGCGGACGATGGTCAGCCATAAGGTCAGCGACACCAACGACGTGTACTACCTGCCCGTGGCCGACAGCAGGGCGACGGACTGGAAGAAGCTAGTCCCGGAGCTCGAGTGGCTCTACTGCGTCGGGCCGTGCCACAACTGCGGCACGAACCTGTGCGACCAGCTCTGGGGCGACTACGAGTACGTCCAGACGCTCCTGGCCGATGCGCAGGCCAAGGGGGCCGATTCCATAGGCTTCCACACGGTCAACGAGTTCTTCTCGCCGGATGTGAAAGACGCCAGCGGCGTCTTCTCCAAGCACGAGCTTGAGATGGCGCGGTTCAACCGGATGCACCTCCAGGCGGCGGCCGACTACTTCAACGGCCGGTCGATGACACGCGCTCAGCGCGCCGAGGCGCTGGCCGCCCGCGTGGGCGCGCCCTCCAAGGCCGGGGCGGCACTGCTGGACGTGGTTGAGTCAGCCAGCCAGCCGGTGCTGCTGACCTATCAGCAGTTCTGCTACGGCTCGAACATGGACGGCTACCTCAACCCCGGCCGCTGGTCGCTCATACAGGACCCGTTCTACTTCTACCCGGCCTGCGAGCTGAACGACCAGGCAAGCCGCCTAATGTGGCAGATGGAGCGGACGAACTGCCCGTGGATCGACAAGACGACGGACACCAAGGTCTGCCCCGACGGCGTGCTCCAGCACATCATCGACTACGTCGATCCCTCCAAGCCCAGGACCACCCGCAATCCGAAGAAACTTGCCGACCTCATCGAGGCGAACATCGCCAAGTCCTTGAAGGCACTGGTGTTGTATCGCAGGCTTGCGGGGACGAAGGCGGCCGACGCCCTCCGGCCGTACGTCGAGGCCAACGCGGCCGAAGGAAGGTTCGTTCGGCGGCAGATCCTGGCGGCGATACAGCTTTACTCCATCTACTTCGCCAGGACCAAGGCGGGCATCGTCAAGGCCGTCAAGGCCGGCCTTGCGGAACTGGAGAAGGCTCAGGCCATCGTCGCCGACACTGCCTCGCCCATCTACAAGACCATCAAGCGCGTCCTGATGCTCGACAGGCTGGACATGTCGCCGGAGATCAACGAGGCGCGACAACTGCTGGCGCTGGTAGAGAAGACCGATTTCCCGATGGCGGCGTATCGGGAGTACCTGGAATCGCGCCGGCAGTACAACGAGATTCGGCGGCTGGTCCGCCCGCTGCGGCGGGTGAATGACAAGGTGATGGCCGTCGTTCGCCAGCAGATGCAGGCGGCCATCGAGAAGGCCAGGGCCTCGCTTGCCGCGATGGGCGACCCGCAAGCCGTGCCGGAGCGGCACTACTTCCACGCACGCGACAAGGCCCAAGCCGGGCCGCCGAAGTACGAGGCGCTGGGCGAGAACGTCCGCGCGTGGCTTGCCTTCGTCGAGAACGAGCTTGCCCGCACGACGCCGCCGGAGGCGACCGTCACCACCCAGCCTTCGCGGTGGTTTTCGCTCCAGCACGACGACTGCTTCCGCGAGGGATTCGAGTTCGTGGAGGACTTCACCGCGTTCTTCAAGCCGACGAACCTTCTTCTGCCCGCGGGGCTGAGCTTCCAGGTCTGGCGGACGGAAAAGGAGCTGGCCGTCCGTCTCCGCGAGGACGGCGTCAGCGTCGCCCAGCGCAAGGCCCGCTGGGAGAAGTTCAAGTACGAGGGCAGCAACGCCTACGTCATGCAGGTTCACTTGGACGTCGACGACAAGGGCAAGCGCGACGACACTTACATCGTCTGGCCGATGGGCGTTTCGGTCAGCGCCGGCCACAGGCCCAACGCCCAGGCCCGCACGGAGTTCACGTGCGACGCGGTGAGTTGGGAGATGACGGTGTACCTGCCGTTCGAGTTGCTGGGCCGCGCGCCGGCCGCCGGCGACGTGTGGCGACTCAACGTCACCTCAAACCCGGCCGTCACGCGGAACACGGCCTACACGTGGGCGCCGCAGTACGACGCGGGTGGAAACCCGCTTCTGTACGGGCGCATCAGGTTCGGGTGAATGGGTTGATCGGTGAATGGGTTGATCGGGATTGCCGCCTGGTTCTTCCCGATTAACCGATCAACCGTTCAACCGGTCGTCCTCGTCCGCTAATCACTTCCATTCGGCGGCCCGCCGTCTACAATTCGCAGTTCACAGGCTCGAAGATGAAAGAAGGACGACCATGACCGTTACAGACCTCATCGGCCACTCGTTCGGCGCGGCCGACTATGGCGTTGCCTGGGCGATGTTCCAGCTTCCCGACGGCTCGGTCCGCGGCGATCACTTCCATGTCGGCGACATGCCCGTGCGACTTGGCCCCCTCAAAGGCGCGAAAGGGCCGGATGACTACGCCATCATCTTCGACGGCAAGGCGGCGGTGGATGTGCGGTCCAACACGGCCGTCGGGACGATAGCGGGCCTGCTGAGGCTCGGCGAGCAGTTGCGGGCCGGCGCGACGAAGGACATCACGCAGCGCCTGCGATTCCGCACGCGGAACTACAAGCACGAGGTCCGCCTGGACCCGCACTCGCCGCGCTCGATCATCAAATACACTGACGACACGTGGGAGGAGCTATGCCGCCGCGTGGTCGCCAGCCAGTTCAACGGCATCGTGCTCTACGCCGGCTATCACCCGTTCGAGTACCTGCTGGAGTACAACGAGTATCCGGACCTCATCCCGCACGGCGCCGCCGAGAGGACGGCCATCCGCAAGGCCGTCAGCCGCGGCCTGGCGATCGCTCACCGCTACGGACTGAAGACCTTCATCCAGCATTACGTCAGCCACTTCCCGCCAAGGCTCGGGGAGAAGCTCGGCCTGATTACCGGCGGGCGGTTCAGCGACGTTGACCATCCCGAGGTGGACGAGTACTGCCGCTACTGCTATCGCGAGATATTCCGGCAACTCGAGGACCTGGACGGGCTGTACTTCAACTACGAGAGCGCCCAGAGCAACTGGGAGCACGTGATGCGGACGGCCGTGCAGGAGTTCAACCGCTTCAAGGGCCCGCGCGAGCGGCCGATCATGGTCCACCGCCTGTGGTGCTTCACCGACATCGAGGGCATGAGGCTGCTCATCAAGGCATACAAGGGCCGGACGATCCTGGGCCACAAGATTTCGGACACCAACGACACGTACTTCCTGCCCGTGGCCGACAGCCGGGTGATGGACTGGAAGAAGGCCCTTGGCAAGAACATCGAGTGGATGTTCCTGGTCGGCCCGTGCCACAACTGCGGCACGAACCTGTGCGACCAGCTTTGGGGCGACTACGATTTCGTCCACAAGATGCTTGCCGACGCCCAGAAGAAGGGGGCTGACTCGATCTCCTTCCACACGGTCAACGAGTTCTTCTCGCCTGATGTGCCGGACCCGCGGGATGCGTTCGCCGGGCACGAGAAGGCGATGGCCCGCTTCAACATGATGCACCTTGCGGCGGCGGTCGATTACGTCAACGGCCGGTCGATGAAGCCCGCGCAGCGGGCAGCGGCGCTGGCGGCGCGAGTCGGCGTCGAGGCCAAGGCCGGGACGCCGCTCCTGAAGGCCGTCGAGACCTCCAGCCAGAGCGTGCTGTTGACGTTCCAGCAGTTCTGCTTCGGCTCGTCGTACGAGGGGTTCATGAACCCAGGCCGCTATTCGTTCATCCAGGAGCCGTTCTACTACCAGACCGCCACGGGCCACAACAACCAGGCCACGAGCCTGGTCTGGCAGGCAAAGATGATCCGCGGCTCGTGGATCGACAAGACCATCGACGTGAAGGTCACGCCCGACAACTACCTTGGCTACATCATCGACCACGTCGATCCCAAGGGGAAGAAGGCGACGTGCAATCCGCAGAAGGTGGCGGACCTCCTGGGCAAGAGCGTCGATGAATCGCTGGCGGCGCTCAAGAAGTACCGCAAGGCCGCCGGCGACGAGGAGGCCGACCGCCTGGCGCCGTACATCCAGCAGAACGCGCTGCTGGGCCGGTACGTGCGGCACGAGATACTGGCGGCCGTGCAGCTTTACTCGCTGTACTTTGCGAAGGCCCGGCCGGCCGTCGTGACGGCGATCAAGAAGGGCCTGGCGGAGCTGAAGGAGGCACAGGCGGCCGTGCCCGAGCGCGAGAGCCAGCAGTTCAAGATACTCTCCCGCGTCGCCTTGTTCTGGAACGGGCCGGACGCCACGCCGCTCATCACGGCCGGCGAGGAGCTGCTGAAGCTGGCCGAATCGACGGACTTCCCGTTCGACGCCTGGCGGGCCTACGTCGAATCGCGGAGGTGCTACAACGAGGTGCGGCGATACATCCGCCCGCACCGCTGCCAGAACCGCAAGTCCATCGCCTGGGCGGCCAAGTGCCTGAAAGCCTCCATCGCGGCCGGAAGGAAGGCCCTGGCGGCATTGGCGGGGCCGAAGAACGAGACGTTTTCGGCCAACGTCCGCGCGTGGCTGGCGTTCGTGGAGAACGAACTGGCCCGCACCGCCATTCCCAAGGCCACCTGCACCACGACGTCGCCGGAGGCCTTCCTGCCGCTACAGCACGACGACTGCTTCCGCTCCGGCGAGAACTTCATCGAGGACTTCATCGGGTTCTTCAGGCCCTTCGACTACCTCCGCAAGGCTGACATGAGCTTCGGCCTGTGGCGGACAAGCACTGAGCTTGTCGTGGCCTTCCGCGAGTGCGGCATCGACTCCGCCCAGCGCCGCGGCCAGTGGGAGGGCCACAAGGGCGGCAGCGACGCCTTCGTCGAGCGGATACACCTGGACGTGGAGGGCAAGGGCCGGAGCGATGACATGCTGATCGTCTGGCCGATGGGCAAGTCCGTCAGCTACAACCGCGTGCCGAACGCCCCAGTGCGGACGGAGTTCGTCTGCGACGCCACGAGCTGGCAGACGACCGCGTACATCCCGTTCTCGCTCATCACGCGCAGGAAGCCCGCCAAGGGCGATGTGTGGGGCTTCAACATCACGGGCAACCCCGCCATCCTCAAGAACCACAACTACACCTGGGCGCCGCAGTACGACGAGGACAGTGGAGGGAACCCGGTGCTGTTCGGGAAGGTTACGTTTGCCTAGGAGACGGGATTGCGTCCGTGCGCTGTCGCCGGTAAGATGAAGCGTCGAGCGTTTGCGCGCCGTCCGATCCTGATGGCGTAGCCGTGGACAAGGAATCCGATATGAGCCAAGTCAAGCCAACAGCTCGTTCGTCGAAGTGGCGGCCCGCCAGGCGCGCGTCCGCGGAGCCGGATATCCTGGATCTCCCGCCCGAGGACCTCATCCTCCCTGTCGTTCCGAAGTCGCGGCGGATCGTTAGAGCCAAAATCACCTTGCGCAAAGGCCAGCTTGATCTGATAATCCCTGAATCGCTGCTGGAGGAGGAGGGGTGAAATGCCGCCTCCCTCGAAGGCATGGTACGAGGAAGTGGCCGACGGCACTCTTGAGCAGGGGGACATTCTGGCCGACTGCCCCGCCGGTTTCTTGCCCCTCAATTGGGATCCCCTAAGCGTAGAGCAGGACATCCAGGTCGATTCCTTCGACTTGGTCGTGCTGACGCAATCATGCGACCTGGCGTATGACAAGGTTAAATACGTCGTCTGCTGCCCCATTTATGCTCACTTGGTCATGGATGGCCGTCCCCCGCTGAACAACATGAACTCGGAGGGCAGAAGGAAATTCAAGGACATGGTTATCGACGGGCTCATGCCTGGCTACTGCATGATCGAGGAGCATGTCGGGGAGTTGCAGCGGCCAATCTCTATCGTGGATTTCCACGAAGTGTTCAGCATGCCCAAGCAATTCCTCCAGTCCGTCGCCGAGAACAGGCACCTTCGCCTGGTTTCTCCCTATCGCGAACACATCAGCCAGAGCTTCGCGCGATTCTTCATGCGGGTGGGGCTGCCCTCGAATGTCCGCAAGTTCCGGTAAACCGCGACATCGCTTCGGCCTGAAAGGATGAAGATGAACTCCCGCGAACGGATGCTCACGGCCATCTCCGGCGGCAGGCCGGACCGCGTGCCGCTGTCGTTCATGATCTTCAACGCCCTTCGCGCCCGCACGGCCGGGTGGCGGGACTATGTCGATACGGGCACGGCGATGGGCCTGGACATGGTCGTGGACCTGGGCGCCAACGGGCCGGCCGGCTCGGCGGATACATCCGACCTGCCGGGGCCGCCGATCCACTTCGCCCCCGGCGTGACCATCCGCGAGCGGCGAGAGGTCGTCCCCGGCCGGCAGTACCCGCTGCTGCACAAGGAGTACGTCACGCCGGCCGGCACGCTCTCTTGCACGGTCAACCAGACCGACGACTGGCCATACGGCGACCACGTCGGCTTTTTCAACGACTACATTGAGCCGCGGGCCGAGCGGTTCCCCATCAACTCGCCCGGCGACCTGGAGGCGCTGAAGTATCTGCTGGTCGAGCCGACTGCCGGCGACATCCGCCGCTGCCGCGAAGCTTGGCGCGAGCCCAAGCAGTTCGCCGCCGACAGGGGCCTGCTTCTCTCGGCCGGATGGGGCGTGGCGGGCGATGCACTGGCGTGGCTGTTTGGGCTGACCAGGGCCATCTACACGGCCGTCGATGAGCCGGATTTCCTGACGGCGATCCTCGACGTGATCGGCGCGTGGAACCGGCGGAGGATGGAGATCGCGTTGGAGGCCGGCGTGGACATGTACATCCGCCGCGGGTGGTACGAGGGGACGAGCTTCTGGTCGCCGGACCTGTACAGGCGGTTCCTGCTGCCGGGGCTGAAGCGTGAGGCGGCCCTGGCCCACCAGGCCGGGGCGAAGTTCGGGTACATCATGACGGTCGGCTCGCTTCAGTTCGTCGAGATGCTCATCGAGGCAGGCGTTGACGTGGTCATCGGCGTCGAGGACGTGCAAGACCACGGCATGGACTATCGCAAGCTGAAGGCGGCCGCCGCGGGGAAGATGGGCCTGTGGGGCGGCGTGAACGGCTTTGTGACCATCGAGGAGGGCGGCGACGCGGGCATCGTCGCGGCCACGAAGAAGGCCCTGGCCCAGCTCGGCCCCGACGGCTTCATCCTCTCGCCGGTGGACAATATCCGCGTCTACTCAAACGAGGTGTGGCGGAAGACGATGCTCTTTGTCGAGACATGGCGGAAACTCACCGCCAACAATTAAGGTGGGCACGGTTGACCTTACTCAATCGGCGGCGCCATAGTATGATATGGATACTAAGAGGAAGGATGGGCCATGGCGCTTGACAGGATAACGGTTAATCCCAGGAAGATGAACGGCCAGCCGTGCATTCGCGACCTGCGGCTTACCGTCCGCCGCGTGGTTGAGGCCGTCGCGCTCTATCCCGACCGCGATGAACTCAAGCGCGAGTATCCGGAGCTGGACGACGAGGACATTCGCCAGGCCCTTGAGTTCGCGGCGGCGAACCTGGACTACAGAGTTCTGGAATTCGCGGACTAGGCAATGAAACTGCTGCTCGACCAGGGCTTGCCGCGCGGCGTGGCCTCGGAACTCCGGGCACTCGGGTTCGAGGCCGTGCATGCTAGCGAGGTCGGCCTCTCAAGGGCGGACGATGACGTGATCCTCGAACAAGCCGGTCAAGCAGGTCAAGTCGTTGTCACTTTGGATGCCGACTTCCACGCCCTTGTGGCCACGTCGGGGAGCACGACGCCCTCCGTGGTTTGGTTGAGGATTGAGGGGCTGAAGGCAGAACCAGCAGCCAGACTCGTGTCAGACGTCGTCCGTAGGTGCCGAGCAGACATAGAGGCGGGGGCCTTGATCACGGTAAGAAGGGGTGGCCTGAAGCTGCGCCGCTTACCGATTCAGAAGGGCTAACAGCGGAGAATCGTGCCACCTGCGACAGAGACCCACAGCCGCTGTTGCCGCACGACTACCGATCAACCAGTCTTTCCCGTCCTCGCCACCATGTCCAGGCAGTGGGAGTACAGCTCGGCGATGTTGTCCCAGTTGACCACGTTCCACCACGCGGCCAGGTACTCGGCGCGGCGGTTCTGGTACTTGAGATAGTAGGCGTGCTCCCACACGTCGACGCCCAGCACGGGGCGGTAGCCGAGCATGATCGGCGAGTCCTGGTTGGGCGTGGAGATGACCTCCATCTTGCCCTGGTGGTCCAGCACCAGCCACGCCCATCCGCTGCCGAAGCGGGCCATGGCCGCCCTGGTCAGCTCATCCTTGAACTTCACGAAATCGCCGAACGTCGAGTTGATGGCGTGGCGCAGGATGCCGTCCGGCTCGTTCGCCGCGGCGTTGAGGCCGCCGTTCGCCGGCCCCATGGAGTGCCACAGCAGGCTGTGGTTCAGGTGGCCGCCGCCGTTGTTGCGGACACCCTGGCGGATCTCCTCCGGCAGCAGGCTGATGTCGGCCACGATCTCCTCCAGCGGCCGGTTGGCGAAGCGCGGCTGGCCGTCGAGGAGCTTGTTGAGATTGCTGACGTAGCCGCCGTGATGCCTGGTGTGGTGGATCTCCATCGTCAGCGCATCTATGTACGGCTCGAGGGCGTTGTACGCGTAAGGCAGCGGGGGGAGTTGGTAGATCATCTTGATCCTCCTTCATACGTCGTCACTTCGAAGAGGACCCGCATCCGGCAGAGAACTCATTTTGCCGCTCGCCTGGGCGGGCGGCGGGAGGCGGCACACAACCGTCTTCTAAGCAACTCTAGCGGCCGGGGATTTCTTATTCAACTCGCGGAGCGGGGACAGTCCCGCAGTTTGGGACTGTCCCCAGCGGCTCGTCGCGCCGGAAACTGGGGACAGTCCCGCGGTCTGGCGCTGTCCCCTGCTGCTGTCGCGTCAGGAACAACTGGGGACAGTCCCAAACTGCGGGACTGTCCCCGAGAACTCAGGTGTTTCCCGTACCGCCGGAGACGGCCTCGGCCGCCCGCGCCGGCGGGCGCGTGGGCCGCCCGGCCGCACGCCAGAATACTCGCCGGGTTCGCCAAAAAAACTAAAGTCCGGCGGAAATCGTCTTGACAGCCCCCCTAATTGCCTGTATATTGCGTGGTTAGATGGACGCCGCTTGCCCGGCTGATGCAGGAAAAAAAGTGCAAGTTTCCGCAAAAATCCTGCTTGACAATTCACCCTTTCGTGTTATTCTAATGGCGTCATGTCGTGATGAGCCAGTCAAGGTGGCTACGGAGGCTGTAAGGTAGCGTCGGTGTTACGACCAGAGTGACAGGAGTGCATGCGTCCCACCGAGGAGCATGTAAAACATCAAGAGTCAAAGGAGATTGCTATGAAGAGGACAATGGTTGCCATGTTGGTGCTGGGCCTGGTGCCGCTCGTGGCGTCCGCTACGCCTACCATCACGTACTCGCTGGTGTACAACGGCTCTTACACGTCGTCTTGGGCCCCCATCGGCGACAAGAGTACGCTCTTGTTTTCCAGCGGCCTGAACCCGGTCGGCCTGGACCCGACCTGGATCCATGAGTTCAAGCTCCAACTGACCGTCGCCAACATGGATCCCGGAATGGACATATTCAGCATTGGCGTCACCCGCATCGGGTATAACGGCAGCCTGACCCCGCTGGGCGGCGGGAATGAGATCATTGCGACCGATCCTTCTCTGCACGACCCGACTGAGGCCGTTAACACGGGCAAGACTTGGGTTGCCCTGTTCCCGTCCTTGGACGTGAAGCCTGAGGCCGTCGTTGCTGGAGGCATGGCGGCCAGCACAGCCAACTTGGCTCAGGCGGGCGAGCCCGGCAGCACCCACACCCCAGCCACGGCATTCTATCTCGAGGTGCAGTGGGACGGCAAGGTAATGTCTCCGCTCCAGGTCGGCCCATATCCCTTGGGGGGCACTAGCTGGACGGTTTGGACGAACAACGACTCGGGCACCTCTACGACGAAGGCGGCCGTGTCATCGGACAACGCGGTCGCCTCGAACATCTACACGTTCGGGGCCCCCGAGCCGGCGACGATGGCGCTGCTGGCCATCGGCGGCGTGGGATTGCTGCTCCGTCGTCGCACCCGGTAAGCCCAACCGGAACAGAGTCTTCACAGAAGGTTCTTCCCGCCCCGGCCGGAAGAACCTTCTCTATTGCGCACAATTCCCGCGGAATGCGTCGCTCCGGCGGAATTGGCCTTTGGCCGGCGGAAGGTTTCCGTTAAGATAGGGGGCGTGTGCTTATCCGGCGTTGCTCCAATGAAGTCGAGTTCCCAGGCGCGCAGCCGGGCTCTCGATCCTCTCCGCGAAAGGACAGCCTATGGCCCACTCCCTAGCCGCCAGCGCCCAACGGGGTCTTGATGCCCGTGTACGGTCTGGGGCCGTTGGGTTGGCCGTTCTGTGCGTGTTCTGCGTTTCCGGCGCGGCGGGCCTGATCCACGAGGTCGCCTGGACGCGCCTTCTGCGGCTGGTGATGGGCAATGACACCTTCTCCATCACGACGGTTGTCTGCGTCTTCATGGGCGGGCTGGCGCTGGGCAGTTACGTGGGCGGGCGGATCGTGGACCGCCGGAACGAGCCGCTCAAGATGTTCGCCCTGCTTGAGGCCGGCGTGGGCGTCTACTGCGCGACGCTGCCGTGGCTGGTCCACGCGGCCGAGCCCGTCTACCGCTATCTTTACCAGAGCACGGCCGCCAGCTTCTACACGCTGAGCTTGGCCAGGTTCCTCTTCAGCGGCTTGCTGCTGCTGATCCCCGCTACGGCGATGGGGGCGACGCTGCCGGTGCTTGCGAAGTTCTTCGCGGGATTATCCAGTCGCGTCGGATGGTCGGTTGGAGCGGTTTATGCGGTCAACACGTTCGGCGCGGTGGCGGGGGCCGGCCTGTCCGGGTTCGTCATCATCCCGGCGCTTGGGGTGACGGGGACGATCTTCCTTGCATCCGCGCTGAACCTGTCGGTCGCGGCGGCAGCTTACACGGCTCATCGCCGCATCGCCGGTCGCGGCGGCGCGGGCGCGTCGTCCGCGGGTACAGCGGTTGGCGGCGAGTTGACCGCGGATGCCCCGCCGCAAGGGGCGCGGACACGGCGCCCGGCGTCGGATCCCATGCTCGCGCGCGGGTCTTATGGGCCGTGGGCGCTGCGGATCCTGCTGGCGGGATACGGCCTGTCAGGTTTCGCCGCGCTGGCCTTCGAGATCGCATGGACCAGGGCGCTGGCGATGATGCTGGGATCATCAGTCTACGCGTTCAGCATGATCCTTGCGGCGTTTATCTTTGGGTTGGCGGCGGGCGGCGCGGTGGCGGCCCGGTTTGCCGATCGCATCCGTGAGCCCATGCGCGCGCTGGGGATCATCGAGGTAGCCATCGGCCTGTCGGCGCTGCTGGTGGTGCCGTTCATGGGCGAGTTGCCCATGGTCGTGTTCCGCATGGTCGCGCGGTCGGGACACTCGTTCTGGCAGCTTCAGATGCTGGAGTTGGGCCTGGTGGTGCTGGTCACAGTCGTGCCGACCTCGCTGATGGGCGCGGCCCTGCCCCTGGCCAGCCGGATTTATGTGCAGAGCAGGCGCGGCGTCGGGCGCTCCGTAGGGGCCGTATACGCCTCCAACACGCTCGGATCCATCCTCGGGTCGTTCGGCTGCGGGTTCGTGCTGATACCGATCCTGGGCATTGAGCGCTCCATGTTCGCGGCCGCCTCGTGCAACGTGCTCGTGGGTTGTGCGTTCCTCGCCTTGAGCAAGGGCATGGCTGCCAGCCGGCAGGCGCTAGCCGTGGGGGCCGCCCTGACGGCCTCGGTCCTCGCGATGCTGGCAATCCCGCGGTGGGACCAGGCCATGATGACCTCCGGCCCGTACCTGAAGGCTCGTCGCCTGCTGGCCGCCGACGTGGAGCGCGCCACGGCGAAGACCCTCACTGGCGACGCCAGGCTGCTATTCTACAAGGAGGGCCTTGGCACTACCGTCGCGGTCACCGAATCCGGCGTCAACCGGGTCTTGATGGTCAATGGAAAGCCCGACGCCTCAACCGGCCAGGACGCGCAGACGCAGTTCATGCTGGCGCACGTCCCGATGCTGCTGCACCCCGATCCTCGCCAAGTCCTGGTCATCGGCCTGGGCAGCGGGATCACACTTGGCGCCGCCGCCCTCTACCCGGCCCAGCGGCTGGACTGCGTGGAGATCTCGCCTCCGGTCGTCGAGGCGTCACACTTCTTCGATGATGTCAACCATCGTCCGCTGGACGACAAGCGCGTCCACCTGGCCATTTCGGACGGGCGCAACCACGTCAAGCTGACGGACAGGCGGTACGACGTCATCATCTCGGAGCCGTCCAATCCATGGATCGCCGGGATCGCCGACCTGTTCACGCGGGAGTTCTTCCAGTCTTGCCATGACAAGCTGACGGAACGCGGCGTGGCGTGCATCTGGGTCTGCACGTACGACATGAAGCCGGAGGCGTTCCGGTCCATAGTGAAGGCGTTCGGGACGGTGTTCAAGAGCATGTCCATCTGGCAGTCGCAGCCGGGCGATCGCCTGCTGGTCGGGTGCAAGTCGGACCTGGCGGTCGACGAGGCGGCGCTGGAGGAGCGGATGGCCTGGCCAGCGATCGCGCCGGATCTGAAGTCAGCCGGGATTGCCGGCCCGGCGGACTTCCTGGGTCGCCTCCTCATGGGAACGGCCGGCGCGGCCGGCCTGGCCCGCGGCGCGACCATGAACACCGACGACAACGCCTTTCTGGAGTTCTCGTCGCCGGCCTTGTCGCAGCGCGAGAACCAGGAGGAGGCCATGCAGTTGAACAGGATGATCGAGGACCACTGCCAGGCGGATTTTTCGTTCATTACGTCCAGACCCGAGCAGGCGGCCCGGCGCGACGCGCTGCTTGCTGACGCCGCGGACTTCTTTCGGGCCCGTCGCCACCTGATGCAGGCCGAGATACTGGCCGGCACGGGTCGTCTGGATGATGCGATAGACCATCTTCGTGCCGCGGCGGCCAAGTGCTCCGGAGACGCGGCCTTCGAAAGGATCGTCCAGAGCTACCTGCGCTATGTCTCGTTGCTGAGCAGGGATGGCAGGAACCAGGAGGCCGCGGCACTCTGTCGGAGGCTTGTTGACGCGGTGCCCAGTAATGCCGAGGCCCGGTACCAGCTCGGCCTGCTTCTTGCCGGGCAGGGGCGAAATGACGAGGCGGCCGTTCACTACCGCCGGGCGATTGAGCTAAGGCCGGACTGGCCCATGCCCATGAACAACCTTGCCGTGATCCTTGCCTCAGCCAGGCAGCCGACGCAGGCGGACCTGGACGAGGCGGTGCGGCTGGCGGAAAGGGTCTGTGGACTGACGGGACGAACGGACGCCGCCGCGCTCGGCACACTTGGCAAGGCATACGCCGCCGCTGGCAGGCACACGGAAGCCGTGAGTGTGCTGGAGCAGGCTGTCGCGCTGGCGAACAAGTCGGACAAAGTCGCCCTTGTGGCGTACCTCCAGGCCCTGTTGGCCGAGAGCCGTAACCGCGCGAAGGCCCCGGCGCGTCCGACCGCCATGGGCTCAAGCCCGACCGCCCCCGCAAGGCAATGATCTACCATGCGGCGGCGGGCGCCTTGAGGCCATGGACGCCGGAGAACATGGACATTGGCCTTCGGCCCGTTGGTCTGGCAGAAGTCTCGGGTGCGCGACGATTGCCCTTGACTTGCCATGACGTTTGCCCGACACCATCGGCATGGCAATCACACCCGTTGAACGCAAGATAATGGCGGAGGTCGGCCGGCGGTTCGACGAGATGGTCGATCTGACCGCGAGCCTCGTCCGCATCAACACCGTCAATCCCTACAGCGGCGACGACTCGGCGGGCCTGGAGAAGGCCGGGCAGGAGTTCCTGGCCAGGGAGCTGGAGAAGGCCGGCGCGGCGGTCGAGTTCGTACAGGTGCCGCCGGATATTTACGAGCAATGCGGCGTGCTCGGGCCGCGGGGCCGAAGCTGGAAGGGCAGGCCCAACGTGGTGGGGTGGTTCCAATTTCCCATGGGGACAGTCCCGCCGCCTGGGACTGTCTCCAGCCGCTCTGGCAGAAAAAGCAACCGGGGACAGTCCCAGACGGCGGGACTGTCCTCAGTTCGCACGCTCATCCTCAATTGCCACATCGACACCGTCGGCAACGACGGCTACGAGGGCGATCCGTTCTCGGCGGAAGTGCGGGATGGAAAGCTCTGGGGCCGGGGCTCAAGCGACGCCAAGGGCAACCTGGCCATCGGGCTGGTCGCCATCAAGGCGGTGGCGGCCGTCGCGGGCAAGGAACTCAGCGGCCGTGTTGCCTACGAGAGCGTCGTCGACGAGGAGTGCAACGGCGCTGGCGCCGGCACGATGGCCTGCATCAAGGCCGGCGTCGTCGGCGATGGGTGCCTGGCGCTGGACGGCGGCGGGCAGTGTCCGTATCGCGGGTGCAACGGCGTGGCCACGCCCCAAGTCGAGGTCATCGGGCGGAGCGGGCACTCGGCCTTCGGCGCGGTCAACGCCATCGACAAGCTGCTGCTGGTCAAGACGGCCGTCGACGCCTTCCGCGAGCGCCGCGGCGCGATAGACCCGCCGCAGCCGGTGAACATCGGCCTAATCCGCGGCGGCACGCTGCCTGCCATCGTGCCGCAGCGGGCCGTCATGCAGTACAACGTCAACTACCGCATGGAGGACGTCGATCCCGCTGGCCCGACGCCGGGCGCGGCCGTCATGCGCGAATTCGAGCGTGTCGTCACCGAGGCGGCCGACGCCGATCCGTGGCTGCGCGAGCACCGGCCGAAGATCACTTGGCTCAAGGATGCGCCTCCGTACCGCATCCCGGACGACCTGCCGATCGTCAGGCTGGCCGATCAGGCATACAAGGACGTGCTTGGCTCCGTCCCGCATCACAAGCTGCTGGCCTGGGGCGACGCGGCCCACTTCTGGAACCTTGCCCGCATACCCGTCATCGGCATGGGCGGCACGACGGCCGGCACCGCGCATTCATCGTGCGAGTATGTTGAGCTGGACGGGATGCTGAAGAATGCCAAGGCGGTCGCCTTGGCGGTGTACCGGTTTCTGGTCGGGTAGGGAGTGGTAGGGAGTGGTAGGGAGTAAGGAGTGGGGAGCGGAGAGGGCGGGGCGTGGAATCCCTCCTGCGGCCCGGTGATCAGGCACGTTGCGGCCTGGGCGGCGGTGCCATTGACGCGCACCAGCGCGGCGCATCATCCATCATCAGCCATGTGTGTCTTCCTTTCTTTGCGATAGGCAACCGACATCTCGCTGGGGCGAGCGACTCCTGCGTACCACTCCCCACTCCCTACTCCCCACACCCCACCCCCTGCTCCTCACTCCCTACTCCTTGCGGCGGTTTCCGGAGACGCGGGCGGCACCTTCTCATCCGGCAGCGTTATGCGCAAGTCGAACGGCTCCCTCTTGATGAAGTCCAGCGCCTCGACCTCCGTGACGGCCACGGCGCGGGGCGAGTTGATCTTGTACTGCACGTAGCGGGCCTCGACCGGCTTGGGCAGGATCAGGTCGAACATGTAGCCCTGGAGCTGCTCGCTGTCGGGCCACATGTAATTGACCGGCAGGTCCTTCCAACGGAGCTTCATGTTGAAGAAGCCCTGGCTGGCGAAGTCCTTGTTGTCATTGGAGGTCAGGACCTCGACGGTGTCCTTGAACTCGCCCTTGATCGCGTCCCACCACGGGTAGCCGTGTACGTGGATGCGGAACGCGCCGAGCTTCTGAGCCTTCTCAAGGTCCACTGTGATGAGCAGGTCCTTGGCCTTCACCTTGCTCCAGTACCAGCCGTAGGAGTAGGCAAGGCCGCCTCCGTCGGAGCACCAGGCGTAGCCGTCGGTGAGCTTGTGCTCGCCTTCCTTGTCGCCGGCGTTGTACTCGGTGGCCGATGGGATGGAGCAGGTGTAGCTCTTGCCCTCGGCGAAGTTGGTGCCGAGCGTCTGCCAGAAGGGCACGTACTTGGCGCCGGCCGCGTCCTTGCCGTCGGAGTAGCCCGGCCGTGTGGTCGCGCCGCCCTTGGGGGCCAGCGCGATCCGCACCGAGTCCACCTGGGGATGGTCCACGCCGCCGACGTTGACCTCGTAGCGGCAGGGGACCTTGTCGATGACCTGCGTGTGGCTGCGCGTGATGGTGGAGTAGTCCTCCTGGCGCTCCTTCCATGTCCAGGTGACCTCGATGGGCTTGAAGCCCTCATCGGCAGGCTTGTAGTCGGCCTCCATCCGCACGTTGAAGAGGCCCACCTCCTTGGGCGCTTCGCTGTCGCTGCTGAAGGTGTAGCGGAACAGGGCCGACCTCGTGGCGGCCGGGACCTTGTCGATTGTGACGTACTGGATCACGTCCCACGGCGGCTTGTTGCCCTCGAGCTTGTAGTCGGCCGTCCAGTTCTTGCCGCTGTCGAAGGAGTGCTCGTAGGTGATCTTCGAGCCGGCGCCCTTGTTGTGCAGCCGTCCGCCGTAAACCACGCGGGTCATGTCGCGAGGCGTATCGAGCCGGAAGACTACGCTGCCGGGCTGGCCCGCCTCCTTGAGATGCATGCCGCCGATGACCTGCGGATTGGTTTCCTCGGTCACGACGTTGCTCTGCTCGACGACGTACTTCTGGTAATCCTCGCCTCGCAGGTCCGGCCAGAGGACGATGGCCTCGCTCTGGTCGCCCGTGCCGACGTAGATCGTGTTCTTGCCGATGTTGAGCTTGGGCAGGGCCTTGGAGTTGACCTCGGTGATCGTCGTGAACTCCAATGCGCTCAGCGAGGCGTCGGCGGCGTCGGCCTGGCCCGTCAATTCGACCTTGACAAGGACAAAGTACGAGCCGTTGACCTCGTCAATGAGCTTGACGTCCACTCCCTGCTGGCCAGTGGCCGCGGCCTCGTAGACCTTCTTCCACGGGTCGTCCTTGCGCCAGAACGGCTCGGCGATGAAGATGCGCACGGCGTCCCTGTCCGTCTTGCGGAAGGCGGTGGCCTTGATGTTGAGGCTGGTGATGACGTTGGCGCCCTCGACCATGAAGACGGCCGCGCCGGCCTGGCCGGCCTTGTCAGCCACCAGCTTGACCACATCATCGTGCGCCTGATCCTTGGCCGGGGCACGGACCGAGATGCCGGAGACGGAGTAAGCCGCCTTCTGTAGGTTCATAAGGTCCGGCGTCCAGGTTCGGACGCCGTTGCCGCGGATGTGGTATCGCTCGGCGTTGCACTGGGGGTCCTTGCCGCCGGACTTCTTGTCCCTGTGGTTGGGGACGAAGTAGGCCGGGTCGGCCTCGTACTTCTGCTTGCCCTTCTCGGACTGGAGAACGCGGTTGGGGCTATTCTCGTCCAGGCGGTAATAGTATCGCGTGTATGCCTCGCCCGGGTGGAGGTTGAGGATGTATCGGTGGCCGCGGTCCCACCAGAGGTCGTTCTGGTTGCGGATCTTGTTGGGGTTGAAGCAGATGCCTTCCTGCTTGAGCTCGCGATTGCAGTCGGCGCCGGTCAGGCACGCCTTCTCGCCCTTGCCGGTGGCGTTGAGGCAGTGGTACTTGGCGATGTGTGCGAACTCGGCCCTGCCGCCGGATGCGTCGCAGGCCTGCGTCTTGCCGATGTCCTCGGTGCCGGCGATGGTCTTGCCGTCGCACAGCGTGTAGATGGCCGACATCGAGTTGTCGTACATGTGCCACCGGCCGTCGTAGAAAACCTCCGGCACGGTGTGGTTCTGGATCTCCCAGTGTCGCACGGGGAAGCCCATCGCCGCCCAGGTTGAGCAGTTGATCCCGCAGATGGTCGAGCACATCGTGAAGCCGTAGTCGTTCCACTGCATGATCGGGTCTGTCAGCTCGCAGCCGTGCAGCCACATGGGCGACATCTGCCGGCGGTTGATGTGGAACCAGTAGAACAGGGCCCAGCACTTGTCCTTGGGCGTGTCCCACTTGGCGGTGATGGACCGGATCATGCTGTCCATGTCGTAGTAGTCGGGCGAGGCGTCGGTGACGACCTTGACGTTGCAGACCTGGGCGGGCGCCGGCGGGGCTACCAGCGCGACGGCCAGCGCGGCCACTGTTAGGATGATGGCAAGACCACTTGTCTTCCGCATGGGCGGTCTCCTTGAGTTGGGCTACCTGACTCGATCATAGCGGGCGGGCAAGTAAGACAACAACGAATATCGAACAGGAAATAACAACGAATGTCGAAGTGAAGACGCCCAGGACTGGCTCTCCCTGACTTCGCTATTTGATATTCGTTGTTCGATATTCGTGACTTCTTCTGCCGTCAGGCCAGTTCGACAATCGCGTATCTTCGCAGCGACTGGATGTTGACGCGGACGCCGCCGGCGAACTTGTGAATCTTGAGCGACCTGGGTTTGTCGCAGCCGACCTCCCACAGGCGGGCCTCATTGGCCGGACCGTCAAAGAAGTGTACGAGCACGGCCGGCGCGGACTTCCTGAGGTCGTAGTTGACAAGGTGCAGGATTCGCCGGCCGTCGGCGGCTCGGCGGTACTCGGCCGCAACGCCTTTGGGGGCAACGACCTCAACAGGCAGCTTGCCTTCGCCGGCGGATGATACTGCGTCAAGGAACTGTCGGTAGTTCTTTGGCAGGTGCCAGTAGTGGGTGTGGATGGCCCACTGGTCGCGCGTGGCGGCGAACGGCTTGACCGGCTCAAGGGCCGCGATATAGACGAACCGGCCATCGCCGAATGTGCCTCTCAGCGCCGCGCCCTTCGCGGCGGCCGGCGCGCTGCGCCCCGCGGCCTCAAGCGAGGCGAAGACCTTGGCGTAGTCCTTTGACTGGCGAAGCATCTCGGCGAGCGCAGGCTCCTTGCGCCGGCGGCGCCACGGGTCGTAGAAGCCGGTCTGGCCGGTCATTACGAGCGCCCCGCCGGCCTTCACGAAGTCCATGTACATCTTCGCCTCGTAGTCGCTCATGCACTCGACATCCGGCAGTATGACGAAGGCGTAGCGTGTCAGCGCCTCGGGAGTCTGGTCAGGCAGGAGGTCAAATGGCACGTGGCCGGCGAGCAGACTGCCCAGCGCCATCACCTCGGCGTAGTGCGGCTCGATGCAGTTGTTGGCAAGGCTCGCGGAGTGCTCCACTAGGGCGACTTTGGCGGCCGGAGAAGTGCCGTCGAAAAGCTCGCCGTGGGCCTTGCGGAATGCGATGAACCGGTCCGCCTCCGCCCATCCGCCGCGGGCGAAGTTGACCATGAACCCGAAGCCGCCCGGATGCCCCTGGTTGAACGCCAGGGCCTCCGACAGCGCCAGCTCCCGCTGCTTTGAGTCCCGCCCGGCGTGCCAACTGAAGACGACCGCGCCGCCGGCCGCGGCCAGCTTGTACGCATGGCTGCGGTGGAGCATCAGGCCGTCGGAGGTCAGCTCCGGCGCGTGCGGCGCCCGCTCATCCCAGAACGCCTCCAGGTGCGGCAGTTGCTTGTGCATGTCCGTGCCGTTGAACCACGGATCGTTGCAGCCGAAGTCGCCGTAGACGTTATACTCGATCAGCACCTCCGGCCGGCGGGACTTGATGTATTGGCCGATCTCGCGGAAGCGCCGGGCGACGCCGTCCGTGCGGAACGCGATCCACTCCTGCATGACGGGGTTGAGTATCACCCGGTAATCGACCGGCTGGTTCCAGCGGTTGAACGACGGCGGGCGGATGTGGTCCAGCGCGGCAAAGCCGAACCGCTCCTTGGCCATCGCCGCCCCATCCGGCGTGTCGACGCGGTACTTGGCCTTGAGGTAATCGACGAACGCCTTGCGGCACGTCTCGCAGTGGCAGGCCTCCGGTTCGGTGCCGGCCGTCACGTTGTCGAAGCCGAAGCCGTCGCCTTTGACGTGGTCCAGGCCGCAGTCGAGCACCTTCCTGAAGTACTCCCAGTAGCCTTCCTTCGTGACGCACGGCCGGTAGCGGAAATCCTGGTGGCCGTAGGTGATCGAGCAGAACTTGCCGTCCTCGTTGACGGCGCACCAGTCGCGGCAACCCGGGGCCTCGGCCAGGAACGTCTCGTACTGGAGCGTGCCGAACTGTGTGTAGAGCTCGACCTTGATCCCGTGATTGTGGCACAGGGCCGTGAAATCGCGGGTCATGTCGATCTCCTCGGCCTCCGCCGCCAGGCCGAAGCCCTTGAAGAAGTGCGTGCGGACCCAGTTGACGCCCCGCGCGGCCAGGGCCTTCACCAGCTCCTCCGAGTGCTCGTAGGCGAACTGCTCGGCCTCGTAGGTGGTCGCGTACCCGCACCGGCGGCGGAAGATCAGCGGCTCATGGTTGCCGACAATGACGACGGGGGCTGTCAGTATGGCCTGCCAGTTGGGCATTGTCTGCTCTCCGATCCTATTTGTCCTATAGGTCCTATCTGTCCTATTGGTCTCATAGGACGAATAGGACCGATAGGACCTATAGGACTAATCCAAATCAAAGGCTACTCGCCGAGCGCCTTCTTCACCGCCACGATGTGCTTGGCCATCTCCTTGCGGAACTGGTCATAGCCGGATGGGTCGTCGAAGCCGGCGGACTTTGTGTCGTGGATGTCCACCTTGCTCAGCGTCTCCTTCATGTACGCCTCGGCCGCATCCGTCTCGGCCTTGGCCTTGCCGGCCGCCTTGGCCCTGGTGACGAGGTTGCTGAGCGTCAGGAGGTAGCGGTAGTCGTTGATGCCGTCGGAGACGCGCTCCCACGGCACGCTGTCGACGATGCCGTTACGGCCGGGCCATGCCACGCACCAGGCGGCCTCGTCGTCGCTGAAGTCGAAGTACGGGTCACTGTCGACGTACATGTAACCGTTGGTCAGGTAGCCCTTGACGCCGGCCCTTGCGGCGACCCACATCCAGCGGCCGATCGATGCTCGTGTGCGGCTGCCGTCGTAGATCCACAGTTCCTTGCCGGCCTCCTTGACCAGCTTGAGGATGTTGTCGTTGACGTGTGAGATGCTAACGGGCATGAACTTGAAGTAGTCGTCGCGTCCCTGGCCGTCGCTATAGTAGCCGCTGAACCGCACGCCGGGGGCGGCCTTGACGTGGATCTTGATGAACTCCAGCGCCGACTCGATGTTGCCGAACTCCGGCCGTGGCTCGTCCAGCAGGTTGTAGCTGCGGACGGGCCAGCCCTTTTCCCTGGCGTGCCTGTCGATGTCGCCGAACGCGGCCTTCAGCAGCTCCTCGTACGACACGCCGAATTGCGCCTTGGCGGCCGCGTCGTTCTTGGCCATGCAGTCCTTCCTCGTGTCGGCCGGGATTCCGGTGATGGTGCAGCCCTGGTAGCCGTCGCCGGGCATGGTCAGGCCGTACTTCTTGGCCAGGTCGAACCAGCGGTCCATGTCCGAGTAGTCGATGTCGGCCTTGCCGTCCTTGATGGAGTTGAGCTTGGCGCCCACGCCGCCTGTAACGGCGTTGAGGCCGTGGTCGGCCATGTCCTTCATGGCCGCCTCAACGCCCTTCCAGCGCTCATCCTTCAGTTCCGGCCAGTAATCGGGAATGGGGCTGCGGGCGCCGGTGGCGGACATGGTGACATCCGTGATCTTGTCCAGCGCGAAGGGCAGGACGGTGACCTTGATCGGCACGTCCAGCTTTTTGTCCCCGGCGCTGACAGTAACAGTGCCGGTGTAGTCGCCCGCGGCCGCGTCGGCCGGCACGGTAAGAGTGAGCCACACAGCCCGCGTGATGCCTGGCTTCAGGTCCAGCGTCTTGAAGTCCTGGAGGAGGAACGGCAGCAGTTTGCCCACGGTCGTGCGTCCCTGGCGTTTGAGGAAGTTGCGCACGTTGCGCACGGTCATCGCGGATGAGGCGATCTTCGCGCCGTCCGGCCCCGCAAGGTCGGACACTGTCACGGTTGCGCCCTTGAACTCCCTGAGCGGGTAGAGGCCGAGCTGCACGCCTGTCCGTTCGCCCTTGGCGGCCGTGAACGCCATTGGCTTGCCGATCTCATCGGCCTTCGGCGCCTGATTGACATACACGTAGCTTTCGGGGCCGCGAACGAACGCCACCAGCGAGCCGCCCCCCTGCATCTCCGCCGGCAGGTCCGTCTTGGGCGGCAACTGGACGATCATCTTCTTGTTGAAATCGTCGTGGCGCTTCTTCTGGAGGGCCTCAATCCACTTGTCGCCCTCCTCCTTCCTGGAGTCGGGGTAGACGACCAGGTACTGCATGAACTTGCCGTACTTCATGTCCGAGTCGATCTTGACCGACAGCACGCCGTCGGTCACGTCGGCCTCGAAGCGGCGGGGGACGTTGCGCGGCAGGATGAACTTGTTCCACAAGTCCTGGCCCGGCAGGTCCTCGTCGTCCTCGTGGAGGAAGTAGCACTTGTCGAGGAACTCGGCGGGCGTCATTTTCTGCTTGAGCACCTCCTTGCCGCAGATGGTCACGGTGCGGGTCGTGAAGCGCGGGTAGCTGCCCCAGATGCCGAACGGGTCGATGCACGTGTGGACGATGTACTTGCCGTTGGGGACCTTCACGTTGAAGGCGTCGCCGCTGCCGTAGTCGCCGGCGAGGTCGTCGGGAATGTACGCGGTGTCGAACGCGGCCGGCTTGACCCAGCCGAACTCCGCCCCGTCCTTCCAAACGGTCTTTTCGCCCGCGCCCTCGAAGCCGGGGTAGACGTTGCTCTTGGAGGGGCCGAAGTCGAACGCCTGGAGGCCCTCGACCTTGGGCAGGTTCGACGGCTCCAGCCGCAAGTTGTCGAAGTACAGCGTGATGGGCTTTTCCGCCTTGCCGCCGCCGACGAAGACCTTGATCAGCACCAGGCTGTTGATGTCCAGCCGCTCCTTGGCGGAGAAGTTCTTGGAGTTGGACTTGGTCAGGCCGGTCAGGTTCAACTGGTAGGTGCTCCAGCCGGGGGCGGCGGTGCAGCCGCGCTCGTCGTTGAACCGCGAGCCGAAGTCCTTGCTGTTCCTGTCATCAACGCGGACGCCGAGCTGGATGGGATCGTCGGTCGGGTTGAACACGTCGATCTTGAACAGGACGTAGTCCTTGAACTTGGCCAGCACGTCCTTGCCGCCCTCCCTGGCGTCGATGTACAGGCCGGTGTAGCCGGAGCCCTTGTGCTCGATCTTGTAAGAGGACTTGCCGTCGCTTGCCTTGCCTTCCTCCTGGACGATTTTGCCGTCGCCCTTGACCGGGCCTGGGCCGTCCTCGAAGCTGGTGATGAGGAAATTGCCGGGCTCATCGGCGGCCAGCGACGTCGGCGGGATGGGCAGCGCCAAGGCCAGTATGGAAGCTGCGATCAGTGAGAAGTGCCGTAGGTTCATGTTCTTGCTCCAGATGAGGGTCACGTGGTACCTGCCGCACATGCGGCAGACCCGTATACTACAGGGAGTCTTCCCCGGCCGCAATGCCTATGCGGCATGTGTGGCTTGCCTTGGGCGCGTATCCGGTTCGGCGAGAGTTGCGGCGTGCCGTTGGCGGCACGTCACCACCAGGGGATGGCGAATGGGTACGCCTGGGTGCGGTACAGGCCGTTGGGAACGTCGCTTCCGCCGTACAGCATCATGAACTTGTCCGTAAACACCTCGACGTGGCCGTCGAGCATGACGCCATTCATGGCCTTGAGGTGCGGCAGGCCGTAACTCAGCAGTGGGGTCAGGCACCAGGTCGCCGCCGGCTTGCAGGTCCGCCAGCCGTAGTGGTCAGGCTCGAAGACCTGGCAGTAGCGCGACAGGTCCCTGTAATCGCCGATCTTCTTCGGGCGATTCCACGAATACAGGTTGGGGTCGTCCCTCCCGATCACCAGGGACCAACTGTCCTCGGGGTTCCACGTGTACTCGTACTTGTCGGCGTTCTTCTGCGCAGCGCAGTCGAAACGCCTCGAGAAGGTGAACGGCACGCCCCAGTGGTTGCCGCTCCAGACGTTGTTGGACGGCTGGATCGCCACGGACTCCCAGTAGCCGGCGTTGCTCGACGCGTACAGGTCGGGAACGGGCCTGGCGTCGGTGTCGAAGTACTTCACGATGAAGTCCGGCCACCAGGTCCAGTATTCGACTGGCGAAGACCTGTAAAGGATCATCGAGGCGGGCATCCGCTCAGTGTTGTCATTCGCGTACGAGTTGATGCCCAGGCCCACCATCCTCATGTTGACCTTGCACGGGACGGCCCGGGCCATCTCTCGCGCCGTCCTCAGGGACGGCACGAGTATGGACACCAGCAGTGCGATGATCGCGACGACGGCCAGCAGTTCGATCAGTGTGAACGCTGTTAGACGGCCACGAGTGCATGTTCTCATCGCGGCAACTCCTTCGGAGCATGATATGAATTACATCTCCATTATCGCCACTGGAGCGGCCAAAGCAACAGAAAATGCGCCTTCCCGACGTCCACGCCAGTCTTCGATTGCGTACCTGCCCTATCGCGTGTACTCTTGCCAGTCCAACTGCGCCCTTCGCGAAGGGCCAGGGAACAAGGACAACGCATGAAGAAGGCCATCTGCCAGTACAGTCTCCACCGGCGCTACGTGGAAGAGAAGTGGACCATGGACCGCTTCGCCGACGAGGTGAAGGCCCTGGGCGTCGAGGGCATCGACTTCCTCGCCCACCTGATCCAGCCGCCGGATGATGCGGCCGAGCGCATAAACGCCGTCATGGCGCGGGGCGGCCTGGCGCTGTCGGGCCTGTCGCTTTCGAGCGACTTCAACCAGGCCGACAAGGCCAAGTGGCAGGCCCAGGTGGACGGCCTGGTGCGGTGGTTCGACGTGGCCGTGAAGGTCAAGTCCCCGGTCTGCCGCATCTTCGGCGGGCACCTGCCTGCGGATCAGAGGAAGGATCTCGCCGCCCGCAAGGCCGCCTGGGGGCGGATGCTCGACGGCGTGGCGGCGGCCACTAAAGAGGCGGCCAAACGCGGCGTCCTGCTGGCCATCGAGAACCACGGCGGGCTGCCCTGCACGGGCGAGGAACAGGTCGAGGTCATCAAGTCCGTCAACTCGCCGTTCCTGAAGGCGACCATCGACGTGGGCAACTACATGGGCTGCGGGCAGGAAGGGCACGTCGGCACGGCCATCGCAGCGCCGTACGCCGCCTACGTCCACTTCAAGGACAACATCAAGGTCCCGGACCCCGCCTCCCCGTGGGGCTGGAAGCCGCGGGCGTGCGTCGTCGGCGAGGGCGCGGTGGACCTTGCCGCGTGCGTGGCGGCGCTCAAGACGGCCGGCTACGACGGCTTCCTGGGCCTGGAGTACGAAGGGCCTGAGCCCGAGGTGACGGGAGTGCCGAGGAGCGTTGAGACGTTGAAGCGGTTGGCGAGATAACGGCGTTGATTCGTTGCTTCATTGACTCGTTACTTCGTTACCTCGTGAGACCGCCTTGCCTGTGAGAGCTGGCTGATTTCCGAACGGGAACCCGAAGTAACGAAGCAACGAGTTCACGAAGTAACGCTGTTTGTGATCGTCCGATTTGTCAAACTACGGAGAAACGAAGATGAGCGCAGTGCGATTCGGCGTCGTCGGCATGGGAATGGGGCTTGGCCACGCGCGTGGCATCGTCGCGGACAAGAACGGCGACTTCTGCCTGACGGCCGTGTGCGACATCGTCGAGGAGAAGGCCCGCAAGTGCGGCGACGAGTTGAAGGTCCCGTGCTTCACCGATGCCCAGGCGATGTACGATTCGGGCAGGATCGACGCCGTCATCATCGCCGTGCCGCACTACTGGCACGCGCCGCTGGCCATCCGCGCGGCCAGAAAGGGCCTGCACGTCATCTCCGAAAAGCCGCTGGCCGTCACTGTCGGGGCGGCCCGCGCGATGATCGCCGAGTGCAAGAAGCAGAAGGTCGTCTTCGGCGCGATGCTCCAGCAGCGGACCCGCGGCGTGATGATGAAGGCCAGGGAGCTCGTGCAGTCCGGGGCTCTGGGCGAGGTCTTCCGCGTGCAGATGATCTGCTCGTCGTGGTATCGCACACAGGCGTATTACGAGTCCGGCGCGTGGCGCGGCACGTGGGACGGCGAGGGCGGCGGGATACTTCTCAATCAGGCCCCGCACTCGCTGGACCTGTTCCAGTGGCTCGGCGGGATGCCCAAGCGCGTGATCGCGGCCGTCGGAACGCGCTGGCACAAGATCGAGGTCGAGAACACCGCCAACGCCATCTGCGACTACGGCGGCGGCAAGGTGGGCTACATCTACGCGACAACGGCCGAGATGCCCGGCATGGAGCAGTTCATGCTCTGCGGCGACAAGGCGACGATGATCATCGACGGCGGCAAGCTCCGCCTGGGCACGCTCAAGCAGCCGATCACGGAGCACCTTGCGACGAGCGAGGAGGGCTTCGGGCAGGTCGATTGCGACTGGCGCGATGTGGCCATCGAGAACGACCCGGGCGGCAAGCATATCAACGTCATCCGCGCATTCGCGGCGCACGTGCTGCGCGGGGAGCCGCTGGTCGCGACGGGCGAGGAGGCGATCAACGAGCTGGAGCTCTCCAACGCGATCTACATCGCCGGCTTCAAGAACAAGACCGCCGAGATCCCGGTCGACGCGGCCGAGATCGACCGGCTGATCGCCAAGCTGGAGAAGGAGCGATCCACGGGCAAGGGGCAGGGGCTGCGAGCCAAGGCGGCGAAGGAGATGAGGAAGCTGCTCGGCAAGTAGAAGGTGGTAGAATTCACGATGTCCGGGCCGAAAGGCTCTGCGAAGGTCGCCAGCTTCTGGATCGTGCGGGCCGGTGAAGACTATCCGCGACTGACGACATGCCATGTGGTGTGATAATGGACGAGCAAATCAAGGAACTTGACGTTGTGGCGATGGCCCAGGATATTCCCGACATGAAACTCTCGCGCGGGCAGGTAGGGACGGTAGTGGAGCGACTTGCGCCCGGTGTCTTCGAGGTCGAGTTTGCCGACGATGATGGCCGGACCTACGCCACGCTCTCGCTGCGGGCTGAGCAGTCGCTTGTGCTTCACTTCCGCCCCCTGGCCGTATCGTAGTTGACAAGCCCAAGGGATGACCTCTTCCCTCGTTGCGCGCAATCCCGCCGCTTCTTAGGTCAGATCGGCAGTTCCATCCCCATCGCCCTGCGCCATGAGCTGAGTTGGCCATTGTGCGTGGCGTCGTGGACGGTCAGCGAAGAGATGGCAAGCGCGCCGACGGTTGGGAATATCGCCTTGAGCCTGGGGTGTTCGATGGGTCGGGCAAGGTCTTCAGGGGTGGCCTTCCTCAACGCCTCGATCACCCGGCCGCGAGCGCATTTCAGCACGGACAGCAGTTCATCCTTGGGCGGGTAGGCCGTGTCCGGCTGGCACTGCGCTGAATGAGCCATCGACTGCGGCCAGCCCTGCGGAAGGGCGGGCGCCTTACCCTCCATCATGCCAGCCACGAAGCCGTAGACAGCCGCCACGTGCCCGACGATCGAGGCCGGGTGCATGGGCAGGTCAGGCGGCTGCTGCGTCCACTGCTCGGCCGTCAGGCCAGCCAGCATGGCGTCGCGATAGCGTTCGGCCACGTCGGCCGCGATGAGGAGTTGGTCTTTCATCTTGATAGCCTTCCCAGTCATGTATCCTTGGGGCCCTTGGTGGTGTCTGTTCCATCGCCCCCGACCTGCCGCTCGATCAGGAACGGCGGTCTCCGCTGGACCCGCTCGTAGATGCGGATGATGTACTCGCCCTGTATGCCCACGAGCAGAAACAGCACCGCGAACAGGAAGGACATGATCGCCTGCGTGCTGGTCCAGCCGGGCTGGGGGCGGCCCTCCACAAAGTACGCCACAATCACGAAGGCCAGTTCGACAAGGCTCAAGGCCGCCATTATCAGGCCCACGAAGATGCTGATCCGCAGCGGGATCGACGAGAAGGAGAAGATGCCGCTCTTGGCGAACTTCAGCAGCCGCCAGGAGCCGTACTTGGTGTCGCCCGCGCGGCGCGGCGCGGACTGGAATGGGACCAACGCCCGCCGGTAGCCCATCCACGCCACCAGGCCACGCAGGAAGAGCTGCCCCTCGTTGAGCGTGTTGAGCTCGTCCAGCACGACGCGGTCGATCAGGCGGAAGTCGGCCATGCCGGGCTCGATGGGGATGCCGCACAGCGCCGAGAACGTGCGGTAGAACGCCCGCCCCGCGGCCCGGCGCAACCATGGGACGCGGCCGGCGTCCTGGCGGACCGTCTGGACCACGTTGAAGCCCTCGCGCCACTTGGCGATCAGCGCCGGCAGGAGTTCCGGCGGGTGCTGGAAGTCGCCGTCCATCATGATTACCGCCCGCCCGCGGGCCCGGCGCAGCCCGGCCGACAGCGCGTTCTGGTGCCCGAACCGCCGCGAGAGGCCCAGCCCCCGCACCCGCGGATCGACGGCCGCCAATGCCTCTATCTGCGCGAACGTGTCATCCTCGCTGTCGTCGACGAAGATCAGCTCATAGGGCGTCGGGCCCAGCGCCATGGCGACAGCCTCGGCCAGCGGGCGGATGTTGGCGCTCTCGTTGTGTACCGGCACGACGATGCTGATGAGGGCGGATGGATCCTGTCGGCCGGCCGGAGCGGATGGGTTCGCCTCTGCCATGGCCTCTACATTAGGCGCGAGCCCGCCGGCAGTCAAGGAACGCCCGGCGCTCAGAACAGCCTGCCCTTGGGCAAGGGGCGAGTGTCCACCGGGTCGCTCCTGGCGCTGGGGGGCCCGGAGACTCCGATTCCAAACGGCCTGAGGCCCTTGGGCATCCGGCCGAGCGGCTCGTATCCCTCGCCGCCCTTGGCGGAGATGCCCTTTAGCTTGGCGGCGTAGAATTCGTCCATCGCGTCCATCTTCAGCTTGTTTGCCGCGAAGATGGCCTGGTAATCGGTGTCCTCCAGGAACATCGGGTTCGTCACGCCGTTGGCGGTCAGGAAGCGGCGGATGGAGATCACGATCTCGACGTTGTTGGCGGGGAAATAGCAGGTAACGAGGATCGGGCGCGCCGGCTCCGAGCGCACCTCGTCGAGGGCGCTGTTGAGGGCCGCGGTCCATGCGGCGGTCTGCCTGGCCTCGGTCTTGGAAGTCTGGATGATCGGGTCGTAGCCCTTGCCGATGGCAAGCACGAGCACCCCGCCAATCAGCGCCGCGCGGAAGCCGCGGAGGATGCGCCGATCCATCCCAAGCCGCTTGAGAAGCGCCAGGCCGTAGACGGCGGCCGCCACCACCAGCAGCGGCCTGGCCAGCAGGCCCGGGAAGTTATACCGTCCGAACTGAAGGGAGGGGAAGTCGCCCTTGTAGAACACCACCTGCGAGGCGTACACCGCCACCAGGCCAGCGACCACCACCAGCGGCCAGATCGCCCAGCGGGCCGCGGCAAGCCGGCGGCCTGGACCCAACAGTGCGATTGCCACGGCCGCAATCGCAATCCCCGCCAGCAGGAAAGTCCACGTCAGCGGCGCAATCGAATCGGCCAGGCCCTTTGGGATGAACGACATCATTCCGGCCGCCTGCACGTTGCGGCGGTAGAAGTCAACGCCGCCGGTCTGGCGGAGGTAATTGAGAATCGGCACGGCCACGAGTGCCGACATGCCCGCCACCAGCAGCGTGCTGAGGGCCATGCAGATGTAGCCCCGCAGGCCAAGGCTTCGCCGCACGATCAACACCACGGCCAGCACCAGCGACGGCGCCAGCAGTATGACGAAGCTCTCCTTGGCCCCGATGGTGAGCAGGGCCCCGAAGGTCAGCAGCGCCCAGTACCATATCGCCCGCCGTGTGGGCCTGTGCGGCGCGGCGCGGTACTCGCGGACCACGCCGGAAAGGCCCACCAGGTACATCGCCAGGCCCAGGAAGCAGTAGATTTCGCTCGGCCCCAGGCGGCACCAGATGCCTGTCCAGAACTCCCACGTCATGATGTACAGGATCAGCACCCCCGCCCCGACCAGGCCCAACCACCGCGCCAGGAACCGCCAGTAAAGCGAGATCCCCACGATGAAGATGAGCAGATGCTCCACCCAGTACGCCCCGGCATCCAGTCCCCACGCGCACGCCTCGAATATGCGGGCCAGATAGTAGCTCGGCCGGTACCGCTCACTGACCGGGAAGTTCCCGACCTCCGTTTCCATGAGCCGCGCGGGGATGTCGGCAAGCCGGCAGTTGCCCCGCGGCCCCAGCGCGGCCATGAAGTCGTGGTCGTCGATGGGCGACCACCGCGCGGCGAGCGTGTCGCCCAGCAGGCAGTAGCCCAGGACCGCTGAGCAGATGACGATGACCGGCCATGTCGCCCGCCAGCTCGCGATGAATCGCCTAATGGCCGGCTCGTACCACGCGGCCGCAATCGCGGCGATCGCCAGGACGACGGCGAACGCCAGCTTGTCGGTCGTCGAGCTGGCTTTGAGCAGGAAGATCAGCAGCACTGCAATCGACAGGACGACCAGGAAAACCAGCCGCACCGGCAGGCTCGCCGGCGGCGAATCCGGACGGTCGATCTGCTCACCCCCGAACCGGCGAAGGAGCAACCACCCCGCAAGGAGCAAGGCCACGGCCAGCGGCGCGAACCATGCTTCAGAAAGCGTCGTCAGCAGGATCGCCGCGCACAGAAGTATCGCCGCTATCAGCGAGGCGGCCATCGACACCAGCGACGGGCCCCCGGCCTTCCTCCTGCCCGCGCGGTGCGTCAGCGGCGCCGGCCGTTGGGACTTATTGTGCGTGCCCTTTTGCGCGGACAATCCTTGCTCCTAAGTGTCCCTGTTCCCGTAGTCTATCGACCGGTCTGACGCCCGACAAGAGAACCGGCGAAAACCCTCTTCCGCAACCGTTCGCCGTCAGGTATGCTTCATCAACTGCGACATGTTTGAAGCCTTGACCAACAAGTTCAACGACGTCTTCCGGCGGCTGTCGGGCCGCGGGCGTATAAGCGAGTCCAACGTCCAGGAGGCGATGCGCGAGGTCCGTACCGCGCTGCTTGAGGCCGACGTCAACTACAAGGTGGTGCAGAAGTTCTGCGACGACGTGGTCGCCAAGGCCGTCGGGCAGCAGGTCATCCAGTCCCTCCATCCGGGCCAGCTCATGGTCAAGATCGTCCACGACGAGCTTGCCTCGCTGATGGGCCCGGTCGATACCCGCATCTACTACGTCACGCCGCCGCCGACGATCATCATGATGGCCGGCCTCCAGGGCTCCGGCAAGACGACCACCTGCGGCAAGCTGGCCAAGTTCGTCACCGCACAGGGCAAGCACCCGGTGCTGGTGGCGTGCGACCTCCAGCGTCCGGCGGCCGTCGA
Organism: Phycisphaerae bacterium; assembly: GCA_041946855.1. Taxonomy (GTDB): domain Bacteria; phylum Planctomycetota; class Phycisphaerae; order SM23-33; family SM23-33; genus JBHGBE01. Next base: position 8,232 of record JBHGBE010000046.1, on the reverse strand, counting down.
GCAGCTCGCCATCATCGCCCAGCAGTCGGGCGTGCCATGCTACCGCATGGACGGCGAGAAGAACCCGGTCAAGGTCGCCCGCCAGGGCGTGATCTGGGCGGGGGCCAACGCCTGCGACGTGGTCATCATCGACACGGCCGGGCGGCTGCACATCGACGAGGAGATGATGCGGCAGGCCCAGGACATCGCCGAGGCCGTCAAGCCGCACCAGATATATCTCGTCTGCGACGCGATGACCGGCCAGGACGCCGTCAACTCCGCCCGCGAGTTCAACCAGCGACTGGAGCTGGACGGGGTGATCCTGACCAAGTTCGACTCCGACGCCCGCGGCGGGGCGGCGCTGTCGGTCAAGGCCGTCACGGGTAAGCCCATCAAGTTCATCGGCGTGGGCGAGAAGCTCGACAAGCTCGAGGAGTTCCACGCCGACCGCATGGCCGGGCGAATCCTCGGCATGGGCGACGTGGTGACGCTCGTCGAGAAGGCCCAGCAGCAGTTCGACGCCGCCGAGCAGGCCAAGCTCCAGGCCAAGATGGCCAAGGGCAAGCTCACCCTCGACGACTTCATGGCCCAGATGCGCCAGATGCGAAAGCTGGGCTCCATGAAGGACATCCTGAAGATGATCCCCGGCATGGGCGGCGGGATGCCCGAGGGAATGGAGCTGGACGAGGATGAGCTTGTCAGGATGGAGGCCATAATCCAGTCGATGACGAAGAAGGAGCGCGAGGACCCCACGATCATCGAGGCGTCGCGGAGGCGGCGGATCGCCCGCGGGTCGGGCTGCGAGCCGGAGGATGTCTCCGGCCTGGTCAAGAGCTTCACGCAGATGCAGGGGATGATGAAGCAGATGGCCGGCATGGGGATGCGCGACCGGATGAAGTTCGCCCAGCAGATGGGCCAGGCGGGCATGTCGGGCATGGTGCCAAAGTTCAAGGTCAAGCAGCGCTCCCACCGCAAGACCAAGAAGGAGCGCGAGCGGGACAGGAAGAAGAAGCGGCGACGCTGAACGGCATTGCGGATTGCAGACTGCGGATTGCAGATTGAGCGGCGGGGGGTGTTGGCGATGATCGTCGCGTCTTAGGCGGGGCTCCAGCGGAGGCCAGAACGTAACATCTTATTTGACAAGGTACTATCGCCTTGCCCGCCCTGCCCGCCGCTGCCCGTAGCTGCCCGATTCTGCCCGATTCTGCCCAATTCTGCCCGATTCCTGCCCGAATTTGGTGGGTCCGGTGGTCGGGCGATGGAAGCGGAGGTATCGGGGGGACGAAGGGACGAACATTCATGCAAGCAGCCTCTATTCAGTTGTCATGCCCGGTGCATCGGGGCAAACCCCGCCTTCGCGGGGCCTTGATGGACGCTCTTCGCGTCCTTCTGCATCACCGTGTCCCGAGCGCGACTTGGCGAGATTGCTCGGCCTCTTCGGCCCTCAACGAAGTCGCAAGTCCTTGGCCCGCGGTGAGAAGAAGTTTCTGGGAATCCCGGCGCTCGCGTGCGGGCCGAAGCGCTTCTGGCGACGAAAGGCGCTCGGCCGGAATCGCTACTCCCGCTGGGGGCGTGAGTTGTGACGCTTCTTGTCCGGCCTCTTTGGGGCGCCGCCGGAATGCCCCAGGAAGAACACGCTCACCAGCGCATTGCACGTTGCCTGCCCGCGGCGGCGGGTGTACCATGACGATGGGAAATGAACGATGGACGCCCATGCGGATGGCAGACACGTCGAGGTCGTGGATGATGCGACAGCCGTGATACTTCGCCGGTTGACGCCGGCGCAGAGACTCGCGATTGTCTTCCGGTGCGGCCGCCGGCTAAGGGCGATGGTCGAGGGGTACTTGCGGTCCGCGCATCCGGACTGGGACGAGGAGCGAATCCAGGCAGAGGTTGCCAGGAGGATGAGTGCTTGAGCATGAGGACATCCTCCGTCGCGTGGCCGATGTGATGGATGAGTTGCAGATCACCTACATGGTCGTTGGCTCCGTCGCCAGCAGCGTCTATGGCGAGCCCCGGTCAACTCAGGATGTCGATATCGTTGCCGATTTGCGATATGGCGACATCCCCAGGCTCTGCGAGAAATTCCCTGAACCAGAGTACTACATGAGCCCCGAGGCGGCCGGGCAGGCGATCCGTCTGGGGGGCCAGTTCAAAATCATCTGCCCGACGACGGGCGAGAAGATCGACGTGATGGTCGTTCGCCAGGATGCATGGGGGCTGAACCAGATATCGCGCCGACGGCCGGTCCGCGTGCTGGAGGACAGGGACGTCTACTTGGCCGCCCCGGAGGACGTCATCATCGCCAAGATGCTGTACTACAGAGAGGGCCAGTCCGACAAGCACCTCCGCGATATTGCGGGCATACTCAAGGTCAGCGGCGACGAAGTCGACCGGGCATACATAGACCGCTGGGCGGAGAAGATGGGACTGACGGAGATATGGCGGATGGCACAGGAGAGGGCGAAGTGAGGAGTACTGGAACGCGATTCCCAAAAACTGCACTGGCCGCCACGTTGATCGGGATAGTCTTCGGCGTTGCGACGCCGGCGCTTGGCGTCATCAGGATCGACTTCCCGGTCTCAAGGGTCTACAAGGAAGCCACCATAGTGGCCGTGTGCGAGGTGGCCAAAGTCAGCGCCGAAGGCGGCGCGGAGTGTACGATCCACGAGACGCTCAAGGGCCGGCTGCCAGATGCAGCGCTGACGGTGGATGTGTCGGCGGACGTGGCCAAGCAGTTGAAGGCCGGCCAGCCCGTCGTCCTGTTCATCAACGGCGACGTTGCCGTCGTTCATATCGCGGATGGGTGGTACAAGGCCGATCGAAAGGGCGCCGGGCGGTGGGCCATCAGCGGTCCCTATCCGATGGTCAAGAACTACCCCGGGCGCACGGCCGGGCTTGTCGCCATCGTGCGGGCGATCAAGGCTGGAAAGCCGGGCATACAGGATGGGATCGGCCACGAGTTCGTCGGCTCGCTGGTGGACAGGGGCAACCTTGGCGTCAGGCCGACCTTCCTGACGGCCGTCGATGTCAATGGCGACGGGAACCTGGACCTCGTCGTCGGGACGGCCGAGGGCGTGCGGCTGTTCCTGGCCGCGGGCGAGAAGTACACCGACGCCACAGAACAATGGGGCCTGAAGGATGCGGCCGGCAAGTTCTGCGCCGCGGGTGACGCCAACGGCGATGGGAAGACCGACCTTCTCATCGGCAAGACGCTCTGGCTTCGCGAGGGCGAGAAGTTCGTGAAGTCGAAGGTCCCGCTGGAGCTTCCGGATGAGGAGAAATGGGCGGCCGTCACGCTCGGGGACGTCGACGGCGACAGGCTGACGGATGTTGCGGTCCTCACGCGGACGGGCGAGTTGAAGACGGCGATCAACCCAGGTCCGGAGGCCCGCGCCTGGGCCGCGAAGTCCGTCGCCCTGTGGACGGGCGACCAGACCGCCCTGGCCGCGGCGTTCTCGCGCGACTGGGGCGACGATGGGGCGTGGTACGTCCTGGTCGTCCATCCGGCGGATATCGTGCGATATCCCGTCGGCGCCGCGACGGCCGGGGCCTCGGACTTCAAGCGCCTGACGGGCATCGCGCTGTCGGATTACGGCAAGATCGGGCCGACGCCCATCCAGGTCGATCTCTGCACGCCCTTGGACTACGACGGCAACGGCCACATGGACCTCCTGCTCGTGACCAAGGGAGGCGGCATCACGCTGGCCAATCGCGGCTTCGGCGCGATGATGATTAACGGGTTCATGCACACCCAGTTCCGGTCATCGACCGACATGAAGTCCGCGACGAAGCTTCCCAAGCTGCCGTTTGAACTTGGGCCGTCTGTATTCGTCGCGCCCGGCAAGAGGGCCGGCCGGACCGGCAAGGGCAATGCGCAGAACCTGCTGTTCCTGCGCGGCGACGGCCGGCTGTTTGAGATGGTCAATGGCAGGTGATACCGGGCGCACTCAGGCTGGCCAGGACACATCTCTCAGGCTCGATGGATCAGGATGGCCGCGCTATGGGGCGGGAGGGTCAAGGGGCCGGGGACCGGCCTTGAGAAGGCACAGCCGCCGTGCTCAATTGTCCCGCCCTCAAGGATGACCTGCTCCATCTGGCCATCAAGAGGCACAGCAACCTGTGCTGCCGACGGGTTCACCAGGACCAGGCCGCGCTCGAACCGCCGGGCGTAGGCGAGCCCTTGTCCCGCCGCCAGGGCCTGGTCAAGGCCACCGTACTGCTCAAGCGGGCCGCCCATGTCGATGTCCCACTCCGGGAACCGGTACACCAGCTTGTAGGTTGCGGCCGGGCCGGGATTGTAGTTGAACACGGACTTCGCACCGGCGCCGATCAGGAACGAGGCCAGTGAGTAGAGCCGCGCGGCGTGGTCGAGCTCGTCGCCGTTGGCCTGGGCGACGTAGGCCCGGCCCAGCCGCTCGCAGCACAGCATTGCCCTGATCTGCTGCCGCCAGAGGGGCTCGGGCAGGTAGCTCTCCGCGCGGCCATCGCGCCGGGCGTAAGCGAAGAACTCATCCATCGCACCGTCGATCCGCGAGTCCAGCCAGAACGGGGTCGGCGCGATGCCGTCGGCATCCGGGTGGATGAACCCGCCGCAGGTGTTGGCGAACACCAGGGCGTCGGCGCGGCCGGCCTTCAGGCGGCGGGCAACGCCGGAGAGCATGGCCGACATGGCGGCGGACCACTGGGCGTCGTCGATGTCGGGCTTCAGCCCATCGGGAACGTTCTTGAAGTTCCACTCGATGGTCGGCCCCGCGTTGTCGCAGAATACGCCGTCGTAGCTTCCGGAGGCAACGGCCTCCTCGCACGCCTGGGCGTATCTGTCCCGCCAGCCGGAGCGGGGGTCGAGGAAGAAGCGGTTCGCCGACGACGCGGTCCGGTCGTACGGCCGCTGGTAGCCCCACACGTACACCGCGCGCGGGTCGCTGCCGGCGGCCAACGGAACGCGGTTCCTCAGCAGGTAATCGCGATGGTTGACCCAGATGTCTCGCTGAAGGTCCAGGCCCTGGTAGCGATGCTCCGGGGCCAGGGGCGCGCCGGTCTGGATGAACTCCACGTCGTGGGCATCGGGCGGGATTCTGAAGTCGATCGCGTTGACGTAGATGATGAACCGAATGTTGGGATTGGTCCTGCGGAGCAGTTCGCGCCGCTCGCGCGGGCAGCCCCGGCCGATGATGAGGTCATACCGAGCCATCACCTCGTCGGATGGCGCGGGCGCCATCGGGTTGTACCAGCAGATGAACGTTCGGATAGGCATCTTCGGTTTCCGTGACGGGGATTGTACGCTCCGTGCCCGCCGCGACAAGGAGTTGGGCAAGGGTCGGACGAGTCACGAACCGCTTCTGAGACTCAGAGAACGCTTGCGGGCCGGGCCGGCGCTAGGGACAATCATAGAGCGACGAGCCGTGTGAGTTGGGCGGGCGACGGCGCCGCCAGGGGCGGAGGCGCTGATGGTCAAGTGCGCGACATGCGGCCGTGAGTTCGACCGGCGGAAGGAGAAGCAGCCGGCGGCGGCGATCTGCGTCGAGGTCATGGGGGATGAGTACATCTTCTCGTTCTTCTTCCGCGGCGATACGAACTGGGCGAGCCGAAGGCCGACGGCGATTTGGCCGTCGTCGAGGCCAGCCTCTCCGGATGAGCGGGCGTGTACGCTCAAGGACGGCCAACTGGAGTTGGCGGTGTGCCTGGCCGATCATCCCGATACAGAGGAGTCGTCTGGATATTTTTCTGACCGCGAAATCTGGGAGGTCCTGAGCCAGGCGATCCAGTAGGGCTTCGTTCCGGCGGCGCACGGCCCGCGATGAAGAGCGCGCCGGATGGAGCCCAACCTTCGGTCCGTCCCAATTCGCGCCGAGAAACTGTTGACTGTCCGGCGCAGACGATTAGAATTGTCTGTCGTTGGCGAATCGGGCTCGTAGCTCAGTTGGCTAGAGCGTGCCCCTGATAAGGGCAAGGTCGACCGTTCAATTCGGTCCGGGCCCACTGGCGCGTTTGCGATCAGGTTTCAGGGGGACGTAGCTCAATTGGGAGAGCGCTAGCTTTGCAAGCTAGAGGTTGCCGGTTCGATCCCGGTCGTCTCCAGTAGTTGTAAGTGTGGCCGAATTAAAAAGTTATGCTTACCCGCCGAAGGTCGGCGGCGCCATCCGAGGCCCGAAAATGCGCGGTCAGTGGCCGGTGGGACGCCCGCCAATCCTCCAAAGCCTGCGGGCAAGCCAACGGCGCCAGCCAAGCCTGTAGCCACGAAGCCGGCACCACCTGTGGCACAACCGCAGTCCGATCCACCCGCGCCAACCGCGACGATGGAGCAGGCGTGGGAGGAGTTCAACAGGCACTGCCCAGCCATCATCATCCCATGCACGGTGATCCAGGGCGGCGACCTTGCTGACAAGCTCCTGGACCGCCAAGCCAATCCCGACTGGCATGGTGAGCGGACCAAGCTGCTCTACAGCTTCCGGATCAATGAACGGCTCTGGCAGGAATACAACCGCGTCCGCCAGGAGTCGCTCCGCGCCGATGGTGATGGTCACGAGGCGACGGAGTTCTACAAGGCCCACCAGGTGGAGATGGACGCCGGGGCCGTCGCGGCATGGCCGGATCGGTATCTCAGGCGCGAAGGCGAGATCTCCGCCGTCCAGCACGCGATGAACCTGAAGCTGGCCAACGAGGCGGCGTTCTTCGCCGAGTACCAGAACGAGCCGATGAAGGCGACCGACCTGCTGGCCGGCAGGCTGACGGTGGCGATGGTCTGTGCCAAGGCAAACGGCCGGCACAGGGGTGAGGTCCCCCTGGCCTGCACGAAGTTGACCATGTTCGTGGATGTCCATGACCGGCTGCTGTACTACTGCGTATGCGCCTGGCAGGAGGACTTCACCGGCTACGTGATCGACTACGGCACGTTCCCCCAACAGTCCAAGGCGTTCTTCACCCTCCAGACGGCAAGCAGGACACTGGGCAGGGCCTTCCCGGGCATGGGCGCCGATGGCGCTATCCAGGCTGGGCTGGAGAAACTGGTTACCACCCACCTGGGCAGGGACTTCAGCAGGGGCGGTGGCCTGATGAGGATCGACCGGCTGCTGGTGGACATGGGCTACAAGCCGGGCATCGTGGCGGCCGTCAAGCACAAGGCCGGCGGCTCGACGATGATGCTGTCCAAGGGAATTGGCATCCGGGCCGGCCGCAAGCCCTTGTCCACCTACGCCCGTCACCCGGGCGAGACGCACGGGCACTACTGGTACATCCCCAACGTCAACCGCACGACCGAGTTCCCGCATGTGGCGGCCGATGTCAACTACTGGAAGAGCTTCGTCCATGCCGGTCTCGCGGCTGCGGCAGGTGATCCTGGGGCTATGACCATCTTCGGCAAGGACCAGGAGCACGGCCTGCTGGCGGAGCACATCGCCAACAGCGAGACGTGGAACGAGACCGAGGGCTGGGGCCGGAAGGTCCGCGAGTGGTCCCCGCTCCCGGGCAAGCCCGACAATCACTGGCTGGATGCCATCGTCGGCTGCGCCGTCGCCGCCAGCACGGTAGGCATCGGGACGCCAGGCGAGAACACGCCGACCCGCCAGCGGAAGCGCTACAGCCAGGCGGACTTAGCAAGGAGATGAACATGACCGAACCCGTCATGCCTGCCCCGCCCCAGGCCCCACTCCGTTCCGCCGCCGTCGGCCAGGATCTAGCCGACAAGCGCGGCCTGGAGTGCCGCCACTGCGGATGCAGGCACTTTCGCGTGATCTACACGCGCCGAGGATGGGCTGGGAGGCTGATCCGGCGACGCGAGTGCCGACATTGCGGCAGGCGAATCACGACCTGGGAACAGCCAGTTGGGGCATGGTAGAAATGGACTCGGACCTTTCCAGCTGGCGGCCGCGGGGCAGTGCCCGTTCACGTCAACCGTTCCGCACATGCTGTTCCAGGCTTCTTGCGGGCTTGAGCCCCCACATCTGAGGAATCGGAGTTTCCCACCGTCTCGTTCGGTTCCCGGTAGCATCGACCTCGGAGAGCAACAGTATCTTCCGCTCTGCGTTGTTGAGGTAGATGTTATCGGCAACTGGGGCCTCGACTGGGGCCTCGACTGGGGCCTCAACTGGGGCCTCAACTGGGGCCTTGACTGGTACCTCGACTGGAACCTCAACTGGGGCCTTGCCTGGGACCTTGAAGGCGGGATGCACAGGCAACTCATTCAGGAGATGCGTGTCAGGGGGCGCTCAAACCCAGCCAGTGATGGGCGCGCGAAAACCAGCCACTTTGAGG
>JBHGBE010000045.1:0-41825 GCA_041946855.1 Phycisphaerae bacterium | reverse complement strand
CTGAACGAGGGGCAGGATTACCAAACGAAGCCAAAGTTGCCGGAAATCAACATCACCCCGCCCTCGGCCGAGCCGGCCAAGAGGCAAAATCCCGGAACGAACCCGAACTTATATGCGACCGGGCAATCTGGGTAAGATGGCGCGCGGCCGCGCCTGCTCAGTCGATCCTCACCGGCCGGCCCTCGTGCGCCGACCGCCGCATGGCGTGGCAGACCTTCAGGCTGTACCACGCCTCGCGGACGGGGACGTTGGTGGGCTTGCCGGCCTTCAGGCAGCGGAGGAAGTGCTTCAGGCCGTCCTCGCGTTCGATGCCCTCCTCCGGGTCGATCACGTGCGGCGGGCGCCACTCGCGGTCGGTCTCGTAGAAGAGCTTGATGAGCGGCTTGACGCCCTCGTTCACCTCGGCCATGCCGCCCCTGGTGCCGGTGACGCCGGATGCGTGGTCGCGCGGGAACGCCACCGTGTCGGCCAGCGTGCCGATCGCGCCTGACTTGAACTTGACCGTCGAGAAGATCGTCTCTTCCGAGTCCAGCTCGGCCGGGGCGGTGGAGTTGGTCAGCGTGTAGACCTCGTCGACCGGCCCGGCAAGCCAGATCGCCCAGTCGGTGATGTGGCACATGTGGTGGATGATCCACCCGCCGGACTCCTTCGGCTCGGCAATGGCGCGGTGGCGCTTGCCGGCCGAGTAGAGGCCGTGGCCGCGGCCCACGCGGCCCCAGATGCCGATGATCCGCCCGACCTCGCCGGCGTCCACGAGCTGCTTCATCTTGATGTACAGCGGCATGTACCGCATGGAGTAGTTGACGCCGTTGATGACGCCGGCCTTCTCGGTCTCGTCGACGATCTCCTGTGCGTCCTGGAGCGTCAGGGCGATGGGCTTCTCGATGAGGAACGGCACGCCGGCCCGCGCGCACTTGACGGCCGCCTCGCGGTGGGCCTGCGACGTGGAGACGATCAGCACGAAATCGACGCCGTGGGCCAGGAGCTGGTCGATGGTCTCGTAGGCGGCCAGGTTGTACTCGCGGGCGGCGAGGTCGCGCTTTTCCTTGCCTCGGTTGGCGGCGGCCACTATGCGGACGTCGTCGCCGTGCCACTTGTGTATGTTGATCTGCTGGGTCATCCCCTGGCCCACGCCGCCGAAGCCGAATACGCCGCCTTTCCAGACCTTGCCCATGATTTCTCCTTATGTGGACTGGAGATTATAATGCGGGCCGAAAGGAATGCACCGATGAAGTACGCGAGTATTGCGGCCGCCGCGATGGCGGCCTCTTGCGCGCAGGCGCTTGCCGCCGATGGCGCGGCGCCCGCCACGCAGCCCGTCATCCGCTGGAAGCTCCAGGGCGAGGCGATGTTCACCGGCTCCCCGGCCTTCGACGACACGGCCGTCTACGCCGGCGACCGCGCGGGCAACCTCTACGCCGCGAGCAAGGCCGATGGCGGTTTCAGGAAACTCTGGCAGATCAAGCTGCCAGACATCACCAACTGCACGCCGACGCTCAGCGGCGACTCGGTCTACATCGGCTCGCACGATGGTTCCGTCGTCCGCGTCAAGAAGGCCGGCGGCGCGATCGCCTGGACGTTCAAGCGCGACAAGCCGGGCACCGTCGAGGACCCCAAGTTCGTATGGGACGGCGTGGCGGTCGATGACAAGAACGTCTACTTCGGCACGGCCGACGGCAAGGTGTTTGCGGTCTCCATCGACAACGGCCAGAAGGCCTGGGAGTTCACGGCCGACAAGGCCGTCGTCGACGGCAAGGAGGTCGACGGCAAGTTCATGGCCAAACCCGCGCTGGCCGATGGCAAGGTCTTCATCGGCAGCTTCAACAAGAAGGTCTACTGCCTGTCCGCCGCGGATGGCAGGAAGGTCTGGGAGTACCAGGCCCCCGACGCCGTGAGCCGCGCTGTCGCGATGGGCACGGACCTGCTCTACTTCGTCGCCGGCAGCGACCTTGTCGCGCTGGACAGGGCCGGCGGACAGAAGAAGTGGTCGTTCACGAGTGAGCGCAAGTACCGCTCGCACCCCACGGTCTACGGCAACTACGTCCTGGCGGCGGGGGACTTCGGCCGGACCTACGTGCTCAGCGCGGCCGATGGCAAGATCGCCTGGAGCTTCAACCTGCCCGACGCGACGGATGGGACGCTCGCCGTCGTGAGCGACCGCATCTACTTCAACTCGCCCACGATGCTGCTCTGCTGCGCCAACTTCCGCTCGGGCATCCCGGTCTGGACGCACCAGTTCCCCTCCGGCGGGCAGGTGAAGGCGCCTTCGCCGGCGGTTGACAACGGCGTCGTCTACCTGACGACGCGCATGACGCTGCGCACCAATAATCCCGCCGAGGTGGCCGTCTCGAACTGCATCCTCGCCATCGCCGGGCCGTCGGATGACCTCTACGGCCGCAACCCCGTGCCGCCGGCGTGGAACCTGAAGGAGGTCCACGCCCGCGTCCTTGCCCGCCACAATAAGCCGTACCAGCTCCTGAAGGATGACAAGGGCTTCTTCCAGAGCGAGATGCTCATCTTCAACGACCCGCGGACGGGCAGCGAGATCATCAAGTTCTCCGACGACCCCTCGGCCAACTACCACCACAGCGGCATCAACCGCCCATCCTACAACGCCAACGGCTCCAAGCTCATCATGCACTCTTCGCGAGCGTACTATCCCGGCCGGTACGTCCTCAACGCGGATGGGACGGCTTTTCGCCGCATCGACCTTGAGAACTGGCTGCTCAACTTCGGCATACTGCCGTGCTGGGACCGCAAGGACCCCAACATCGTCTACGCCAACGACAAGACGGCCCTGTACAAGGTCAACGTCGAGACCCTCAAGACGGTGAAGGTCTGCGACCTGCCCGACCCGGACAGGCCCAAGGCCATCTTCTCCTATCCCAGCGCGGACAACACGCTGATCCTCATGCTTGGCGGGCCGAAGGTGTATCTGGCCAAGACGGATGGCTCCGGCGTGACGACCATCGACCTGCCCAACCCCAAGGCCAAGGAGCTCGCCCCCAAGCACGACCCCAAGTGGGAGCAGCAGGGGGCGCACGACATCTTCTTCATCCTCGGCCCCGACAACACGATCTCGTTCAACTACGGGCCGACGGCCAGCGTGGGCGAGGGCATCTTCTACGAGATGAGCGAGAAGGGCGACCTCCTGCGCGTGATCTACCCGTACACGGTCAAGGGCGGCAGCGATCCGATCTACTACAGCCACCCCGGCTGGCGGCAGGATGGGGCTAAGGTCGCCTACTTCGGCTACGGCGGGCCGGGCCTGGGCTGGGGGTTCTTCATGCGCGACCGCGACGGGGCCAACCCGGTCAAGCTCTCCAAGGAGAACATCGGCGGACACTGCGGCTGGGACAACTTCGACAACGACTGGGTCTTCGCCTCGCCGTCGGTCAGCGACAAGAGCGAGTACGGCGGCACGATCTGCCGCTTCCGCACGGATGGCTCGATGACGGGCGAGGTCCTCTGCGACGCCCGGCCGGCCAAGGAGTACAACGGCTCCTACTCGGCCATCCCGCGCGTCTCGCCGTCGCCCGACGGGACCAAGGCCATCTTCACCAGCTCATTCATGGGCAGCCCGCAGTTCATCGACATGTACAGCGTGGTCGTCAAACGCCCGGACCCGCCAGATGTTGGGGTCAAGCGGACACTGGAAGCTTTGGACCCTGACGGCAAGAACTTTCCCCATCGTTGGTTCTTGACGTGGACACCGCCACGCCTCAGTCGAGAGGTAATGGGCTACAACGTCTACGCAAGCGTGGATGGAAAGGCCTGGAAACTGATCACGTCTGAACCAACCAAGGAGAAGGAATGGCCTATGGAACTCGGCAAGCAATACGCCGTGACATCCGTTGAATGGAGCGGCTTGGAAAGCCTGGAGCCAAGCAGGATATCCTCAATAGTCCCCGTCTTTCAGTGGCATTCCCTGGAAGCCGAGTCCGCCGATTATTCGATGCCGATACAGGAACTCCGCGACATGAAGGCGGCCAACTGGTTCGCCATCCAGAATACTGCCGACAAAGAGGCCAAGGCGACTATCAAGGTCAGTCCTAACGCCCCGTTGCTTCTGTCCGTCTATGCCCGCGTCAAGGGCGGAGCGTGGACGCTCGCGATCAACGATGCTGAGATCGGCAAGGCCGCCAGCGACAAGAAGGACGAGTGGACGTGGATCAAGCTGGACAAGACAGCCGACGTCAAGGGCAAAGACAACGTCCTGACGATGACCAGCTCGACGGCCGGCGCGGCCATCGACAAGATCATCTTCACCACCGATGACAAGCTCCAGCCCATCGGCCGCATGTATCTGGACGAGACGCCGCCGGGGGAGGTCAAGGACCTGAAGGCCGTTCGCATGGACAGAACGCTGCTCAAGCTGACCTGGTCAGCGCCGGCTGACAAGGACGTGCGGTACTACAACGTGTACTACGCCCCCGGCGCGGAGAAGCCCGCCATCGACCAGGCCTGCCGCATCGCTTCCGTCCCGGCCGCCGCGCCGACGCAGTACATCGACTTTGCCGCCAAGCCCGGCGCTCAGGCCAGCTATGCGGTGACGGCCGTCGACAGGTTCGGCAACGAGTCCAAGCCGGTGTTCGCCCAGGCCGAGTGACGCATTAGAAAATACTCAACGCAGAGGTCGCAGAGAACGCAGAGACATTTATATGGGTGCCCATGACTTCCCAAGCTCTGCGTCCTCCGCGCCCTCTGCGTTGAGATGGATTAGGAAAGGCAACCTACGATGATCCGCCCACTTTCAATCGCAGCAGCCTTGCTGGTGGCCCAATGGGCCGCCGCACAGGATTCCAGGCCCGCCTCTGCGCCGGCCGCAACGACGTTCCCGACCAGCCGCATGGCCGCGTGGAACGCGCCGCCCGAGAAGATCGGCTGCGGCAAGTTCACCACGCGCGAGCCGGCCGCGGGCGAGACGGCCATCGACAAGGCCCCGTTCAAGATCGACAAGGCCGGGAAGTACATCCTGACGAAGGATATCACGGCCGACGGTTCCGCCATCGGCATCCTCGCCGACGACGTCACGATCGACCTCAACGGCCACACGATCAAGTACGGCGCGGGCGTCGTCAAGCCCGCCAAGCCCATCATCACCTACAACAGCCGTCAGAGCGGGAACATCGGCCACGCCGGCATCCTCCTGCCCGGAAGGCCCGACGCCACGGAGGACTTCGAGGGCTTCATCTGGGGCAAGCGGAGGAACATCACCGTCGCCAACGGCCGTATCGTCGATGGCGCGGGCGAAGGACTTGCTTATTGCACCGGCCTGAACCTGGAAGGCGCGCAGAACGCCGAGGTCAGCAACGTGATCGTCGAGGTCGCCGCGCCGGACACGTTCGGCCTTGTCGTCGGCCCCAAGTCCAAGGTCCACGACGTCACCATCATCCACAACGGCAAGGTCGTCACCAACCGCCACCAGCAGGTCGCGGATCTCGCCACGGGCGACGGCTGCGAAGTGTATGGCTGCCTGCTCGAGGGCGGGCCGCAGGAGGGCGTCAAGGCCGGCAGCGGCACCAGCGTCCACGACAACCTCATCAAGCTCCGCACCACCGTCACCAACGGCTACGGCGTCCTGGGCTACGGGCAGAAGAACCTGAAAGTCTTCAACAACTGGATCATCAACTACAACGGCCGCGGCATCCACCTGTCGGAAAAGTCCGAGGGCTGGAACGTCTGGGGCAACTACGTCGAGGTCCGCGAGACGAAGAACAAAGAGTACGGCCACATGCAGACGCACGGCATCAAGCTGGAGACGACGCGGAACTCCAAGGTCCACGACAACGTCGTGCTGGCCGTGTCCAGCGACGGCGGCGAGCCGACGCCGTTCAACATCAACGTGCTGGCGGGCTCCAACAACGAGATATGGAACAACACGTTCGTCGCGATGACGATCAACAAGCAGGGGGCGTACTGCGTCTACTTCGTCGAGCAGGATGGCAATGGCACGACGATCCACGACAACACGTTCTACACCAACAACATCTGCGTTTACGTCGGTCCCGACGGCGGGAAGGACACCACTTTTGAGCGATGCACCTTCCGCAAGATCGACCCCAAGGACGACGTGCTCTTCTACGCCGACAGGAACTACAAGAAGAAGGCGGAGCAGACGGGCGGCATCAGGTTCATAGACTGCCGGTTCCTCGACGGCATCGACCCGCGCGGATACTACTTCCCGGGCAAGGGATCGGATTGGCGCTCGCCGGGCGGGTACGAGGTCGGATGGACGATGAGCGCGCGGGGCCACGAAGGTGGCCAACTTGGGATAGTCGGCGTCAGAGTCCTCGACAAGGACGGCAAGGAAGTCGAATCGCACGGTTTCGGCTCCAGCGGGGTCAGACTGCCGATGTTCAAGGTTAGTTACGATGCGCAGAGCGCTATCGCAACTCTGACGGAATCGGGGTCGTATGTAGTGGAAGTGGATTTCGGCAAGGGAGATGTCAGGAAATTCACTGTCAAACCGCATGCGCCGATCGAGCTCATGATTGACAAAGAGAAGAAGGGCGATGTCGTTATCACGCCCTTCAAGCCTTGGCCCGGCCAGGTTGACGACGATTACATCCTCCCGCTCCAAGTCTCCGGCGACGGCGGCGAATGGAAGATCGCCAAGGGCGCTCTGCCCGACGGCCTGACGCTCGACAAGGACACCCTCAAGGGCAAGCCGACCAAGGCGGGCGATTTCACGTTCACAGTCCAATGCGGCCAGGCGACGAAGGACATCACGATCCACGTCGCGGCGAAGCCGGACAAGCCGTTCTGGCGGACACGCGCGGAACTGGCTGCAAAGGACCGGATTGCCGGACCGGTTGGAGTTCACTTTGACGCCAAGTCGGATAACTGAGACACCGCGCCACACGGCCTCAGCGACTGACTACGACAGCTTCCGCCCACAACAGCGCCTAACGGCAAGCCGGCCTCGATGTCCTGCCGATGACGAAACTGGCTTGCCGCGAGGCGCTGTTGCCTGTTCCCTTTTGCCTTTGTGCTCTGCCGGTCGTCCATGCGCGGTATGATGTGGGACAAGCGGCACAGGTCTCACTTGTCGGAGGCCCGCACTATGAGTTCGCGAGGTAGATCAGTTCTCGTGGGGCGGGCGGCACTTTTCATCCTTTTCGTGCTCGCGGCGCCGGCCCTCGGCGACATCGCCGGCATCAGCCCCGGCCAGCACCTTGGCAGCGACCCGTTCACCACCCGCGCGCCCGGCCCCGGCGAAATCGCCGTCACCGGGCCGATGTTCATCACCTCGCCGGGCTACTACATCCTCACGCAGGACATCACGGCCGCCGGCAGCGCCATCGGCATCAACTCCGCCAACGTCACTCTCGACCTCAACGGCCACACGATCACCTTCGGCACTGGCGTCATCAACGCCACCGGCATTACCACCTACAACAGCCTCCAGAGCGGCAACGTCGGCCACTGGGGCGTCGTCTGCACCAACGACAAGCGCGACACGGCCGACTTTGCCTTCGGCTGGAACGCCAAGTACGCCGGAGTGGTCGTCAAGAACGGCCGCATCCTCCAGGGCAGCGGTACGGGCCTGGCCTATTCCAACGGCGTCGGCCTGACCGGGACGATGGGCGCGCAGGTTGAGGACCTGATCGTCGGGGTGAGCGCCCCGGACTCCAGCAACATCATCCTCGGGACCAACTCGCTCCTGCACAACACGACGCTGACCAGCACGGGCACGATAGTCTCCAATCGCCACGCGGAGCTGGGGCAGGTGGTCATGGGCCCCGGCGCCCAGGCGTGGGACAACATCCTCGACGGTAGCCCGCAATCTGGCTTCAAGGCGGCCGGCACGGTCGTCATCCACGACAACCTCATCAAGACCCGCGCCGCGGTCACCAACGGTTACGCGATCATCGGGTGGAAGACGCCGGGCGTGACGGCCTACAACAACGACATCGTCGCCTACAACGGGCGCGGCATCCACCTGTCAGAGGGGTCGAGCGGCTGGAACGTCTACGACAACTACGTCGAGGTCCGCGAGACGGGCGACGCCGAGTACTCCACGATGCAGACGCACGGCATCAAGTTCGACGCCCCGCCGACCTCCAACAACCACTCCGTCCACGATAACGTGGTCGTGTCAGTCTCCTCCACGAAGGTTTCCGGCGCGACCACCTTCCACGGCCAGCCCACGCCGCTCAACCTGGGCTACTCTTCGACGGCCAACATCCGCGTCTACAACAACAGCTTCGTCGCCCAGAACATCGGCGGCGAGCCGGCGTGGTCGCTCTACCTCATCGGCGAGGACGGCTCGACCAGCCAGATCAGCGACCAGTCGTTCTACACCAACGTCTACTCCGTGGGCGTGGCGTGGGACGGCGCCAGCAACAACACCATCCGCCGGTGCGACTTCCGCAAGATTGCCCCGACCGACAGCGTGACGTTCTACCAGAGCATGAACGGCACAGGCACCAGCCTTGCCTCCCAGAACAACCGGTTCATCGACTGCGCGTACTATGGAATCAATCCGCGGAGCTACAGCTTCTACGGGCCAGGCGCGGCCGCCGACTACTCCATCGGCTGGTCGCTGGGTCTCAGGGCGACATACGGCGCGAGCGTGCTGGCCGGCGCTTCGGTGACTGTCAGAGACTCGCTTGGTAGTCTGGTCGCCAGCGGCTCGACGGATGGCGCCGGCCGGTTCTCGGCCGATCTGATGGAGTTCAAGGCCAGCCACGCCGCGGGCTCCTACTCCACGGTCCAGACGGTCTACGGCCCGTATACCGTGCTTGTCAGCGGCAGCGGGCAATCGAGGCAGTTCGCCGTCAACGCCCGCGCGCCGATGGACGGCGACGTGGACCTGACCGGCGCGGGCCTGCTCGTCCTGACCCCATCGACGCTCAAGCCCGCCGAGGCCAGGAGGGACTACTACTTCGGCCTGACCGCCAGCGGCACGGCCGCCGCGACATGGAGCCTGACCGACGGCGCGCTTCCCGCCGGGCTGGCCATCACAGGCAGCGCGATCTCCGGCAGGCCCACACAGACCGGCACGTTCAGCTTCGACCTTTCCGCCCTGGCCGGCGGTCTGACGGCCGCCAAGGAATTCACGCTCACCGTGACGCCGTACCAGGCCGTCATCCGCACGCCGGGCGACGCGAACCTGGACGGCATCGTTGACATGGCCGACTACGTCGCGTGGTTCGACGGCTTCGGCAGCGGCGCGGCCTGGCAGGAAGGCGACTTCAACCACGACGGCATGGTCGACATGGCCGACTATGTCCTGTGGTTCTCGCACTACGGCCAGGACGATACCGGAACCGTGCCGGAACCTGCGACGCTGGCTCTGGTGCTGGCGGGGGCTCTGATGATCTGGCGACGACGGAGGTGGCGGAGGTCAACGGAATAGGACGAATAGGACGGATAGGACGAATAGGACCAATAGGACCTATAGGACGCAAGGGAAGGGCAGGACGGGTAGCTCCTATACGTCCCATACGTCCTATCCGTCCTATTAGTCCTATTCCTGCCGCGAGGCAGCCTAGGCACAATGCCCAGACAATCTTGGGCTCCTGGTTGCGCTGGTGGCGCTTGCACTCTGGATTGCGCTCGATTATTGAAGTGCCTTGCCGCGCGGCAGGACAAGCTTCCGCCGCGGCTGGAGAGGATGGTCCCGATGGCTGCGCCTGAGCCAGTGAAGGTTCGGATCGGCTTTGTGCCCACGCACCGGTGGACGTTCACACCTTGGTGCCGCAAGATGCTCCAGGACAGCCTTGCCGCCATCGGGCGGATTGAGGGCGTCGAGTTGTTTGCCCCGCGCGACAGCGGCGACGACAAGGCGATAGACGCCTCCCGCGGCGCGGTCCCGCACGGCAGCATAATGAACATCGACCATGGCCAGGCCCTTGCCGAGTACTTCGCGGGGCTTAAACTGGACGGCCTGATCGTCTGCCCGCTTGACTTCGGCGACGAGCGCGCCGTGGCGGCGGCGGTGCAGCGGCTTGGCCTGCCCGTCCTGCTCTACGCGACCAAGGAGCCGCCCGCCGGCGACGACGCCAGCCTCCAGCGCCTCTCCGATTCCTATTGCGGCAACCTGGCCGTCGCCACGGCCATGCACCGCCGCAAGATCCCGTTCCGCTTCGCGGGCGTGTTCTTCCCGGATGAGGCGGGCTTGCGCCGGGAGGTCGAGGACTTCGCCGCCGCGCTGTCCATCGCCAAGGGCCTGCGGAACATACGCGTCGGGCAGGTCGGCCATCGCCCGCCGACGTTCGAGAGCGTGGCGTACGACGAGGTGGCGATGGCCGTCAAGTTCGGCCAGATGGTGATCCACCGCGGCTTCTCCGATGTCGACCACGCCGCGACGGCCATGCCCGATGATTCGCCGGCCGTGCGAACGATCCTCGCGGACATCCGAGCGACCGCGCCCACGATCACCGTCGGCGAGGACTATCTTCTCAAGGCCGCGAAGTTCGAGGCGGCCCTCGTCGAGTTCTGCGAGCACGCGCGACTGTCGGGCCTGGCGGTCCAGTGCTGGCCGCAAGGCGCCGGCATCGCGATGTGCGCGGTGCTCGGCCGCATGACCGCCCGCGGCATACCGGCCTCCTGCGAGACGGACGTGCTGGGGACGCTGTCCATGCTCATCAGCCAGCGCTCGGCGATGAACCACACCGTCCCGCACCTGATCGACTGGACGATCCAGCATCGCGGCGACCCCAACCGCGTGCTGGTCTGGCACTGCGGCAACGCGCCTGCGTGCCTGGCCCGCAACGCCCGCGAGGTCGCCCTTCGCCACCGGCTTGATATGAAGGGCGAGCTGCCGCCGCGCCCGGCCGACATCAACTCCGGCCTCTACCAGTTCCAGCTCAAGCCCGGTCCAGTCACTTTCTGCCGCCTTGCGGAGTACGACGGCTCCTGGAAGATGCTCATCGCCGGCGGGCGGATCGTGCCGTCGGATGAGACGCTGGCCGGCACGTGGGGCTGGGTGGAGCTTGCCGACCACGCGCGGCTCTATCGCACGCTGGTAGAGGAGGGCTTCATCCACCACGCCAGCATGATCCACGGCGACCAGCGGCGGGCGCTGGCCCTGGCGTGCAGGTTCCTCGGCATCCAGCCTGTGGAGGTCGCATAGGAGCGCGGCTTGGGCGACGGCGTGGACATCGTCGGAGTCGGCCTGGCGACGCTGGACATCCTTGTCCGCCAGAAGGACCTGGCAACGTGGGAGCACGGGACGATGGCCAGCGACTTTGCCTTCGACGGCGGCGGGATGACCGGCACGGCCATGTCCGCGGCGGCCAGGCTAGGCGCGCGGGCGGGCTACATCGGCACCGTCGGCGCGGGGATCGCCGGCGAGATCAAGCTCCGCTCGCTGACCGACCGCGGCGTGGATGTCTCGATAACGCATAGGCAGTCAGCGCCGGAGCGGCAGGTCGTCATTGTCAACGTCAATGAGACCGACGGCGAGCGTGTGTTCACCTGCGTCAACTTCGGCGACAAGGAGCCGCTTATCCTCGGCGAGGCCGACAGGCGGTACATCACGTCGGCGAAGCTGCTGCTTCTTGACGGTTTCCATCACGTCGCCGCGGTGCAGGCGGCCAAGTGGATGCGACAGGCCGGCGACCCAGCAAGGAAGGTCGTCCTCGACGGCACCAAGACCTCCGGCCGTGTCGGCGAGGAGATGAGGGAGCTTGTCGCGCTGAGCGACGTGCTCATCTGCGGATCGGGCTTCGCCCCGGGGCTGACGGGCGAGAAGGACGTGTGGAAGGCCGGCCGGGCGGCGCTGGCGATGGGCCCGAGCGTGGTAGTCCAGACCGAAGGGGCGGCCGGCTGCTACACAGTGACGGCCGGCGCGCAGTTCCACACGCCCGCCTTCAAGGTCGATGTGGTTGACACTACCGGCGCCGGCGATGTCTTCCACGGCGCGTATCTGGTGGGGATGCTCAAGGGCTGGCCGCTGGAGAAGGTCGCTCGGTTCGCATCGGCCGTCGCGGCGATCAAGTGCATGCACCTGGGCGGCAGGGCGGGGATACCGACGTTCGAACAGACGATGGCGTTCCTGCGGGAGAGGGGAGCAAGTGAGTTCTGAAGAGTCAACGCAGAGGTCGCAGAGGACGCAGAGGTTGAAGGAGCCAGAGGCACGATCCGAGATACTCTCTGCGATCTCCGCGGCCCCTGCGTGAGTTGGACCAGTATTGCGTTCCGTTGAGCGGAGGTGGCACGAGATGCCGTTGGTTTCGATCAAGGATGAGCTTCGGAAGGCCCGCGCGGGCCGATACGCGATTCCGCTGTTTGACGTATTCGACATGGCCGGCGCGGAGGGGATCATCGCCGCGCTGGAGGCGGCCCGCGCGCCGGCGATGATCGGCATCTACGGCCCGCGGATCGACCAGCCCGGCGGGGCGGCCCTGGTGGCGATGGTCCGCGAGCTTGCGGCAGCGGCGGCCGTGCCCGTCTCGCTCATGCTCGACCACGGCGCCAGCGTCGAGCAGTGCGCCAAGGCCCTTTCGATGGGCTTTACCGATGTGATGTACGACGGCGCCCGCCTGAGCGTGGAGGAGAACACCGCCAACACGCGGCGTGTCGTCGAAGCCGCTCGCGGGCGGGGCGCTTGCGTTGAGGCGGAGCTTGGCATCGTCGGCGCGGGCGCCGATTACGAGACGTTCGGCGGCGTCGGCAAGGGTTTCACAGACCCGGCCGTCGCGGCACGGTTCGTCGCCGAAAGCGGCTGCGGCTGCCTGGCGGTGGCCGTCGGCAACGCGCACGGGATGCCCAAGGGACGGGCGCGGATCGACATGGACCTGCTGGCGGAGATCTCACGCCGCGCTCGCATCCCGCTTGCCATGCACGGCGGGTCGGGGCTGAGCGACGAGCAGTACCGCCAGTCAATCGCCGCCGGCATCGCCAAGATCAACATCTTCACCGACCTGACCGCCGCGGCCGGCGAGGAGATGGACAAGCTCTTCCGCGCCGGCAAGGCCGGCTACTTCAGCGTGATGGCCGCCATCCGCGACGGCTTCCGCTCGCGTGCCGCACGATACATCGACGTCTTCGGCGCAGGGCAGAAGGCGCGATGAACGGCCGACCGTTTTTCTGTGGAAGAGGGTGTCCGTTCTAGGTGTCAGCCGGTATCATGTCCGGCACAGTTCAGCGGAGACCCGCCAATGGCCAGTCGATCATCGTCCAGCCGGTTCGGGTTCGAGTTCACCAATCTTCCTGCGGGGAGGGCCGCACGGCCGAGGGCCGAGGAAGATGCGCCGTTCCGCATCGCGGTCCTCGGCGACTTCGGCGGCAGGGCCAGCACGGATCGCGCGGGGAAGACGGACCCGCCCAAGTCCGTGGTCCCAATCACCGTTGATGTCGACACCCTCGACAAGCTCCCCGGCCGTCTGGGCACGCACGTCCACGTGCCCATCGGCGGGCCGGACGGCCCCAGGATCGCCATCCGCTTCGCC
Source organism: Phycisphaerae bacterium (assembly GCA_041946855.1). Taxonomy (GTDB): domain Bacteria; phylum Planctomycetota; class Phycisphaerae; order SM23-33; family SM23-33; genus JBHGBE01. The sequence goes on along the minus strand of JBHGBE010000045.1, from coordinate 28,422 downwards.
TCCCTGGATGAGTTCCACCCCGACAGCCTCTATGAGCGTCTCGACGTGTTCCTGGTTCTCAAGGCCCTCCGCAAGGGCCTGAACGATCCGGCCACGTTCGCCGAGGCGGCGCACGAGGTCCGCTCGTGGGCCAGACTTGCGGCCGACGCGGCCAGGGACTCGACGGTCGTGGTCAAGGAGGAGTCGCCCGCGAAGGAGGCGGCCGCGGCGGCGCTGGAGCGGCTGCTGGACCAGCCGATCGTCGCCAGGATCACATCCGCCGTCTCCGGGCGCGTGGCGGCCGTGCAGGACTTCATCCGCGACCTGGTCAAGCCCTACATCGTGCCCGCGCCGGATGCGGAGTTGCCGGACCTTGTTGCCCACGTTGACCGCGCGACCAGCGGCCTGATGCGGTCGATCCTCCACGACCGAGGCTTCCAGGCGCTGGAGGCCGCTTGGCGCGGCCTGGCGTTCCTGACCAGCCAGGTCGAGACGGATGAAACACTCGAAGTGGCCCTCATCGACATCAGTAAGGAGGAGTTGGCCGCGGACCTGGCGGCCGGGCAAGGCTCGGCCCTGTATCGCAGGCTTGTCGAGGAGACGGTCCACACGCCCGGCGGCCGGCCCTGGGCGCTGGCTGTCGGATGCTACGCCTTCGACGCGACGGCCGATGATGGAGGCCTCCTGGGCGCAATCGGCTCGGTGGCCCAGGCGGCCGGCGCGCCGTTCATCGCGCAGGCCAACTCGCACGTCGCCGGATGCGAGTCGTTCGCGGCCACGCCGGACCCGCGCGACTGGCGATGGCAAGCCACGGCCGCCGCCGCGGATGTCTGGCACCGGCTCGCGGCCGCGCCGCAGGCCGCATCCGTCGGCCTTGTCGCCCCGCGGTTCATGCTGCGGCTTCCCTACGGCCGCGACACCGAGGCCATCGACTCGTTCGACTTCGAGGAACTCGCGGATGGTCCCGCCGATGCGCCATCGGCATCCAGCCATGAGGACTACCTCTGGGGCAACGGCGCATTCGTCTGCGCGGCCCTGCTCGCCGCCGCGTTCCGCCAAGGCGGGTGGGACCTCGGCGAGTGCCTGGCCCGCGAGATCTCCGGCCTGCCGATGCACGTCGCCGGCGAGGGCGACGCCCAGCGAGTCACGCCGCCGGCCGAGGCGTTCCTAACCGATCGGGCGATGCAGGCCCTCCTGGACAAGGGGCTGATCCCGCTCCTGTCCATCAAGGGCCGCGACGCCGTCCGCGTGGTGCAGTTCCAGTCCATCGCCTCCCCGGCCGAGCCGTTGGCTGGCAGGTGGAGATGAGACCTGCTTGCGGTCTGCTACTTGCCTCGATCCGCGGCATCTTGCCTCCGGCGTGCGCCGATCCACGGACGGGAGGATTTCTGAAATCCCGCATGCCCCGTAAGCGTTATTGTTATATTCACCGAATCCTGTAGACTTCGGTGGTTCTTGCGCCAAACGATTGAACTGAGGGCAAATACATGAAGCGGAGCATGGTGCTTGTTCTGGCGGCCGCGCTAGCCGTAGGCGCGTCCCTGGCCGCGTGCGGGTGCGGCGATGCGACGTCCATGTCCACGCGGACATCGGACCTGGCTGTCAAGAGCGTCTATCCGGCGCTCGTGCGGATTCACGTGGTTGTCGGCCAGCCGTCCGAGGGCCGGATGCGCAAGCTCCAGGCCTCCGGCAGCGGGGCGATAATCTCGCCCGAAGGCTACGTGATCACCAACCACCACGTCGCCGGCCGTTCGCAGTATGTCATCTGCCGCATGGCCGACAGGCAGGAGATCGAGGCGACGCTCGTCGGCACCGACCCGATGACCGACATCGCGATCATCAAGCTCAAGCTGGACCAGCGGCGAGACAAGTCCGCGCCGGTGCCTGTGGCGGCGTTCGGCGACAGCGACGCCCTCCGCGTGGGCGACACGGTGCTGGCGATGGGCAGCCCGGCCGGCCTGTCGCAGTCGGTGACAGAGGGCATCGTCAGCAACGCGGAGATGATCCTTCCCTACGGCAGCCTTGAGATGGAGGGCGAGGCCGTCGGCACGCTGGTCCGCTGGATCGGGCACAGCGCCCCCATCTACCCCGGCAGCAGCGGCGGGCCGCTGGTGAACCTGAAGGGCCAGATCGTCGGCGTCAACGAGATAGGCGTTGGCGGGCTTGGCGGGGCGATACCCGGCAACCTGGCCCGCTCCATCGCCGACCAGATCATCGCGTCGAGCAAGTCAGAGGGGCAGGCCAAGGTCAGCCGCTCGTGGGCCGGCATGGAGTGCCAGCCGATGCTCAGGAGCTCCACCCTTCGCGGCGTGCTGGTGGCGGGCGTTCTGCCCGATTCGCCGGCGAGCAAGTCGGGCCTGGCGACCGGCGATATCATCACCGAGTTCGACGGCCAGAAGGTCAGCGTCAGCGTTCCCGAAGAACTGCCACTTTTCAACCAACTGGTCCTGTCGCGGCCGATAGGCAAGACGGTCAAGATCGTCGTCCTGCGGGCCGGCAAGCCGATGGGCTTTGACCTGACGGTGGCTGCCCGCGATCCCGCCCGCGGCGAGTACGAAGAGTTGAAGGACTGGGGCATGACCGCCCGCGACCTGACGACGTTCTCGGCGATGGAGATGCAGCGGGCGCGCGAGGGGGTCATCGTCCAGACCGTCCGGCCGGGCGGCCAGGTGGGCGATGCCAAGCCGGCCATCGTGCCAGGCGATGTGATCGTCGAGGTCGGCGGCAAGAAGGTAAAGGACCTGGCCGAACTGGAGAAGGTTACGAAGGAGATCACGGCCACCAGCTCCAACCCCGTCGAGACCCTGGTGGCGTTCGAGCGCGGCGTCCGCAAGTACCTGACGGTGGTTAAGGTCGGCAAACCGCCGCAGCAGCAGGAGGCGGCGAGGGCCAAGAAGGCGTGGATCGGCGTCACGACGCAGGTGCTGACGCGCGATCTTGCCAAGGCCCTGAAGCTTGAGGGCAAGGCCGGCGTGCGGGTTACGCAGGTGCTTCCCAAGACGACGGCCGAGGCCGCCGGGCTGAAGGTCGGCGACGTCCTGCTGACGCTCGACGACGACGCCATCAAGGCCCAGCAGGTTGAGGATGAAGAGGTATTCCCGAACATGGTCCGCCAGCGGTCGATAGACCAGGAGGTGGTGCTGGGCATCGTTCGCGACGGCAAGGCCGACAAGGTCAAGGTCAAGCTGGAGACGCCGCCGGCGCCGGCCTCGGAGATGAAGGTCTACAAGGACGACGACTTCGAGTTCACGGCCAGGGAGGTGTCGGCCTTCGACCGCAACGACAAGAAGCTCAGCGAGAAGGTCCAGGGCGTGCTGATCGAGAAGGTCGAGCCCGCGGGCTGGGCGTCGCTGGGCGGCCTGTCGATGGGCGACGTGCTGATGGCCGTCGATGGGAAGGCGACTGCCGATGTCGCCAAGCTCCAGGAGACGCTGGCCGCAGCTAAGAAGAACAAGGCCAAGCGGATCGTCTTCCTGGTGAAGCGCGGCGTCCATACGCTGTTCCTTGAGCTGACGGCCGAGTGGAAATGAGCCGCCGTCGGCAGGCTGGGGGCGCGGACGCGGCTAGAATGACAGGATTGAACGCGTGAAAACAGGCCGCCGCGCGCGGCCGCAACAGAAAGGACGACTCACGTGAGAACACGCATGGCGCTGGTGGCGGCTGGGCTGGTGATTGCAGCGGGCTTCTCGCAGGCCCTTGGCGACGCGGCGAGCATCGAGAAGGCCCGCGCGGTCTTCGAGAAGACCAAGGACTCGGTCATCTGGGTGACGGCAGTCGTGAACATAGAGATCACCGGCGGCGGGCGCAACCTCGGCGCTCGTGAGCAGAAGGTGCAGGCCATAGGCACGGTGATAGACCCGTCCGGGCTGGTGGCCGCGGCGCTGTCGGCAATCGACCCGGGGACGAACATCACCGGCAACACCATGAACATCGGCGGCGAGTCCGTCAAGATCACCGCCAAGAGCACGCATTCGCAGGTGAAGTTACTGCTGCCCAACGGCACGGAAATCGACGCGAAGATCGTCCTGACCGACGATGTGCTGGACCTCGCGTTCGTGCTGCCGGAGAAGGCCGGCACGAAGCTCGACCTGCCCGTGGTCAAGATGGAGAAGAACCCCAAGGTCGAAGTGCTGGAGGAGGTAGTGTGCATCGGCCGCATGCCCAAGGCGATGGACCAGGCGCCGGCCGTCGCCACCAGCGAGATATCCAGCATCGTGACCAAGCCGCGCATGTTCTACACTGGCGGGCGGACGCTCGGGGGGCCGGTGTTCAACCTCGACGGCCAGCCCCTGGGCATAACGACCTCATACAAGGCCGATATGGGCGGAGGCCAAAGCGCCATCTCGCTGGTGATAGTCCCGGCGGAGGAGGTCGCCAAGTCCGCCAAGCAGGCCCTGGAAAAGAAGGACACGCCGACCACTAAAGAAGCCGCAAAGGAAGAACCGAAATAAGACGAAACTGATAACGAGTGGTCCGCGCGAGACGTTGCCCCGAACGCGGCGACCGGCCGATTTCTACCGGCCGGCTGGAAAGCGGGCGATGAGAGTTGAACTCACGACATCAACGTTGGCAACGTTGCGCTCTACCACTGAGCTACGCCCGCGCGAAGCTGCATCCATGATAGCCGCCGCTGTCCGGCGGTCAAGGTTTTTTTGACATGGCGATGAACATGCGAGGAATGCTTGCGGCGACGGCTGTGATAGGGGCTGCATTGCTGGTATTGGCCATGGGCGGCTCCCCGCTGGGGGCACTCGCCCCTACGCCCACGCCTCCCAGCCTCAAGATGGCCCCGCCGGCGGACTATCCCAACGCCGGCATCACGGCCGCCATGCCGGCGGGCTTCGAGTCGCAGGCACTGGGCGAGCCGTTCGACGTGGCGCGGTCCGTGCAGGCCGAGAGCGGACGGCCGTCGCAGGCGGTGACCATCTCGGCGTATCCCATTGGCGAGAAGGTGACTGCCGACAAGTTCGCCGAGGCCATGACCGCGGAGTTCCAGAAGATGCTGCCCGTCACGCACTTCAAGGTCGTCCGCAGCGGCACGATGCAGGTGGGGGGCGTCGAGGCGCAGACGCGGACCATGCAGTACGACTTCCGGGGCATTCCCAGCATCGCCTCGCGCGCCTACTTCGTCCGCGAGGAGAAGACGGCATCGGGCGAGGTCAAGCAGCGTATATGCTACGTGCTGACCGTGGAGTCGGTGGCGGAGCGGCCGTACGCGATGGCGGCAGCCTTCGCCGAGGTCGCCAAGAGCATCAAGCTGACGCCGATCCAGCGGCCCATGGCCGTGGGCATTAAGGATTTCGAGCCGCCGCTCAAGGAGTTCAAGCTGGGCTACGAGATCCGCCCGCCGCACGGCTGGTACATCAACCTGACGTCCACCGGCGTTGAGATGGCGCAGACGGACTATGTGCTGGGCGGCGTGCCGATGCCGCTGGCGCGGGTGCTCGTGGCCGACACCGTGGGCGACGAGAAGGCCGAGGACATCGCCAAGAGGATGCTTGAGACCTACAAGAAAAGCGCGACCGACCACGGGCATGAGGTCAGGATTATCTCGCCGCCGGCGGCGGCAAAGATGGGCGGCGTGGACGGCTGCCAGTTCGTCGCCCAGCAGCTCCCCTCCAAGCTGGCGACGAAGGCGGCGGGTGATGAGTCGGCGGCCGTGTTCGTGATACAGCGGACCATCGTCGCCAGCGGCGGCGCCGACGGCAAGCCCAGGAGCTTCTCGCTGCGCCTCTACTGCCAAAGCCCTGACATCAAGGCGGCCGAGGGCATCATGGACAAGCTGGCCGGCACGTTCCAGGTGATTGCGCCGCCCCCGGCAACCGCATCCGGCCCCGCCACCCCCGCGGCGAAGTGAAACAAATGGCCCAAGACAGCGACTGGACACCCGCGCGTGGATGGACGCTGGCATGCGTCTACTCGGTCCTGTGGGGATTGGGGATCGCTATTGCCTCAGGCGGGCTTTTCGTGGCGCTGTCGCCGGTCGCTCCGAACGTGCCGGACCACTGGGCTGTCAACGTCGTGACTCTCATCGTCACGGCCGCGCTCGGCTATCCTTTCGGGCACGCGGCGGCCAAGAAGGTCTGCTCCGGCAGCGGCCTGGCGGGCAAGAGCCTGGTCGTGCTGGTCCCGGCGGCGCTGATCGGAGCGCAGTTGGCCGCGTTCAAGGGCGTCAGCGCGCTGCGCGGCGAACAGCCGATGTGGATCCTGATGATCACCCTCGGCATCGGGTTCTGGAGCGTGGCGGCGGCCGTTAGGGCGCTTCTGACTGATTAGCATCCCACCGCGTGGTATACTCCGCGTTATGCAGGTAATGCGAGCCCTCGTTTCCATCGCGATCACCGGCCTCATTGCGGCGGCGACGCCGCAGGCAGTCTTTGCGGCCAATGGTCCGGACACGGCGCCGGCCCAGGCATTCGCGGTGCAGGCGAACGTTGCCAGGACGGCCGCTGCCCTGGCCGCGGCCGCTGATTCGCCGCAGCCTGATGTGCGGAAGGCGGCCCACGAGGCGCTCCAGGCCATCCTTGAGGCGTACTACGAGCCGCTGGCGGCGGCTGTGGACGACGGCGACGTGGAGGTCCGCCTGCGCGTGCATGAGGCGATGGAGGACTGCCTCAACCGCCTTCGCCTTGCCAGGGCGCTGACCGCGCTCAGCCCGGCCCAGCGGGCGAACCTCGAGGGCTTCCAGCGGGCCAATCCCAAGACAATCGAATCGATCTTCAGCCCGGCAGAGCGCGGCACGCAACTGCTCCAGCGGATCTTCGGATATGGCGACACGCCGGCGCAGGCGGAGCCGGTGCTTGTGATCGCCCTGCTCTACGGCTCCGACGGGACGGCCCGCATGGCCGCCGGCGTCGCCGCGGGCGGGGGCTACAAGTCCGATGATCTCGTCGACGCCCTGACCTATGTGGTCATCCGCCCGGCGCTGTCGGGCAGGTTCTCGGCGGCGGATTACACGTCCACCGACTACGGCTACGGCCAGGGGCTGGCCCCGATGGCCGCAAAGGCGCTGGCCGCCATCGCCAACCGGCGGCCCGCCGCGGCGATCCTGGCGGCACTGCTCCAGAAGAAGGACGGCTCGCCGGGGGCATTCTGCTGCGACACGATGCTGGCCGAGGCGCTGGCGGGCCTGGGCGACAAGCGGGCCGTGCCGGCGCTGGCGGCGGCCATACTCGCGCATAAGCCGGGCCAGGTCGCCACGATGGAAGAGGGCGCAATGAAGTGGTCGGCCGAGGCATCCGACGCGTGGCTCTACTGCCTGCTGCGATTGTCGGAGCAGAACATCGCCGACTATCAGCTACAGGTGACCAACCAGATGTCCGGGCACATGGCGTCCTTCAAGGAGGAAGGCCAGCGGGCCGAGGCACTGGCCAAGCTGGCGCAATGGTGGGAGGCCAACAAGGTCGCGTATGCTGACGTCAAGCCGCTTGCGCCCGCCGACCTGAAGCTCCTGGCGAATGGGCCGCAGCCGGGCGGGCCGGCTACCAGGCCGCAGGGCGCCGGGGCCAGGCCGCCGGATGCGGCCGGCGTGAAGGAACTCTGCGCGGCGGTCTCGTCGGCGATGAAGGGCCTGATCGAGGAGTTCCATTCCGAGCGCCTCGTGCGCCGCGAGAGCGCCCAGGCGTCGGCCGTGGCCATCCTCCAGGCGTGCATCGACGCGCTGCTTGCCCGCATCGAGGATGGGTCCGCGCAGTCGGCCGCGGAGGCCAACGCGATGCTCGCTCACGCCGCGGCCGTGGGCCGGCTGCGGTGCGCGATGGCCGACATGAGCAAGGCCAACCGCGAGAAGCTCGCCAAGTGCCGGCAGGCGTACCCGCAGGTCGTCGAGGATATCTTCAGCCTGGAGCGGTACCGCAGCCTCGACGCGATCCGCAAGCTCGGCGGGATGGACGACCCCGGCGGCGTGCTGGAGCCGCTCTTGCTCTACTGCCTGGGCCATTCGTCGCAGGAGGTGGCCCTTGCGGCGGTCGATGCGGCCGGCGGGGGCAAGTACAAGTCCGACGAGGTCGTCGACAGCCTGGCGAGGAAGCTTGCCAGCTTCGCCACCTACTTCAACTGGTTCATGTACTACTACCCGCAGCCGCAGCGCATGGCCTCGCCCCAGCCGGGCGCGCTAATGGCCCTGAAGGCCATCAAGACCCCGCGCGCGGCGGCGGCCCTGGCGACCATCCTCAACAGGTCGCCGTATAACGACCTCTATCGCAACATGGCCTTCGGGCAGGCTATCGAGGAGATCGGCGAGCGGCGCATCATACCGATCCTGATGGACTGCCTGTCCAAGCAGAACCAGGGCATGAGCAGCTTCCAGGCCGGCGATAAGCGCGTGACCTGGTGCGAGAAGGACGTCGCACTGTCGCTGCTTGTCAAGCTCACCGGGCAGGACATCAAGGAATACAAGTTCGTCGAATACAACATGAACCCCAACATGCCGAAGATGCCGCCGATCCTCGGCTTTGCCGGCGACAACGAGCGGTCGGCTGCCATCAAGAGGTTCCAGGACTGGTGGGAGAAGAACAAGTCCGTCTCGCCCTGGAAGGACCTCAAGGCGCCCGAGGTCCCCGACCTGAAAATAGGCGGATACTGAGAGGAAGGGACGAGGGAATAGTGACTAGCGACTAGGAATCTCGTGGATTGCCAGGTCCGTGTGCAGGAGCAATCCTCGTGACTCCTAGTCGCTAGTCCCTGATCCCTAGTCCCTTCTACAGCGTAAAGGCGAAGTCGTCCACGAGCGCGCCCGGCATGCGGGTCGAGCTAGTCGAGCGGCCGCCATACGAGCTTGTCGAGGGGATGAACTCCCGCTCCCGCGTAAGGCCGACTAGGTTGCTTCCCAGGAAGCGGTAGACCGTTTCATCGAACCGCATGACGTTCAGCGGCGCCACGAGCCGGCCGTTCTCGACCCAGAATGTGGCGAAGCGGGTCATGCCCGTGATCCGTCCGGCCGCGCGGTCGGAGTAGTTCAGGTACCACAGCGTGTTGACGTATACGCCGGTGCCCAGGCGCGAGAGCACTTCGCTGGCGGGAATGTCGCCGGCCGATGCGTCGAGCGACTCCGGCCCTTCGCCGCCGTTTGCGCCGTTGCAGGGCTGGCCGTATTCCTTCGCCGAGCGCGGCGAGACGAGGCAGTCGCGGTACTTTCCGGCCTCGATGAGCGTGACCGACGGCGGCTTGATGTACCCCGACGACTGGAAATTCGGGGCGATGCCCTCGGCCGTCGCCTCGCGGAGCGTGACGGCCGGCGAGAGCGTCGCGCCTTCCGCGATCATCTTCAGCAGCGGCGTGAACTTCGTCCTGTGTGCCTTGAGGCCGAACCCGCCCCAGCAGAGGATTCCCACCAGGTCTTCCAGGGCCGCCGGCGCGAGGTACACGCGGTAGTTGCCCGGCGGCACCGTCTTGGGCTGCCCCGATATGACGGCGAGCTGCTCGCACGCCTGGTCCACCTTGCGGGCGAAGGCGGCGTCGTCCCACTCAAAGTCGGCGTACTGCGCCTTCACCGCCTTGTCGGCGTTGTGATAGAAGCTCCAGTCCAGATTGAAGGAGTGCGAGGAGAACCAGTTCCGCTGGCCCAGCGAGTTGGCGAAGCCTGCGTGGATGCCGCCGGAGGCCCACAGGCCGACCATGTCCAGGGGACCCCGAACGCGACTTTTCGCGTTCGGGGACCCCTGCCCCTTGCCGGCCGACAGGACCTTGTCGAGCGCATCCTCGCTCTTGGGGAGGCGGTCGGCCCCGATCTGCTCGCTGCTCTTGACCTCGGTGGAGTAGAGCAGGTACGGGTCTTCGGGCACATGCTCAAGCCGATCGCGCAGGCCGGCGAGCAGGTCCTTGACGCGCGGGCCGTCGATGGCCTTCTTTCCCGCCAGCGCAACTGTGGCCGCGGCGTGGCGCTGGCCGTTGATCAGCTCCAGCGTCAGGTATCGCTGCGTCACGCTGCCGGGCTGGCGGACCTTGGCCTGGTTGAAGCGGACAAAGTCCGAGTCCTCGCCGCTGTAGTTGGCGAGGAAGACCTCTTCGCCCTTCAGCTTCGACTTCAGATCGTCAGCCAGTTGGTAGAAGTACTGTTGCATTGGCCATTCCTCATTCACTTCGTTATTCGATATTTCCTGTTCGATATTCGATATTCGCTTTCCCCGCGAAGAAGGAAATCACGAATATCCAACAGGCAATATCGAATAACGAAGCGTTCAGAAAATCTCACGCCGCCCCTCCAAACACCTCGACATCCGCGAACAGGCACGCCGGGCTGGCGTGGGCGACGCGGATGACCTGGTTGGGTTCGCCCTTGCCGCAGTTGGGGGTGCCCATGACATCGTGCGTCGACTGGTCGCCGACCATCTTCAGGCTCCGCCAGAACGTCGCGGAGATGCCGCGGTAGTTGGGGTTGCGGACCACCTTGGTCAGCTTGCCGTCCTCGATGAGCCGGCCCCATTCGCAGCCGAACTGGAACTTGTTCCGGCTGTCGTCGATGGACCATGAGCAGTTGCTCTTGACGTAGACGCCGCGTTTGACGGCGGCGATCATCTCGTCGAGCGAGCTGGTGCCCACCTCCAGGTTGAGGTTGGCCATGCGGTCGATGGGCGGGCGGTTCCAACTGCACGCGCGGCTGTTGGCGACGCCGGGCTGCCCGGAGCGGGCCTGTGACGTCACGCCCCCCAGCACCCGCTTGAGTATGCCGCGTTCGATGAGGAACTCCTTCTTCGCCGGCAGGCCGTCGTCGTCGTAGGCGTAGGTGGCGAGCTGCTCCGGCCGCGACGGGTCGAACGTGATGTTGAGCAGGTCCGAGCCGTAGCGATACGTCCCGATCATCTCCGGCCGGACGAAGCTCGTGCCGGCGTAGTTCCGCTCATCGCCCAGTATCCGGTCCAGCTCCAGCGGGTGGCCGATGGATTCGTGGATCTGGAGGATCATCTGGTCCGGCGCGATCAGCAGGTCCATCTTCCCGCTTGGGCAGTTGGGGGCGTCCAGCAGTTCCAGGGCCTCGGCGGGTATCCACTCGGCGGCGCTGTAGTAGCCGATCTGGTCGAGCAGCTCCATGCCGGCCTGCCTGCACAGGCCGCGCTCTGAGCCGAGGGTGCGGCGCTGGGTGTTGGCGCCCTTGTTCGCCCGCACGAGCATCATGGGGCACAGGTAGCTGAACTTCTGGTACGCCCGGCCGCCGGCGGATGTCAGGTAGAGCGTCCGGCTGTCGGTGTGCCACAGCGACGTCTCCCAATCGACGATCCGGTCATCCGTCTTGAGCCGCTTGCACTCCCTGGCCAGCAGAGCGAACTTGTCCTCGACGGGCACGCTCGACCACGGGACTTGCTCGGGGCCGATGTACTGGCCGACCGGGCTTGGCATGGCGACCTTGGTGAAGTCGACCACGCACCGTCCCTCCGCGGCCTTGGCCCAGCGGACAGCCTGGCCGATGGCGCGTTTGAGGCCCGCCGCCGAAAGGTCGCTCGTGGCGGCATAGCCCAGCGCGCCTTTGTGGATCACCGTCGCCATCGCGCCGACATCCGTGGCGCGGTAGGCCGGCTCGGGCACGTCCTGCCGCACCGTCAGCACCTCGTCATCCTCGCCGGCCACGCGCAGCGAGCAGAAGTCGACGGCCGGCACCAGCTTGCGGAAGCGCTTCTCGACGGCCTCAAAGTCCTTGTCAAAATCGCTCATCAATCATCTCCAGGCCACCTGCGAACGCCAATCTCCCGATCGGCGTTTCTCGGCGGAGTGACGAGCAGGTATCATACGCGGAAGTCATGTCGATTATCCAGTCGTTCCATCCGTGAACGGTGACCCGATGGGAGACAATCCCCGTCTCCCTTGAGCGGGGTTATAATACTGGCCGCACTACCATAGGAGACCGCATGAACGGGACATTGCGCAGGGTTGCGGGATGCATGCTTGTCGCGGCTGGTTTGGCGTTCGCGGCCGTCACGAATACGGCCACGGGCCAGCCCGCGAGCAGGCCGACAAGTCAGCCGGCCACCGGCGCCGCGCCGGTGGACCCGAAGCTCAAGGCCGCGCAGGACAAGCTGCGGCTGGACCTGGCGACGCTTCCCTACCGGCTGGTCCACGAGACCAACATCAACAGGAAGCGCGAGCTTCATGCGATGAACGCCGACGGCACCGCGGCCGTCAACCTCAGCAAGGACGCCAAGTGGCGCGAGATGTACCCGCACTGCACTGTCGACGGGACGAAGATCTGCTTCACGTGCGACGAGGGCGAGGGCGCCGACAAGAGCCGCAACGTCTATTACATGAACTCAGATGGCACCGGGCGCAAGCTCGTGGCCAAGAACGCCCGCGACGGCTGCTGGAACAGGGATGGGACCGTAATCGCCTACTGCAAGGGCGAGTTCGACAAGTGGGTGGACACCGACTACGCCTCCAAGGGCATCGCGTTCTACGACCTCAAGACGGGCCAGACCCGCGAGCACCCCAACAAGGAACTGCACCACCTTTACGTGATCTGCTGGTCGCCGGATGGCAAGTGGCTCCTGGCGACGGTTCACGGCGGCATGGGGTTCGACCACGCGATACTGGCCATCGAGGCCGACGGCACGAAGGTCAGCCAGATCAAGGGCATCAACGGCTGCCGGCCGGACATCAGCCCCGACGGCAAGAGGCTGTCGTGGAACCGCACCGACCAGGAGATCGGCCTTGCGGACCTGGACCTGGGCGGGGAGGCGCCGACGGTCAGCAACGTCCGCACCGTCATCTCATGCGACAAGAAGCACATGGTCTACCACGCGGACTGGTCGCCGGATGGGCGGTTCATCGCGTTCGACCTGGGGCCGTCGGCCGAAGGCATCAAGGAGAAGATCAGGGGCACGAACATCTGCGTGGCGGATGCGTCGCAGATCAACGTCTGGGTGCCGGTCACGACGGATGGGGCGAGCAACATGGAGCCGGACTGGCTGCCGGCGGCGAAGTAGCGTACTGAAGAAATGACGAATATCGAACAGCCAATATCGAATGACGAAGTGAGGCGACGCCGACGCTCTTGCGCTTCGATATTCGATATTTCCTGTTCGATATTCGTTATTGTCCTCCTTGTCTGCGTATGTGGAGTTTCGCCTGGCTGCCAGAAGAAGGTACCCGCTGCTGCACCTGCCGCTCCGCCGATCATCACAACCAAGTCTGGCGTCCAGATGGTCGCCATCCCCGGCGGGTCGTTCGTCATGGGTTCCGATCCCGAGAACGGCTGGCCGGGCAATGAGTCGCCCGCGCACCGCGTCTGGGTGGACTCGTTCCTGATGGACAGGTACGAGGTGACGCAGGACCAGTTCAAGGCGCTGTCCATCCCCGACCCGTCGCACTTCAAGGGCCCGCGACGGCCGGTGGAGCAGGTGGCCTGGCAGGACGCGGTGAAGTTCTGCAACGAACGGTCGGCGGCGGAGGGGCTGCGGCCGTGCTACTCGATGAATGAGGACACCGGCAGGTGGGAGTGCGACTTCGACGCGGATGGCTACCGCCTGCCGACGGAAGCCCAGTGGGAGTACGCCTGCCGGGCCGGGACGACGGGGACCAGGCACTGCGACAACCCGGCCGACGAGCCCGTCCGCTTCGCGTGGTATGCGGAGAACTCGGGCAAGGCCACGCACGAGGTCGGCCAGAAGGCCCCGAACCCGTGGGGCCTGTACGACATGTACGGTAACGTGGCCGAGTGGTGTCAGGACAGCTACAGGGACGACTTCTACAAGACGGCCGCGACACGACCATCGACCAATCCGTGCTGCCCGCCGGCGGCGGATGGCATGAAGCTGGCCGTCGTTCGGGGCGGCGCGTGGAACTCAAAGGCCGACGCGTGCCGGTCGGCGTGGCGGGCGGGCGAGAACCCGCGGTTCACGGATGCGTGCTTCGCGCGCGACAGCATCGGGTTCAGGTGCGTGCGTCGCGCCGCTCCTTCGCAGGCAACTTCAGCTTACAGTGGAGAGTTGGGAGTAGGGAGTAGGGAGTTGACATCCAACGCCGCACACCCCACACTCCACTGCCCACTCCCTACTCCCAACATGGCAAGGGACCAGCTCATGTTTGGACCGAGCACATCGACAGCGCCCGCGACACCGCCGGGCAAGAGGACGGGCTTCCTCTACGGCGACATCTACCTGGCGCACCAGGTGCCCAAGGGCTTTCCCGAGCGGCCCGAGCGGCTCAAGGCCATCGTCGCACGCCTGAAGGAGAGCAAGCTGCTGGACAAGCTTGTGGCCATCGAGCCGCGGGAAGCCACGATTGAGCAACTGACGGCCGCGCATTCGGCGGAGTACGTCAAGCGCGTCAAGGCCGCCTGCGCCCGCGGCGACGACCAGATCGACACATCCGACATGCCGATCTCGGCCAAGTCCTACGATGCGGCCGTCGCGGCGGCGGGGGGCCTGACGGCGGCCGTCGATGCGGTGATGGAGGGCAAGGTTGACAACGCGTTTTGCGCCGTCCGTCCGCCGGGCCATCACGCGATGAAGGACAAGGCGATGGGCTTCTGCCTGTTCAACAACGTGGCCATCGCGGCGCGACATATCCAGAACAAGCACAAGCTCGCCCGCGTGCTCATCGTCGATTGGGACGTTCACCACGGCAACGGCACGCAGGCGGCGTTCTACGAGGATGGGAGCGTGATGTACTTCTCCGTCCATCGCGGGCGGTTCTACCCGGGCACGGGCTCGGAGTCGGAGAAGGGCCGCGGCAAGGCCGAGGGCCTGATCTTCAACACCGCCCTGGACAGTGGCGCGGGCGATGATGACTACAAGAAGGCGCTTGAAACGAAGCTCGTGCCGGCGGCCGCGAAGTTCAAGTCCGACTTCATCCTGATCTCGGCCGGGTTCGACTCGCACGCCGATGACCCGCTGGGCGGACTGAAGCTGACCGCCAAGGGCTATGCCGAACTGACGCGGATCGTCAAGGCCATTGCCGCGGAGCACTGCCACGGGCGGATCGTATCGACGCTGGAGGGCGGGTACAACCTCGATGCCCTGGCGGATTGCGTGGAGGCGCATGTCAAGGCGCTTATGGAGTGAACCTGCCGTGAGCTGGGAAGGTGGAACACGGATTGCACGGATTTCAAGGATTGCTCAAGCGGGCCTTCCTGAAATCCATGGAATCCGTGTAATCCGTGTTCCCTTCCATGTAGGCTGAGGGAATGTATTTCCATACGTGGACATTCGTCGTCTTCATCGCCGTCTTCTACCCGGTCTTTCTGCTGGTCAGGAAGACGCCCCTGCGCGACTGGTGGCTGCTGGGCGCCTCGTACGTCTTCTACGGGTGGTGGAACCCGATCTACCTGGTTCTCATCGCCTACTCGACGGCCATCGACTACTACGGCGTGGTGATGATGGCCCGCGCGCCGACGGTGAGGCGGAAGAAGCTGTGGCTGGCGCTGTCCATCGGGAACAACCTGCTGCTGTTGGGGTTTTTCAAGTACGGGGCGTTCGTCGCGCAAAGCCTGACGGATTTGCTGGGCTACCTGGGCCTGCCGTACATGGTCCCAGAGCCCAACTGGCAGCCGCTGGTGGAGGCGCTCAACGGGCTGTTCATCTGGACAGGGCTGCCCTGGCGGATTGCCTCGCTGGCGTGGCTCCTGCCGGCCGGCATATCGTTCTACACGTTCGTGTCGATGAGCTACGCCATCGACTTCTACCGCGGCCACATCAAGCCTGAGCCGAGCTTCATCCGCTACGCGACGTTCGTGGCGCTGTTCCCGCACCTGGTGGCCGGGCCGATCATGCGGGCGGCCGACCTGCTGCCGCAGCTCCAGTCGTGCAGGCGGATCACGCGGCAGGGAGTGACCGACGGGCTTTCGCTGTTCGTCATGGGCCTGTTCAAGAAGCTGGCCCTGGCCGACTACCTGGCGCTGTACGTGAACCACGTCTACGGCGCCAAGGGCGACGTGGGCGTGCCGGGGCAGTTCACCGGCCCCGCGCTGATCCTGGCGACAGTGGCCTTCGGTTGGCAGATATACTTCGATTTCAGCGGCTACACGGACATGGCCCGCGGCATCGGGCGGATCATGGGCTACGAGTTCATGCAGAACTTCAATCATCCGTACCTTGCCACCGGCCTGGGCGACTTCTGGCAGCGGTGGCACATCAGCCTCTCGACGTGGTTCCGCGACTACGTCTACATTCCCCTCGGTGGCAACCGGAAGGGCGAGGTGCGGACCTACGTCAACATGTGCCTGACCATGCTGATATCGGGCCTTTGGCACGGCGCGGCGTGGACGTTCGTCATCTGGGGCGCCCTGCACGCGCTGGGGCGCGTGCTGACGAGGCACCTTGAGCGGCAGTACTTCTGGGCCGTCAGCACGCCCAGGATCGTCAAGCAGGTCCTGGTGTTCGCATTCGTGACGTTCGCATGGATATTCTTCCGCTCGCAGTCGCTGTCGGATGCGTGGCTGGTCGTGTCGCGGATATTCACGACGACATGGGCGGACCCGGGCCTCCCGCTTCTGGCCGCGGGGCTTGTGGCGATGGTATGGGCGTACCAGTTCCTGATCGAATCGCGGCTCAAGCCCGTGCTCCAGGCGGCGCCGGTGCGCGTGGCGCTTATGTCGGCCATGATCGTCTACCTGGCGTTCATCCCAGGCTCGCAGGCGCAGCAGTTCATATACTTCCAGTTCTGACGGTGTTGATGGTGAGGTCGTGAGTCATAGAGAGGACAAGTCGGCGAATGGGTTAATCGGTGAATCGGTTAATCGGCTGATCGGGCAAGAGACCGGGCCGGTCAGCGGATCAGCCGATCAACCGGTTAGCAGATTAACTGATTCACCGATTAGCCAGTCCACCGCCCACGCGATAGGCCGATCGAACGCATCATATCCCCCGGCGGAGGTCTCGCTGTCGATCCGCGAATGGATCGTCACGGCCGTCATCGTGACGGCCGTGCTGGTCATCCTGCCGGCGTGCTGGAACTGGATCAGGCCGTTCGATCCTCCGGCCGACTACCGCATCCCGTACCAGTTGGCGAACGATTACTGGCTGTTCGATTGGCAGGCGCGGCAGGCCGCGGCCGACGGGCGGGTGATGGTCATAGGCGACTCGGTCGTGTGGGGCCACTACGTTGGGCCGGCGGAGACTCTCTCGGCCAGGCTGAACGCCTTGGGTGGTTCGACAATGGTAGGGCGTGATGAGTCAGCCCAAGGCCCTGGCCCCACGCCCTACACCCCACTCCCAACTCCCCACTTGCCATTGTTTGCGAACCTGGGCGTTGACGGCATCCATCCGGCCGCGATGGCGGGGCTGGTCGAGCACTACGGCGGCGCGATCCGCGGCCGGGACGTGCTCCTGCACTGCAACCTCCTGTGGATGAGTTCCCCCGAGCGCGACCTGAGCGCGGAGAAGGAAGTCTCCTTCAACCACTCGCGGCTCGTGCCGCAGTTCTGGCCGAATCTGCCGTGCTATCGCGAGGAGTTCGAGCAGCGGCTGTCCATCGCCATGGGAAACGCCCTGCCGTGGATGAAGTTGGCCCGCCACCTGAGAATCGCGTGCTACGGGGGCGATGATGTGCCAAAGTGGACGATGACTCATCCGTATGGAAACCCGCTGGCCTCCGTCGCGGCGAGGGATGCGCTTGCGAGGACGGGTCCGCCCGACGGCGCTACCGGTCGGACATGGCGCGACCGCGGCATCACCGCCATTGAGCCCGAATGGGTCGATTGCGATGCATCGTTCCAGTGGAGCCGGTTCAAGCGGACGGTCGAGCACCTCACGGCCGCGGGCAACCGGGTCTTCGTCGTGGTCGGGCCGCTCAACGAACACATGCTCAAGGGCCGGTCGCTGGAGGCATACCGGCAGCGCGTGGCGCAGGTTGACAAATGGCTGACGGAGAAGCACATTCCGCACTTCGTCCCCCCGGCCTTGCCCAGCGACCAGTACGCCGACGCGAGCCATCCGCTGGCGCAAGGGTACGACAACCTTGCGAGGCAGCTTCTGGCGGATCAGGGATTTGCGGCCTGGAGAAGGAAATGAGCAATATTCAGCACTCAATGGTCAATTCTCAAGTGAAGCCAGGGCCTTCGAGTCAACTTGAACATTGCATATTGAATATTGAATATTGGTTATTGTCTTTTCCCCTGCTAGCGGCAGTGCTCCTCCTCATATCGGGATGTCCATCGTCGAGCCATCATTCCATCAAGCCGGCCGCAAGCCGTCCGGCGGTGTCATCGCGAGCCGCGGCGAACTGGATCGTCTTCTCCAGCAATCGCGGCGGTTCGTGGGCCATCTGGAAGGTCCGGCCGGATGGGACGGGCTTGGCCCAGGTCACGAAGCCCGGCGAAGGCGAGCAGGACGTTGATCCGTGCCTCGACAAGGATGGCTCGAACATCATCTTCACCTCGACTCGCGGCGGCTCTGCCAAAGGGGCCGGCGTGTGGCGAATGGCGGCCGACGGCTCGAACCCGAAGCGCATCTGCGATGGTGATCAGGCGGAATGGTCGCCGGATGGGAAGAAGATCGTGTTCCGCCGCGCGGGCAGGCTTCTTACGCGCGACCTGGCGAGCGGCGCGGAGAAGACCATCAGCCCCGCGGTTCACGACAAGTGCTCCGGCCCCGCGTGGCGCCCGGACGGCAGCATGATCGCCTACGCGCTTCTGGGCGGCGACGGCAACGCGATCTACACAGTGCCGGCCGGCGGCGGCCAGGCGACGAAGGTGTACGACAAGCAGGGGGCGTGCGAGCCGCACTGGTCGCCATCGGGCGCGAGCATCCTCTACGAAACCGAGTCGCACCTATGCACAATCAACCCCGACGGCACGAAGAACAAGATGATCACGTACTACGGCGGCGTGCAGCGCTACGGCCGGTACAGCCCCGACGGGACCAAGATCATCTTCTGCCAGGCCCCTTCGCCCGATGGGCCGTATGAGCTGTACATCGTGCCTGCCGACGGGGGCTCGCCGACCAAGCTTACGGAAGGCGGGTCGGATATGTATCCTGACTGGAGATGAGCGCGCATGTCGAAAAGCGGCAAAGAAATATCGAATAACGAACAGGAAATATCGAATACCGAAGTGAGGCGCCAAGTCTTCTTCCGTTCGATATTCGGTATTCCCTGTTCGATATTCGTGATTTCCTTTTCCCTTCTGGTTGTCCATACTCCCGTCCGCGCCCAGGCGCCGTCTTCTGCCCCGGCCGCATCGCCCATGGCGGTGCTGCTGGACACGCGAACGGCCGCCGATGCCCCGCTGGCCGGCGAGGCGCTGGACAAGCGCGCCGGCTGGGTTGCTGTCGCCGAAGACACGACCAAGCACGCCTTCGCGGGCGACGCGGTCTTCAGCAACGGCAGGCTGGCGGTGGTGATTCGGGCGAAGGGAAGCGGGGCGGAGGTCTACTCCCGTGCGGCGGAGGGCTGGGCGCTGCGGGCCGTGCTGGTACCAGTGAACGCAGCCGGCGCGGAGGCGAGCGAGTTGTCGAAGGCGGCGATTGTCGAGAACTCATCGGCGGCCGTCGCGATTGAGGCCACGTACAAGGCCAAGGGCGACGCCGCGGCCGACGGCATCGGCCTGCGGATCCGCATCTCGGCCGGCGCGGCGCACCTGGAGGTCCGCGCGGGGCGGAATGCCGCAAAGCTGCTCATCCGCGACAAGGCCCGGTACATCATCCTGCCGGAGTTCTTCACCGACGACTTGGTTCTTGATTCCACGGCCGCCGATGCCGATTGCACCGGCCTGCCCGCGGGAAACATGCTGCTGAGCCTGGTTGGCGACAATGACTCCAGCCGCGCCGTGATCGCCTGTATGTGGCAATCCGCCGGGCAGAATGCCGACATGCTGACAACCAGGCAGGGCGAAAAGGGCCTCCGAACTGGCCTGGGCTGCCGGATCGACCTGGTCAAGGACAAGGCCCTTTGGATCGCCGTCATCGATGGGCAGGGCGTCTGGCACAGCCGCACGGCCTCGGGCAAGGAAGCGGGGACCGATATTGCCATGGACTGGAAGCCGCCGTTCGCGGCCAAGTGGCGGGCAGACTTCTTCCTTTCGACGCCCCGCCGGCTCCTGGCCGCCAATGTCGGCCTGGCCGCCACTCGTGAATTCGCCGACGCCGCGCCGCCCGCGGCAGGCGAAACGTCTGGCGCGTGGGGCTGCTGGTTCGATGGCGGGCGAGCATCGGTTCGGCTGGGCAAGTGGCCGTCCGAGGACGGCTCGATGACGGCCGTCGTCTACCCGATTGACAGGAGCAAGGCCACGCCTCTGACCGCGTACTGCGTCGTGGACCTGATGCGCGACACGCTGGGCTATGGCCCGTGCCAATACGTGCTCGACGCAGAGGGCCTGGGGGCCAAGGACGACGCCACGCCCGACCAGGTGACGCGCTGGGTCGAGAAGCAGCTTGCCAGGCCCGCCGCCAAGCGGGAACCCGACGTGATTCGGGAGCAGCTCAAGCTCATGGCCGCCCAGGTCAAGCGCGTGGATGAGCGGATAGCCGAGTACCGCCAGTTCGCGACAAAGGCCCGCGGGCTCTGCGGCGAGACGGCCTCGGGGCGGAGCGATTCCGGGCTTGGCCGCAAGGCGCTGGTGATACTCGGGCGTATCCACGTCGGGGCCACGGGTACGGGGGAGGCGGTCAGCATTCCGGAGACCGTCGCCAAGCTGGCGGATCGCATGGCCGTTCTGGCCGGCGCGGACGACGCCCTGGCCAAAGCGCAGCCGATCTGCGAGCAGGTCCGCTCGATAGGCCTGGGCCAGGAGAGGATGCTCGCCACGATGCGCGTCGATGTTCGGCGGCTGGATCAGCTCTGCCGGATGGCCGCCGGGGACAAAGGCGCCGATGCGGACCTGGCGGCCAAGCTCAAGAGTCTGGCCCAGGAAATGCTCCAGAAGAAGTAACGGGTGTATGACCGAATGCGGCCGATGCAAAGGAGAAACACGATGGTCGTTGCTGCCGGGACTGCACGCGTGTGGGTAATCACGGCGGCCGTCACAAGCTGTCTTGTCTGGGTCTGGCCCGCGCCCGCACAGAGCACACAGGGGGCGCCGGCGAAAAACCTGCTGGCCAACGGCAGCTTCGAGCTGGGGCGCGAATTCTGGCAGATATCGAAGGCCGGCAAGACGGCCGTGAAGTTTGAGGTCAGCAACGACCAGGCGGCCGACGGCGCGTCGAGCGCCCTGCTGACCATTGACGATGCCGAGTCGTGGGGCGTCCAGTTCGGCCAGATGATAAGCCCCGGCGCGAAGGGCAAGACGTACACGTTCGCGGCCGTGGCCCGCAGCGCGGGCGAGCCTGTCAAGGTGGCGCTCCAGATCGAGCGCAACGCCGATCCGTGGGACAAGGTCGCCAGCACCGAGCGGGCGACCTTGACCAAGGACCAGTGGACGGAGCTGCACGTGACCTTCACGGTCGCCAAGGACTACAAGGAGCAGTGGTTCGCGTACATCATCTGCACGCAGCCAAAGTGCCAATTCCGCGTGGACATGGCCAGGCTGTACGAGGGCCAGTACGTACCGTACAAGGACATCAAGGGCCAGGAGGTGGCCGGGGCGGGCGTAGTCCTGTATGACACCGGCGCGGCATCGGCCGAGGCGATACGGGGGGAGGCGTTCGCGGATGGCGGCAGGAAGGCCGGCTGGACTCGCGTGGCCGAGGACAAGACCGACCATGCCTTCAAGGGCGACGCCGTGATGGTCAATAACCGCCTGGCGGCCGTGTTGCGGCAGAAGGGCGGAGGCGTGGAGTTGTACTCAGTCGGCGACAAGGATGCGCCGGCTGTAAGACGGGCGGCGATGCTGCCGTTCGCGAGTGAATCAGGCGGGGGGATGAAGTTCGCCTCGGCGAAGATCGCCGAGAACAACAGTGGCATCGTGGCCCTGGACGCGACATTCACGGCCGGGGATGGAAAGAAGCAGACGATCCGCTTCGAGTTGAAGATGGGCCAGCCATACATCGGCGCATTTGCTGACGAGGGCCAGACGAGCCTGCGTGTTGAGGCGCCGTGCCGGTTCGCCGTAATGCCGGACTTCTTCGCGGATGACATCGTCATCGACGCCAGGGAGCTGCCCGCGGCCAAGGCGGAACTTCCGAGCGAGAACTTCCTGCTTCATCTCCTTGACGGCGGGTCGGCGATCGTCATGGCTGTGTGGGCCGACCGCGACAGGGACATCACCGTCTCCACGTCGGGCGACGGCGAGGCCAAGCAGATAGCATCGTCGGAAATCCCGCTGTCCTCAAAGGACAAGAAGGGCAAGGCGTGGGTCGCCCTGCTCGATGGGCCAGGGATGTGGCACACGAAGGACATCGCCAAGGCGGACGCCGGCAAGGTGATGCCCTTGGACTGGCGGCCGCCCATGCCGGCGCAGTGGCGAATGGATTGGCGGCGCGAATACCAGGGACTCCTGAACGGCCTGACGGATAGCTGGGAGATGATCGTCCAGCAGGCCGGCGGCGATTTCGTCAAGCACGGCCTCTTCGGCGGCCCGCAGACGGTTCCCGCCGACCGCAAGCGATGGACAACCGTGCTGGGCACCTTCCTTTACCCGTGCTGGATCGACAAGGACGGACAAGGCCAGATTCAGGTCCTCAAGTCCAACGCGGTGAAGTTCGGCGGGCCGGCCGTCATCTATCCGATAAGCCGCGCGCCGAACACGCCGCTGGACGCCTTCACGGTGGTCGATGTGATCCGCTCGACGCTGGGCGTGGGGCCGTGCGAGTACGTCCTGGACGTGGAGGGCCAGCAGCAGGTCAACAAGGGCCGCGCCACGTGCGGCAACCGTGACACGCTCAATCCGATCTATGAGAGGAAGCAGCAGAAGGCCCGCAGGGCGGATATCGAACTGTCGCTGACCCAGACGCTTGTCTTCATCAAGTACATCCGCGCGAGGATCGAGGGATACGTCGCCCTGGCGCACGACATCCAGGGATACCTGGCCGAGCAGAGGAAGGCGCATCCCGATCTGGACAAGCCCATCGCCGAGTTGGAGGCCCTGGCGGCGATGCCCGACGCCAAGGTGGCCGCCCGCAAGGACAAGATCAAGACGCCGGAGGAGGCGGCGGCGATGATGGACGCATTCCGCAAGGACGGCCTGGACTACGAAGGCCCCGACGCGCTGGACAAGTGCAAGAAGTTCACGGCCGCCATCGTGGACATCGGCGGCAACCAGGATGAGCTGGTCGGCGAGTGCCGCTGGGCGATCAAGGTGCTCCGGCAGCAGGCCGGGCTGATGATGGCCGTCGAGCCGAAGATGGCGGAGATCGCCAGGGAGATTCGCGCCCGCACGCAGAGGGCGCTGCGCAACCCGGCCGGGCACGAGGGAGCGAGGCACTGATGAAGGAAAAGGAAATCACGAATATCGAACAGGAAATACCGAATATCGAAGAGGGCCGGAAGGCGGCGTTCTTCACTTCGTCATTCGATATTTCCTGTTCGATATTCGTTATTTCTTTGTCTGTCTTGGCGATGGGGCTTCTCTCGTTGACGAGCGGGTGTCAGAAGAAAGCCCCCGGCGCCCCATCAGCCAAGCCACCTACGATCACGACCAAGTCCGGCGTCGAGATGGTGGTGATTCCCGGCGGCGAGTTCGTCATGGGTTCGGATAGCGGCGACGACGACGAGAGGCCGGCCCACACCGTTCGGGTGAGCGGGTTCTGCATGGACAAGTACGAGGTCACTCAAAAGGCTTTCGAGGCCTTGATGGGGATAAAGCCGTCGAAGTTCAAGGGGCCTGACAGGCCGGTGGAGCGCGTGGGCTGGTTGGCGGCGGCCAAGTACTGCAACATGCGGTCGCTCAAAGAGGGCCTCAAGCCCTGCTACGACGCCCAGACCCTGGAGTGCGACTTTGCCGCCGATGGCTACCGCCTGCCGACGGAGGCCGAGTGGGAGTATGCCTGCCGCGCGGGGACGGCCGGTGCGTATTCGTTCGGCGGCGACGCCGGGGAACTCGGCGCGCACGCATGGTACAAGGGCAACGCTGGCGAGACGACCCACCCCGTCGGCCAGAAGGCGCCAAATCTGTGGGGCCTTTACGACATGTACGGGAACGTGGCCGAGTGGTGCCAGGACTACTACTCGCCCAAGGCGTACACGAAGGACACGGCCGTCGATCCTCACGGGCCGCCTCCCACTGACTACAAGGTCCTTCGCGGCGGAAGCTGGCGGTCCGGCCCCGACCGCTGCCGCTCGGCGGCCCGCCACAGCGAGACACCTGGCTTATCGGATGTGTGCCTGGGCTACGAGGCCTACGGCTTCAGGTGCGTGCGAAAGGCCGGGCCAGCGGATGCGGCGGCCAAGCCTTGACCTGGAGGATCGGCTGAACCGCGGGTCTGACGGGCGTGCATGCCTTTTCCCGAATGGCCGATAACGGATTATCCGATATACGGGCTATCTGCTAATATCGAATCATGCAAGCGCCAGCCGCGAAGAGAACCAGTCCGTGGTGGTCGGCATTCTCCTTGTTGCCGGTCATCGTGCTGCTCATCGCGATGCTCGTCTTCTTCCACGACTCGTTCGACACCCGCCTGGCCTACCAGCACCAAAGCCTTGAGAAACCGGTCTTCGCTCTGTGCCTCCGGGAGTTCACGCGATTCGTCAGCGCGCCCGGCGATGCCGGCGACTGGCTGTCGCAGGCCCTGTCACAGGCGTACTACTTCGAGTGGCTGGGGCCTCTGGTCATCGTCACCATGATCGGGACGATCATCGCGGCCGTCGTCGGATATGTGCGTGCGGTGGCGCGGAAGGGCGTCATGGGCGCGTGGGTCATCCCCGCCTTCGCGCTGATGGCCCTGCACAACCAGTACGACTACTACATGATCTCGACGCTCGGCCTGCTGGCGGCCCTGGCGGCGCTGAACGCCTACGTGTGGCTCCCCGTCCGTCAAACGACGCTCAGGGCCGCGGCCCTGGCTGTCCTCTCGGCGGCGCTGTACTTCTTGTCCGGTCCGCCGTGCGCCTTGCTGGCCGTCGGGGCGGCGATCTATGAGTTCCTCACCGCCAGGCGATGGTTCCTCGGAGTGTTGTGCCTGCTTATCCCGCCGGCCGTCGCGTTTGGCTGGGAATTCGCCGTCGTCAACGAGTACTGGCGGATGGCCGAATCCGGCTGGTCGGTCTTCGGACAGTACATTATCGCGGCCATTCCGTGCATGGTCCTGATTGTCGGCGCGGCGGTCCAGGAGTCCCTGACGGCGAGCCTGCCCATCAGGGGCCGGCTCTGGTGGGCGGTCAATGTCGCTTGTCTGGCCATACCGGCGATCGTGTTGCTCGACGTGGTAGTCTATGTCCAGCATCCCGTCTGGCGCGTGATCGGCGGCCGGTGCTCCCTGGCGTTCTGGAAGTACGGGAACACCCCCATGAGTTGGACCCTCATCGGGCTCTACGGATACGTCGTGGCGTGCGGCGCGGGCGTCGGCCTCTGGCGCCTGCTCAAAGATGCCGTTCAGAGCGGCTGTCCCGCCACGCGTGGGCCGATAGTCCTGCAACCTGCGAACGCCGCGGCCCCAGGCTCTGTAGCATTCCCCTTCTTCCGAATCGCCGTCGTCCCGTGCATTCTGGCCGTCGCCGTGCTGGCGGCATCGAGGGCCGTCGGGCCGGTGACCCTGAACACGGAGTTGAAGGACGCCGTCCTGCTGGAAAGCTACTACGCCAACCAGCAGTGGGACAGGATTCTCGACGCGGCGAGGAAGACCCCGAAGGACAGGTACTCGTTCAGCATAAACCTGGCCGTCAACCTGGCGCTGTATCACAAGGGCCGCCTGGCCTACGACATGTTCACGTACCCGCAGGAATACCAGCAGGTGTCCGGCATCTTCGACGTGCCGGAGTGGACGAGCATGTGCGCAGTCTCCGACGTGTTTTTGGAGCTCGGGAGGGTGAACGAGGCCGAGGCGTTCGCCGGCGTGAGCAATCAGGCGGACCTGGTGCAGCGTCTGGCATGGATCAAGCTCATCAAGGGCCAGCCTGGCGCGGCGAGGATATTCCTGAACGTCCTGGCCGACAACGTCAAGCACCGCGACTGGGCCAGGCGGTGCCTTCGCCTGCTCGACAGCGGGCGATACGCGCAGATTGGAGGCGCCGGCCAGGTCCGTGAGGCGGGGGCAGGCCCGGCCGCGGACGGGGACGCCGCGCGGGAGGAACTAGCCGCCGAAATCGCGCGGATCCGGGGGCTCATGACGCCGCCGGGCGGCCGCGATGACATAGCCCTCATCTATCTCAACAACCTGAAGAACAACCCTGTTGTCTACCTGGCGCCGCTGATTGCCAATCCGCGCAACAGGTTCGCCTTCGAGTACCTTATGGCCTTCTACCTGACGCAAGGCAAGCTGGCGGAGTTCGCGGACAGCATGGAGGACCGTCCGGCGATGCCGGCAACGGACCGCCGGCCCGCCAGGCCTCCCAGGCAGTCGCGGTTGAGCATGGAGTACCTGTTCTACGGCAAGCCCTTCTCTTATCCTGACATTCCTCGAAGCTACGAGGAGGCGCTCCTGGTCTATCGCCACTTCGCCCGGCGCACGCCGATGGTCCCGGGGAAGTTCATCCGGCCGGAGACCATCGAGCGGTACAATAAGTTCGACCCGCTGATGAAGAAGTATCAGGAGCTCAGGCAGGAAGATGACGCTGCCGGCAAGCGAGGCGACAAGGGCCGCCAGCAGGAGTTGGCCAAGGAAATGGAGCGGCAGAGGGCCGTGATGCAGAAGGACTACTGGGACACCTTCTACTTCTACTACTTCGTGGGTGGAGGAGGACGGCCATGAACAGGCGCCGGCTCATCCTCATGGCGGCCGGCGGTGTCGTTGCGGCCATAGTTGTGGCCGCGTGCGGATACTGGCTCAGCGGCGCATCGGCGCCGAGCAAGTACGCGGACGCCCACCGGGCGCCGAAGATCCGTCCCGACTACACCAACATCACCATCCCGCCCAACATCGCGCCGATGAACTTCCTGGTCGATGAGCCGGGCAGCAGGTACTTCGTCCGCATATACGGTCCCAACGGCCGGGGCATCGACATCTCCGCTAGCGGACATGACATTGACATTCCGATGGGGCAGTGGCGGACGCTGCTGGCGGCCAACCGCGGCGGCCACATCAGCATCGACGTCTACGCGCAGGGCGAGGACGGCCGGTGGCTGCGGTTCGACACGGTCACCAATACCGTCGCCCCGGAGGACATCGACAACCACCTGGTCTACCGCCTGGTCTTCCCGGGAGTCCACAACTGGGCGGACCTGGGCCTCTACCAGCGCGACCTGGAGAACTTCGAGGAATCGAAGATTCTCCACAGCCTGTCGATCGAGACGTCGTGCTGCAACTGCCATTCCTTCCACAGGAACGACCCCAACACGATGCTTTTCCACGTGCGCCAGGGGCCGATCTTCCCGGGATCGGGCATGCTCGTGTGGCGCGACGGCGAGGTGGCGAAGATCGACACGCGAACGTCGGTGAACCCCTCGCCCGTCGCATACTCGTCGTGGCACCCCAGCGGACGGCTGGTCGCCTTTTCCGTGAACAAGATAAAGCTGTTCACGCACAGCATCGGCTGGGACCTCCGCGACCAGTTGGACTACACCTCCGACCTGTGCGTCTATGACCTGGAGGCCAGGAAGCTGGTCTTCCCGCCCAAGATCTCCCTGCCGGACAAGCTGGAGACCTTCCCGTGCTGGTCGCCTGATGGAAAGTACCTGTACTTTTCAAGGGCGGACATGCGTTGGAACAAGGACATCGACTATGTCCCCGCGGACCAGTACAAGTCGGTCCTGTACAGCCTCATGCGGATCAGCTACGACGCCGCCACGAATACCTGGGGGGAAGTCGAGATGGTGCTGCCCGCGGAGAAAGTCCCCAAGGTCAGCGCCAGCCCCGACGCGCCTCCGGACCAGGGCTTCGGGCGGAGCGTGCTGGAGCCCAAGGTGTCGCCCGACGGCCGGTTCATCCTGCTGGCTGTCGTCGATTACGGCAACGTGCCGATCTTCCAGAGGAACAGCGACCTGTACATGTACGATCTCGCGACCGGGCGCCACTGGTATCCATCCTGCAACAGCGACGAGTGCGATTCATGGCACTGCTGGTCCAGCAACGGGCGCTGGATAGTGTTCAGCAGCCGGCGGGGGAACGGGCAATTCGCCCGTCCGCACTTCTCGTACATCGACGCCGACGGCAAGGACTCGAAGGCGTTTATCCTGCCGCAGAAGGAACCCGACTTCTACGACACGTTCCTCAAGACTTACAACATCCCCGAGCTTGTCACCGGGCCTGTGACGGTGAAAGAGGACGAGTTGATCCAGGCCCTCGAGAAGGAGGACCCGTCGCAGAAGGCCATCCCGGTGACCGGCGCGACGCACAAGGCGTCCACATCCGCGCCGGCGGACCAATAGCCGTCGCGGCGGCGCTGCGGCGAATGATCCGCCAGCGGGCGCAATAGGGTGCATCTCGGTTTCCGGGAAGCGGCGTGGGCCTCCGGCCCGCGCGTCGCGAGGGCATCCTGCCCTCGCCCGGCAGTCCATTGCGCGGGCGAGACGCCCGCCAGACGCGCGGGCCGGAGGCCCACGCCACAGGCGTT
>JBHGBE010000044.1:0-41906 GCA_041946855.1 Phycisphaerae bacterium | reverse complement strand
CCGAGACGCCTTCGCTCCTGCATCGGGCCGGCGGACATACGCTTGTTTTGGGACTAGCGCATCGTTCAGCTCAGCCGCGACAGCGGATTCTGCTTGTGGCACTGCTCAATGACGGCGATCTGTCTCCGCACCTGCTCGACGGTGACGGCCAGCGGCGCGCCGGCCGTGAGCGACTGGTGCAGTGCGTCGTAGAACCGGCCGGACAGGTAGTGGAACAGGCTCGTGATCGCCTTGGGCTGGTCCCACGCATCCTGCTTCCAGGGCAGTTTCTCGGAGCAGTACGACGGCCCCGGCAGCGGCTCGCGGAGGAGCTGCTGGGCGGGGGCCTCGGCCGGATCGAACCATTTCCAGTCCAGGTGCGTCGTGTCGCCGGTCAGGCCGCCGCGCGTGCCGTAGACCTGGTAGGTGTACTTCGGATATGCGCAGCACGATGAGATTTCGAGGTCGATGGTGGGCTTGCCATCGCCCGTGAGCATGATCTTGACGTGGTCCTCGGCGTCGCCGTAGGTGTTGGCGCGGTCCATCTTGCACCAGACCTTAGGCATCGCCAGGTTCTCGTCGAAGAGCATGAGCACCTGGTCCATCGGGTGGGGGCCGGTGTTGAGCAGGTTGCCGCCGTTGCACTCCTGGAGCGTCTGCCAGTCCCATCGGCGGGCGAAGCCGCTGAACGAGCACTTGATCATCACGATGCGGCCGAGGACGCCCGACGTGATGACCTTGCGGACCTGCTCGAAGTACGGGGCGAACCGCGACTGCTGGAATACCGCCAGCAGCTTGCCGGCCTTGGCGGCCGTCGCGACCAGCGCATCCACCTCTCTGGCCCGCCGGGCGAGCGGCTTTTCGCAAAGCACGTTGAAGCCTTTGCGGAGGGCCTCCTTCGTGATGGGCACGTGCAGGTGGCTGGGCGAAGCGTTGACGACCAGGTCCAGGTCGTCGCGATTGAGGAGCTTGCGGTAGTTGGTGGTGCTGGCGCAGCCGAATTCCTTTTCGGCCCGCTCGCACCTGTCCTGGAGCGGGTCGGCTACGGCGACGATCTTGTACTGCTGCGGCACGGTCGCCAGGTACACGGCGTGGATGTCGCGCCCGCTGCGTCCTTGTCCAATGATGCCTACTCGAATTGGGTCCATTTGCTCACCTTTCAGTTGTCTGCCACAGGGGCGCAGAGCTTCCAGAGAGCACAGAGCACTCGGTTGTCGGGAATGGGAATCTCTGTGTTCTCTGTGTTCTCTGTCTCCTCCGCGCCTCTGTGGCCAATTCCGTCTATCCTGAGAACTCTTCCGCCAGCTCCGCCGCGATGCGCGGCCATTCCCATAGCCGCGGGATTATACATGCCGCCCGGCGTCAAAGTGAACCGCGAACTGAGCGATCTCGTCGATGCGCTCAACCGGCCGCGCCGCGGCGTTGACCGGCACCGCCCGACGCGGTAGATTGCCCTCGACATGGCAACAGCAAAGGGGCATAGCCGAAAGTCCGACGTGACGGACCGCACGCGAAGGGAAGGCCAATGAGGAAACTCGCGCTGGCATCTACGGTACTGGCCCTGGTTGCCCTCGCGGTCTGCTCGGCGCAGGAGCTTGCGCCGGCCACGCGCGGGGCCGCCGGAACGTCGCCCGCCGCGACCACAAGCGCCGCCTCGCCCGCAATGTCCGCCGCCCCGGCCACCAGGACCGCCGCCGATCACGCCGCGCGTATCGCCGCCAACTTCTGGACGCTTGCCGGAAGGCACTGGACCGACGTGGCCGGCTTCGCCCTTACCACCATCGGCATGGCCGTCCTCTGGTGCCTGCTGATGCTCTTCTGCGGGATCCTCTCCGGGCTGGTAGTCTGGCTGGCCCTGCGGCACTGGAACTTCTTCGCCGCCCCGTGGAGTTGGTACAAGTACGTGCGCTGGCTGTGGGGCGTCATCTTCATCGTGTCGTTCGCCATCGGCATGGCCTACTCGGGCTGGCGGCTCGGCATTTGCCGCAACGTCAAGAGCTACATCGTCGAACGCCGGGCGCTGGACCGCATAGCCGGCAATCTGATCGTGGCCGTCTGCCTGGACCAGGCCGACTACCAGGCCACGGGAGAGGAGACTTCCGACAAGGTCCAGCGCGTGCTGGAGGACTCGGAGGCGGTGGGCAAGCTGGCGCAGCGTGATTTGCAGGACGCGATGGCCGACGTGGCCGGCTCGCGCGGCCTGTCCGGCACGCAGCGGGCGATAATCGGTGTGCTGGGCGACCAGGCGCCGGAGATGCTCAAGGACATGACCAAGCTCGACGCGCGCGCGGTCGTGGTGCTCTTCTACAGCGGGCAGAACACGGCGCAGTACCTGAAGGAGCACCCAGAGGCCAACGCGGGCGTGATGGCGATGTCGCTGCACTTCGACCGGATTCGCGGCAAGGCCTGCGACGCGGTCGACAGCTTAACGGGCGGGCCGATCTGGATGGGCCTGGTCCTCGGCATCGGCATTCCGTTGCTGTTCATGGCCATCCTGCGGATCATTGTGAGACTCGCGCCCGGGGGCAAAGCTGATGGCGGGTGTTGATCCAACGCCCGGCGGCCCGCCGCGGCGGGCCAAAGCAAGAAGGAAGTCTTTTCGCATGGCAATAGCAATCGCGGTCGCTCTGGCGGCGTCCTATGGCGTGCTGCTGCTGATGGCTGCGCTGCTGGCCGACAGGATGCTCTTTCCCGCCCCGGCTTCCTCCTACACCGACTCGGCGGCCATCCTCAAGCTCAAGACGGCCGATGGCGTCACTATCTCCGCGGCGTACCTGAAGAACCACGACGCCAGGTACACGATCCTGTTCAGCCACGGCAACGGGGAGGACATCGGCCGCGACTGGGGGGCATGGGAGCAGTTGCGGGATGCCGGCTTCTCCGTCTTCGCCTACGACTACCACGGCTACGGCACAAGCGGCGGCAGCCCCTCCGAGCAAGCGGCCTACGCCGACATCGACGCCGCCTACGACTACCTGACCGGCCCGCTGGCCGTGCCGCCAGGGCGGATCATCGTCTACGGTCGTTCGGTCGGCAGCGGCCCCAGCGTCGATTTGGCCTCCCGCAGGCCGGTCGGCGGGCTGGTGCTGGAGGCCGCGTTCACATCCGCGTTCCGCATCGTAATGCTGGGGGCGCTGATGCCGTGGGACAAGTTCTGCAACATCGACAAGATCGGCAAGGTCTCGTGCCCCGTGCTCGTGATCCACGGGCGGCGGGACGCCATCGTGCCGTTCAGCCACGGCCAGCGGCTCTACACGGCCGCAGGTGGGCCGAAACGCTGCCTGTGGCTCGACGAGGCCGGCCACAACGACTGCCTGCTTGCGGCCGGGCCGGAATACTACCAGGCCCTGCGCGAGCTGGCGGCCTTGGCGGACTGGCGGCCTGAAGGCAATGAGAAATCTGGGATTCCTGAATGAAGAAAGAATGCAGAATGCCAGACTCGCGCCAAGCCGTGCTCTGGGGCTGTGCATTGTGCCGTCTGAAGTTTGGTGTTTGAGATTCCTTCGACATTTGATCATTCCACATTTTGCCTTCCTGCCTCAGTGCTCTGGTTCACCCACCGCATAGGTAAAAGCCTTATTCCGTAAGGGGTCGACCTACCCGAAATACGGGAACGTTCTGACGGGGGAGTGCTTACGTCCACGCCTACAGTTGAGCCGAGTAGCGCGGTTTGAGCGACGCACTTTCGGCCCGCCTAGGCGGGCTGTGACAGGTTACGCTCGACCGGATCGGTGTCGGACGCTTGCTGTTCACGAGAGTCTTGGAATGCGGTTCCTGAGGCCAGTTTCTGCGTGCATCCTGACGGCGGCCGTCCTTGTGGCGTCCACCGGCGCCGGCGCGCTCCTGCTGGCCGGGCCCCAATCGCGGCCCGACCAGGCCGTCGATGCCAGCCGGGCGGCGGCGAGGAACAGCGCATGTTCCTGCTGCGGCAGCGGGGATTCATGCGGCATCGAGTGTCCTTGCTGCCATAATCAGCCCGGCGGGACCGCGGACGCCGACGCGGCTAGGCCGCCCGGGGCGCTCTCGATCTCATGCACCTGCGGCACGACGGCCTGGCAGCTCCTGGAAAATAGCTCCGCCCCCTGGCAGTACGGGGCCGATGCCATCATGTCCCTCGAACGCCCTCTGGTCCGCCTGGCCGGAACGATGCCAGTTCCGCCCCCAGATAGTCTGTGTCTCCATCCCGATCCTCCGCCGCCCCGGGCGTAGGCGCGAGGTCCGAGCCGTTCCGCGCGCGTGCATCGTTGGCGGCCGCATCCGTTGCCGCCGGCGCAAGTCCCAGTGTCTCTGTGTCGAGACCGAAGCCTTCGCTTGCGATGCTTCGCGAGTCCCGTATGTCAGGAGAGACTAGCATGAACCGCAAGGCATTCACCCTGATCGAGCTTCTGGTGGTGATCTCCATCATCGCCCTGCTGGTGTCCATACTGGTGCCGTCGCTCGCAGCGGCCAGGGACATGGCCCGGCAGGTGCGCTGCATCACCAACATGCGCGGCATCGGGCAGGCCGTCGCGTTGTACGCCGAGGACAACAACAACTTCTGGCCCCGCTCGTCGATGACGGCCACAATGAACCCGCCGATGGCGCCGTTCAAGGTGCGCCCGTGGGGCGAGGCCATCGTCCGCTACATCGGATCGAACAACCCCGACTTCAGCCGTCTGGACAATAAGGCCGCCTCGATCTTCGCCTGGCTGTTCACCGGCATGTACCGCTGCCCCAGCGACGCCACGCACATCAACGAGAACTGGACGTACGATCCGGACCAACTCTACCTGGGACACTGGAGCTACGGCAAGAACGTCCTGCTGGAGTACAACGTCAACTGGGACCCCAAGTACGGAGAGTTCTACAGGATGGATGTCGTCCCGCGGCCCTCCAGCACGGTCCTCTTCGGCGAGATCACGGCCAACCAGATGAGCGATCACTTCATGGTCGATGAGTGGCTCGACGACGGCAGCAACACCACCGTGGCCAAGACACGGCACAGGAGCCAGTCCAACTACATCTTCTGCGACACGCACGCGGTGCCCGCGGTCTTCAGGACGGTGTTCGACCCGCCCAACGGCACCAACAACTTCGATCCCAAACTCGCCCGCTAGCAGATGGCCGACGGTAGGCAATGGACCCTTACCTTGCACAGAAGAGGAAACACGACCGTGAACCCGGCAACCAGAGCATCAGTCGCGGCATGGCTCTTGATCATCGTGCCGGCCGTCGCCTTGGCCACGCCGTCGAATCCAGTGGCCTCCCCGCTCACGTTCAACACCGCCACCGGCTACTACAACCCGCCCACCTGGAACTCGATGGTAATGGTGAACATCACCTTCGACGGAGCGAGCATCGGCTGGGTGCCCGCCTCTTACGATTTCACGGTCGGCCCTATCCTCAAGTCGGCCCCGGCCAATGGAACGAAGACCACCTTCGACCCGGCCCAGCCGTGGTCCGTGCTCAACGGCACGGCCTTCAACCGGCAGTTGGGCTGGTACGACAACATCAACGACGATTTCTACTTCTCCCACGCCTCGCAACTGGGCGGTGGCCTCCTGTGGATCGACAAGGTCGGCGGCTCACCCGAGCTGAAGACCTACTTCGTCTCCGAGGCCGGCAGCCCCAACGGCCCGTACACGCCGATCTTCGGCACCGCTGGCTCGCTGACCAGGTGGATGTGGGACGGCTACATGGACCACAGCGCCAACGCCGTGAGCCTGGCGGACCTGAAGACGCCCAACCAGGTCTTCACCGCCAACTACAGGCTCTACATCGGTGACGCCAACGGAAACGAAGTCCTCAAGGCCGACGGCGTCACCCCCAAGTTCGGAAGCCTGAATCTGACCTGGTCCTGGATCGGGCCGGCCGCGCTCCCCGTGCCAGGCGACGCCAATCGCGACGGCATCGTGGACATGGCCGACTACGTGGCCTGGTTCACCAACTACGGCCGCACGGACGTCATCTGGGACCAGGGCAATTTCAACACCGACAACATAGTTGACATGGCCGACTACGTCGTCTGGTTTGGCCACTACGGCCAGACCGGTGCAGTCGGCGCCTCAGCTTCATCAATCCTGGATGCATCATCTCCGCCGAATCCTTCCGTGCCGGAACCGGCCGCGTTGGCCGTCCTGCTTGGCGGGGCGATTGCCCTGCTTGGGCGGAGAAGGAAGTAAGACCACAATCCAACGGAACTACAAAGGAAGACACGCATGAACTCTGCGCTACGAAACATCCGCACGATCGCCCTCATCGTCATCGCCATCCCTGCCCTGGCCCAGGCGGCATTTTCGCCTCCTCCAAACTGGAGCCCGATGACCATGCTGAACGTGACCTTCAGCACCACCGCCCTGAGGCTGAGCGTGGTCGACCAGGCGACGCTCATGGGCCCCGGCGTCTACGCCGTGATGGCAATCGACACGTACAACGATCCATTGGTCACCACCGGCGCGACCTCCTACGGCCGTCCCAACAACTCCGCGACGGCCTACGGCAGTTTCGATCCCGTCCAGCCCTGGGGACTGCTCAACAACACGGCCTTCAGCCGCCGGCTGGGCTGGAACCCCGGCGGTGGGACCCTCCAGGCCGACATCCAGGCCACGTACGGGGCCGGCGCCAGCATCTGGATCGAGTGCTTGTCAAAGACGCCGGGCCTGGAATCATACCTGGCCGTCGGCAAGTGGGGCGTCAAGGCCACGGGCACCAATCCCGCGGAAGTCACGCTCGACGCCAACAACGTCCCGCTGATCGACCCGGCCGTCAACGGCTACAGCGGCATCTTCGGCACGGGCGCCAGCTCGACCAAGTGGAAGTGGGACTACCTGATGGACCACAACGTGTACGTCGTGTCATCGGCGAACATCACCGTCGCCAACCAGGTTTTCACCGCCGACTACAAGGTCTACATCGGCGACGCCTCGGGCAATGAAATCCTGAACACGGACACGAGTTCTGCCAGCACTATCGAGACGTGGACGTGGCAGGGGCCGGCGATCCCCGAGCCGGCGACGCTCGCCCTCCTGGTCGGCGGAGCGGCAATGGCGACGTTCAGAAGAAGGAGGCGGTGACTCGCAGGACGCCCTTCAATGCCGTCCCGATCCCAACGACACTTGAGCAATTTCTCCTTGGTTGTCCCTGTGACAGGACGGGTGCGCTCTTGTATAAAGACATCCGAGCACGGCGCCGCCCGGCAGGGCGGACTCGTGCCAGACCAGGATTGACGAAAGGAGAATCTGCATGATTCGGATCGGGATCGTTGGCGCGGAGAACTCTCACAGTGCGGCCATCGCCAGGACGCTGAACATCGACAAGAGTGTGCCGGGCTTCCGGGCCGTGGCGATCTGGGGCGAGACGGATGAATTCGCCGCCAAGTCCGCCGAGGCGGGACGGATACCAGCCATCGTCAAGCAGCCCGCCGACATGATCGGCAAGATCGACGCCGTCATCGTCGACCACCGTCACGCGAAGTACCACCTTGAGGCGGCCGAGCCGTTCCTCACGGCCCGCATGCCGATGTTCATCGACAAGCCTTTCTGCTATCGCCTGGCGGATGGAAAGCGGTTCCTGGAGCGAGCGACGAAGGCGGGCGTGCCCGTGACGTCATTCAGCACCGTCCCGCTCCAGAAGTGCTCGCGCGAATACGCCAAGGCGATTCGCAAGGCCAAGGTCGTCAGCGTGGCGTCGGCCGGCCCGTGCGACCTGGATTCCAAGTACGGCGGCGTGTTCTTCTACGGCATCCACCAGGTTGACATGCTGCTGGAGTGCTTCGGCACGGACGTGGTCCGGACGGCCGTGTCGCGTTCGCCCGGTTCGCCCAACGCCTCCGCCACGATGTGGTGGACCAGCGGCATGGTGGGCACCGTCCAGTGCCTCAATGACCAGCTCTCCAGGAACTCCGGGATGCAGTTCCTGGCGGTCACCGACTCCGGGCCGCTGGCGGTGAAGGTGCAGTACGACGCCAACATCTACCTGACGGGCATCAAGACCTTCTGTCGCATGTTCAAGACGGGCAAGGAGCCGTTCGAGCACCGGCGGTTCCTGGCGTCCATCGCGGTGCTGGAGGCGATGGAGAAGTCCGTCAACGCGGGCGGGCAGGTTCAGGAGGTCGAGAAGGTCTAGCGCAGTTCCGCTGCGATCGCGCTTGCCTTCCTACGCCAGCCCCTTTGGAAAGTACATCCACAGGTGTCCACCGTCGTCGTTCTCGGCAAAAAAGAGCTGGCCGTCGGGGCCGGTGAGGGCATCGGCGAACTGGTAGCCGTAGCGGCGGGTCTGGATGACGGAGACGGCCACGCCGAGGTCGCGTATCTCGCCGGTCGCGGGGACAACGCAGAACATCCGCGACATCTCGCGGCCGCAGAAGCCGAAGACCCGGCCGTCGGGGGCGCAGGCCATCGCAGTGACCGGCGCCAGGGGGGCGAGGGCGAGCTGGCTTCCGATGCCCGCTCCTTCGCCGGAGGCAAAGAGCCGACCGTCGCCGTCGGCGAGGAATAGCCAGCCGTCGCGAGGAGACCTGGCCCACACAAGCGGCTGGCGTCCCCAGTTGCCCTTGGGCAGCTTGACGGCCTTGCGATGGAGCTTGCGAGCGGATGGATCGAACCGCCAGAGGTGATCGTCCTCGTCGAGGCCGAGGATGTCGCCCTGTGGACTGACGGCCAATCGCCCGGCGCCGGCGGGGAGCCTGGGCGGGCCGGGCAGTGAGTCGATGACCTCGATGCCGGAGGGGTTATCCAGATCGACGGTGAAGAGATGCCCCGTCGTCGCGCCGACCATCAGCCTTCGTGATTTGTCCGCCACCGCGTGAACGATCCTCTCGCCGCCGGCGACAGGCCCCAGGTCCTGGAAGGGCTGGCGGATGAAGCCCCATTCCTGGATCAGGTCCTGGCGAAGCTCCTGCAAGTCGCGGGCGATGGCCCTTCCGCCGCCGGGTCCGTTGACGCATGCGGCAAACTTCTTCTGGCCGCAGCAGACCGCGACGCACTCATCCGCGCCGTCGACGGCGCCCAAGTCGAAGATCGCGCCCTGAGGCGCGGTGAAGAGCCCGGCGAAGATGTGAGCCGCGTGGCCGCTCGTGCCGCCGTAGATCGTACCGTCCGGCGCGATGTCCAGGGCGGTGATCCGCCCTTCATCCGCGACGATGGGGGTAGTTACGCCGGGGAAGCACGTCGGAAGCGCCACGAACGTCCCTTCGCGGACGTAGGCGCGGCGGTAAATCTCGGCCCGCATCGCGGCCGCTTCCGGTGTTGTCACGTCGATTCTTGTCTTGGCCATTTCGTAGGTCAGTCCTTTGCTGTGGACGGGAACACGGATTACACGCATTCAGAAGAAGGAATCCGGAACTCGGAAACCGGAATTCGGGAATCGGCGCCTAGATGACGCGTTCCGGGTTCCGTGTTCCGAATTCCGAGTTCCATGTCTGACCACTTCCATACCCATCACTCATCCCCATGTGCGAACCGGAGGCAGTTGTTTCTTACGCTCGGCCGGCAGCGTCATCCTGAACAGGCCCACGGGCCTGGGGCCCACGTGGCCGAAGAAGATGTCGCCGTTGCGGTCCACCGCGCCGCGTGAGACGTACTGTGCGCAGGCATCCGGCCGATCGAGCACCGCGACCTGTTCGCGGGCCAGAGTCCGCGGGTCAAGCCGCCACACAACGCCGGTAAGGTTCTCGCGGGCCGCTTCCTTTGGGAAACGCACCAACTGCTTCCACCGCGAGGCGACGTAGTAGAGCATGCCATCCGGCCCGAAGACCAGCCCGCCGCAATGGTCGACGAACGTGCTGATGGGGATGGAAAGGTCGCGGTCCTGCGTGGTCGGCCCCAGGTCCTCGACACGGCCGAACTCGCCCTCCTCCGGCCATATCCGCATCAGGCGCGGGGCGGCGATCCACGTGCCGGCGTAGACGCAGTCGCCCTCGGGCGAGCCGGCCACGTCGTAGAGCACGCTGTGCCAGCCTGTCTGGAACGCCTCGTTGTGCGGCAGGATGTAAGGCGAGGTTTCAAGGCGGCCCCTGTCCGGATCGTAACGCACCAGCCGCCCGGCGTCGCTGCTGGTCCAGACGCGGTGGCGGCGGTCCATGAACAGGGCCTGCGCGTTGACCGAGCCGATCCGGCCGATGTCGCGCCGCTGCCGCGTGGCCAAGTCGTAGATGATGAAGTGGTCGCGAGGGTAGCTCAAGGCGTAGAGCAGGCCGCGGTCCTCGTCGATCAGCAGGCACCGGCAGCCTTCCTTGGGGATGAGCGTGTCATGCCAGAGGACCTTGTCGGTCCGCGTGTCGAAGGCGACAAGCGCGCTGCCGCGGAAGCACCTTTCGGGGTCGTGCCACGAGGCCCAGGGCGAG
This sequence comes from Phycisphaerae bacterium, assembly GCA_041946855.1. Taxonomy (GTDB): domain Bacteria; phylum Planctomycetota; class Phycisphaerae; order SM23-33; family SM23-33; genus JBHGBE01. The sequence goes on along the minus strand of JBHGBE010000044.1, from coordinate 31,606 downwards.
TAGACCGGCTGGTCGATGGGCGGCCCGGACAGGTGCGTGGCCATGTACAGCACGCCGTCGCGCATGGACGGGGCGAAGCTGTAGTGAATCTTGCACTGCGTCGCACGGCCGGAATCGCCGGGGTCGCCGACGACCTCGTCCAGGGCGAAAAGGTACTCAAGGGCGTCGGCCTGGTCATCGTAGCGGACGAGCTTGACCACGCCGCCGGGCACGCCCTCGCAGCAGGCGGCCGCGTAGATCCGCCGGTCCGGCCCGGCCGACAGCGACCAGCACGAATCGCTGTCGGGATGCCCCGTGAACTGGTGCCACGAAACCTTGTACTCATCTGCGGCGATGTTCATTCGTGTCCTCGCGGGAATCGCGAGTGTGTACCGCGCGCGAGGGGGAGTTTCAATGGCGCAGCTTCGACAGCGGCGGGCGCGAAAGGCGACGCCCCGGCGTGCGTTCATGCCCACCGGGGCGTCGGATCATTGCCTGCCGCGCTCCCATGCGGGTCGCGGCTAGACTTCAGCGTGCGTACTCCACGCACCTCAGCTCGCGGATGAGCGTCACTTTCACCTCGCCGGGGTACTCCATCTCGTCTTCGATCCGCTTGGCGATGTCGCGGGCGACCTTGACCGAGAGGCGGTCGTCCACGTTTTCGGCGTCCACGATGACTCGCACCTCGCGGCCGGCCTGGATCGCGTAGGACTGCTTGACGCCCTCGAACGAGTTGGCGATCTCCTCGAGCTTCTGGAGCCGCTGGACGTACCGCTCCAGCGATTCGCGCCGCGCGCCGGGCCGCGATGCGCTGATGGCGTCGGCGGCCGAGATGATCGGCGTGAAGATGCTCTTGGCCTCCACGTCGCCGTGGTGGCCGGCAACCGCGTTGCAGACCTCGTCCTTCTCGCCGTAGCGCTTGCAGAGGTCCGCGCCGATGGCCGGGTGGCTGCCCTCGACCTCGTGATCGACGGCCTTGCCGATGTCGTGCAGCAGGCCGCATCGCCGGGCGAGCTGGCCGTTGAGGCCAAGCTCCTCCGCGATCACCTGCGAGAGGTACGCGACCTCCATCGAGTGCTTCAGCACGTTCTGCCCGTAGCTGGTGCGGTAGTGCAGCCGGCCGAGCAGCTCCACGAGCTTGCCGTGCATGGAGCGGATGTTGGCCTCGGTGAGGGCCTGCTTGCCGTACTCGGTGATCTGCTTGTTGACTTCCTTCTCGATGCCCGCGACGACCTCCTCGATCCGCGTGGGGTGAATTCGGCCGTCCTGGATGAGCTTCTCCAGCGAGCGGCGGGCTATCTCGCGGCGGACCGGGTCGAACGCGGAGACGACCACGACGCCCGGCGTGTCATCGACGATGACATCGACGCCGGTTGCCTTCTCGAACGCCCGGATGTTGCGCCCCTCGCGGCCGATGACGCGGCCCTTCATGTCGTCGGAGGGGATGTCGACGGTTGAGACGGTCGAGTCGGCCGTGTGGTCCGCGGCGTAGCGCTGGATGGCCGTGATGACGATCTCGCGGGCCTGCTGCTCGGCCGTGTCGCGGGCCTCGTCCAGACGCCGCTCGATGAGCTGCGAGGTCTCCTTCTCCATGTCCTTCTCGACCTTGGACAGGAGCATCGCCCTGGCCTCATCCTGCGAGAGGTTGGCCACCTTGAGTAGCTGCGTCTTCTGCTGGGCGATCAGCTCATTGTACTGACGGTCCTTTGCGGCCAGGGCCTTCTCACGCTCAGTGATGGCCTTCTCGGCCGCATCGACCATTCGCTCCTTGTTGCCGACGGCGTCGAGCTTCTGGTCGAGCAGGTCCTCCCGCTTGGACAGACGCTTCTCCTCGTCGCGAAGCTCCTGGCGGGTGCTCTCGGTCTCCTTGTCGAATTCCTCGCGCTTCTTGATGTACTCCGACTTGGCCTGCGACTCGGCCGTGGCGACGATGCTCCTGGCCTGGGCCTCGGCGGCGGCCTTGATGGCCTCCAGTTCCTTCTGGACTGTGGCCTGTTTGGCTCGCTCAACGACGGCCTTCAGTATGATGGCCACGCCGGCGCCGATAATCAGGCAGACGATCGGCAGGACGACGTGAGTCCAGATGTCAGCGGCGCCGGCCTGCATGAGAGAGAAATACGATTGCATAGGCACATTCCTTTCTACGTAAACAGGCGCGAGGCTGGCCGGAAACCGTCGGGGGACAAGCAGGCATGAGCGACGGGGCTTGCGTCTTCACGCTTACAACGGCCACGCCGCCGGGGGCGATCAGTTCACATTCACACGGGTCGGCGGCCGGCCTTCCGCGACGGGCTTGCTACCGCGCGGGGCCGGTCCTCCGCGGCGAACTACAGCTCGGGTTGTCCGAACGCTTCAACAACAAGGCGATACCCCGTATCCGAAGCACACCCAGGCGTACGGACGTCCAACCGCTTTCGAAATTCTGCGTCTGTAGCTCATGTGAAAATATGACCCGAAGGCCTCGCCCTGACGGGCGATATATCGGTGTCCCGCGCCGCGGGCGTCCTTTTTCCGCATTCCCCGCTAGGGGCGACGCCTCCGGCGCAACCGTCCATCCTGGGCGGTGGGCACCGTCTTATCAGACGGCCTGCTTGTCAAAACAGCTTCGTCCCGGCCGTCTCTACCTGATCTCTCTCTTACGGGCGGACGGCCAAGGCTTTCCGGCCGCCGGCGCCGTTCTTAATATATTTCGGCAAAGGCCGCGGGTCAACTAATTACCGAACAAAAATCCGGCCCGGTCCGGGGGTGGGGGAACACGGATTGCAAAGGTTTTGGGGGTCCCTGGAGGCATTCGACGAGATTTCCTCCCAAAATCCCCAAAATCCACGCAATCCGTGTTCCAGTTCTGTGGCCGCGCCTGGAGCTACTTCTTGTAGTAGTCGGCGTTGACCTGCTTGAACTTCTGCTTGTCGGGGGGCAGTTCCTCCTCGGCGAAGATGGCCGTGGAGGGGCACTCGGCCGCGCACTGGCCGCAGTTGATGCACTCATCGGGGTTCACGTATACCTGCGGGACCGTTTCTACTCCCGCCTCGTTGGCGCAGGGGTGGATGCAGGTCACGGGGCAGATGGTCGTGCAGTTCATGCACTTGGTGCAGAGGTCGGTAACAACGTGGGCCATTTGGCTCTCCATCGTCCGCCGGGGCGGTAGTGGCACGGGCATCCTGCCCGTAGCGGTCCGCCCGGGGCGAACGTGTCTGTTAACTCATCGACAATCAGTATACGCCGACGGGCTGCGGGGGTTCAAAGGAATGAGTATGGCGCTCCGCCGGACGCTTGCAGAACCATCGATTTGCCGGACAATAGCGGAGTGACGGCGCGCGGCGGTCGCCGACGCGCCGCCTGCGACAGGAAACGCCGGATAGCCATCGGAGCGACGGATGTATGCACTGAAGCCGTCACACGTGTTCGTCCACCGCCGCCTCAGGAGCAATCCCTTGGCCGTCGCCAGGATGGATCGCATGCTGGCGGCCCTGGGCAATCCTCCCGTAACGGAGATCGATGCCTCCGACACGGCGGCCGTGCTGGCCTTGGCCGGCCCGGCGCCGGGTACGCCGCGCGTCGCGGGCCGGGTGCGGCAGGGGGTCGAGCGACGGCCGCAGGACCCTTCGCTCATTTTCAACACGTTTGTGTGGGACGAGAGCCAGAGGCAGAAGACACACCCATGCGCCGCCGCAGCCGACGTCCAGTCGCAGAGGATTGCCCGCCTGCTCGCGGGCGTGGGTGAGGAATTCGCCTTCAGCCATCGCGAAAGGCTGGTGGTCGATGGGCGGCAGTATGTCTGCCAGGGCGGCTGGGGCATCCACAGCCTCAAGGGCTGCCCCCACAAGTGCGACTACTGCGAGGAGGGCTACTACCTCAACATCATGTGCGACGTGGAGGAGTTCGTCGAACACGTCTACCAGATGACCCTCCGCCGCCCGCAGCAGAAGCTCTACCGCTACGATCTGTTCAGCGACCAGATCGCCCTTGAGCCCGAGTACGGCGCTTCGGCCGCGCTGGCGGAGATGTTCGCCCGGACTGGCGACAAGTTCCTGCTCTATTACACCAAGAGCGACAACGTCGAGCACCTGCTGGACCTGCCTAAGTCAAATGCGATCTTCTACTGCACCCTGGCGACGCAGACGGTCTGCCGCGAGATCGAACGCGGGACGCCATCCATGTCGGAGCGGATCGAAGCCCTTCGCCGCTGCCAGCAGGCAGGCTACCGGGTGAGGGTCGGCTTCTCGCCGATCATCCCGGTCCCCGACTGGAAGCGCGAGGCGACCGAATGCCTGGAGAAGCTCTTCGCCGTCGTCCGACCCGAGACGGTGCGGTTGTGGGTGCTGTCGCTCATGAGCCCCTCCGAGTGCGAGTTGCTCATAGGCCCGAAACGGCTGGATCGCCGGTTCCTTGAAGCGATGCGGTCCCCGGCCGCGATGGCTGAATCGGCCTGGAGCCAACCGTTCCCGCGCCAGGCCAGGGCGGAAATCTACGCCCATTACCTGGACGAGATCCGGCGCATCAGCCCGGGCACCCCGGTCACGTTGTGCAGCGAGGAGCCGCAAGTCTGGGAGATGCTCGCAGGAAAACTTCAGATGCGTCCGGAGGACCTCTACTGCTGCTGCGGCGGAACAAGTGCGTAGGGCGGCAGGTTCTTCGCCTCGGTTTCCGCGGCGAATGTTCTGCACGCCGGCTTTCTGACGCCATGTCCTCTATGAAGGAGCCAGCATGGAGCCATCCCGTTCTTACCCATCGCACCTTGAGACCTTCGCCAGGCGGAGCTTCAACTACCTGGTCAACAACTACGACGAGCGGACGCGGACGCCGTATTTCTGGACGTTCCTGCGCGCACGGCCGCCGGAATTCCGCCACGACGCCTGGGACGTTGGCGACGGCATGGGCAGGCGCCTCGACGCGCTGGTGACCTGCCGCATCATGACCGGCGACACGGCCGGGACCGCCCGCGAGCACGAGTTCCGCGAGATGCTTTGCGCGTGCTTCAAGGCGGATGGCCTGCTTTGGCGGCCGGAGATGCCCTGGTGCCAGTCCGTGGCCGAGATGATGGACCAGGCGAGCTGCATCTTCGGCGTCGTGAGCGACTACCTGGAGACGGGATCGGCGAAGGCGGAAGGGATCATCGAGGGGCTGGCGCGGGGCTTGCTGAAGATCGCGCACCGCGACGGGAAAGGCATCTTCTTCCCCGGTTCGACGTACTTCCCCGGCGGGTGGACGCCGCGCGGGTCCATCGCGGCCGGGCCGCACGACCACAGGCAGGATGAAACCTGGCTCGAAGGCGACCCGGCGTACTACGGCCGGCTGCTGATCCCGCTGACCAGATACGCCCAAGCCAGCGGCTCCAAGGCGGCGATGGAGCTCTGCGAGGGGCTGGCGTACAACATGGTCTATCAGTCCGGGCGATTCGCGGCGGATGGGGGCTTCTCGCGGGCGGACTTCGGCGAGCAGTCGGTGTGGACCAACGGCCATTTCCATAGCCGCTACGCGACGGCCGCGGGGCTGGTGCGGTTCGGCCGTCTCGTGGGGCGCGGCGAGTACATCGACTTCGCGCGGCGGGTGTTCGACTGGGGCCTGCGGTATGGCACGAGCTTCGGCTGGTTCCCGGAGTTCGCCGGGCGGAGGACGGCCGAGGAGGGCTGCGAGACCTGCACGATCACGGATGCCATCGACTTGGCCACGCAGTTCGGGCAGCTTGGCGACGCGGATGCGTGGGCGATGGCCGAGCGGTTCGCGGCAAATCAGCTTGTCGAGAACCAGGTGTGGGATGTGGGGTTCTGCGCGAAAGCCGGGGACAGTCCCGCTGTTTGGGACTGTCCCCAGTCTCGGGTACCTGGCTCGTCGAACAACTGGGGACAGTCCCAGACTGCGGGACTGTCCCCAACGGAGATGTCGAGCTTCGATCGCGTTGCCTCGCGGTCCATCGGCGGCTTTGCCGGCTGGAGCGCGCCCAACGACCTCATCAGCGGCTACGACGACCCCGGCTGGGACAAGACCGGCGACCGTCCGGACCTGCGGCGGACGCTCATGGACTGCTGCGGCGGATACGGCAACAGGGGCCTCTACCTGGCGTGGCACAACATCGTGACTCGCGATGCGGCTGGCGACGTGGCGATAAACATGCTCCTGTCGCGCCGCACGGAGGACCTGACCGTAGAGTCGCTCCTGCCGGCGCAGGACCTGGTGCGGATCACGATGCACAATGAGCGTGCGGTGCGAATCCGCGTGCCATCATGGGCATCGGAGAGGATCTCCGTCGCGACGGCCGAGGGGAGAGCCATCCAGACTCGCCGCGAAGGGGCGTACCTGTGCCTCGGCGCGAGTGCTTGCGACAAGCTGCCGGCCGGCACTGTGGTTCACATCCGCTTTGGCGCATCGCCACGCAAGGAAAAGGTAACGGTTGGCGAGAAGGGCCTAACAGGCCTGAAGGACTACGAGGTGATGTGGCTGGGCGACCGGGTCGTAGGCATCTCGCCGGCCGGCCAGTTCTCGCCCCTCTACAACCATCGCGCCGGGGCGATGAAAGGCCCGGCGGGGTTCCTGCACTGCCATCTGCCGAAGAACGAGATTGACTGGTAGTCACCGCTTCGCCAGCGCTCCTGTCGGGCACGCTGCTGCGCACTGGTCGGCTACCTTCGCAAGGGCGGCCATAAGCGTCCCATCAAACGGGGCGCGGACGCGGACGGAGAAGCCACGGCCGATGAAGGTCAGGCCCAGCGGCTCCTTGGCAAGAGCGGCGATCTGAATGCACAGTCCGCAGTCGATGCACTTGCCGCTCTCGTAGATGATGGATGGGTGCGTCAGGTCGTGCTCGAACACGCGCCGCTCGGCCTTGAAGCGAGTCGCCGACACGCCCAGCGCGTCGCAATGCTCGCGGAGCCGGCAGCCATCGGCCTTGCGGCAGTCGCAGTGGAGGCACCGCCTGGATTCCGCGGCGGCCTGCGGCGCGGTCAGGCCGGCATGGTCAACCGGCCTTTGTCGCGGCGCGGGGCTGACGCCCGTTTCCTTCGCGCAGAACTTGTCGATCTCGCCCTCCTTCAAGGGGCCGATGTGGCAGGTGAATGGGTGGTGCTGGCCGGCCAGCGGCTGGCCGCGCAGGTACTGATCGACTGCCGCCGCGGCGGCCGCGCCGTCGGCGACGGATCGCACAGCCATTCTCTGGCGGTGGTGCTTGGGATGATCGCCGGCCGCGGATACGCCCGCCACGGCGGGCTGGCCTATCGCAGCGGGCGCGGGCGATGGTGTGAGGCCGTCGTGCGCCGGCCTTGTGACATCGCCCGCGGCAAAGATGCCCGCGACGGAAGTCTGCATCGTATGCCTGTCGGCGTGGACGCCTCCGCCGGCCAGCGCCTTGACGCCGAACGCGTCGCCGGTGACGGGCCTGATCTCGCCCACCGCCAGCACGACGGCCGCGAACGTCCTCCGCAGTTCATCCATCGTGATGTCTCGGCCGACGCCGACGCCCATGCGAAAGACCGCGCCCATGCGGCGGAGCGGCTCAATCTCCGCGTCCAGTACCTCGCGCAACAGCAGCTTCTCATCGACGCCATAGCGGAGCATTCCGCCGGGGGCGTCGTGGTCGTCGAAGATCGTGCAGGCGTGGCCCGCCTGGAGCAGGTGATACGCGGCGGACAGCCCGGCAGGCCCGGCCCCGACGATGGCGACAGACTTGCCCGTTGCGGGCTTGCACTGCGGCACGAACGGCCTTCTCGCGGCGAGTTCCGTATCGGTCGCGAAACGGTGCAGGGCGCGGATGGAGACGGCCGCGTCGCGGGCCGCGCGGCGGCAGCCTTTCTCACACGGGGCCGGGCAGATACGTCCGAGCGTCGCCGGCAGGACGAGCGACGATGCGGCCGTCGCCAGCGCCTCGGCCGTGTTGCCGGCGGCGATGTGGCGGATCATCCGCGGGATGCTCATGCGGGCCGGGCAGATCGAATGGCAGGGGGCCATGCAGTCGCCCAGGTGGTCGCTCATCAGCAGTTCCAGGCACGCCCGCCGCGCGGCCAGCACCTCCGCAGTCTGGCTCTCGACCTTCATGCCGTCGACGGCCACCGTCGCGCAGGCCGGCACGAGGTTGTCCTTGCCGTTCACCTTGACGACGCACACGAAGCACGAGGTAAGCGGTAGCTGGCCTTTGAGAAAGCAGAGCGTGGGGATGCGGATTCCCAACTCGGCAGCCGCGTCAAGTATGGTGGCCCCTTCCGGCATCGTTACTTCGCGGTTGTCGATGGTAAGTCTAGGCATTGCACGCCGCCCGGCTGACGGGACCGCAAATGTCTAATGTCCAATGTCTAATGTCTAATGAAGCTCCAATGCTCAAATGCCAAATGGCGGCAGCGGCCCCTCCGCGCACCTTGCCATTTGGCTTTGGACGTTCAATAGACATTAGACATTGGACATTAGACATTTTTGTCGTCACTCAATCCTGATGGCCTTCGTCGGACAAATCCCTCGGCACGTGTCGCACCTGATGCACTTCGTGTCGTCAATCTCGTGCTTCTCATACGGCCGCATGGGGATCGCGTCGGACGGGCAGACCTGCGAGCACTTGGTGCAGCCGATGCAGTCGTCGGTGACGACGTAGCGGATGAGCGCCTTGCACCGCCCGGCCGGGCAGTGCTTGTTCAGATGCGCCTCGTACTCCGGGCGGAAGTACCGCAGCGTCGTGAGGATCGGGTTGGGCGCGGTCTTGCCCAGTCCGCACAGGCTGCCGCGTTGCACCTGTCGGGCGAGCGTCTCCAGTTCCTCCAGGTCGCCCTTGCGGCCGTGGCCCTCGCAGAGGCGATTGAGGATGTCGAGCATCCGCCGCGTGCCGATCCGGCAGAATGTACACTTGCCGCACGACTGGTCCTGCGTGAACTCCAGGAAGTAGCGGGCGATGTCCACCATGCAGTCGTTCTCATCCAGCACGACCAGCCCGCCCGAGCCCATGATTGCGCCCGCGCCGGTCATCTCCTCGTAGTCGATGGGCAGGTCGCAGACTTCCGCGGGCAGACATCCGCCGGATGGCCCGCCGACCTGGACGGCCTTGAACTTCAGGCCGCCCGCGATGCCTCCGCCGATGTCCTCGACCACCTGGCGGAGCGTGACGCCCATCGGCACCTCGATCAGCCCGCCGCGGGCGACCTTGCCGGCCAGCGCGAAGACCTTGGTTCCCTTGCTTCGCCCGGTGCCGAGCGCGGCGAAGGCCGCCGCCCCGTTGCGCATGATCCAGGGCACGAGCGAATAGGTCTCGACGTTGTTGATGAGCGTGGGCCTGCCCCACAGGCCGCTCTGGGCGGGGTAGGGCGGGCGGAGGCGCGGCATCCCCCGGCGGCCCTCGACGGAGGCCATGAGCGCCGTTTCCTCGCCGCACACGAACGCGCCGGCGCCCTCCATGATCCGCAGGTCCAGGTCGAATCCGCTGCCGGCGATGTCCTTGCCGAGCAGGCCGCGCTCCTGGCAGTGCTTGATGGCCGCGCCGACGCGCCTGACCGCCAGCGGGTACTCCGCGCGGATGTAGAACACGCCGTGGCGGCTGCCGACGGCGTACGCGGCGATGGCGACGCCCTCGATGACGCGGTAGGGATACGACTCGAGGATCATGCGGTCCATGAACGCGCCGGGGTCGCCCTCGTCGCCGTTGACGATGATCTGCTTCTCGTCGCCGCCGGCCGCGCGGACCGCCGCCCACTTGATGCCGGTTGGGAAGCCCGCGCCGCCGCGCCCGCGAAGGCCGGAACGCGTGATCTCGTCGATGATCTGCTGCGGCTGCATCCGCGTCAGGCAGCGGCGCAGGGCCTCAAAGCCGCCAAGGCCGATATACTCGTCGATGTTCAGCGGGTCGAGCCGGCCGCAATGCTCCGTCGCCAGGTGGCGCTGCGGCCCGAGGAACGCCTCGACCGGCGGGTCGCGGACCTCGATGCCGAAGTGCTCCACGCCCGGCCACTCCTCATCGGTCAGCGCCTTGTCCAGCAGGCGCGACAGGGCCGTCGATATCCGCCGCGCCACGCCCTTGGGCTTGAAGTGGCGGAGGACGATGGCCTTCGCATCCTCGCTGTGGACGCGGGCGTAGAAGTGCGAAGTGGCACGGGCATCTTGCCCCCGTGCGTCTGATACCGAGGGCGAGACGCCCTCGGAACGCGCGGACGAGACGTCCACGTCACGCGCGGGCGGGACGCCCGCGCCACCGCCCACGCCACCCACAATCACCTCGACCATCGGCGTCTGGTGGCACATTCCCACGCAGCCGACGCGCTTGACGGCCACATCCAGGCCAAGCTCCTCGACTATCCGGCCCAGCAAGTCGTGAAGCTGTGAGCTGCCCTTTGCGACGCAGCACGAGCCGAGCCCGACGCGGATTTCGCCTTGCAGCCCCTTGGCGACGTGCGGCGGCCTGTGCGGCGCATGGGCGCGGGCGGCCTCGAGGTCCAGGAAGTCCGCCAGGACCTTGCCGATGGTGTCGGGCGTGAGGTGGCCGTAGGTGACGTGATCGATCTGTATCACCGGGGCCAGCGTGCAGCAGCCCAGGCACGCGACCTTCTGGACGGTGAACAGGCCGTCGCGGCTGGTGTCCTCGGCGCCCTCGATGCCCAAGGCCCGCATGAGCGCATCCTGCACGAGGCGCGAGCCTTTGACGTGGCAGGCCGTGCCGTGGCAGACGCTGATCATGTGTTTGCCTACGGGTGAGTGGCGGAACTGCGTGTAGAAGGTCGAGACGCCAGCGATCTGCGCGGGCGTGATGTCGGTCAATTCGCACACACGCTTGAGCGCCTCCCGCGGCAGGTAGCGATAGCGGGCCTGGATGGCCTGGAGGAGCGGGATCGTCTTGTCGGACGACCGCCCGATATGCCTCACGGCCTCATCCACGAAGGACAGGTCTATGTCAACGCTCTCGATCATAGCGCGAACCAGTCATGAGCTGAGCTCTTACGTTCCGCCCTCTGTCCTCTGCATTTTCCATTCTGCCTTCCAGCCGGCATGAAAGGCAAAATGCAGAGTGCAGAAGGCGGAATGCAGAAGTTCATCCAGAACCATAATTCGTTCACTTTCCCGCCGCGATGCAGTAGAGGTTTCTCTTGCCGCGGATGAATATCTTCCCATCCGCGAAGGCGGGCGTGCCGAGTGACTCCTCGCCGAGGGGCGAGGTCGCGATCAGCTTGTACTCGCGCCCGGCCGCCACGACGTACATCGTCCCATCCTTTGCCAACAGATAGAGCCTGTCGCCGACCAGCGAGGGCGAGGCGTTGAACTCGCCGCGGAGGGACTTCTGCCAGAGCAGCTTGCCCTTGTCGGCGATGTCGAGGCAAGAGAGCTCTCCGCTGGTCTTCAGCAGGAAGAGGAGCTTGCCCTTCTCGTCGCCCACGGGGCTGGGAATATCCGGCAGCGGCACGCTTTCCTCCTCGCGTGGAGTCCAGAGGATTCGCGTGGCCATCTCCATGCCCAGGCCGCCGGCGTCGATCGCGTTGAGGTTCGCCTCGCTGTTCACTACGAACGCCTGTCCGTCTGCGAACGCGGGCGAGGGCGTCACGTCGCCGGCCATCACGTCGGCGCGCCAAAGCTCCTGGCCGTCGTCGGCGCAGTAGCCGTTGGCCCAGGGCAGGCCGTTGGTGATGATCTGCCCGCCCTTGGGGGCCGACGGGCCGGTGGGATAATCGACCAATATCGGCGTGGCCCACGACTGGCCGCCGGGCCGGGTCGTCTGCCATATCGGGTCGCCGTTGGCCGGGTCGAGGGCGATGAGTTTGCTCTTGTCGGTGTCATCCTTCTGGCCCTGGTCGAGCTGGATGACCAGGTAGCCGCCGGCCAGGATGGGCGAGCTGCCCATGCCGTAGGCGTTGGAAAACGCGCCAAGGCTCTTGCTCCATAGGATCCTGCCATCCGCGGCGCTGAGGCACACCAGGTCCATGTTGCTGAAGATGGCGAAGACTCGCGGGCCGTCGCAGCAGACGGTGGGGGCCGCATAGCCGGCGGTAATGCCTTCCGCATCCGGCGTGGGTTGGCTGTTAGGAACGTCCTTGACGGATGTCTGCCAGAGCAGCCGGCCGTCGAGTGCGAAGTAGCAGTAGACCTCGCGCGTGTCCTTGTTCGCCCCGGCGAGGAACACGCGGTCGCCCCAGACGACGGGCGAGTTCTCGCCTTCAAGCGGGACGGGCTTCTTCCAGAGGATGTTCTTCTTCTTGCGGCCGTCCCATTCGACCGGCACATTGGCGAACGGCGAGACTCCCAGGCCGCCGGGGCCGCGGAAGCGGTGCCAGTTCCTCGCGAAGTCCGCGGCGTTGGCGACCTGCGGGGGCGGCGCGGGCGTGACCTCCGGCCAGGGCGACGGCGTCGGCCCAAGGATGCTCGCCGGCGGCGGCGACTGGCGCGTCATGATGCCCAGCGCAACGGCCGAGCCGACGACGATGATGCCCACCGCCGTGACGGCCGCGCGGCCGATCCGACCAGCGGCGATCTGCCCGTTGCGGTCAGCGACGTGCGCCGGGTGCGGCCCCTTGCGCCGGCCATGCGCCGCCAGCCGCGCGGAGATCACGAACAGGCCGCCGCAAAAGAGCAGCGCCCATCCGCCGCGCGTCGCCTGAGATTGGCGCTGGAAGTAGATCGTCCGCAGCTCCAGATCGCGCTTGCGGATTTCGGCCTTGAGCGCTTCGTTGGACCTGTTCTCCTTCTTGCGCACGGCCGTCATCATGGCCTCCATGTCTTTGGAGGCCAAGGGATCCGCCCGCAGCGTGCTGACGGTGTCCCACAGCAGCACGGCCGCAACGGCCAGCGTCAGCACGCCCGAACCGATCGCGACGACGAGGGCGGGGCGGTACCAGATTGGCGGCGCCGTCGTCGGCCGCGGAGCGGGGGACTGGCCGTCGGCCGGCTTCGAGGCCGCGGGCAGGGCCGGGATGTCCGGGGGCGTAGTCATGGCTTTGGCGGTTCGGTGCCTCTGAGCTTCCTCAGGCGGACATGCTCCTTGGGGCAATAGAGGAAGCACCGGCCGCACGACACGCAGCGCGCCCGGTCAGGCTCGTAATCGGCGCTGGTTCGCCGGACCGAGACATAGATGAGCTTCGTCCCGATCACCAGGCCAAGGAATGCGCCGGCCCACCACAGGCCCGTCGCGAAGCGAGACGTGACGGCCTTCTCCTCGGCGAGGAGCTCTTCCAGGCTCTGGCCGCTGTTGCGGAAGTTCTTGGTCTCGTTCGTCCGGCCCTCCAGCTTGCCGATCGCCTCATCCGACGCGCCGGCCGCCGTCGCCTTGGCCTTGTCCGCTTCCTCGGACCAGACCTGCTGGGCCAGGGCAACTTTCCAGTGCGCGCGGGATAGAGCGGGCGCCAGGAACTTCGCGCCCCACCCGCCAAGCACGACCAGAATCGGCAGCAGGCAGATCGTCACGGCCAGGGCAACCTTGCCCGCCAGGCGATGCCGCGGCGGCATGGGGGGCGCGGGCTTGTTGATCGCGCCGAACGGGCACGAATCCTCGCAGAGCCGGCACTTGATGCACTCATCGGGCGTGACCGTCACGTGACGCCACGAGATGCGCGAGAGAATCCGCAGCACCGCGCCGTAGGGGCACAGGAACCGGCAGTACGGCCGGGCCACGAACACGCCAATCAGCAGCATGATCCCGCCAAGCAGGATCATCTGGAGCGAGCCGCTCAGCCGGAAGAAGCCAACGAACGGGTCGTACTCGCAGATCAGGAACCGCGCGCCCGTCGCGGCCAGTAGCACGCCCGCGGTCAGGTACACGAAGGGCAGCAGGCCCAGCGCGTGCTCAAGCCACGTCGGGACCTTCACCGGATGCAGCGTGACCACGTCCTGCACCGCGCCCAGCGGGCAGACCGCCCCGCAGAACGTCCGCCCGGCGAAGAGCGTCGCCGCCAGCGGCAGCACGAAGAACGCGACGGCCGCCAGAGGGATGGCGTAGGTCGGGTCGAATATCGCCAGCGTCACGTTCTGTATCGCGCCGATGGGGCAGACGCAGCCCTGGCGGTAGAAACCCAGATACGCCAGGCTCGCGAGCATCAGAACGAAGAGCGCGCGGCGGCTCCGCCTCTTGACCGCCAGATACGACGCCGCGCCGAGCGCGGCCGCCAGTACAGCGACGTCGACGTACTCCATTGTGGGCCAACGCGCCGGCGGCTGGGTGGTCTCGGGGAGCTTGTGGCCGGTCTTCTTGAAGACCGGCGGCGGGTTGCGCTCCTGGGCGACGGCAGTGCTCGGGAGGGCGGCCGCCAGGAGCAGGGCGATGACGGCGGCGGCTCTGATCACGCCTTGTGCCCCCGCGTTTTGATGATGTAGGGAGTTGAGGCGCTTACACGGCTGATGGCGCGGGACGGGCAGGCCGCCGCGATCGCGCACTGGTTGCAGTTCACGCAACGGTCGTGGCGGATCTGGAGGAACAGCGACCCGTTGCCCCGCTGCGAGCAGCCCTCGACGCACTTGCCGCACCCGACGCACAGTGACTCGTCGATGCGATATTCGTAGAACTGCTGCTCGACCCACGTCCGCTTGATGGCGGCGGTGGGGCAGACCTGATTCTCGGCGGCCTCGTTGTTGCCGATGTTCCCAAGCGGGAGGAAGCCCGTGCAAATCTCGCAGTATCCGCACATGGGGAAGGCGTGGACGCACTTGACGGCCGAGGGCTTCAGCACGCAGTACGTCTGGCAGTTGCCGCAGCGCATGCACTTGTAAGGGTCGATCTGCCAGACGGTGTTGCCGCGCCGCGACCGGCCGACGCCGGCAAGGGCGGTCGCCCCGCCCGCAAGGCCGCCGATGGCCGCAAAACGGAGCCCCGTGCGGAGCAACGCCCGGCGGGTCATGCCTTGGGGCGGCTTCTTGTTGTCGGCGGTCCGGCTCATGATTTGTCCGGTGACTGCTTTCGCACAAGGGCCGCGGGCAGGCGGCAGCCGTCGAAGGCGGCGCATGAGCGGCACAGGCCTTCGTTGATGCAGTTCTGGCCCTCAAGCGGGCCGGGCGCCCGGCCGTTCCTGAGCATCAGCACGGCCGCCAGCGCCGCAATAGCGCCGGCCGCCGCGCCGCGAAGGGCAGTGGCCAGCAATTGCCGCCGGGTACTGGCTTGCTGTGATTCCTCGTTCATGTGTCCACACTCATTAAACGGTCAATTCCGCGTCGCGGGTTCCGGCCTGCTCGTGGTATCGGGCTGGGTTTGGGCGGTCTTCTCGAACACGCGCACTGTCTTCCTCGTCGGATCGATGGCAATGATCCTTCCGTCGCGGTCGACAGCCACGTCCAGGCGGTCGCTGTCGCCCTTGAAACTGCCCGGCGGGGCCACCACCGATACGAGATTGCCGTTGGGGTCGTACACCTTGATCCGCGGCACACCGCCGCCCTTCTCGCAGGTCACGATGTTGCCGTCGGGCAGCAGGGCGATGTCGGTCGGGTTGCAGCAGCCGTGGAAGCCGTCGATGCCGCCGCCGGACTTCTCCCACGAGGTCTGGAGCGCGCCGTCCAGGCTGTACGTCTGGATGGCGTGCTTCTGCGGATCGACCACGCGGACCAGCCCATCCGCGCCGACGGCCACGTCAAAGCAGTGGAGCAGCTCCGTGTGGAACTTGCCCTCGCCCGTCTTCTCATCCCGGCCGATGTAGCCGAGAATCTTGCCGGTATTGTCGTAGTGGACGACCCACGCGTTGCCGCCGTCGGCGACGAAGATGTCCTTGCCATCGGGCGTCACGGCGATGGACCGGATATCGGCCTTGGGACCGAGGGAGGGCCAAGTCTCTGGGCTGGTTTCAGCCCGGTCGACGTAGATATGTTCTCTTGTGCCAATATACAGGTTGCCCTTGCCGTCTAGAGCCAGGCATCGTGGATCAGCGTTCAATGTAATCTTGCCGAACTCAGTCAACTCGTGTTCATTCCGAAATTGCACATAGATCAACACGAGATTGTCCCCGCCGACGAACACGCGGCCATTGAGGTCCATCTCCGTCGGCCCACCAGCACCATATGGCTGTTGATAGCTGGCATACCCTGGGCCATTGGGGCTCGCGGCCACCGCCCGCAGTTCCTTGAACTGCGTCTGAATCTCCATCACCTGTCTGTAGTGGATCAGCGCCGGGTCGGTCGGCGGCAGTTGCTCGCTGTCGTACTTGAAGATGGGTTCCGGCGGCTTGCCGGGCGAGCCCCACAGGACCACCAGCACGCCGCCGGCGACGGCCGCGATCACGACGATCGCTATCAGCACATTGCCGGCCGTCATGCCGCGCGAAATAAATAGGGACGCACCCCATTTATTCCTGAAATCGCCAGGAAAATAGGGTGCGTCCCTATTTATTTCTGTTCCCTTCAGCATGAATCCGATCCGTGAAATCCTTGGAATCCGTTGAATCCGTGTTCTATTTCCTTACGTCCAGGCAGATCATCCTTCTGACATCTCTCACCAGCAATCTCCCGTCGTACATCGCCATCGGCCCCCACGAATCGCCGTTGTGGAGGAGGCGCGCCTGGGCGAGCTTCTTGAAGCCATCCGGCGACGCCTCGGCAATCGTCAGCTTGCCGTCGTCGTCCATCACGTAGATCAGCCCATCGGCGATCATGTACGGCCCGCCGTAGATGCCGAACTTGTTCGCCGCGCCGCTGGTCCACTTGATCCTGCCATCCAGGCCCAGGCAGACGAACTGGCCGTCCGGCCGCGTGCCGTAGAGGTCGCCCTCGTAGAGGATTGGCGTCTGCTGCACCGCGCCGAACTGGCTCTCCGGCAGGCGCCACAGCTCCTTGATCGCGAATTTGCCGCCCTCCTCGACGACCTGCATCATCATGCACCCTGCCCCGTAACCACTGCTGAGGAAGAGCCGGCCGTCGCCCACGGGCACGGGCGAGGCGACGCAAGCGTTGGTGACGACCCACGCATCCGTCTCCCACAGGACCTCGCCGGTCTTGGCGTCCACGCCCACTACGCCGCCATCGGGCACTATGCCGGCGCAGTAGACGTACATCTTCCTGCCGCCGACCTCCATCGTCGCGATGGATGAGTGCGTCATCTTCCATCCGTGCGGGTTGGGCGTCTTCCAGAGCACCTTGCCGGTTGAGAGCTCCACCGCGATCATCAGCGACGTGCCGCCCGGCGCGATGATCGCCCGGTCGCCGTCAATGAGCGGGCATTGAGCAGCGTACCACTGCGGCCGCTTCGTGCGGTATTGGCCGATGAGGTCGATGCCCCAGAGCGGGCTGCCTGTCACGGCGTCCAGGCACAGCACGTGGCAATTCGGCCCGATGGAGACGACGTACTTGTCGGTGACGGCCGGGACCGTCCGGCTCATGCCGTGGTCATAAGCAAGCTCCACCGGGTAGGCGAACCGCCAGATTTCCTTGCGGCCGCCCTTGCCGTCGTCATCATCCGTCGAGATGCACCGCAGCACGTCGGCGTGTTCCGACTTCTCAATGGCCGGCGCGAGGGCAAGATCCAGGAGCAGGCGATTGAAGCGCCGGAGCTGAGCGGTCTTGAGACGGGGCTTCAGGACGTACGTCTCCTTGCCCCCCTCGGTCTTCTTGTCCAGGGCGACGTTGGCCTCTTCGGCCGGCACGTTGAGCTCTGCCATGAAGCCGGGGCGGAAGAAGTCCTTGTTGTCCACGATGCCGGACAGGCCCACCAGCATGGCCACCTTGCCGATGTCCTTCTCCTTGACACTTTCGACCGCCGGCGACGCGGGCGGCATGAGCTGGCGGATACGGGCCAGGACCCCATCGTCGGCCTTGCCTTCCCTCACGGACAGCTTCGCGCGGAGGACGTCCCAATCCTTCACCTCGTCGGGGCGGATGTACCACCAGTCGGGCGGGTCATAGTCGAGGAGGTAGATGCGGCCGTTGTGGACGGCAGGCCCGGCGTGGCCCTCGCCAAGGTCCATGCCCCAGAGCTGCTTAGGCCCCTCGGCCGGCCACGACCGGGTCAGGGCGACCTTGTCGTGGCAGATGCCGTCGCGCTCCGGCCCGCGGAAGTTGGGCCAGTCGCCATTGGACTCGCCGGGCTTGCCGGCCGCCACGGGGATGATCGCCTTGCGCGCAGTCGGCTCGAAGACCTGGTCGACCGGCGGGACGATCTCCGGCACGGGGTCGCGCCGCTTCAGGTCCGGGCCGGTGCGGCCGTAAAGCGCGTAAACCACGGCCGCGCCTGCGCAAAGCACCGCGATGCCGGGGAGAATCCTGCCTATGAGCCAGTCCCGCATAACCCATCTATCTTATCAGATTGGCGGTGGGGGCGCAAAAAAGAACGCCGCTGTCACTGCGGCGTTCCGACGCCCGGCTGTAGCCGGTAACACTCAAACCAACAGAATTATCGGTCGACCAAGAGCAAAAGTCAAGAGTCTTCGCGAACAAAGTGTGCCGGGAGCGGGGATCGAACCCGCACAACACGGTTTGAGTGTTACTGGTCTGACAAACCAGCGCGTCTGCCAATTCCGCCATCCCGGCACCACAGAGGGCAAACCGGAGGGAACCGGTTCGTAGACCTTCGCCAAGCAGACGTTTCCTCTCAAGCCGTCGTCTTGTGCGAGCTTCACCAAGACGAAGGTTTCCCTTGTCGGCCGAGATGACATGGCTGGCGGGCCACGAGGTCAACCTCGATTATCGCCCCGATAGACACATCTCGACGTGCGGCTCTCCCACACCACGACGGCCGTCAGGCCCGGCAGGGCGGGCGCGATGCGGTCCCAGAGCCACTTGGCGATCATCTCGCTGGTGGAGTTCTCAAGGCCCTCGATGTCGTTGAGGCAGCGGTGGTCAAGCTCGGCGACGGCCGGCTCGACCGCCTTCTTGATGATGCCGAAGTCCATCACCCACCCGGCCCGCTCATCGACCTTCCCCGCCACGTGAATATCGACCTGGTAGCTGTGCCCGTGGAAGCGGCGGCACTTGTGCCCATTCGGCGCGCCCGGCAGCGTGTGAGCGGCCTCGAAGTAAAAGGTCCTAATCAGTTCGGCATTCATGTCAAGCCTTCAACCATCGTTGGGCCGCGAGCCAAGGAATTGTAAATTGCAGATTGTAGAGTGAACGGAGCAGCCAGATCGGCGGCCGGTGGGCAATCTGCAATCCGCAATCTGCAATCTACAATTGCTCACACGCCTCTTTCCTTCCCCGGCCAGATAATCCTATGAAGCTGGAGCCCCAGCCGCACCGGCAGATGGTCCTCCAGTATCCAGCCCGCCAGCGTCGCGGGGGCGAGGCGCGAAAGCACCGGCGAGAAGATCACCGGGCACTTGTCGCACAGCTTGTGCTCCGCGACGGCCGCCCGGGCGAATTCGTAGTCGCCGCGGCCGGCCAGGACGAACTTGACCTCGTCGCGCTTGGTCAGCGCGGCGACGTTGGCCCAGCGGTTGGCCTCTTGCTGACCGCTGGAGGGACACTTGAAATCCACTATCCGCACGACGCGCTTGTCAACCTGCGCGATGTCGAGCGAGCCGTTGGTCTCAAGTAGAGTTTCATAGCCCTCCTCGCAAAGCCGCGCGAGCAGGTCCAAGGCGGCCGGCTGGGTCAGCGGCTCCCCGCCGGTTACCTCAACCAGCTTGCACCCTAGTTCCGCCACGCGCCAGAGGACGGCGTCGATGGACATGTCGGTGCCTTCGTCCCAGGCGTAGGCCGTGTCGCACCACTCGCACCGCAGGTTGCACCCGGTCAGGCGGACCAGCACGCACGGCCGGCCCGCCCGCGTGCCTTCGCCCTGGATGGACAGGAGTATCTCGTTGACTTTGACGGTAGCGGCCATGGAGCGATATTACCACGAATCGGCGGAGTTTTCCCAAGACAGCGGCAACGGGCAACAGGCAACGGCGGAAGTGCCGAGAATCCGTGCTTCCTGTTGCCCGTTGCCTGTTGCCTCTTCCCGGTTGCCGTCCCTGATGTATCATGCCGACATGCGAAGCAAATGGCTCTGGTCCATCGTGGCCCTTGGCCTGGCGGCGCGGCTGGCGCTGCTGGCGTGCGCGTGGGACCGGCCAGAGGGGGTTTTCACGCCCGACTCGCGCGACTACTGGCAGCTTGCCCGGTCGCTGGATGAGAGGGGCTGCTTCGCGATGGACCCCGACGGCCGGTGGCCGGAAATCTTCCGCACGCCGGGCTATCCGGCGTACCTGGCCTTCTGGCAGGCCTGGCATTGGGGCGTCGCCGCGACCGCGTGGCGGGCCGCGCTCCTGGCGCAGATCCTGCTGGACTGCTCCCTGATCGTGCTGACGTTCCTCCTTGGGCGTGGCATCGCCGGCCAGCGCGCCGGGCTCGTCGCGGCCGGTTTCCAGGCCTTCACGCCGCTGGCGGTGGCGTCGAGTTGCCGGATACTCTCCGACAGCATTTTCGCGTTCATGCTGACCCTCGCGGTGGTGCTGATCTTCAGACACTTCCGGGCGACCAGGCAACAGTTGCTCGCCCGAAGGGGCGAGGGACCGGCGAGTAGGGAAGAGTTGGATAAGGGCGGCCTGCCTGTGGAGTGCGGCGGCAAAGTCCCGAAGGGACGCGACGCCGCTTTGGCTTCCTCGGGTCTCACGGCGGGTGAACGCGCTGCATTGGATTCCCCGGGCGCCGGGGCGAGCCAAAGCGGCGTCGTTGCCGCCGCACTCCAAAGGACCGTTTCGTTTACAGGGCCGAACCAATTGGGACAGCGCACGGCCGGGCCGTGGCAGGTCTGGTGGCCCTTGCTTGCCGCGGCCGTGGTGCTCGGCTTGTCCTGCTACGTCCGGCCGGTGGGGATCATACTGGCGGCCGTGTTTTTCACTGTGCTGACCGCCGGACATCACGGGTTCCGCAGGGCGGGGGCCTTCGCACTCATCGTGATCGCAATCTGCGCGCCGTGGGTAGTCCGGAACTCATACGTCGCCGACTATCGGGGCTTCTCCAGCTTCGCGACGGACAGCTACTGCAAGTATGCCGCCTCTA
Organism: Phycisphaerae bacterium; assembly: GCA_041946855.1. Classification (GTDB taxonomy): domain Bacteria; phylum Planctomycetota; class Phycisphaerae; order SM23-33; family SM23-33; genus JBHGBE01. Next base: position 10,789 of record JBHGBE010000044.1, on the reverse strand, counting down.
GGTTGCACTTGCCGAGTGAGTATCGCTGGTTGTACGAGACCCATCAGAAGCTCCACGCGGGAGGGCGTGGCACAAGCGTCGCTACTTCTCAGGACAATAGCAGCATCTCCTACGGTCTTCTGGGGGTTTGGCAAGATGCCATTTGGCATGAGTACGGGTTTGACTTGGGCCCAAACGAACGGTGGAAGACTCCCGGAGAAGCAGCTCGCTATCGCATGGAAGTTGACATTAATGCTATCAAGGGCCATCCGCTCGAGGCACTGGAAATCCATCTAAAGGGCGACCTCGCCTTCTGGCTCCCCGATGCGTCGGAAGTCCTAGAAGTGGCTGGCCTGGCCACGGGCGGGCGGGGCACGCTGAACCTCCTCCACGAGCAGGGGCTTTGGCCGGCCGTGAGGCACTACTTCGGCGACAACCGCACGGCCATCGCCGTCGCCATCCCTCTGACGGCCGTGTTCGCGGTCAAGATGCTTGGCGTCGTTGCGTGCATCATCCGCCGATTCCGCATCCGCATGCCGCTGGAGGTGTGGCTGATGGCGATGCTGGTGATCGTGTCGGCACTGCTTCCCGGCCCGGCCGCTCATCCGCGGTTCCGCGTGCCCATCGAGCCGATACTGTCGGTCGCCGCGGCTGTTGGATGGTTGGCCGTCTTCAGACGCCGGGCCTGACGCAGGCCTTGTCCTCCAATTGCCCAATAGAAGCAGTATTCAATACTCAACACTCAATTCTCAATGTTCAAGTAGCAGCGACGGCCGTGTCTCTTCTGATGCTTGAGAACTGAGCATTGAGTGTTGAATATTGGATATTTCCGTCTTCCTCTGACCTTTCCCCTGGGGCGTCACCGAATCCCCAGCCGCCACCACGCTCGCCTGGTCCCCAGCACCCGCGGCCGCCACAGCGCATCCATCACCGGCGTACACGTGTTCATCGCCAGCACGGCGATGTACGCCGGGATGGGAAGGTCCGTGTACAGCCGCAGCAGCATCGCCAGCACTCCACAGCCGATTGCGAAGACCGCCTGTCCGCCGCTCGTCACCGGCCGTGAGGTCATCTCCGTGGCCAGGAAGAACGCCGCCAGCATCAGCTCGCCGCCGAGCACCTGGTAGCTGACGTAGACAAAGCCCACGTCCAGCCCCTCGACCAGGAGCGGTGGCCGGGTCCAACCGTCCAGCCACGCCCGCCAGGCTTCGCCCGACAGCCACTGCGTCACGGCCGGCACGTGCGGCGACGACCACCCGCCCGGCGGCCCCCAGCCGAAGATGACCGTGTGGTTGGGCCCCTCAAGCTGTATCGGCGCCAGCGCCGCCACCGCCGCCGCCGACAGGACGAACATCAGCGGTATCCGCCACGTGACGTAACTACGGTAGATGAGGTACAGCCCGCTGATGATGATGACCAGCGCGCACGTTTCGCCGATGCCGCCGCCGTACGCGCCCCACAGCAGGTTCGTGACCGATGGCAGATGCCTGATCGCCGGCAGTTGCGGGCCTTGCGGCGTCGCGATGGCGCTGTACGCCGGGCGTGTCGTGCTGGTAAGGCCCGCCAGCGCCGTCCGCGGCGTGGTCAGCAGGAAGCCGTCCTTGCCCTCCGGCGCGGGCTTGCTCCGCCAGTCGTTGAGAACCTCGATCTCCAGGCTCGTGCCGCCCGATTGCGCGCGATGGCGGGAGACGTCCTGGCAGTTGGTCACGTCGCCTATGAGCAGGTGGTCCCGCGCGAGCACGGGCCATAGGGCCGGGCTGAGGGCTGTCGAGAACATGGCGGCGACGGCCAGCCGCCCCACGAGCGCCGGCTGCCAGAGGAAGTGGCCGATGCCGCCGAACACGGCCTTGCCGACGATGATCGCGAAGGCCGCGCCGACTGCCGGCACGTACCACGGCACAAACGGCGGCAGCGTGACCGCCAGCAGCACTCCGGTCAGGTACGCGTGGGACCGGCCGACGAGCGCAGGCACCTTCGTCACGCGGTAGTACAGGTTCTCGAGGAAGACGCACGTGCCGACGGAGACGCCCGCGACCATCACCGCCCGCCAGCCGAACAGGATCATGCCCGCCACAAGCGGCCCGCACGCGGCGGCCAGCATGATGACAATCACCGTCCGCGCGCCCTCGCCCGCGTGCAGGAATGGGGCCTGCGGCATGACTGCGGAGTGGTCCCTGTATGTGGTCATGCTGGCCAACGTTGTTTGTCCGCATCCTCAATGTCTAGTGTCTAATGCCACGGCCGGCCGGTTAGGCATCAGGCGTTAGACATTAGGCATTTGGCATTAGGCATTCTTCTGTGCCTCTCGCACCGCCCTCTTCAGCGCCTTCACGCGATGGGTCAGCGGAAGCTGCGCCGGGCAGAGGAACCCGCACACGCCGCACTCCAGGCAGGCCATCACGCCCGCCCGCCGGGCCTGCTCGACCAGCGAAAGCTCGTACATGTCGTTGAGGGCGGCGACGTTCAGCCGCACAGGGCACTGGTCGGTACACCAGCCGCAGCGGATGCACGGGCCCGGCGCGACGGGCTGGGGCGAGTCGATCGCGAGGACGGCATCCGTGGCGGGCCCGACCACCGCGCCGTCCGGGCAGGCCAGGCCGTTCATCGGCCCGCCGTGGATCAGCGGGCCTTCCGCGTCGCCGGCCAGTTCGCAGCAGGGCGTGCCGAAGGGGACGAAGTAGTTCGCCGGCTTGGCGATCCGCTCGCCCGACACGGTCACCACCCGGCCAAGCGGCGACCGGCCGTGGACCACCTGTTGCCAGACGGCGCGGCAGGCGCTGGGATGGATGACGGCCGTGCCAACGTCCATCGTCGAGCCGCCCGGCGGCGTCTCTTTGCCGGTGAGGATGGCCGTCAGCATCACGTCGCTGCCCATCGGGTACTTGTGCCAAAGCGCGACGCGATTGACGCCGTGGGAGCGGGCCGGCGCAAGCAGGCCCCGATACGCGCCGATGCGGCGGTGGTCGACGGCCAGGATCGTATCCTTCGCGCCGATTGCCTTGGCGATGATGGCGAGTCCGCCGACCACCTCGCCGCCGTGCTGGGTGAGGAGACGATGGTCGGCCGTCACGTACGGCTGGTGCTCCATGCCGTTGGCGATGAGCGTGCGGCAGCCCTTGGCAATGGCCCGGTCGAGCCAGTCGGCCATCGTCCCCGGCGCGCGGCGGAACGTGATCAGGCCGCCGGAGGCAATCCTGGCGCGAATCTCATCGGCGGACAGGTCGCGCCAATTGCACTCCGCCTCAGGAGGCGCGGGCAGGACCGGCTCGGACAAGTCCGTCAGCTCGACGGCCGGCACATCCACGAAGCCGTCCCGCGCGGCGACGGCGGCCGTGACGAAGGCGCTGACCTTGCCGTCAAGCGGGGCGAGAACATCAATTGATTTTGGATTGCGGATTGCGGATTGCGGATCGCCAATCCCGGCGATCTTCTGACCAGCAGAGACCCGTTCCCCGATCCCGACATTTGGGGTAGCCGGAGGGACATCCGTGAGCGCCAGCGGCACCAGCAGCCGCGAGGGCCGCGGGCATGGCGAGATCGGCGAGTCGAGCGTGGCTTCCTTGACACCCGCCAGGTCGATCCCGCCTGTGAACGTTGCTCGCTTCATACGTCATGCCATAGTAACCCGGCTCGCCGGCCGGAAAAGGGGACATTCGGCTTTTTCCACGGTGTCAAATTCAGTTTGGGCGATACCTGGCCATTGCCGCATCCGAGCGCCTTGCCAATCTCGATGAGGGGAGAAAGTAGAGTGTCCCCTTTTCAGCCGCGTTTCATCCAGAACGGGCCTTTGGGCTTCTTGGGGCGCCCTCCGCGCGGGCCTTTGCCGGGCGCCTCGACGACGATGGTGCTGGCGGCCTCGGCGGCCTCCCTCTCCTTGATGTGCTTGCGTATGACGTACTGCTCGGCCGCGCCGGCGAAGCTGGAGACCATGATGTACAGGTTCAGCCCGGACGGCGCCGTGTACAGGAAGACGAGCATCATGATGGGCATCATGTACATCATCATTTTCTGCGAGCGGATCTGGTCGGGCGTGGCCGTCGCGGGGGTCTGCTGCATCAGCTTGGTCTGGAGGACCATCGCGATGACCATGAGGATCGGCAGCAGGTTGAACCCGTATATCGCGCCGAACAGTGGCAGTTCGACCGGCTTGGACCAACTGATGATAGAGTCGGGGCTGGACAGGTCGGTGATCCACACAGGCAGGAACGGCGCCTGGCGAAGCTCGATGGCGTTGTTCAGCGCAGTCCACAGGGCGATCCAGATGGGCATCTGGAGGAACATCGGCAGGCAGCCCATGATCTGGGCGGGGCCCTGCTGTTTGTACAGCTTCATCATCTCCTTGTTGAGCGTCTCCTTGTCGTCGGCGTACTTCTCCTTGAGCTTGTTGACCAGCGGGGCGAGCTTCTGCATCCTGGCCATCGAGACCTGGCCCTTCTTGGTCAGCGGGTGCAGGACCAGGCGCACCAGGACCACCAGGATCATGATCGCCACGCCGTAGTTGCCGAAGGCCCCGTACTTGGCGAAGAACGTCAGAAGCCACATCATCATCACCGTCAGCCAGCCGAAGGTGCAGAAGGTCATGCCGCAGCATCCGCTGCCGGTGACGTCGACGGTGCTGAAGTAGTTGAGTTCCTTGTAGAGGGGCTTGCCAAGGGCGGCCGGATCGCCCTTGAGCATGTCGCGGTCCTTGGGACCGGTGAAGAGGTCGAAGCCGATCTCCTCGCTCTGGCCCGGCTTCAGCTTGATGTCCGAAAGGGTCATGCCCGTCAACCAGGTCCTGGAGTAGGGCGATTCCTCCGCGGCGGACAGGTAGAAGCTGGCGCCCTCAAAGTGACGGCCGGCGGGCAGCTCGGGGTGCAGGAGTGCGGCGAAGTACTTGTTCGTCTGCCCGATCCATACGATGGGCTTGGCTTCGTTGCTCGTGCCGACGGGCCTCTCGTTGGCGGACAGGCCGTCTTCCGACGGGTATTCCTTGACGTCCTTGAGGTCCTTCTCTGCCTTGTAGTTGAAGCTGACGGTCTTGTCGCCGGGGTCGAGCCGGCCGTAGACGGCCTGCCGCGAATCGCCCCTCACGTGCGGCTCCTCCGGGACTCCTGTGGGACCGGCCTGGTCTATCTTGAAGACCTGTTCGGCGGCGGACCGATTCTCGACCTTCAGCGTGACGGTGATGGAGTAGTCCAGCTTATGGACAGTGTAGGTCTTCTCCAGTCGCAGGACCTCCGCCTCGCGGGGGAGGGGCGCGCCAGGCGTTCCCTTGCCCAGCGTCCAGGCGAAAGTGATGCTCTCGGAATTGCCGTCGGGCGCAGTCTCCTGTCTCACACACTGCCAGGACGTGTCGGGGTAGAACGGCTCTTTGACCCCGCCGACCCAGACGCGCATGGTCTCCATCGGCAGGTAAGACCAGTTCCCGTACTGGACGGGATTGAGCAGGCTGTAGTGCCCGCAGTTCCAGGAGGGCGATACGTTCTCCTTCTGGACTTCCTGTTCGAACTGGGCCTCGGACATCCTGGCCGCCATGCGCTTGTCATGTGCGGTCATGTAGTAGTCGGCCAGCTTGACCGTGTAGATGGCCGAGCCGCGCGAGTCCAGCACCGCCTGGAGGACGTAGCCTTGCGGCTTGCCTTGGGCGTTCTTCTGGCTGTCCAGCGAGCCGATGATGTACTGCCGGGGCGGTTCCTCGGCGCCTGGGACGACCCATTGGGCCGGCGCGGACGCCGGCACGGTGGGGGCGGATGCTGGCGGAGCAGGCGCCGACGCCGCCTTGGTCGAGGTCGCCGGCGCCTCGGCCGGCGCTCCAAAGCAGAATGAGGAAACATGCAGGCAAAAGGCAAAAGGCAAGATGAAGAATGCATTCCGCAGCCTTCCTTCCGCATTCCGCCTCTTGCCTTCTGAATTCCGCATCTTGCCTCTTCTAGCGTCCCTCTTTGAGCCGCGAGCCCAGGTAGGCGTCAAGCTCGGGCACGGCCTGCACCTTCTTGATGACCGCGTCCACGTCGTACGGCACGCGGACGAACGTGATCTTGCCCGGCTCGACGACGACATAGCTGGCGCGGCTGTCGCGGTCGCGAGGCTGGCCGACCGAGCCGACGTTGATGAGCGCCTTGCGGTCCGGGCTGGTCTCGAAGACCATGTCCAGCTCGTCGGGGCTGTAGAAGTCCGGCGTGTCCAGGAACACGCCCGGCACGTGCGTGTGCCCCACGAAGCACAGGTGTCCGAACCGCTCGAAGAGGCTGTGGATCTTGTTGGGAACGTTGTAGACGTCGTCGGGGAAGATGTACTCGTTAACGGGCCTCCGCGGGCTGCCGTGGACGAAGACCATCTCGCCGATCTCCGAGGCCTCCGCCGGGATCGTGTGCTTGACCGGCAGGTTGCCCAGGAACTCCCAGCGGGCGTTGCGCTTGGCGGCGTCCGGCTCGTCGTCGAGCTGCTGGCGGGTCCAGAAGCAGGCGGTCTCGGCCCCGATGTTGAACTTGTTGGGCTCGTAGAGCACGGCGTAGTCGTGGTTGCCCATCAGCGTCACGCTGCACCGTGCCATGACCAGGTCCAGGCACTCCTTGGGCTGCGGGCCGTAGCCCAGCACGTCGCCGAGGCAGATGATCTGCTCGGCCTTGCGAGCCGCCGCGTCGTCGAGCACGGCCGTAAGCGCCTCGACGTTCGAATGGATGTCGCTTATCACCGCTATCATTCCAGACCGCCATCGACCGGAGGAATTCACGGACAACCGGAGCGGCTATGCTAGCGGGCGACGGCGGGGCAAGTCAAATGGGAATGCCAGCCGCCCACAACACGTCAAGTCGCCCCAACAGTGACAAGTCCCAAACCCGAAGCACGAAATCCGGAACAAATCAGGTCAGCCCGACCAGGACTTTGAGTCCCTTGGCCAGTTTGTCGTCGCTGGTCGCGTAGGACAGGCGGAAGTGCGTGTCGCGGGCGGAGAAGACGCTGCCCGGGATGATCAGCACGTTGTTGGCGATGGCCGTGGCGACGAACTTCGTGGCGTCGCCGCCGGGGGCGGGACAGAAGGCGTAGAACGCGCCGTCCGGCCGCACGAGGCCCATCGCCGGCCCCAGCGCCGCGTAGACCATGTCGCGCTTGCGCTTGTAGGCCGCGGCCGCCGCCGACATGTCTGTCGCCAGCGCCGCCGGCCCGGCCGCCTGTGCCATGCTGGGGGCGCACACGAAGCTGTATTGCTGGAGCATCGTCATCTTGTCGACGATGGCCTTGGGCCCCGTACACCAGCCCATCCGCCAGCCGGTCATCGCGTAACTCTTGGAGAAGCCACGGAGCAGGAGCGTGTTGTCGTAGACCGAGACCAATGAGACGAACGGCTGGTCGTAGCAGAACAGGTTGTAGATCTCGTCTGAAATCACCAGCAGGTCGCGTTTGGCCGCGACGTCCGCCAAGTCGCGAAGCTCTCGCTCAGTCCAGACGCACCCGGTGGGGTTGGTCGGGGAGTTGATGATCAGCAGACGCGTGCGGTCGGTGATGGCGTCGGCTATCCGCTGCACGTCGGGCCGGAAGTTGGGATAGGTATCCACGGCCACCGGGACGCCGCCGCAGAGGGCCGTCAGGTGCTTGTACATGACGAAGTAGGGGTCGGTGAAGACTACCTCGTCGCCCGGGTTGACCGTCGCCAACAGCGCCAGCATCAGCGCGCCCGATGTGCCGGAGGTGACAAGGTACCCGCGTTCGCCGAAGGATGCCCCGCGATGCGGGTCGTGCCAGCCGAACTCGCGGCGGCACTGTTCGGCAACGGCCTCAAGGAGCTGCGCTGTGCCCTGGGTCTGGGTGTACTTGTTCTGGCCGCGGCGGATGGCCTGGATGGCGATTTCCTTGAGGTGGTCGGGCACGTCGAAGTCAGGCTGGCCGATCGAGAGGTTGATCGGGTCGGCCATCTTCGCCGCCAGGTCGAACACCTTACGGATGCCGGAGGCGTCTATGAGACGCATCCGGTCGGCGATCTGGTGGCTCTTGCGGTCCACTACTTCTTCTTTTCGCCCTTGGCGGGGGCGGCGGCCTTGGCGGCCGGTGCGGCGGTCTTGGCAGGGGCAGCGCCCTTCGCCGGGACGGCGCCCTTGGCAGCGGCGGCGGGAGCGGCGCCGTCGGCCGGCGCGGCCCCTTCAGCGGGAGCGCCTTCGGCCGGGACTTCCTCAGCGGCCTTCTTGGTCTTCGTGCCGACCTTGGAGTGCTTCACGCGGACCTTGGGCAGCCCGAACGGCGACATCTTGTCGGGGTCGAACTTGCCTTCCTCGGTAAGTTGGGCGATCCGTTCGGCCCGGGAAAGCACGCTACGGGTGCGAATCAAGCCGCCGTGCGACTTCAACGATCTGTCAAGCGACATAATAGCTCCGTTTCACTTGCCGCCCGTGTTAGAAAGACGGTACTGCCGGAACAAGGGCTCGGGCGTCTGTTTGAAAAGATAGCCCTGGGGCTTGTTCTTGGCCCCAATGGCCTCGATCTCCTTCGCGAACGCCGTGTTGGCCTCCCCCCGCGGCTTGTCGAACGGCTTGAGCGACCAGATTATCACGTGGTTTCCCGACAAGGCCAGGTCGGCCTCCACGCCGACGCTCCGCAGGAAGTCCAGGACCTTCTGCCCGTCCTCCTGCTGCTTGTCGCCCTGCATAGTCTCGATCACCAGGTAGTACTTTCCCGGCTGGCGCTGATTGGCCGCCGCGCCGGTCGGGTGGACCGTCGGCAGCGGGCTTTCCTGGCCGATCGCGTTCTGGCCGTCAGGCGCGCCGGCCGCTCGCGGCGCCCGCACCGACACGCGGCCCAGGCAGAACGCGCCCAGCAACAGCACGAACAAGCCCGCGCCTGCGATCGCCAAGCCGGCGTAGTTCAGCGAGACCCGCACTTGGCTGCCGGTCCGCGAGAAAATCGGCTCGACGGCCGGCGGCGGCTTGGCCGTCCACGCCGTCGCGCTCAGTTCGACCCGCTGCTGAACCGGCGGCGCCTGGGCGGCGTCCGGAGGCGCATCCGCCGCACCAGCGCCCACGGGCGTCGCGGCCGGAGGCTGCACCCCGGGGGCCTGGGCCACAGGCGCACCTGCCGGGGCCCTGGGCTTGCGGCCCATGACCTCGAGGAGGGCTAGTGAATCCTTTTTCCTGGCCATGTCCGTGTTCCCGAAGGCCATCAAGGCCGCCATTGCCGGCGGCCGGCCGGCAAACCAAAGGATGCTATCGGATGGACGGCGGCATGTCAAGGCCGCCCCGCCTAAGGTTTTCACCTTCGCCTTTCGCCGGTCGCCCACCCGCCAGGCCTCGACGGCCCGCCGCCATAGACCGCACAGGCGCTACAGGCCGCAGGGCCCGAGCCAGTCAAGTCACTCCCCCTGCCTTTCCCAGGCCGCAAGGTCGCTGATATTTCCGCTTTTCTCCACTGGATGATTTGCCCGCCTCGCGGACGTAATCCTACGTTCCCAGTGCGATCCGGAAGATTGGGCCGGAGCGCCATGCAAGCCGCCTCGGAGGCAGCCGCGACCTGTTTCCCTTTGCCTTGAGGTAGGCCAATGAATCCCCTTAACAATGTTCCCGGCATGGAGGCGCTGGAGCCGCGGCTACTGATGAGCGCGTCGCTGGAGCCGCAACCGGCGACCCCGCTTGTGATCGCCCCCAACTTGCCAACACTATCCGCAAGCTGGCAGGTGAGAAGCATGTTCACCGGCCAGGTCAGCGGGACGATCAAGAACGCGGCCGACGCCGGCCTGGTCTCCATAGCCGCCTCGGTCACTGGCACGATGAAGATCACCATGTCGCGCGTCGGGGCGGGCAACGTCCTGGTCCCCGAACTTGACGTCCTGAACAGCGCCGGCCAATTCCTTTTTAGCTCCTACGACGGCACCGGCGCCGGCAACACCACGGCGCTGCTGAACGTGCATGCGGGCCAGACCTTCTACGTCAAGGCCATCAGCCACGACGGCAGCACCGGGGCATACCTGCTCAACTCGACCATTGACGACTACGGAAACGGCATGGGCGTCGCATCCAGGTGGGGCATGAACAGCCTGGGCGCGGGAACGGCCAGCGGGAAGATCAACTACGCCGGCGATGCCGACGTCTTCTCGCTCGTGGCATCCGCCAGAGGCACCATACACGTGGATATGTCCAGGACGTCGGGCTTGATCGCCCCGGCCCTGGTCGTCATGGACGCTCAAGGCAGTGTCGTGACGCGTGACGCCAACGTCTCGGGCGCTGCCGCTGGCGTGACCTTCGACGTCCAAGCCGGCGCGACCTATTACGTCAAGGTGTACAGCCACAACTCCGGGACCGGTAGCTACGTGCTGAGCGTTCCCGCCGACGGCTGCGGCAACACCATCGCCACGGCCGGACGGTGGGCGCTGGACAGCAGCGGCGCAGGCCGGATCACCCCTTCGGTGAACTACGGCGGGGACGTGGACGTGTTCGCGGTGGCCGCCCCGATGACTGGCACGATGCAGGTGGACATGTCCCCCACATCGGGCCAGATCGTCTCGGGACTGGAGATCCTCGACGCACAGGGCAACGTCCTTGCGGCGGACGACGACAACGGCGTGAGCGCCACGGTGAGTTTCAACGCCCAGGCCGGCACGACCTACTACGTCAGGACGTTCAGCCGCAACGACAGCACCGGCGCATTCGTCCTGACCGCGAGCACACAGCTTCCGCCTCCGCCGACGCCTGATCCTACCCCGGACCCGACACCAGACCCGACGCCCGATCCGATGCCCGATCCGAACCCAACCCCCGATCCGGGCCCCGTCATCGCACCCGGCGCGGCCGTCGCGGGATATGTGGTCCAGACTGCCGACGGACTGCAACTCCTGGTCCTGGGC
>JBHGBE010000043.1:0-42572 GCA_041946855.1 Phycisphaerae bacterium | reverse complement strand
CCAAGCCGCCCGCCCGGCCGTGGTGGGACTGGGGGAGGACTGCGCAACAGCCGCCCAAGTCCCCCGCAACGGCACCGGCGACCAGGCCGGCCTCAGCGCCGGGGCGCTAGCCTCACGTTGAGAGCAGCTTGATTTGCCTCCTTCGGCGGTATAGAAGTTGCCATAGGTGCAGCGATGAGCTTCGTCGGTCATATCGGCGGCGGCACGATGGTTCGCCTGGAGGAGTTCGGCGACTTCTGCCGGTTCTCCGGCCAGTCGTGGCGGTGGCTGTTCGCCGGCTCGCTCCGCTGGCGCAACCTGAAGTTGCTGTTCCCTCAGTTCTACGAGGTCGCCACGCGCAGCATCCCGGTGGTGATGATAACGGGCGCGTTCATCGGCATGGTGCTGGCGGTCCACGTCGTCAACCAGTTCAAGGCCATCAACATGGAGGCCAAGATGGGTTCGGTGGTGAACCTGTCCGTGCTGGCCGAACTGGGTCCAGTGCTGGCCGGCGTGATGCTGGCCGGGCGCGTGGGCGGCGCGTTTACGGCCGAGCTGGGCACTATGCGCGTCACGGAGCAGATCGACGCCCTGCGGGCGATGGGGGCCGATCCGCTTCGGGTCCTGGTGATCCCGCGGTTTCTGGCCTGCGTGCTGATGATCCCGGTGCTGGTGCTCTACGCCAGCTTCATGGGCATCCTCGGCGGGTACCTGATCGCCGTCAACGTCTACAGCGTCAACGGCGCGGCGTACTGGCGGGAGTCGTCGTATGCGATCACTTACTTCGACATCTTCCAGGGCCCGATCAAGAGCATGTTCTTCGGCGCGGTGCTGAGCCTGATCTGCTGCTTCAAGGGCTTTCGCTGCGCGGCCGGGGCGGCTGGCGTGGGGCGGGCCTGCACCGAGGCGTTCGTCGCGAGTTGCATGGCGATACTGGCGTTAGACTTCTTTGTCGGCATGGTCCTCAACACGCTGAGCAACTTCTTCTACGGCGTGAAGACGGTCTTCTGAGCGGTTCGCCCCGGCGGCCGGATGCGGGCGGTGGACATGGGCAATCCAATATCGAATTGGCGACGGCGGCATCAGAACCCGATCAGCTTCTGGCTTCACATGGTGGGCATCCCGGCGTGCTTTGTGGCCGCGCCGGTGCTGCTGGTGCTGCGGCAGTGGTGGGCGGCGCTGGCGTGCTTCGTCGGCGGGTACATCCTCCAATTCGTCGGCCACTGGGTCGAGGGGAATCGATCGGGGGAGGAGATGCTCCTGCGCCGGCTGCTGAGGGTTGACCGGGAAGACGGGACTAGGGCCAAGTAGCGCCTGCCAGCCGGAAAGGGCTGTCAGACCGCCAAAGTGTCCCCTGGCAGGCCAGACGGGTGTTTCCCGGATTTAACTCTATCCGCCTCTTCGAGTTAGATTGAAGCTCCGGCCTTGACTTATCTTGGAGGCCATTTTGGTAGGGGAACCCCTGAATATCATGCCCGGCCCGGCCGGTAGGGACGACCACGGACGGCTACCTAAGCGGAAACGCCGCCTTTGTAACCGATTGTCATAAAATGATTAACAACTGATTCCTCGCGATGTTCGTGTCGCTCTCTTGCGGGCCAATCGTGGGCCTGGAGAAGCACATCTGATGGCCGAACCGTTTACGGTTGACCCGTCGTAATAGTGCTGTAGGATACGGTTGAAAGGCGAAGATGAGATTGAAGGGCCGGGCAACGGCCTTTAAAAAGCGAATGAATCCTGAAAAAATGTACTAGTTTTCAGGTATGCGGCACTGAAGACGTAAGGAACTGAAGAGAGAGAAGAAAGGAAAGTCATGAAAACCGCGATTTCGGCTCCCGCAACGACTCAGACGTATCGGCACAACATCCTGAAGGAACTGACAGCAACCGAGGCCCAGAAGTACCTGCGGATTCCGCAGAGCATCGGGTTCGTTTACCACCCGTCCTTTGCCTCCCCCTCCACGGAGGACAAGCTTTTCGGCGAGAACGCCGATCCGATCGACGTGCCCGCATGGACGCATTTCCCCGAGGTGCCGGAGGAGATTCCGACGGTTCACGCCCGACGGATGACCCTCAGCGCCACGGACGAGGTCAAGCTCTTCCTCCGCTACAACTACGCCCGCTACCGTCTTAGCAAGCTGATCCGGGCGCAGCAGAGGCGGCTGGCCGTCACCCGCGCGAGGCTGATGGTCGTCTGGCACGACCGCGTGCTCGTCGCTCGCGGCGCGATCGTCCGCGCGAACATGGCGCTGGTCCTGGCGATGGCAAAGCGGACAAGGATCCCCAACGTGGAGTTCTCCGAGTTGATCTCCGAGGGCAACATGGCCCTGCTGCGGAGCGTCGAGAAGTTCGACGTCGCGCGCGGGTTCAAGTTCTCCACATACGCCTGCCGGGCGATCCTCAAGAGCTTCAACCGACTGGCCACCAAGACGGGGCGCTACCGCCAGCACTTCCCCACTGAGTTCGACCCTGAGCTGGAGCAGAGCGACCAGGACATCCGCATCCACGAGATGCAGCGAGAGGACGCCGTCGACTCGCTCCGCGAGATACTCGCCAGGAACCGGGCGCACCTGACGGATGTCGAGAAGACCATCGTCATGGAAAGGTATGCCATCGGCTCCGAAGGCAAGGGCCGGACCCTGGCCGAGGTGGGGCAGTTGGTCGGCTTGACCAACGAGCGAGTCCGCCAGATTCAGAACGCCGCCCTCATGAAGATCAAGAGCGTGCTGGACGAGGAATACCTGGTCGGGTAGCGCTTCCCGAAGAAGGAACGCTGAGTAGGCAATGACGCTCGCGCTCCCATTGAGGGGCGCGAGCGTCATTCTTCATCCGCTTAGTGTGACGCGCCTGTCACGGCCTCCTTGCCGGCCTTGGCGAACTCGGACTGGTTCAGCCAAGTCTCGAACGTCATCATCTGCGGCCGCAGACGGCGCAGCGAGGCGATCTCGACGTCGTAGCCTATCCTGACGAACCACTCGTACATCAGCGCGAGCTCCGGCATGCGCGCGCGAATCTGCTCGATGGGCGCCGGCTCGTAAGTGACCTTGCGCCCCAGGGCGCTGCTAAGCAGGGCGGCCACCTCGGTCATGGTCAGCTCATCGCCGGCGATGTCGATCGAGCGGCCCAGGTACTTGTCGGGGTTGGCGAAGGCCGCCGCCGCAAAGCCGCCGATATCCTCCACGGAGATCATCTGGAGGCGGGTGTCCGCCGGCATTGGCAGCGACAGCTTGCCCGACAAGATGGCGTCCTTGTTCCACGTCAGGAAGTTCTCGTAGAAGAACGCCGGCCGGAGGATCGTGTAAGGCAGGTCGAGATAGCGGATGTACTGCTCGATCTTGTACTTGGTCTCGAAGTGCGGGATGCCGGTGTTGCGGTTCGCGGAGCCGACCGAGGAGTAGACGAAGTGCTTGACGCCGGCCGTCTTGGCTGCGTCGGCCAGGAGGCACCCCTGTCGCACCTCGCCCTGCTCGCCGGCCGTGTAGAAGTCCTGGACGCTGAACACGCCGTGGCAGCCCTTGATCGCCAGGTCGACCGAGGCGCGGTCATTGAGGTCGCCCTTGGAAATAGTGGCGCCGCGGCCGGCCAGTTCGCGGGCGACGGCCTTGCCTGGGTCGCGAGTCAGTATCCGCACCTGCCACCCATCGGCAAGCAGGCAGCGGGCGACCGCGCCGCCCTGATGCCCGGTCGCGCCTGTGACCAGTATCATATCGCGATTGCTCATGTTGGTTTCCTTTCACTAATCGTGCGGGCCTGGGCGTCAGGCCCGAGGTCCTCTTGTGCCCGTCCCCAAATCATTCTAGGCGATGCCGCTTGCGGCCGGCTTGTGTTGATCGGGCGCGGCCGGTACAGTAGAGTTCATGCGGCCAGCAAGACGGCAGGCCCTGGGAGAAGCGATTGCTGAAGTCACTGAGCATCATGAGCAAGTCGGACCCGCAGATGGCGGGGATCATCGAGACGGAGCGCCGCCGCCAGAGCCAGACACTCGAGCTGATCGCGTCGGAGAACCACGCCTCGGCGGCCGTGCTGGAGGCGATGGGGACCGTCCTGACCGACAAGTACGCCGAGGGCTACCCCAACCGCCGGTGGTACTGCGGTTGCGAAAACATGGACGCCATCGAGCAGTTGGCCGTCGAGCGGGCCAGGAAGCTCTTCGGCGCCGAGCACGCGAACGTTCAGCCGCACAGCGGCACCAGCGCAAACCTGGCGGTTTACCTGGCGTGCCTCAAGCCCGGCATGAAGATCATGGGCATGAGGCTCGACCAGGGCGGGCACCTGTCGCACGGGCTGGAGATCAACCTTTCTGGCACCTGCTACAAGGCGGTCCACTACGGCGTCCGCCGCGACACGGAAATGCTCGACCTGGACGAGGTCCGCTGGCTGGCGATGGCGCAGCGGCCGGACCTGCTGGTGGTGGGGGCGTCGGCGTATCCCCGTAAGATCGACTTCGCGGGCTTCGCGTCCATCGCCCGCGAGGTCGGCTGCCTGCTGATGGCGGACATCGCTCACATCGCCGGGTTGGTGGTGGGCGGCGTACACCCGGACCCGGTGCCATGCGCGGACTTCGTGACGACGACCACGCACAAGACGCTCCGCGGGCCGCGCGGCGGCGTGATCCTCTGCAAGGGCCGGTGGGCCAGGGCGGTCGATTCGGCGATCTTCCCCGGCATCCAGGGCGGGCCGCTGATGCACGTCGTCGCGGCGAAGGCCGTCTCGTTCCTGGAGGCCACCGGCGACGACTTCAGGAAGTACGCCGCGGCCATCGTCGCCAACGCCAAGGCCCTGGCGGATGAGCTGCTGGCGCGGGGCTGGCGGCTGGTCTCCGGCGGCACGGACAACCACCTCATGCTGGTCGACCTTCGCAGCCGGGATGAGAACCTGACCGGCAAGGTGGCGGCGGGCTGGCTGGCGCAGGCCGGGATCATCGCCAACAAGAACGCGATCCCGTTCGACCCTCGCCCGCCGCTGGATGCATCCGGCGTGCGGCTGGGCACGCCCGCGCTGACGACGCGCGGCATGGGCCCCGGCCAGATGAAGCAGATCGCCGGCTGGATCGACAAGATACTGACGAGCCGCGGCGAGCAGTCCGTCATCGAAAGCATCCGCGGAGGCGTGGCTGAGCTTTGCGGTCAGTTCCCGATTCCCGACCAGTGCCGCGGCTAGGGGACTGTCCCGTTGTATGGGACTGTCCCCGGCTGTGGTTGATTGAGGACATCATGCGAGAGATCTACCGGATCCTGGACGCGAACTTCAACCGGGCCCGCGAGGCGCTGCGGGTGGCCGAGGACTGCGGGCGGTTCGCCATGAACGACCCGGCCATCACCGCGATGGCCAAGTGCATGCGAAGCGACCTCCAGGAGGTGCTCAAGGCCATGCCAGTGGCGGAGATGCTCACCAGCCGCGACACGCCCGGCGACATCGGCACCGGCATCTCCAGCCCGACCGAGCCGGTGCGGGAGGACTTCTCCTCCGTGGTCGTCGCCGCGTGCAAGCGGCTCAGCGAGGCCCTGCGGAGCATCGAGGAATACAGCAAGATCGTCGCCCCTTCGCAGACCGCGCAGGTCGAGAGGATGCGGTACAACGGCTACACGCTGGAGCAGCGGCTGATGGGCAAGCTGCTGACCAGGCGGCGGTTCGCGGATGTGCGGCTCTACGCGCTGATCTCCAGCGGCCTGTGCAAGGGCAGCGTCCGCGAGATCGCGCGGGCGGCCATCGCCGGCGGGGCCGACGCGATCCAGCTCCGCGAGAAGGAAGTCCCCGACGCCCAGCTCCTGGCCCTGGCGGCCGAGCTTCGCGAGCTGACCGATGAGATGGGGCGGATGCTCATCATCAACGACCGGGCCGACGTGGCGTCCATCGTCGGTGCCGACGGCGTCCACCTGGGCCAGGGCGACCTGCCCGTCGCCGAGGTGCGGCGGCTCCTGCGGCCGGACGCTGTGGTGGGGCGGAGCACGCACTCCATCGAGCAGGCCAAGGCGGCCGTCAACGAGGGCGTCGATTACATCTCTGTCGGCCCGATGTTCCCGACCAGGACCAAGGACCGTCCGCCGGTGGGCGTGGGCCTGCTGAAGGAGGCCGTCGCCGCGATCACGATCCCCATCGTCGCCATCGGCGGCATCAACGCCTCCAACGCCGGCGAGCTTGTCGCGGCCGGCGCCAAGTGCCTGGCCGTAAGCTCCGCCATCTGCTGCGCCAAGGACCCCAGGGCCGCGGCGGAGGAGATCAAGAAGCATCTGCCGCCTTGTTCATAGCATCGCGACGGGCCTACCAGCGCTGCTCTTGGCTCACTCTCCCTTCGGGTTCATCATCCTGCCCATGAACAGTATCGCTCCTGTGGCGTTGTCGCGGATGAGGAACAGGAACGGGTGGTCGGCCACGAACTGCGTCGGCATGCGGATGGCCGTCGGCTTCATCACGACGGCCGTCGCGCCGGCCGCCTCGGTGCCTTCCTCGTTCACGTCGACGTAAGCCTTGTGCAGGACGGCCGAGATGAACAGGCTTTCATGCTCCGTCATGCCGGAGAAGTCCGCGATGTCTGAAAAGGCGTCCTTCATCCCCATCGACATGAGCGCCTTGGCCAGCGGGAACTCGCACGTCATCCTGAACTTCGGGATCGTCAGGGCGACCTCGGTCTTGCGCGCCTTGGCGATCCAGCCGGCCAGGTCCCTGGCGGTCAAATCCTTCTCAAGCTTCGCCAGACCGTCGACCTTTTCAGGCAGCAGGATCACCATCGACAACTCGTCGTTCTTGTAGGGCAACTGGGCTAAGGCAAAGCCATCGCCCGCGAAGCAGGGGACATCCTCGGACTTGTGCATCATCGGGACATCGACAGTCTTCTCGCCCCGGAGCTTGAACGGGGCCTCCTTGGTGCTCTCGGGCTTGAACTTCAGCGCCCAGTCGCCCTTGAAGTAGACGGCGTTGGTCAGGACTAGGCGCGTGTCCTTGTCCAGGATGCCTTGCGGGATCAGGTCCTTGATCTTGTCGTTGGTCCGCTTCTCGACCCAGTTGTTGATGAACTTGCGGACATTCTCCGGGTAGTCGCTGAAGTTCATCTCGGACAGTTCCGCCTCGTAGTGCGCCGCGACGAGGTCGAGGAAGTCCTTCTTGAACGTGTAGCCCTTGGCGCCCCAAAGCGCGTTGGCGACGGCGAGCTTGTAGCCGCGGTCCTTGCCCTCGGCGTTGAGCTGCCTGACCAGCACGCCCATCGCCTCGTGCAGGCGGTCCTGCCCCAGCGTGTAGTGGAGCGTCGCGGCCATCTGTCTGGCCGTCTGGCCGCGAGCGCCCGCGTAGGTCATCGCCAGGGCCGTGTCGATGCTCGCGGGCGAGAAGAAGATGTTGCCCTTCTCATCCGCCGCGAGCCTGGAGTAGAGGTCCGCCGCGAAGGCGTTGATGCCCTCGACGGCCGTCGCAACATCCGCCGGCTGGGTCGCAGGGGCATCCTTTGCCGCAGCCGGCGAAAGCCCGGCGAGCGCGCAGACCAATCCAGTCAGAGCGAGCGATCTCATCGCGTTCTCCTTGACTCTTCGCGCTTCGCGCCGCGAAGTCTGTCCTACTTTCCCTTGTTCCACTCGTTCCACTGCTTTTCCCTGTCGAGTATCTCCTGCCAGACCTTGTCGATCTCGGCGGCCAACTCCGGCGATGCCTTGGCCCGCTGTTCCATCATGTACTCGTTTGCGGCCGTGCCCATCATCAGCAGGTCCTGGCGGGCCATCCTGCGGACTATGGGGTCTGGGTCGAGCAGCTTGGTCGCCTGGCAGATCGGCCTCATGCCGGCCTGGATATTCACTTCCTCCGCGATGTTGGTGATCTTACCCTTGGCGTCGAACGTGATGGCCACGTCGAGCGTGCCGCGATCTCCGGCCACGGGCTTGGGCCTGAGCGGTCCGCCGCCCGCGCCGCCGCCGAGCGTCGCGGTACCCGTCGCCTCCCAGCCATTGTCGGTCTTGGTGACCTTGATCCGGTCCTGCGGGAAGGCGAACCGCATCATGCCGTCGCTGTGAATCTCCGTGGACAGGCGAAGCCAGGCGTTGACCGCGTCCTTGCAGTCATCTTCGCTCGCGACAGCCGGGAAGTAGCCCATGAAGAACTTCTTGAGCCCGTCGGCCGTCGTCACGTGCTCGACCTTGCCGTCCCTGGTGAGGATGAAGATGTTGCGGCCCGCCAGCGGCGCCGGGGGCATCATCGCCACGGGGAACGACCGGTAGGCGATAAGGTAGAAGCGGAAGTCGCCGAACTTCTTCGTCAGCGAGTCGTCGACGATCATGACAGCCGGCGGCAGTTCGGCCTTGAAGTCCTTGTTCTTCGACAGGACCCAATCCTTGATGACCTTAGCCGGTTCGGTCTTCCAGACGAGTGTGACCAGCGCGCCTTCGAGCGCCTGGCGGGCCGGGCCTGTCGAGCCGGGGAGGGCCGCTTGGACGGCCGGCACGATTGAAGCGCCCTTGTCCACCAGCGCCTTCTGCGCGGCGGCCAGCGTTTCGGGCTTGTTGGCGTCGATCGCGCCAATCGTGTCGGCCACGAACTTGGCGTCCTTGGCATCGACGGCCGTCTGGCTCGCGGGCGCCTTGGGCGCATCCGACGCCAACTGCGCCGACGCAAGAAAGGCCAGCACTAGCATCACAAGCGACGCTACGATGGATCCACGCGTGATCATCCCAATCTCCTCTTGCGATTTGCCGCGCGCGCCCCGGCGGGGGGTCCGGGTCTCACGGGCATTCTACACTTGGACGCTCCGGGCGGCCAGAAGTTCCGCGTCGGCGGCATTTGCGTAGGCGCCGGGCAGTGGTACTTGGCCAGGCCTGAAATCACAACAGGCTGCATGACAGCAATTTGCGCTCTCCGTCTCTGCCCGCTACTGCCCAGTACTGCCCAGTACTGCCCGATTCTGCCCAATTCGGACCGGTTGCTGCCCGGTTTCGCCTCGTAGTGGGATGTCGTCCAAGAGGTTGGAGCGCCTGGCGATAACAGCGGAGGGAGCTGAGGAACGGAGGGAAGACAAGATGCTCCGCAAGGTCGATATTGACCTGTCAAAGCCCGGCCCAGCCGGGCCACCGGCCCCGCCTTCGCGGAACCTGGGCGCTTACCGCGCCTCTGAGCTCTCCCTGACAGAGCGCCTTCTGACGCGTTTCTCCGGTCGTTGACGACAGTAAGTCCTGTGGGCAAAACGAGATAGGTTTTTCGAAATTCTGGATTGTGCCGAAACCATGGAGCGCCTTTTTGCGCGCGGAGGCAAAGGCGCTGCGACGCATCACATTGTCAACAGGCTATTTGCGCCATGACGGGAACCAGGCGCGGCTGTCAGGTTCCCGTGCCGGAATATTCGCACTGAATTCCCCGCGCGTTCAGGTGTGATAGTCCGCGTTTATGGCAATGTACTCGCGCGAGAGGTCGCAGGTAAGGGCGGTGAACCGGCCGGCCCCCAGGCCCAGGTCGCAGGAGACAAGGACGTGCCCGCCGGCCAGGTGGGCGGTGACCTTCTTGAGGTCGAAGCTTCGGCCCGCGCCGCGGGCGAAGAGGGTTACGCCGCCGATGGCGATGACGAGCTTCGCGGGGTCGATCTTGGCGGCCGACTTGCCAAGGGCGGCGGCGATGCGGCCCCAGTTGGGGTCGCCGCCGTGGACGGCGCACTTGAATAGCGGCGAGTTGGCGACGGACTTGGCGGCGATGGCCGCCTCGGCGTCGGAGCGTGCGCCGCGGACGGCGATCTCCACGAGCTTGGTCGCGCCCTCGCCGTCGCTTGCCACCGCGCGGGCAAGGGCCGCGCAGACCTCGTGGAGGGCGGCGGCGAACTTCCTGTAGTCGGCGCGGCGCCGTGGCTGCGCTGTTTGCAGCCACGCGCCGGCGGGGATAGGCGCGTTGCCCGCACGGCCGCTGGCGAGGACAACGACCGTGTCGCTGGTGGATGTGTCGGAATCGACCGTGATGGCGTTGAACGTCGCGCCGGCGGCCGACTTGAGGGCCTTGTGGAGCGCGGGCGGCGCGACGGCCGCGTCGGTCGTGATGACCGAGATCATCGTCGCCATCGAAGGGGCGATCATGCCCGCGCCCTTGACGATGCCGGCCACCGTTACCAGCCGTCCGCCGATGATCTCCTGCACGACGGCATACTTGTCGCGCGTGTCGGTGGTCATCATGGCGTGCAGGGCGTCGGTGTCGTTGTCACGGCCGAGGCGCCCGGCCGCATCCGCTATGCCCGCGCGGACCTTGTCCATCGGCAAGCGATGGCCGATGATGCCGGTGGAAGCCACCAAGACTTTGCTTGGTGTACAACTGGGGACAGTCCCAGACGGCGGGACTGTCCCCGAATGGCGAGTGGGGACTGTCCCGCTGTTTGGGACTGTCCCCAGTTGCTTTCCCGTGGACAAGTGCTTCGCGGTCAGCGTCGCCATCTCCACCGCATCGCGATAGCCCGCCTTGCCCGTGCAGACATTCGCGCAGCCGGCGTTGATGACGATGCCGCGAATGCGGCCGTATCCCTTGGGCAGGACGTTCCGGCACCACCTCACCGGCTCGCCGAAGACCTGGTTGGTGGTCGTCATGATCGCGCAGGCGCAATCGGCCTCGCCCGCGATGATTGCCAGGTCCGGCTTGCCGCTGGCCTTGATTCCGCACTTGACGCCCGCGGCGACGAAGCCCGCGGGCAACGTTACGTGACGAGTTGTGGACATGGAGTTTCCGTTCTCTCTCGCTCTTCAATCCGCAATCCGCAATCAATACAGCCCGGCCGTCTCATCGAGCCCAAACATCAAGTTCATGTTCTGAATGGCCTGCCCTGAAGCGCCCTTGATCAGGTTGTCGATCGCCGCGAAGAGGACGACGCGCCCCTTGGCGCTGCGGGCGGCAAGGTCGCAGAAGTTGGTGTAGGCGACGTACTTCGTGGCCGGCAGGATGTCCGTGCGGACGCGGACGAACGGCTTGTCGGCGTAGGCCTTCTTGAGCACGTCGGTCAGTTCCTCGGTGGTCACGTCGCGCGTCGGCGTCGCGTAGATGCTCGACATGATGCCCCGGTCCATCGGGCACAGGTGCGGCTGGAAGAGCACGTCGACCTCACGGCCGGTGATCGCCTTGAGGTTCTGCTCGATCTCCGGCATGTGGCGGTGATTGCCGACACCGTACGGCTCGAAGTTCTCGTTGCGCTCGGGGTAGTGGTTCTTGAGGCTGGGCGCACGGCCGGCGCCGCTGACGCCGCTGATGGAGTTGCAGATGATGCCCGTCGGCTGGACGAGGCCGGCCTTGAGGACCGGGGCCAGGGCCAGCGTGGCGGATGTCGGGTAGCAGCCGGGGTTGGCGACGAGGCCGGCCGTCTTGATCTTGTCGGCGAAGTACTCCGGCAGGCCGTACACCGCCTCGGCCAGGCCCTTGGGGTCGACGTGCGGGCAGTACCACTTCTCGTAGACGGCCTTGTCCTTCAGGCGGTAGTCGGCGGACCAGTCGATGCAGCGTATGCCGCGGGCGCGGAGCTTGGGCACATAGTCCATCGCGACCTTGTGCGGCACGCAGAGCATGGCCAGGTCCGGCTTGACGGCCGCCACCTTCTCCAGGTCGAACAGCTCCTGCGCCAGCGGCACCTGCTTGGACAGGAGCGGGTAGAAGTCCTCCATCGGGCCAAGCTCGTTCGGCGGGCCGTAGATGCCCACGAGCTCGGCGTTGGGGTGCCGCAGCAGGCCGCGGATGACCTCAAAGCCCGCGTAACCGCTGCCGCCTATCAGGACGACCTTGATCTTCAATTCAGAACACATGCCTAATCTCCAAAAGATGCTCAGTTCCCAAATTCCTCATTAGACGAAAGGCCCCAGCGCCGCAAGCGCCGGGGCCTTTTTCACTATCGTGTTTGGTTGTGAATTCGGGTCAGCGCTTCGAGTACTGGAACCGCTTGCGGGCGCCTTTCTGCCCGTACTTCTTCCTCTCCTTCATCCTGGCGTCGCGGGTGAGCAGGCTCTTGTCACGCAGGGCGGCAAGGGCGTCGGGGAACGCCTTCGCAAGCGCCCGCGAGAGGCCCAGAGACACCGCGCCGGCCTGCCCGGCGAACCCGCCTCCGTTGACGTTCACGAACACGTCCCACGATCCTACCATGTTGGCGGCCTGGAGAGGGACCATCACCGTTTCGCGGTCGCGGACGTCGCAGAAGTAGGCGTCCTTCTCGCGCTTGTTGACCAGGAACTTGCCGGTGCCGGGGCGGATGCGGACTCGCGCGATGGCCTTCTTGCGCCGGCCGATGCCCCAGATGTAATGCACGCCCTCGGGCAGCGGCGGGGCGGTCAGCGGCTGGGGCTTTGCCTCGGCCGGCGGTGCAGCGGGTGCCGCCGGCGCGGCCTGCTCCGGCGACGGCGAGGCGGCGGGGCCGGCGGACGCGGCCGGCACTGGCGCCGTCGGCGCCGGGGCCGCCTGGGCGGCCGGCGGCTCGGCCGGCTTGATTTGGCTCTCTTGGGTCTTGGGTGTATCTTCAGCCATCGTACACTTTCCTGCCTACTTGAGATCCAGTGGTTTTCGCGTATCTACCGGCCACATTCGCGATGCCGCCTATTTGAGGTCCAGGGGTTCGGGCTGCTGGGCCTGGTGAGGGTGCTCCGGGCCGGCGTAGACCTTCAGCTTGGTCAGCATCGCCATGCCGATCTTGTTCTTGGGAAGCATCCGCCGCACGGCCTCGCGGACGACCTCCTGGGGCTTCGCGGCCATCATCTCCTTGAGGGGGATGATCTTCAGGCCGCCGGGGTACTTGCTGTACCGCTGGTAGTCCCGCTGCTGGGGCTTGGAGGCGCCGGTGAACTTCACCTTGGCGGCGTTGACGACTATCACGAAGTCGCCAGTGTCAACGTGTGGCGTATACTCCGGGCGGTGCTTGCCCATGAGGATGGTGGCGATGCGCGTGGCGGAGCGGCCGAGTATCTTCCCCGACACATCCGCCACGTACCACCGGCGGTCAAGCTCGCCCTTCCTGGCCATGTAAGTCTTCGTACTCATACTCGTATCACCTGTTGCCCGTGCGTCCGACGGCATAAAGAGCCGCGCATTATCGCGTATGCCGCGGGCAAGTCAAGGTCAATTTCGCCGCCCGCCTTGGAAAATCCGCGGCCCGGCGCCGAACATGCGCGGATTTTTCGCTCGGCGCTTGACATTTCGGCATCCGGACGTAGTTTATCAGCGCATGTAGTAATGAATCGAGGTCCACGTCCGCTCCCGGCGGCTCGCACTGGTTGACCGATTATATGCCGGGCCATGCGGCGATTTCGCGAAAAGCTGAGGAGACAAGAGATGAGATGCGCGGGCAGAATCCTACCGGCAGTGCTATTGACGGCATTCGCCTCCCTCGTCGGGTGCGCCAAGGACACGCCTATCGTCCTGCAATACGACCGGCCGGCGCTTGAGGAGAAACAGATACCGGCGCACATAAGGAAGATCGCCATCGCCGACTTCACCTCGCCGCCCCGGGAGCAGGAGTACGGCCGGCTCGTCGCGGAGACGCTCTCCAGCCAACTGGACAAGTGCAACCAGAAGTTCAACCGCTTCGCCCTGGTGGACCGCAGGAACCTCAAGAGGATCCTTGAGGAGCGCGGCATGCAGATGGCCATGTCCGACAGCGGGCAGGCCGTCAACGCCGGCAAGATCCTCAACGCCGACGCCATCATATTCGGCAACGTGGCCATATCGTCCGAGGACATCCGCGGGACCAAGATGGTTCCCTCCTATTCCGGCCGTAGCATCACCATGAAACCGGTCCCGACCGTAAAGCGCGTCGTCACGGCGACAGTCACTTTCACGATGGACGATGTGAACAACGGCAGGATGATCATCACACGCACGATCAAGCCTGAGCCGTACGACAGCGAGAAGGAGGACAAGTCGGCCCTGAAGGCATTGGGCATGAGCAGCGCGGAGAGGAAGGCCGTCGGCGACGCGGCCGGCGTTCTCATCGACCGCGCGGTGCGGGAGTTCGTGGCCCTGATCACTCCGCACGTCGTGGATGTCAACGTGGTGTTGTCCAAGGGCAAGTCCGCGAAGGTTGCCAACGGCAACGCCCTGGCCGAGGCCAAGGAATACGCCGACGCCCTGAATGTCTACCAGGCCGCGTTCGCGGAGAAGCCCGATGACTACGGCGCGGCCTTCAACGCGGGCGTGATGTACGAGGCGATGGGCAAGATGAAGGAGGCCGAGGAGTGGTACACCAAGGCCATCCAGGGGGAAGGCACTAACAAGGAGTATATCAGAAGCCGCGCCCGCGTGCGGGCCGAGATGGACAGCGGCCTGGAGCCGTCGTCCGGCAAGACCGACAATCCGCCCAAGGGCGGCTAACCATCCGGCGCTTCCGATGTCTTTGCTATGAGTATTCCCGCCGCCGTGCATGTGGCCGGCGGCCGTGCGTAAGCCAATCGCGAACGGACAAATCTGGAAAGGAACCGGGCATGAAGAGATTGACGACCATGTTGCTGGGCGCGGCGCTGATGGCCGCGTGGACCGTGCCTGCCCTCGCGCAGAACGCGGTCAGCGAGCAAAAGAAGGCACAGAACAAGCTGCTGGCCCAACGCGCCGCAAGGGCCGACGCCATGCGCAAGCTCGCCGAGCGGATCTACGGCCTGCACATCACCTCCGAGACGACTGTCAAGGACTTCGTCGCCGAGAGCGACAAGATCCAGACCGCCATGCAGGCCTTCCTCATGGGCGCCGAGGAAGTCGGGCAGCCCAAGTACATGGAGGACGGCACCTGCTCGCTGACCATGAAGGTCACCCTCCAGGAGATCATCACCGAGCTCAAGAAGTACCACAGCGCGTACTACAAGGGAGACAAGTTCAAGGTCAACGACTTCGAGAAGATGACGGTCACCAACACGATAAAGGAGATCCAGGAGACCGGCACCGGCGCCCCGCGGCCGGAGCAGAACGTCGGCGACGTGGTCGTCATCAGGGAAGGCGAGACCGCCGAGAGCCTGGACATGCCGGCCGACGCGAAGGCTTACTGGCTGAAGCACTGCATGCCGCAGGGCAGGCTGATGGCGGTCCGAGCCGCGCACGTTGACGCCCTCCGAAAGCTCGCCGAGCGGATCAAGGGCGTGCAGATCACGTCGGACACGACCGTGAAGGACTTCGTCGCCGAGGGCGACAACATCCAGACGGCCCTGAACGCGTTCCTCAAGGGTGCTCGCGACGTCGGCCTGCGATACCACAACGACGAGCTGATCGTCGAAGTCGATGTCCAGGTCAAGCTGCGGACCGTTCTGGCGGACATCAAGGCCTACGCCGAGGAGCACTACAAGGGCGACACCGCCAAGATCAAGAAGATCGAGGAGGTCACGCTCAAGACCCAGGACACGATCGTGAAGGAGACCGGCAGCGGCGTTCCGCCGGCCAAGTATCTCAAGGACGTTCCGCCGGCGCAGGTGGCGGTGCTTGAGACGGCCACAAAGCTGCCCGACTGGGTCGGCCAGACCATGCGGGTCAAGGGCAGCGCCGCCCTGGACGCCGACAACCCCAACAAGGCCCAGGCCAGGCTGATGGCCTTCCGCGGCGCCGAGCTTGACGCCCGCCGCAAGATCGCCGAGCAGCTCAACGGGCTGGTCATCACATCCAAGACCAACGTCAAGGACTTCGTGGCGCAGAGCGACGACATCCGCACGGCCATGCTGACGTTCCAGCAGGGCGCGCACGTGGTGGAAGGCTCGCAGAAGCTGGCCGAGGACGGCACCGCGACCGTCGAGGTCGAGATCGAGCTCAAGCCGCTGTGGGACATGATCGTCGTGTACCGGAGCAAGGGCATCAAGATCGACTGAACAGGGAATGTTCAATACTCAATGCCCAATGTTCAATGCTCAAGTGAAGACGGTGCGATGGCTGCTGCTTGAGCACTGAACGCTGAGTGTTGAATATTGCGTATTTCAACCAAAGAGTAAAAAAGGAGTCGAACATGTTGAAGAAGATCATCTGCGCCGTCCTGGTGCTGGCCGCGTTGAGTGTCGTGCCCGTGCTGATGGCCGGCTGCGACAAGCCGAGCTACCATCACTCAAGCTCATACGAGGAGCAGAACCGGCCGGTGGACCAGCACGAGGTCGTTGAGTAACGACAGGGAACACTCAATACCCAACACCGAATGTTCAATGCTCAAGTGAAGATGCGGATGCCGGCCTGACTTGAACATTGAGTGTTGAGTATTGAGTATTGAGAGGAGATGGCCATGAAGAAGCAGACCGGCGTCTTGCCCGTGGTGGCCCTCGCAGCGGCCCTCCTGACGGGGATCGCCTATGCCCAGGAGAAGAAGGACGACGCCGTGGTCGTCAAGAAGGGCGACAACCTGGTGGAGGTCACGGTGTCCGGCATGGGCATGGACAAGGACTCGGCGGTCAACGACGCCCGCCGCAAGGCGGTCGAGCGCGGCGCCGGCACGTTCATCTACTCGCAGAGCGAGACCAAGGACTTCACGCTCATCCGCGACACGGTCCTGGCGCGTGCGGCCGGCTACGTGCAGAGCTACGAACTCGTCGGCGACCCCAGGACCAGCGACGACGGCGTCTGGACGGTGAAGATCAAGGCCGTCGTCTCGCTCAAGGGCGTCGAGGACACCTGGGGCGTGGTCAAGAACCTGCTGGAGCAGAAGGGCCATCCCAAGCTCATGGTCTTCATCAACGAGCGGGTCGATAAGGAGCCTGCCGAGGAGTCAACCGTCCAGACCAAGATCGAGAAGCTGCTGCTGGACAGCGGCTTCCAACTCGTGAACCGCAAGCAGTACTCCGAGATCGAGAAGAAGGACGCGGCGGCCGCGGTCGCCGAGGACAAGCCCGCCAAGCTCCAGGCCCTGGCGAAGAAGTTCGGGGCGCAGCTATTTATCTCTGGCGAGGTTACAGCGGAGTCGGCCGGCACGCAGGTGGCCTATGGTGTGACACTCGAACGCTACGGATGCAGCGGCAAAGTCAAGGCTTACAACTCCGACGACGCCAACATGCTGGCCAGCGAGACGGCGGAGGGCTTCAGCGCCGATGAGGCCAAGGTCAACGCCGCCAACAAGAGCCTCAAGGTCCTGGGCGACAAGCTCGCGCCCGTTGTCCTCAACGACATCCTCATCAAGTGGCTGGACTCGATGACCGGCGGCGGGGCGGTCAAGCTGGAGGTCGAGAACGTGACCTTCAAGCAGGCCACGCAGCTTGCGGAGGGGCTCAAGAACATCAAGGAGATCAAGGCGGTCCCGGACCCCGAGTTCCATAACAAGATCGCCGAGTACAACATCCAGTGTACCGTGACGGCCAAGGAGCTGGCCAAGTTGCTGGTGAAGATCGACGGCCTCGACGTGACGGATGTCACGCAGAACACGATCAAGTGTACCTACGCGCCGCCGAAGTAGAACCCCAGAACTTCGGCTGGCGTTGGCATTTGCGCCATAGGACAGATAGGACGAATAGGACCGATAGGACAAATAGGACGTATAGGAGCGATTGGCCTTGTACGTCCTTTTCATCCCATTTGTCCTACCCGTCCTATCTCTCCCTGAAAGGCGCCAGTTCTTGGTCTTTTCCGGAGGCCCCATGGAATATCAGGCCGGTCGTCCAGGGCGCATCATCGTCGCCCGCCTGCACGAGGGCGAGGAGCTCTACCCGAAAATTGAGGGCCTGGCCCGGCGCGAGAATGTGCAGAACGCGGCCGTGTTGGTGGTTGGCGGCTTGCGAAAGGCCCGGGTGGTCGTCGGGCCGAAGGACACATCCGGGCCGATTGAGCCTGTCTGGAAGGAGTTCGACGACGCCCGCGAGATCGCGGGCGTCGGTACGATATTCCGCGATGAATCGGGGCCGAAGCTCCACCTCCACGGGGCGATCGGGCGCGGCGACGAGGCAATCGCCGGCTGTCCGCGCGGCGGGGCGACGGTGTTCCTGGTGCTTGAGGTGGTGATCATCGAGATCGAGGGCATCGACGCCGAGCGGGCAATCGACGCACGGTCCGGGCTCAAGTTGCTGAAACTGGCCGCTGCCGCAAGCTATTGAAGACCCTGGGCCTTGCAGGGTAATATGCCGATGAGCGGGAGCAAGTAAGATGCTCGTCGTTGATGACACACTGCTTCAGGAAATGGTGCGCCGCCTGGTGGAGGAGTTCCACCCGGAACAGGTCATCCTCATCGGCTCCCGCGCCTGGGGCACGCCTGGCCCGGATAGCGACGTTGACCTTCTGGTCATTGTGAGCGACAGCGACATGCCTCCATCGCGCCGCGCCCAAAGGGCGCACCAGTGCCTGCGCGGCATAATGGTGCCAAAGGACGTTCTCGTCCGCACTCGCGCGGAGGTAGAGAAGTTCCGCCACGTGTACGCGTCCTTGGAGTGTCAGGCCCTGGAGCAGGGGAAAGTGCTCTATGGATGAGGCCAAGAGGGTTCTTGTCCAGGAGTGGCTCGCCAAGGCATACCGCGACCTTTGTTCCGCGGAAAAACTTGGCAAGGATCCGCAGGCCCTGCTCGACACCGCCATCTATCATTGCCAGCAGGCCGCCGAGAAGGCGGTCAAAGGATTCCTCGTCTGTCGAGACCGCCGCTTCGAGAAGACACACGATGTCCAGGTGCTTGTGAAATCCGCCGCTGCGGATGAGCCTCGCTTCAACAACTGGGTGGAGGCAGGGGAAGTTCTGACTCCCTATGCCGTCGCGTACCGGTACCCGGCGGCAACGGCGTTGCCATCTCGCGAGGAGTTCGACGAGGCGCTCAGGCTCGCAAGAGACCTGTTCGCATTCGTGCTGTCCCTGCTTCCTCCGGAGGCCCGCCCAGTTGGTCCGCCGCCATCCGGCAACCCTTAGGCAATCGCCAAGGGCCGCTCTCCGCCCAGCGAGGAATCATCCCTTTGCCAGCGACGCGATCTCCTTCATCCTCTCACGTATGGGCAGGCGCTGGGTGCAGCGCTCCTCGCACTGCCCGCAGAGGGAGCAGGTCGTGGCGGGCTGCGGCGAGGACTCCCAGTGGTCGCTCAGGCGGGCGGAAATCTCCTTGGGGTCGCCGCCGCGGAGAAGCTTGTGGTTGTACGAGTCCATCATCTGCGGGATGTTGATGCCGGCCGGGCACGGCAGGCAGTAGCCGCAGCCGGTGCATAGCGAGTTGAACGACGCCATGACCTTCCTGCGGATGGAATCGACATGTTTCTTCGGATACGGCCTGAATCCATCGACGGCCGCGACCGCCTGGTCCACCTGCTGCGTCGTGGAGAAACCGACGAGGGCGCAAGTGATCGCCGGCTGGGAGATGTTGAAGCGGATGGCGGCCTCGACGACGGACTTGTCGCCGGGGCCGCGGAGGAAGTCGAACTTCGCCGCGTTTTGCGGGATAAGCCCGCCGCCCAACGGGTTCATCGTCACCACGCCCAGGCCGTGCCGACCGGCCGCGTCGACGGCCGCCTGGCGATAGGGGAAGTTGATCGCGCAGTACCCCAGCGTCACGCCCTCCACCGGCGCATCGGCCAGCACTTTGGCCAGGTCGGCGCCGGGCAGGTGCGAGGAGACGACGACGTGCTCGATCAGACCCTCCTCCTTCGCCTTCAGCGCGGCAGCGACCGCGCCCTTCTCGATGCGGCCCTTCCACGCCTCCAGCGTGATGATGCACCATAGGTGGAAGAAGTTGATCCGCGGCACGCCCAGGCGCTTGAGCGACTTCTCAAGGTCGCGGCGCAGCTTGTCGCCCTCCGGCTCGCCGCTCTTTGTCGAGACGAAGAACGTGCCGGGCCGCATGGCCCTGAACGCCGCGCCCATGATGTCCTCGCTCCTGTCCTTGCAGTAGTAGGGGGCGGTGTCGAAGTAGTTGACGCCCTTGCCGTAGGCGTGCAGGACGACGGCGGCCGAGGCGTCGATGTCCAGCGGCCGCTCGAACCGCATGCCGCCGAAGCCGATCACGGAAACGTCCTTGCCCGTCCTGCCGTAAGGTTTGGTCCACATTGAGCTGATTGCCTCCTGTTCATACAACTGATCGCGAGGCCCATTGCCTCACCGACGGCCAATCATATCCGTTGGTCGGCTGTTTTCGATTTGCATTCTGCACTCTCCATTCTGCATTATGCCTTTGGCTGAAACGGGAGCCGCGAAGGCGGAAGACAGAATGCGGAGCGCGGAACGCAGAGAAACGATGCGAAATGCGGTTTGGATAGCGAGGTGAGCAGATGGACCTCATAACCGGCGCAACCGGGCTGCTGGGCAGCCACATCGTCGAGAAGCTCGTGGGCATGGGCCGCGAGGTCCGCGTCCTCGTGCGGGCCGGCAGCGATACGAGCGTGCTGGCGCCGTGGAAGGTCCAGAAGGCCGTCGGCGATGTCACCGACCGTGCCAGCCTGCGCGAGGCGATGGCGGGCGTGGAGGTGGTCTATCACGCGGCCGCGCAGGTCGGCGACTGGGGGCCGTGGGAGCGGTACGTCGCGGTGACCATCGACGGCACGCGCAACATGCTCGAGGCCGCGCGCGAGGCCCACGTCAAGCGGTTCCTGCACATCAGCAGCATCTCGGCCTACGGCCATCCCGACGGCGAGGGGCTGGTCCTCGATGAGACGGCGCCGCTGGGCGTCAGCCTGCACAAGTGGAGCTACTACAGCCGCGCCAAGGTGGAAGCCGAGAAGCTCGCGTGGGAGGCCCACAAGCGCGGCGACGTGCCGGTGACGGTCGTCAAACCGAGCTGGCTTTACGGGCCGCGCGACCGTGCTTCGATGCCCCGGCTCATCAGGGCCATCCGGGCCGGCAAGGGCAAGATCATCGGCGACGGCAACAACCGCCTCAACCTCACCTACGCGGGCAACGAGGCCGAGGGCTGCATCCTGGCCGCGACGAATCCCAAGGCGCTGGGCCAGTCGTACAACCTGTCCAACGACGGCGTGATAACGCAGTCGCAGTACCTAAACAGGATCGCCGAGTGCGTCGGCGCCAAGCCTGTCACGAAGCACGTGCCGTACAAGGTGGCGTTCGGGGCCGCGTTCCTGATGGAGCTGTTCGGCCACGCCTTCGGGCGCAAGAAGCCGCCGCTTGTGACGCGATACGCCGTCTGGCTGATGGGCAGGCGGTGCTTCTTCTCGTGCGAGAAGGCGCGGCGCGAGCTTGGCTGGAAGCCGACTGTCGGGTACGAAGAGGGCATCCCGGCGGCCGTCAAGTGGTGCCTGGACAACGTCAAGATGTGACCGCGCCGGCAGCGCGGCGCCGGGGCCTTGCCCGGATGGCGGCCCGGTGAGCCCAAGGAGCACACTGGCATGGCTGATTCGCGTGTTGCGCTTGTCACCGGGGCGGCCAGGGGGATCGGAGCGGCTATCGCCCTGGAGCTGGCCCGGTCGGGCATGGACGTGGCGATCCTCGACGTGGAACTGGCCGACCAGACGGCTATGGCCGTCCGGGCAGCGGGCCGTCAGGCCCTTTCCATGACCGGCGACGTGACGCAGGCCGCCGACAGGGACGTGTGCCTGGCGAAGATCGACTCGACCTTCGGCCGGCTGGACGTGCTGGTCAACAACGCCGGCGTCGCTCCGCTGGCCAGGGCCGACATCCTGGAGGCGACGGAGGAGAGCTACGACCGCGTCATGGGCATCAACCTCAAGGGGCCGTACTTCCTCACGCAGGCCGCCGCCAGGTGGATGATCCGGCAGAGGGACCAGCGCCACGACGACTTCCTGTGCGTCGTCAACATCTCGTCGGTCTCGGCTTACGCGGCCAGCACCTCGCGAGGCGAGTACTGCATCTCCAAGGCGGGCGTATCGATGGCGACCAAGCTCTGGGCGGCGCGGCTGGCGGAGTTCGGCATAGGCGTCTACGAGGTCCGGCCGGGCATCATAGCCACGGACATGACGGCGGCCGTGCGCGATAAGTACGACAAGCTCATCGCCGATGGCCTGACGCCGATCAAGCGCTGGGGCCGGCCGGAGGATGTGGCGGCGGCCGTCGCCGCCTGCGCGCGGGGCGATTTCAGGTTCTCCACGGGCGAGGTCATCAACGTCGACGGGGGATTCCACCTGAGAACCCTTTGACATGCGTTGCTCGGATTGGTAACCATAGGTTCAGGCAGTCCGATGGAGACCTTCAAGACAGAATGGGTGGAGTTGTCCCAGGCTGATTCGCTGGACCTGTATCCGCTCTGGCCGGCGCCTGTTGTCATAGTCTCTGACGGGCCATACGGGCTTGGGAGTTTCCCCGGTGATCCCCCAACCACGGATACACTTGCGGAATGGTACCGACCGCACGTTGAGCAGTGGTCGGCCCGAGCTACGCCACAAACTACGCTTTGGTTCTGGAACAGCGAACTGGGCTGGGCGAAGTTCCATTTTGAGAACGGTGTGACGAACGTTTGACAGGAGCCGGCCGTGCGCGGGCAGGAGAGGCTGAAGAAGCGGTGCAAATGCGTTCACATGAACCAGAAGCCCCTGCGGTTGCTCGAGCTTTGCATTCGCGTGAGTTCCGACGCCGGCGATGTCGTCTGGGAGCCGTTCGGCGGCCTATGCACGACGGCCGTCGCCTCCAAGCGGTTGATGCGGAAGTGCTTCGTCGCCGATATCAACCCCGACTACTTCAAGATTGCCGTTGAGAGACTGGAGCATGCCAATGCCCTCTTCGAATCGCCCGCCGGAACCGCCGCCCGTCGCACCATCTCGAAAATGGAAACACTACTCCCTGTATGAGCGGGTCCAGAAGGCGATTGCCAGCCTTCCGTTGCACTTCAGCACTGAGACATTCATCGAGGGGATTTCCGCGACTGACATATTCACGCTGAACTCCGCGCTGGGCGCGACCATCGAAGACCAGGTAGTCGCAATGCTCAATGGCCTGCGATCAACCTGGGACCCTGACGGAGCCTATTCGCTCTATGGGTTCATCCGCAAACCGCAGACTTTTCCAGACGTGGTCCTTCGGCGTCTTGACATGGAGGCAGACGCGCCAGACGCCATGCTCATGGGCATCGAATTGAAGGGCTGGTACATGCTTTCCAAGGAAAGAGAGCCCAGCTTCAGGTATACGGTGACGCCGGATGCCTGCGCCGACGCGGACCTGTTGGTCTGCGTAACTTGGGCCCTTAAGAACGTGATATCCGGCAGACCGAGGGTATTCGATCTCTATATCATTTCCGCCAAGCACGCCGCTCAACTGAGGAACTACTACTGGCAGTACTGTAGGGACGCACGATCGGACTCCGGCATTCGCCCGCCCCAAGGGCCTGTACGGCCCTATCCTGCCAAGCCGGACCAGGTGGCCGACACCCCCGCCTCGGATTCGGGCGGCAACTTCGGACGGTACGCGCGAACTGGCATTATGGACGCATACAAGTCGAAAGTGCTTGGCCAGCAGCTCTGCGGGGCCCCGGCAGGTGCGTGGCTTGACTTCTTCAAGCTGTTCACGGAGAGCTCATCCGCTAAGGAGGCCGCCGCCAACATAGAGCGCCTTCGTGCGAAGGTCGTGGCCGGCAAAGCCGAACCCGACGCCTCAACGATTGTCTCGCAGGTATTGGATGTTCTGGAGCGTTCGCTTTGAGGCTTCATACTGCTTCTTGCTCGAACGTCCCGCGATGGAAGCACGGCGCGACGGCCAGGCAAACGCGAAATGGAGCGCAATGTGAAGCTTCCTCCAACACAGACCACCGTTCCGCCCGCTCAGGTCCGGCTCGCCAACACGATCATCGTCGGCGCTGGGGCCGCCGGGATGAACTGCGCGGTGCAGCTCGTGCGGTGCTGGCGGCAGCGCGGCGTGAAGGATGCGCACAGGCGGGTGCTGGTGGTCACGGGCGATGCGGGTGGCGGGGCGTCGCGGCTGGGCGGCTCGGACAAGCAGACCTACTACAAGATGGGCACCAGCCCGCGCGTGCCGGACACGGCCGAGGACTTCGCCCGCGCGCTGACCGCGTTCGGCTGCTGCCACGGGGACACGGCACTGGTCGAGGGCGTCTGCTCGCTACGGGCGTTCTACAACCTGGTCGAGGCCGGCGTGCCGTTCCCGCACGATCCATCCGGGGCGTTCGTCGGCTACAAGACCGACCACGATCCATACGAGCGGGCCACGTCGGCGGGGCCGAAGACATCGCGCTTCATGAGCCGGTGCCTTGAGGCACAGGCGCGGGAACTTGGCGTCGGGATCATGGACCGCCAGCGCGTCGCTAAGTTCATCACTTCACGCGATGGCGCAAACAGGCGAATCACAGCGATGCTCTGCATCGACACAGCCCGCACTACGGCCAGGAAAATGGCCATGAGCGTGTTTGCCGCGGAGAACTG
Source organism: Phycisphaerae bacterium (assembly GCA_041946855.1). Classification (GTDB taxonomy): domain Bacteria; phylum Planctomycetota; class Phycisphaerae; order SM23-33; family SM23-33; genus JBHGBE01. The sequence continues at coordinate 18,426 of JBHGBE010000043.1, read as the reverse complement.
GGTGCTGGCGGCCGGCGGGCCGGGCGAAATCTACCAGGCGACCGTCTATCCGCGCGGCCAGATCGGAATCCACGGGGCGGCGCTGGAGGCGGGTCTGGAGGCGTGCAACCTCACCGAGTCCCAGTTCGGCCTTGCGTCGATCAAGTTTCGCTGGAACGTGTCGGGCACGTACATGCAGGCCGTCCCGCGCATCTTCAGCACCGATGCGGCCGGCGGGGACGAGCGCGAATTTCTCACGGAGTACTTCGACGACATGCCGTCGATGGCCACCAACATCTTCCTGAAGGGCTACCAGTGGCCGTTCGACGCCCAGCGGATTACCGGCCGCCAGTCGTCGCTCATCGACATGGCCGTGCATCAGGAGGCGGCCGTTCGCGGCCGGCGGGTGTGGATGGATTTCCGCCGCAATCCCGCGGGCAAGCAAGGATGGGCGACCTTCAGCATCGAATCTCTCGGTGCGGAGGCGCGGGACTACCTGCGCAAGGCCGGCGCGACGCAGGCGACGCCCATCGAGCGCCTGGCGCACATGAACGTCCCCGCCATCGAGATCTACGCGGAGCACGGGATCGACCTGGGATCCGAGCCATTGGAGATCGCCGTCTGCGCCCAGCACAACAACGGCGGATTCGCGGTGAACCGGTGGTGGGAGAGCAACATTCCGCACGTGTTTGTGATCGGCGAGATGGCCGGCACACACGGCGTCAAACGGCCCGGCGGGGCGGCGCTGAACGCCGGGCAGGTCGGGGCCTTGCGGGCGGCACAGTACATCGCCAACGTCTACGATTCGCGGGCGCCAAGAAGCCTCGGGCCTGCGGCGAGAAAGGGCGTCTCGGCCGCCGTCGACGAGCTGGGCGAACTGCTCGCCAAGGGCCGCGCCGCGTCGCAGACGCCCGAAGAAGCCATGGCCGAGATTCGCAGGCGAATGACACGCTTCGGCGCGCACATCCGCTGGCGCGAGGGCGTGAAGGAGGCCGTTGATGCGGCCGTGGCGCAGTATCGCCGCCTGACGGCCGAGGGCCTGAAAATTGGCGGGCCGCGTCAGTTGGCGGCGGCGGTTGCGGCGATTCAGCAGTGCCTGACCCACGCGGCCATACTTAAGGCGATTGGCGGAATCATTGAGCGCGGCGGCGGCAGCCGCGGGAGCCATTGCATCCTGGATGATGCCGGCGAGGAGATGCACCCGGCCCTGATCGACCCCGCCACCGGCCGGCCGTACAGGTTCCTCCAGGAGAACAAGGCCCTGCGCGACTCGATCCTGCACGTCCGCTATGACGCGCGAGCCGAGGGCCTGTTCGAGTTGCGGGACGTGGCCGTGAGGCCGATGCCCCTGCGGGACGTCGCCTTCGAGGTCGCCTGGGCCGAGTTCCGCGAGGGGAAGGTGTTCAGGGCCTGACGTGCGCATACACGACCTCATCCTGATGGCCCTTGGCCTGGGCATGGACGCCATGAGCGTCTGCATGGGCGTCGGCGTGAAGTGGCACGGTCTGCGGCAGATGTTCCGCCTGTCATGGCACATGGGGCTCTTCCAGTTCCTCATGCCTGTGATCGGCTTCTTCGCCGGGCGCGAGATGGCGGGCCTGCTGAGCACGTACGGCCGGCCGGTGGCGGCGGCGCTGGTGTTCGCGGTCGGCGCAAAGATGCTCTACGAGGCCCTCAAGGCGCATCCCGGGGCGGTCGCGGAAAAGGCGGAGGGCGCGCCGCGGCACGCTTCGCCCGGCCCGGGTCGTGACCCAACCCGCGGCTGGTCGCTCGTGGTCCTTAGCGTGGCTACAAGCCTGGACGCCCTTGTCGTGGGCTTCTCGCTGGGGCTTGAAGGCGAGGCGGGAATCTGGTGGCCAAGCCTGATCATCGGGCTGGTGGCGGCGGCCATGTCTCTTGCGGGCGTGGCGGCCGGACGCAGGTTCGGCAAGGCCTTCGGGCGGCGGGCGGAGATCGCCGGCGCCGTCCTGCTCATGGCCCTGGCCGTAAGCTTCGTCTGGCCGATGATCGTGGGCTTGTTTCGCTGATTCCGTGTCGAGGTCGCGCGCTCCGCCGGCGGACCGCCCGCAAAGGGGCGCTCCGCCGACGGAAGCATTGAAGATGATGCGTCAGTCCATCCGCCGTAGCGGATCGTCCGAAGGCCCGCACGCCCCCGCGGCGTGCATTGAGGTCCTGGAGCCGTCGGACACTGGAAACCTAGGATACGCCGGCCGCGGGGGCCAATCACTCGTCCTTCTTCGCTTTCGTCGCGGCTCCTATCCTCCTCCGCCGCCGGATGAGGATGTATACGACTATCGCGGCGGCCGCCAGGCCGGTCAGGCCAAGCAGGATCGGCCGGAGGCGGGCCTCGATATAGGCCCACTTGTCCCGGAGCATCTCGCCCCCAAAGTAGCCCAGCGAGATGAACGTGAAGACCCATGCCAGGCCACCCGGGTACGCGAACAGGGCGAACTCGCGGTACCTGATCCGGCTGGCGCCGGCGACAAGCGCGTTGATGTGGCGGACATAGGGAATCCAGTAGCCGAACGTCAGCGTCCACTTGCCGTGGCGGTCGAACCAGTCATGTGCCTTCTTCAGCCGCACGGGGGTCACGCGGATGAGCTTGCCGAACCGGCGAACGAACGCGAACCCGGCCCACCGCCCCAGCAGGTACATCATCGTCACGCCGGCCGTCGTGCCGGCGAACGCCACCAGTGCAGCCGGGAGGAACTGAACGCTGCTCTTCCGCGCGATGATGGCCCCGATCGCGGTCAGGAATGTCTCTTCAGGAAAGGGCACCCACAGCATGCCGAGCATCAGAGCGACGAAGATGGTCAGGTAGCCGTATTGCGCCACCCACTGGTTCGCCCATTGAACCATATCGTGCATGTTGGAGGACCTAGAGCACCAGCGGACCCCTGCCGCGGCGCTGGCGAAGCGCGTTGACCCAGTGCAGGACCTTGGGCCGGCCGATCAGCCATCGCTCCAGGCGGCGCTTGCCGGGGAAGTCCACCAGCGTGATGCCGATCAGGATGGTCAGGAGCCCCGGGCCCGGAACGCCCGGAAGCGACAGGACGACGCCCAGAACGACAATCACCAAGCCCAGCACGTTCTTGGCGATCTTGGCTGCCCATCGCAGGATGGGATGCTTGTCTGGCCAGAGGTCGCGACGATGCGAGTCGCAGAAGTAGGTCTGGGGCAGCATGACCAGGAGGTAGCGCACAAGAAGGATGCCGCCCACGGACGTGATCACGAACACCCCCAGACCAAGGAGCGCCTCAGTCCAGGACAGCTCCAGGAAGTCCAGGATGTTCGCGAGGAACATTCTCACGCGTGCCCGCTGGCCCTATTCCCGCTCCCTAAGGTTGCTTCTGCGCCGGCGCGATGACCTTGAGGTCCAGCTCGGCGAGCTGCTTGTCGTCGACGAATGACGGCGCGCCGGTCAGCGGGCACGAGCCGCGCTGGGTCTTCGGGAACGCAATCACGTCCCGTAGCGACTGTGCGCCGGCCATTATCATCACGATGCGATCCAGGCCCAGGGCAACGCCTCCGTGCGGGGGCGCGCCCATTCGCAGTGCGTCCAGCAGGAAGCCGAACCTCTCCTGCGCTTCTTCATCTCCTATGCCCAGCGCGCGGAAGATGCGCTTCTGCAATTCCGGCCTGTGGTTCCGGATCGAGCCGCCGCCGAGTTCGGTTCCGTTGCAGACGATGTCGTAGGCCCGCGCTCGGACCGAGCCGGGGTCGCTCTCCAGCCTTTCCAGGTCGCGCGGCTGGGGCGAGGTGAACGGGTGGTGCATCGCCACCCAACGCCGCTCCTCCTCGCTGTACTCAAGGAGCGGGAAGTCCACCACCCAGCACCAGGCGAATGCGCCCTCGTCGTAGAGCTTGAGGTCCTTGCCCAGGCGGCTGCGGAGGGCGGCCATCGCCTTGTTAGCGCCGGCGGCCTTGTCGGCGACGAAGAAGAATATCGCGCCGTCGCCCGCGCCGAACGCCTTAACGAGCTGCGCCAGCATGTCGCTGGTGAGAAACTTGGCTATGCCGCCGGCGGGCTGGCCCTTTTCCAGCTTGAACCACGCCAGGCCCTTTGCGCCGAAGTCGCCGGCGACGGCCGTGTACGCGTCGATCTCCTTGCGGGTGAACTTCGCCCCGCCGGGCACGGAGATGCCCTTGACGATGCCTCCGCCCGCCAGCGCCTGCTTGAAGACGTTGAACTCGCACGGCGCGACGATCTTCGACACATCCTTCAGCAGCAGCGCGAACCGCATGTCAGGCCGGTCGATGCCGTAGGACTCCATCGCCTCGGCGTATGTGATGACCGGCGGCTTGTCCGGGTAATCCTTGCCGGCCGCGCGGCACACCTCGCGCATCACGCGGTCCGTGACGGCCATCACGTCGGCCTCCGTGGCGAACGACATCTCCACGTCGAGCTGCGTGAACTCCGGCTGGCGGTCGGCCCGCAGGTCCTCATCGCGGAAGCAGCGGACGATCTGGTAGTACTTGTCCAATCCGCCGACCATGAGCAACTGCTTGAATAGCTGCGGGCTCTGCGGCAGGGCGTAGAACGTCCCCTGCTGGAGGCGCGACGGGACGAGGAAGTCGCGGGCGCCTTCCGGCGTGCTCTTGGTGAGGAAGGGCGTCTCGACCTCGATGAAGCCCTCGCCGTCCAGAACGGTCCTCATCGCCCGGCAGATGGCGGCGCGGAGCATCAGCGCCTTGGTCATCTCCGGCCGGCGGATGTCGATGTAGCGGTACTTCAGCCGCGTATCCTCGGATACGTCGGCGTACTCATCAGGCGAGAACGGCACGGTGTCGCTGCGGTTGAGCACCGCAAGCTCGTCGCCCAGCACCTCGATCTCGCCGGTGGGCAGCTTGGGGTTGATGCGGCCCTGGCCGCGCGGCCGGACCGTGCCGGATGCGGAGATGACCCACTCGTTGCGCAAGGCGCGGGCCAGGTCGTAGCGGGCCTGCGCGGCCGCGTCGCCGGCGTCGGGAAGGTCGAACACCACCTGGGTGAGGCCCTCGCGGTCGCGAAGGTCGATGAACACCACGCCGCCGTGGTCGCGGTAGCTCTTGACCCATCCGCAGAGCCGGACGCGCCGGCCGACGTCGCCGGACCGCAACTGGCCGCAGTTATGCGTTCTCTTCAACGCCTCGTCGGTGAACGTCTGGGAATCCTTCAACTGTTCCGCTTTGTCTTGACCAGCCATGTGATCTCTTTTCAGGCCGGCGCGATGAGAGCCGCGGCCACAAGCCGTCGCCACCGCGGTCCACGCGCAGAATAACGCCCGAAGGCGAACAACACAGTCTATCGGAGCGGGGCGCGGGGTCAAATCAGAATATCGGTTGCCCCAAGTCCTTTTGACTGACAGGGCCTGCAATCAGCTATAATAGGAGTCGCGCGGACGGGCCTTGCCCGAGCGCGCATTGACCCGAGGGCCGACGATGAAACTGGACGAACTGGCGGCGAAGATCGGGGCGAAGATCGTTGCGGGGTCCACCGATTCCGCGAAGGCCGCCGTTGACATAGGCTCCGTCTACGCCGGCGACCGGGTAAGCGACCTGCTGAACCACGCCGGAAAGGGGGTCCTCCTGGTCAGCAACCTGGTCGGCTCGCACCTGGTGTGCCTGGCGCAGTTGCTGGATGTGCCGGGGATATGCCTGCTCAACGACATCATACCCGAGGCCGAGGCTGTGAAGGCCGCCCTGGACAACGGCACGATCCTGATGGTCTCGCCCGTCGGCATGTACGAGACGTGCGGGCGGTTGTACAAGGCCCTTTCGCCCTGATCGCGTGCGGCGCGTGGAACGCGGGTTGAAAATCTCCAGATACACAATCTCCGCGGGGGACTACGACCACGGCGGCGCGGCGTCGCGGAGCATCAAGGAGCAGCTCAAGCAGATCGGCGTATCGCCGGATGACATCCGCCGCGCGATGATAGCGGCCTACGAGGCGGAGATGAACGTGATCATCCACTCGCACGGGGGGAGGATGGAGGCGAGGATCGAGGATGGGCGGATCGAAGTCGAGGTGGTCGACACCGGGCCGGGCATCGCCGACGTTAACCAGGCCATGAAGGAGGGCTTCTCGACCGCCCCGGCGGCGGCCAGGTCGCTGGGCTTCGGCGCGGGGCTCGGCCTGCCGAACATCCGCAAGAACAGCGACAAGTTCGCCATCGAGTCGGCCGTCGGCAAGGGGACGGCCGTTAGGTTCACTATCCTGCTTAGGCCCGCCGGGGCGGAGGCGCGTGCCGCGGCCGGTCCGCCCGCCGGCGCGATGCATCTGGCGGGGATCCAGTGCCGGCAGTGCCTGCGATGCCTCTGGACATGCCCGATGCGGGCACGGCGGGTCCGTGGCGGCAAGCCGGCGATATTGGCCCATCTTTGCATCGAGTGCGGCGCGTGCCTGTCGGCATGCGCGGGCGCCGGCGCGGCCGTGCGCGGAACGGCCGATGCGCTGCGCCCGGCCAGGGACACGACGCTCGTCGTGCCGCCGGCGATACTGGCCCAGTTCGCTCCGTACGCGGCGCCTGGGGACGTGCTGGAAATCCTGAACGAGTTGGGATTCGGCCGCGTCATGGTTACGCATGGGGCGGAGTATGCGTTGCGCAGCGCGGTCCGCGATGATGCAAAGACACGGAAAGAGCCCCCGGCGATCTCGCCAGCCTGTCCCGCGGTTGTGCGGCTGATTCAGACGCGGTTCCCATCGCTGCTGCCGCATGTTGCGCCTTTCGTCAGCGCGGTGGAGGCCGTCGCGTCGGAGCTGGCGGGGCAGAAGGCTGTAGTAGTGGCCTCATGCCCGGCGCAGGTTGCGGCCCTCAGTACGGCCGCGCCGGGGATTGACGTGATCGTGCCTTCGGTGTTACGGGCTACGGTCGCGCCTCTGGCGGCCGCGCGCGGGACAGCGGCGGTCCGCAAGAAGAGGAAGGCCGGAGCGCCGGGACACTCGCGCCGGCCGCACGAAGATGATGGAATCCTCCGCGTCACAGGCATTCGCCACGTGATCGCCGTGCTCGACGCCGTCGAGAACGGCCTGATGGCCGAGACACCCGCCCCGGAGTTGTGGGCGTGCGATGAAGGCTGCTTCGGGTCGCCGCTCCTCTACGAGGATGCGTTTATCGCCCGGAGTCGCTGGCTGGAGGCCGGCATTGCGGCGGAGGGCGGCGCGGCCGTCGCACGCCGCTCGCCGCTGGAGCCGCGCGCGGGTGTGAGGCTCGACGAAGACATGGCGAAAGCTGTTGCGAAGTTCGGGCGAATCAGTATAATGGCTGGTAATCTGCCCGGCCGCGATTGCGGGCGATGCGGCTGTCCAACGTGCATGAGCCTGGCGGAGGATGTCGTCCTTGGCCGGGCCGAGCTGTCGGCCTGCGTGTTCTCTCCTGGCGGATGAAGGAGAATCCGGACGTGAAGCTTGACGATGTCGCCGCCGCGATAAATGTGAAAAAAATAACGCCGACTGTGCCGACCGGCGACGTCGTGGTGACGATGGGCTACGCCAGCGACCTGTTGAGCGACGTGCTGGCGGGCGCGCCCAGGGGCGCCGTGCTCGTGACGGTGCAGGCGCATCTGAACGTGATCGCGGTGGCGGTCCATGCGGAACTGGCGGCGGTGATCTTCGCCGCTAACCGCGCGCCGGAGCGGGCCGTCGTCGAGCGGGCCGCGCAGGAGCGGATTCCGCTCTACGTGTCCGAGCAGGCCGCGTTCGACATCGTGGGCCGGCTCTATGAGCTGGGCCTTCGAGGGCCGACGGCGTGAAGGAGCTCTCTGCCATCGGGGCGGACCTTCACATCCACACGGCCCTGTCGCCTTGTGCCGACAAGGAAATGACGCCGCCCGCGATTGTGCATGAGGCGGTCCGCAAAGGGCTGTCGCTGATCGCGATCTGCGATCACAACAGCTCGGCGAATGCCGCCGCGGTGCAGGAGGCGGCCGGTGACGGCCTGACGGTGCTGGCCGGCGTGGAAGTGACGACGGCCGAGGAAGTACACGTGCTGGGCATCTTCCCGGATGCCCCGGCTGCCCGGCGAGTTGCGGAAGATATCGCCGCCGCGCTGCCAGTGGCGGCGCCGGACTACTTTGAGCGGTTTGGAGTGCAGTTGTTGATGGATGCCCGAGGCCAATCAGTCGGCCGGATGGAGAAGATGCTGGTTACCGCATCGGTTTTTAGTTTGTCCGAAGTTGTGAATCGTATCACGAATGGGTCCGGGCTGGCCATTGCCGCGCACACAAATCGCCCATCCTTCAGCGTGATAAGCCAGTTGGGTGATTTCCCTTCGGGGGTACGGTTCAGCGCCATCGAAGTCACGGCACGCCGGCCCGAAGGCAGGATCGGGGTGCTGCTCGCCCAAAGCGGTTTCCCCATGGTCGCCTCCTCCGACAGCCATCGCCTGGAGGACATAGGAAGCTCTCGCACGCTGCTGCGGATGCGGCGGGCCTCGTTCGATGAACTGGGGATGGCACTGCGCGGCGAGGGCGGCCGCCGAATCGAAAGCCTGGTGCTGGCCAATGCGTGACCTGTCGCTCCACATACTGGACCTGATCGAGAATTCGATCCGCGCCAAGGCGACGGCCGTTCGCGTGACGGTGTGGGCTGACCCGGCCCGTGACCGCCTGTCCGTCATCGTCGAGGACAACGGGCCGGGCCTGAAGGTGCCCGCCCGCGTGGCGGTGGACCCCTTCTACACGACCAAAGGCGGAAAGAAGACCGGGCTTGGGCTGGGCCTCTTCCAGGCAACCACTCAGCGAGCGGGCGGAAACATGACGCTGCGAAGGAGCGCCTTGGGCGGGCTGGCCGTCGCGGGGTGGATGCGGCTGGGCCACGTCGACCGCAGCCCGCTTGGCGACCTGGCGGCGACGATCTCCACCGTGGTCTGCACGAACCCGGACCTGCACCTTCGTGTCATACTGCGCGCCGCGCAGACGAAGTGGGAATTGGACGTCAAGAAGGTGGCCCGCGAACTGGCGGCCGACAAGGCCAGCCCGCTCATCAGCGGGATCGAACTGGCCACAAGAGTCTCTGAACTGATGAAGGCCCGGCTGGCCCTCTGGGACCACCAGGCCGTGTTGATGTGATTTCGCGCGAAACGAAAGGATTGAGCGATGAGTGATGTCAAGACCGCCTGTAGCTGCCAGGAGCAGGCCAGCGAAGAGGAGCTGCTTGGGCGGCTCGATGAGACGCTGGAACAGTACCGTGCCAAGCCCGGAGCGCTTATCCCGGTGCTCCAGATCGCGCAGGGCATCTTCGGCTACCTGCCGGAGGTCGCGCTGAAGCGGATCGCCAGGGGCCTGGGCAAGTCCTACAGCGAGGTGGCCGGCGTGGTGGGCTTCTACTCGTTCTTCTCGACGGTGCCGCGCGGCAGGAACCTGGTCCGCGTGTGCCTCGGGACGGCCTGCTATGTCCGCGGCGGAACCCGGGTGCTGGAGGCCGTCAAGCAGAAGCTCGGCATCGACGTGGGCGGCACGACCGCCGACCGGCAGTTCTCGCTCGAGGTCGCCCGGTGCTTCGGCGCGTGCGGCCTGGCGCCGGTCATCACCGTCAACGACGACGTCCACCATCGCGTCAAGGCCAACAAGATCGAGGACATCCTGGCCAGGTATCGCGAAGAAGCACCACAGAGGAGGTCGTGACCATGGCAAAGAAGGCATCGAAAGCCCAGGGCGAGAGACAATCGCGGCCCAAGGCCCAGCCCAAGGCTCAGGACGCCGCGGCGCCGGCGGCCCCTGCGAGGATCGCCAGCCCTCAGGACCTAAAGGCGCTTCGGGACCGCGTCGTGGCCGACATCGACCTGCGGGCGGGCGCTAAGGACATGCGCATCACCGTCCACATGGGCACGTGCGGCATCGCGGCCGGCGCGCGCGAAATCCTCATGGAGCTCATGTCCCAACTTGCGGATGCGGGCGCGACCAACGTGTCGCTCCAGCAGGCGGCCTGCGCGGGCCTGTGCGACAAGGAGCCGATGATCACGCTGGCGGACAAGTCCGGCGCGACCTTCCGCTACGGGCCGCTGGACAGGGCAAAGGCGCGGAAGATCGTCCATGAGCACGTCCAGCGCGGCATCCCCGTGACCGAACTGCTGCTGAATGTGTAGCGCCGATTCGACAACAACCTGCCCAAAGGCGAGAGAGAACATGATTTCCAGAAAAAACGTCCGAACGCACATCCTGGTCTGCACCGGCGCCGGCTGCATCGCGTCGGGGGCGATGGAAGTGAGCGACGCCCTGCGCGACGGCGTGCGGAAGCACGGCCTTGACGACGAGGTGAAGGTCATCGAGACCGGCTGCCTGGGGCCGTGCGTGGTCGGCCCGGTGGCGGCTGTCTATCCCGACGGCGTCTTCTACCAGAACATCAAGCCGGACGACGCGGACGAGATCGTCTCCGAGCACATCCTCAAGGGCCGGGTCGTCGAGCGGCTTGTACACAAGGCCCCGGCCGGCGCGGCCGTGCCCGCGATGCACGATATCAGTTTCTTCAAGAAGCAGGTCAAAATCGTCCTCCGCAACTGCGGCGTCATCGACCCGCTGAAGATCGAGGAGTACATCGCGCGGGACGGGTACGCTTCCCTGGCCAAGGTGCTGACCGAGATGACGCCGGAAGCGGTGATCGCGGAGGTCAAGAAGTCCGGCCTTCGCGGGCGCGGCGGCGCGGGCTTCCCGACGGGCCTCAAGTGGGAGTTCACCCGCAAGGCCAAGGGCGACCGGAAATTCATCCTGTGCAACGGCGACGAGGGCGACCCCGGCGCGTTCATGGACCGCAGCGTGCTTGAGGGCGACCCGCACAGCGTGATCGAGGGCATGGCCGTCGCCGCCTACGCCATCGGCGCGTCGCAGGGCTACGCCTACATTCGCGCGGAGTACCCGCTGGCGGTCGAGCGGTTCGGCAAGGCCCTGGAGCAGGCGCGGCAGTACGGCCTGCTGGGCAAGAACATCATGGGCAGCGGGTTCGACTTCGACATCGAGATCCGCATGGGCAGCGGGGCGTTCGTCTGCGGCGAGGAGACGGCGCTGATGACCTCCATCGAGGGCAACCGCGGCGAGCCGCGCCCGCGCCCGCCGTTCCCGGCCAACAAGGGCCTGTGGGGCGCGCCGAGCTGCCTGAACAACGTCGAGACGTTCGCCAACATACCGGTCATCATCGCCAAGGGCGCGGCCTGGTTCGCGTCGATGGGCACCGAGAAGTCCAAGGGCACCAAGGTCTTCGCCCTGGCCGGCGCGGTGTGCAATACCGGCCTGGTCGAGGTACCCATCGGCACGCCGCTGGGCGAGATCATCTACGACATCGGCGGAGGCATCCCCGGCGGAAAGAGGTACAAGGCCGCGCAGATCGGCGGCCCATCCGGCGGCTGCATTCCGCGCCAGCACCTCAACGTGCCGGTCGATTACGAGTCGCTCCAGGAGCTCGGCGCGATCATGGGCTCCGGGGGCCTGGTCGTCATGGACGAGGACTCGTGCATGGTGGACGTGGCGCGGTTCTTCCTGGAGTTCGTCCAGGATGAATCCTGCGGCAAGTGTACGCCCTGCCGCGTGGGCACCAAGCGGATGCTAGAGATCGTCGAGCGTATTTGCCAGGGCAACGGGCAGGAGGGCGACGTTGAACGGCTGATCGCGCTGGGCAACAGGATCAAGGACACGGCCCTGTGCGGCCTGGGCCAGACCGCGCCCAACCCGGTGCTCTCGACCATCCGCCACTTCCGCGATGAGTACGACGCCCACATCCGCGACAAGCGGTGCCCGGCCGGCGTCTGCCCGGCGCTGGTCAAGTCGCCGTGCTCCAACGCCTGCCCGGCCGGCGTGAACATCCCAGGCTTCGTCTCGCTCATCGGCGAGAAGCGCTACGCCGAGGCCCTGCGGCTGCACCGCGAGCGGAACCCCTTCGCGTCGGTGTGCGCGCGCGTGTGCTTCCACACCTGCGAGGACAAGTGCCGTCGCGGCGACCTGGACGAGCCGCTGTCCATCCGCGGCCTGAAGCGTTTCATGGCCGAGCAGGAGGTCACCGTTCAGCTTCCCGACGTCATGGAGAGCGATGCCAACGCCGCGAGGAAGATCGCCATCGTTGGCGCGGGGCCGGCGGGCCTGGCCTGCGGCTACTTCCTGGCGCGGCTGGGGTATCGGCCGGTGATCTACGAGGCCGAGCCGCGGCCCGGCGGAATGCTTGTGCAGGCCATCCCTGCCTACCGACTGCCGCGCGAGGAACTGGCCCGCGAGGTGCGGATGATCGAGCGGATGGGCGTGCGGATCGAGACCGGCATGAGGCTCGGCCGCGACTTCACGCTCAAGTCGCTCAAGGACGACGGCGTCGAGGCGGTGTTCCTGGCGGTGGGGGCCCCGCTGGGCGCGAAGCTCGGAATCCCCGGCGAGGACGCCAAGGGAGTCACCGAGGCCCTGAGTTTCCTCCGCGAGTACAACATCCGCGGCAGCGTGCCGGTCGGCCAGGACGTCGTGGTGATCGGCGGCGGCAACGCGGCCATCGACGCGGCCCGCACCGCCCAGCGGCTCGGCGCGAAGTCGGTAACCATCGCATACCGGCGCACGCGCGCGGAGATGCCCGCCTACGAGGAGGAAGTGGATGAGGCCGAGCATGAGGGCGTGACGCTCCAGACGCTCGTCGCGCCGATCGAGGTCGTGGTCAAGGGCGGCAAGGTCGCCGGCGTGAAGTGCCGGCGGATGACGCTTGGCGAGTTCGACAAGTCCGGCCGGCGCAGGCCGGTGGCCGGCGGCGACGGCGAGTTCGTCATACCGGCCGACCAGGTCATCGCCGGCATCGGCCAGTCGCTCCAGGCCGCCGAAATCCTCGACGGCCAGGGCGTCAAGCTCAACAAGAACGGTTTCGTCGAGATCAATCCCAAGACCGGCCAGACGGCCGTGCCGTGGATCTTCGCCGGCGGCGACGCGGTGCTGGGCCCGTCGTCGGTGGTGGATGCGATCGCCGCGGGCGAGCGGGCGGCCGTCGGGATCGACCAGTTCTTCACCGGCGCGAGCCACGCCTTCTGGCGCGAGGACCGGCCGGTGGACACGTTCTTTGACCCCAACGCGGACCCGGTCGCGTACGGCCGGGCGCAGATGCAACTGCTGCCCGTCAAGAAGCGCAGGAGCAACTTCCAGGAAGTGGAGCTGCCGATGCCGGAGGCTATCGCCAGGCGCGAGGCGAAGCGATGCCTGCGGTGCGATTACCGGGCCGAGTGCGAGCCGGCGAAGAGAGGTTAGAAAGAAGAACATGACAACACTGACGATAGATGGGCGTAAGGTTGAAGTTGCCGACGGCACGACGATCCTCGAAGCGGCGCGGTCGGCGGGAATACGCATTCCGTCGCTGTGCTATCTGCGGGACGTGCAGGCGACGGGCGCGTGCCGCGTGTGCGTGGTGGAGGTCGAGGGCGCCAAGACGCTAGTGGCCTCGTGCGTCATGCCGGCCTCAGAGGGCATGAAGGTCCGCACCAACACTCGCCGCGTTCGGGAGAGCCGGCGAACGGTGGTCGATCTGCTGCTGTCCGAGCACGAGGGCGAATGCCAGACGTGCAACCGCGGCGACGATTGCGAGCTGCGCGAGATTGCCCGCGAGCTGGGCATCAAGGAGATCTCCTACGCCGGCGCCAAGCCCGGCAAGCGGAGCGACGCGAGCACGCCGGCCCTGGTCCGCGACGCGGCCAAGTGCATCATGTGCCGCCGGTGCGTCACCGTCTGCGCGCAGGTGCAGGGCGTGACGGCCCTGTGGCCGCAGAAGCGCGGCTTCAAGACCGTGATCGGCCCGGCCTTCGCCAGCGACCTGGCGGATGTGACGTGCGTGCAGTGCGGCCAGTGCGGCGCGGTCTGCCCGGTGGGGGCCATCAGCGAGCGCGACCAGATCGACGACGTGTGGGCGGCCCTCGACGACCCGACCAAGCACGTAGTCGTCCAGACGGCCCCGGCGATCCGGGCGGCCCTCGGCGAGTGTTTCGGCAACCCGCCCGGCACACTCGTCACCGGCAAGATGGTCGCGGCCCTGCGCCGGCTGGGCTTCCATGCGGTCTTCGACACCAACTTCACGGCCGACCTGACGATCATGGAGGAAGGCACGGAGCTGCTGACCCGCCTCAAGTCGGCGTTGGTGGAGAAGAAGCCGGTAGCCCTGCCGATGTTCACAAGCTGCTCGCCCGGCTGGATCAACTTCATGGAGCACTTCTACCCGGACATGCTGCCCAATCTCTCGACGTGCAAGAGCCCGCAGCAGATGTTCGGCGCCATGGCCAAGACCTACTATGCCGAGAAGATCGGCAAGAAGCCGCAGGATGTGTTCGTCGTCTCGGTCATGCCATGCACGGCCAAGAAGTTCGAGGCCGCCCGCGCGGAGATGAACTCATCCGGCGTCCGCGACGTGGACGTGGTGCTGACGACGCGCGAGCTGGGGCGGATGATCAAGCAGGCGGGCATCGAGTTCAACTCGCTGGGCGATGAGGAGATGGATGCGCCGCTGGGCCTGTCATCCGGCGCGGCCGACATCTTCGCCAACACTGGCGGCGTGATGGAGGCGGCCCTGCGAACCGTCTGGGAGATCGTCACTGGCCAGCCGCTTCCGTTCCCCAAGCTCCACGTGACGCCCGTGGCGGGGCTGGCGGGCGTGAAGGAGGCGGCCGTCACCATCACCGGGGCGCTGAAGGAGTGGGCGTTCCTCGAGGGCGTCACGGCCAGGGTCGCCGTGGCGCACGGCCTGTCCAACGCGGCCAAGGTGATCGAGGCCGTCAAGTCGGGCAAGGCCCAGTACCACTTCATCGAGGTGATGACCTGCCCCGGCGGGTGCATCGGCGGCGGCGGCCAGCCGCGGATGACCACCAACGACATCCGCATGGCCCGCATCAACGCCATCTACCGCGAGGACGAGGGCAAGCAGCTCCGCAAGAGCCACGACAACCCGTTCATCAAGCAGATATACAAGGAATTCCTCGGCAAGCCGCTGGGCCACAAGTCGCACGAGCTGCTGCACACGAAGTACACGGCCAAGCAGCGTGTCTGAGGATTGTAGATTGCAGATTGTGGATTGTAGATTGATCCGATGCGGCGTCCGCCGGTCTGCAATCTGCAATCCACAATCTAGAATCCGTAGTCTGTATGGCTGGAGCAAAGGCGACAATCCTCCTCGTCGACGACGACGTCGACTTCGTCCAGATGAACCGCCACGTCCTCGAGGCGGCCGGGTACGCCGTCCTATGCTCCTACGACCCGCAGGAGGCGATGAAGCTCCTGGCCGACGGCAAGCCCGACCTGGTCATCACGGACCTGATGATGAAGTCGCTGGACTCCGGGTTCCAGTTCTCCCGGCAGGTCAAGGCGGACGATCGCTTCAAGAACGTCCCGGTCATCATCGCCACATCCGTCACCAGCGCGATGGGCATGGACTTCCGCCCGCGGACGCAGCAGGACCTGGCCGCCATGGGCGTCGACGCCTACTTCGACAAGCCCATCCCGCCCAAAGCACTGCTGGCCAAGGTCGAGGAGCTCCTCTCGCGGCCCAAGCCATGAGTGAACAACCGGCCTTCCGCGGCATCATCTTCGACATGGACGGTGTCCTCTGCGACAGCGAGCCGTTCATCTGCGAAGCGGCCTGCCGCATGTTCGCCGAGCGCCACGGTGTCACCGTCAAGCCGGAGGACTTCATACCGTTCGTCGGCGCGGGCGAGAACCGTTACATCGGCGGGGTGGCCGAGAAGTACGGCATCGCGCTCGACCTCGCCCGCGACAAGGCCCGCACGTACGAGATCTACCTGGACATCATCAAGGGCAGGCTCAGGCCGCTGGCGGGCGCGCGCGAGTTTATCGCCGATTGCCGCCGGCGCGGGCTCAAGCTGGCCGTCGCCACCAGCGCCGACCGAGTGAAGATGGAGGGCAACCTCCGCGAGATCGGCCTGCCCGTCTCGACGTTCGACACCACCGTCAACGGCCTGGAGATCGAGCGCAAAAAGCCGTTCCCCGACATCTTCCGGCTTGCCGCGCGGCGGCTGGGACTGCCGAACTCGGAGTGCCTTGTGGTCGAGGACGCCCCCAACGGCATTCAGGCCGCCAAGGCCGCGGGCTCGCGATGTCTGGGCTTGACAACCAGCTTTGATGAGAAGGCACTTCGCGCGGCCGGGGCGGATTGGACGGCGAAGGACCTTGCGCACGTGCCTATCGTCATCTTCGGATAGGCGGTCGAGGAGCGCGCGTGCTCGCGGGAACCTGGAGGGTGTAGTCAACCCACATCCGCCGATATAGAATCATCGTCTGAAGGAGTTATCGCGATGAACGGGAACGGTGGCGGTCTGGCTGGTCTGCTTGGCCCTGGCGGCCCAGGCATAGTCAAGGCGATGCGGGCGGGGCAGGCGTTCCTGGACGCCCACAAGACGGGCGAGCTTCTGGCCCGCGTGGGGCAGGTGATCGAGGAAGTGCCCGCCTGCCAGCCGATCGACAAGCGCGGGCTTCAGAAGTCCTACGGCGGCGGCGACGGCGCGACGGATGACCTGCTTGTCGGAAGGGGCATGTTCTACATTACCGAGCAGCGGCGGCTGTGCCTGGACTGCACTTCTGGCCACTACCAGATGGTCTGGGGCTACAATCCGCCGGAGATCTGCCGCGTCATCGACGAAGGGACGCGCGCGGGCGTCGTCTGGGACAACCACACGAACATACCCCAGTCGCCGGTCAAGCGGCTCGTCGAGAGGCTGGTCGAGGTAGCCAACGCGCCCGGCGAGAACGGCCCGCTGGACACGGTCCTTCTGGGCACTTGCACCGGCTCGGTGGCGTGCGCGGCCGCGCTCAAGATGCAGATCGTCAGCTTTGAACGGAAGCACGGCCAGGACGCCGCGCCGGTCTTCGTCGTGCTCAAGGGCAACTACCACGGCACTGACATGGTGGCGCAGTACCTTCGCGGCATGTGGCCGCGATACGTGAGGAACATCGAGGTGGCGGCCGTCGAGCCCAATGACGCCGAGGGGCTTGAGCGGGCGTTCTCGCGGGGCGAGGGTCGCGTCGCCGCGTTCTGGGCCGAGCCGGTGATGATGAACCGCGAGGCCATTCCCGTCGAGCCGTGGTATCTCCAGCTTGCCCGCGGCCTGTGCGACCGCGCCAGGGCGGCGATGTGCATCGACGAGATCCAGACCGGCTTCTGGGGGGGCGACGTATTCTCGTACCGCTCGATGGCCTTCACGCCGGACATGGTCATCGCCGGCAAGGGCATGACGGCCGGGTTCCACCCGCTGTCGGGCGTGGTCTACCGCCGCCGCTACGACTGCCTGGAGCAGTACGACGCCATCAGCACCAACGGCATGGCCGCGCTGCCGGCGCTTGTGGCGCTGGCGAACATGGAGATGATCGAGCGCGCCGCGCCCCGACTGACTGAACTGGCCGGCCGATACGCCGCGGCGATGGCGGCGCTTGCCAAGCGGCATGGAGACATGCTGGTCGAATCGCGCGGGCGCGGCTTCATGACCGGCCTGAAGTTCATTGACCGCCAGAAGGCCCTGGACTTCCATCGCCGCGCGGTCAAGGCGGGCTTGTGGGTCCGCGCGCACGCCTACCACGAGGGCCACAGCACGGTACTGACCAAGCTGGGGCTGGGCGCGGATGAGCAGATCATCGATTTCGTCGTCGGCAAGTTCGACGAACTCCTGAGAGCATAGCGGGCCATGAGGACCTACGGCGTCGGCATCATCGGATACGGCTTCATGGGCCGCACGCACACGCTGGCCTACAAGTCGATCCCGTTCTATTACAGCCCGCGGCCGCTTGACTTCAGCCTGCGGGCCGTATGCCGTGCGAAGAAGGAGTTGGCGGCCGATGCGGCGCGGGAAGGCGGTTTCGAGCGGGCCGCGGAGTCGGTCGAGGACCTGGTGAGCGACCCGACAGTGGACATCGTCCACATCTGCACGCCCAACTCGCAGCACATCGCGGCGCTGCGGGCGGCGATCGCGGCCGGCAAGCACATCTACTGCGACAAGCCCGTCACGGGCAGCCTGGCGGAGGCGGATGAGCTGGCGGGCCTGCTGCCGGCGTACAAGGGTGTAGCGCAGGTTGCGTGTCAATATCGGTTTTTCCCCGCAACGCTCAAGGCGCGGCAGCTCGTCGAGCAGGGGTTCCTGGGGCCAGTGACGCACTTCCGGGCCTCGTACCTGCACTCCGGTAGCGTGGACCCGAACAAGGCGGTCAACTGGAAGTCGACGGCGGCTGCCGGCGGCGGAGTGATCCGCGACCTGGGTATTCACATAATCGACCTCTTGTGGTGGCTCATCGGGCCGTTCGCATCCGCAAGCTGCACGAGCCGTATCTGGTCGCCGCGCCGGCCGAGCCTGGACAAGCCCGGCACGATGATGGAGGTCGATGATATTGTCACCCATACCCGGCAGGGTGTTCAGTTCCAGCATATTGCCATTCAAAACAAAGCTATCGAGCCCATTGGTGAGTCCAAGAGTGACTTCGAATGTGTTATGGAAGTAGCCAAGAAAATGGGTAAATATGAAGAAATTACCCAGG
>JBHGBE010000042.1:0-44418 GCA_041946855.1 Phycisphaerae bacterium | reverse complement strand
GACCGGGTGCCGCAGCGGCAGGTTCCAGATCGGGAACGTCTCGAACTTGGCGTAGCCGGCCATCCTGCCGCCCAGGTGCTCGTGGTAGACCTGCGACAGGCAGGTCGCCATCTTGCCGCTGTTGGGCCCTGGGCCGGTGACCACCACCAGCGGCTTGGTGGTCTGTATGAACGGATTGGCGCCGTAGCCGCGATCGCTGACGATCCTGTCGACATCGGCGGGGTAGCCCTCAATGGGGGGGTGCATGACCGTGCGGATGCCGCGGCGCTGGAGCTTATTCGGGAACGCCACCGCGCCGGCCTGCCCCTCGAAGCGGGTTATGACCACGGCCGACACGTCCAGGCCCCATTCGCGGATGTCGTCGATCAGCTTGAACGCGTCGGCGTCGTAGGTGATGCCGAAGTCGGCGCGGACCTTGCGGTGTTCGATGTGGCCCGCGTAGATGCACAGGATGATCTCCGCATCCGCCTTCAGTTGCCCCAGCAGGCGCATCTTGACGTTGGGGTCGTATCCGGGCAGCACGCGGGCCGCGTGATAGTCAAAGACCAGCTTGCCGCCGAACTCCAGGTACAGCTTTCCCGACGTGTCCGCCACCCGCCGCATGATGGCGGCCGTCTGCTCCGCCAGGTAGCGGTCGTTGTCGAACCCGGTCTGGGCCGCCGCCCAGAGGACGCCTTGCCCGGCCGCCGCGGAAGGATCGTGGGCTGAAGTGCTTTGGCTCATGGGCGGCATTCTAACCGGCACATACGCGGTTCGCGAGGAATCCAAACCAATGATGCCCCAAAGGCCCCGTGCCAGTCTGTCTGAGCTACGCCGCGGACGCGGCGCTACGGGCGGGTCGCCTTCAGCGGCGGGTGCATCCTGGAGAAGAGATTGGTCCTGGCGGCCCCGCCCTCGGCGCCCATGCCCTTGAGGAGCGGCTCAAGCCGGCTCCTGACCTCCGCGGGAAGGTCATCACGCCGCAGCGCGGACTTGATGAGAGTGGCGGCCTTGTCGCCCATGTCCTTGACCTCCTGTGTGGCCTTCACGCGGACCTGCCAGTCTGGGTCGTCCATGAGCTTGAGCAGTTCGGCGAAGCGCTTGGCGACGGCTGGGTCCTGGCCGGGCAGGGCTGTGAAGGGGTCGCCGTCGAACACGTAGACGATGCCGGTGGCGTCGGGCGTGCAGAGGATGCGCCGTCCGGCGGCGTCGAAGCCGGCGATCAAATCACGGCCGTCGTGCAGGCAGGTCCAGTCGCCGGTGGCGGCGTCGTACTCGAACGCCCCTTGCCAGCATGTGACCAGAAGCCGTCCGGCGCGGACGCACCGGCTGGTGGCAAGAACGTCGCCCTGGCCGAAGGGATTGGCCAGCGGCTCCCACCCGTCCTCGCCCTTTCGCCATAGCCGCCCGGCGCGTTCGTCGCCGGCCGCCGGCAGCGCCGCCAGCGTTAACCTCCCGAGCTGGAAGGAGAAATCCTCCTGCGGGGCGTCCCTGATGAACATGTCCTCCCTGGCGCCGTACCTGGCCCAGAACCGCGAGCCATGCCAAAGCCAGACGTTGCCGCGCAGTCCCAGAGACAAGGAAGGCAGCGAAATGTCCTGAGCGAGTGAACTATCCGGCCCCGCCGGGTAAGTCTTGAGCTGGCCGTCGGCGTCGAGGCGATAGACGGCCATGCGCGATGTCCACCACCAACGGCCATCGCGGTCCTTGAATGGATCCGCCAGGGGCGCTTCCCGCACGTCGATGCTTTTGAGGACGGTGCGGCCGTCCTTGTCGAAGCGCACGAACCGCATCGTCCCGCCGGCGTCCTTCCGCGCGAAGACCCACGCGGTACGCGTCCTGAGGTCGAAGCTCGCGTTGCCCAACAGCGAATCGTCCACACCTGTGGCGAGCAACTGCGCGGTCGCCGGGTCCAGCGCCGCAAAGGCCAGGCTCGTCGATCGCCACGGGAAGGGGCACGGCGGCATGATCGCCATCCACGCCCGGCCGTCCCACCGGCGATTGTGTACCCAGATGTGGCCGTTGGCGTCGCGCAGGAGCAGGGGGCGCGAGTTCCACGTGCCGTACGGCAGCACCAGAGGCGGTGGCTTGTCGCCGTCCGGGGGCACGACCTGGCAGAGCCGGCCGTCGTCGCGGTTTTCGACGATTGAGAGCTTCAGGAAGCCTTTGCCCGTCACGTCCACGCCGGCCGCGTCGGCCTCGACCTTGTCGGTCATCTCCTTGGCGGTGATGCGGCGGATGATGCTCTTGCCCGTGCCGAACGTTGAGCCGGCTGGTTTGTAGAACGCCCCGTAGAGTTCCTCGCCCACGTTGAGGAATCGCCACATGGGCTCCGTTGCCGGCGCGGGGTGCGTCCGGAAGTCGCGAAGGTCATCCGAGGCAAAGAAGTCGCCGTGAGGCCGCGGCCCCAACGACCCATCATAGAACATCCAACTTCCGCCCATTCTCGCGTCCATCGCGTGGCTCGGCGATTTTCCTCCCGCCCGCCACGCGCCTTCCCACCGGAATGCCTCCTTTTGAGAGAAGGCCCAGAGCACGTTTCTGCCATCAAACCCAAGGCCCTGGATGGTTGCGTTGTCCGGCAGATCGGGCAATGCCTTCCATGCCTTGCCATCCCACAGGACCGGATGATTCCCATTGGGCAGGGCGAACTTTCCATCCGGCGATAGGACCCCGCGATTGGCCTCCGGCAGCAGATTCACCCCATCAAGCGGGCTTGTCTGCCGGGTGGTCTGCGCCTTGACGTCATGCCGCCACAGGGCCGCTCCCTGGCAGAACCAGATTGACTCGCGGTCGAATGCGACAATGGCCGGATCATCGCACTTCAGGTAGCAGTACCACCGGCCAACCGGCCGTGAAGTACCGGCCGGTAAAGTCGCGGGGGCGGTTGTCGGCGGGTCAGCATCTGCCTGCGTTTCGGCCCACTGCGCGGGCCAGCACAGCAGCACTGCCAGTACCGGCAAGCACGGATGAGGAAACCTGATCATCCCGTCCTCCCGTCGTCCGGTCTTCCGGTCGTACGGGCGAACACCGCCTACAACGCCTTGTAACGGGTGCTTCGCGAGATGCCCTCGCGGGCGGCCTTCTTCTCGTTGATGAGGGAAATGAGGGCGTTCGTGACCGTCCCGTCGGCAGGCGTCATTCCCTCGCGGGCCAGCATGTCCATTATCGACTTCTTCGGCAGGCCGTTGGGGCCGGCGGACCTGAGGTAGCCCGCGACCTTCTCGGCCACCTTTGCCTGGCTGATGCGAGTGCCCTTTGTGACCTTCATCGCCGGCGCGGCAAGCGGGATTCCCATCTCCTGGGAAGCCTTCTTGACCGCCCCAATCAGCAAGGTCTCAATCTGGCTCAACTGGGCGTCGATCCCTTTGATGGCCTCCTCGGCCGCGAGGATCGACTGCTGCTGCCTGATCCTGTCGGCCTGGAGGGCCTCGGCGCGTTCCGAGATCAACACCTTCGCCGCCTGAAGGCCCTGCGCCTTGACGACCTGGGCAAGCGATTCGACGGTAAGTTCCACTTTGGGCATCTAGGACTCCTTCGCTTTGGTGAGTGGAAAGCGAGGAGAGTATAACCTTGTTTCTCCCGGCGTCAACTGCGTGCTCCTGGCTTTTGGAGGAAAATCCGAGTAGAATCAACCCCGCAAGATTCACAGCAAGAACGGAAACACAAAGAAGGACAAGAAAGGCGATTTGTCATGCGTAATCCTCCCAATGCCGGCAGCAACATCGCGATCATCTGCCTGTTCATCGCCGCTTTGCCGCTGGCGGCAGTGGGTCAGAAGGCCGAACCGGCCGGCGCAAAGCAAATCCTGGACTTGGCCGGCGTCCGCAGCGGACTGTGCATCCACCTGGGTTGCGGGCGCGAGACATCCGCATCACTGACGGCCGACATGGCCGCCGCGAGCGGCATGGCCGTCCACGCCATCGCGATGGATGATGCGTCGCTGGCCCGCGCCCGCAAGGCCATCGAGGCGCAGGGCATGTCCGGCCGCGCAATGGCCGAGAAGGCCGACCTCAAGGCCTTGCCATACCTGCGCGACCTGGCCGACCTGGTCGTCATCGAGGACTTCGACGCCCTGGCCGCAAAGGGCCTGAAGATGGAAGAGGTCATGCGCGTCGTCGCCCCCGGTGGGGCCGTCTGCACCCTCAAGGACGGCAAGTGGACCAAGGTAGTCAAGCCCCGCCCGGCGGAGATGGATGAGTGGACGCACCCCAACCACGGCCCCGACGGCAACATGGTCAGCCAGGACAAGATCGTCCGCTTCCCGCTGGGCCTCCGCTGGATCGACGGGCTGCCGATGAACGTGAACAAGTGGGCCTCCTGCCGCGCGTGGGTATCCGCCGGCGGGCGGCTCTTCACGCTGACCGCAAACGTCCTTGAGAACATCGGCCCGCAGAAGAACAAGCCGCTCTACCTTTGCGCCCAGGACGCCTGGAACGGCCTGCCGCTGTGGAAGGTCAACTGCGAGACATCCGACGACGGCGGCTTCCTCAACTCCGTCAACGTCGGCACGCTGGTGACCGACGGCAAGCGTGTCTACACCGTCCTGAAGGACCAGCTCGTAGGCTTCGACGCCGCCACCGGCGCCAAGGCCGTCACGTTCGCCGCCAAGTACCCGGCCGTGAGGCTGGCGCTGCTCGATGGCGTGCTGGTCGCCTCGTGCTGGGAGGCCAAGGGCCAGTCCAAGGCCCCGTGCGACCAGGGCGACGTCTGGGGCACATGGGTGCCCAAGGGCGACGTGGGCACCGTCGAGGCGTTCGACGCGGCCACAGGCGCGCCCAAGTGGTCGAGGCCGGAGCCGGCCCAGCAACTCCTCGCGGCCGACGGCACGGTATACCTCATGGTACAGAAGGACAACCCGCCAAGCGAACGGACGATCGTGGCGGTGGACCTGGCCACAGGCAAGGAGCGTTGGAAGGCCGCCCACACCCGCTTCGGCGAGAACCCCGACATCCAGCTCAACACGGCCGGCAAGGGCTACGCCATCATCTCCAAACGCGGCGACGCGCAGGGCCTGGGCAAAGACAAGAACAAGCCGGCCGACCCCAAGCCGCGCCTGCGGGCGATATTCGGCCTTGCCGCGTCCGACGGCAAGACGCTCTGGCAGATCAGCCCCGCCAAGAGCTACTGGACGCCGGTTGTCGACGGCGCGATGTGGTACCAGGGCAAGAAGCACGACCCGCTGACCGGCCAGGAGAAGGGCAACATCGGATGGGGCGTCGGCGACCAATTCTGTACGCCGCAGGCCATCGTCAACAACTACATCGTCCAGCCGCGCGGCGGACAGTACGTCCAGCTCCCGGAGGAGGGCAGCCCTGCCAAGGCGCTCCGCTACACCGGCGCCCGCGGGGCGTGCATCGAGGGCATGGTCCCGGCCAACGGCATGTTCTACACCGCGCAGAACAACTGCCAGTGCATGCCGGGCCAGGTGTACGGCTTTGTCGCAATCGGGCCGGTCGGCGCCTTGCCGGTGCTGGCGGACTTTGAGAAGCCCCGGGCGGTAGAGAAAGGCCCGGCGTTCGGCGAATCGCCTACGGGCGGCGCCATTGACGACAACGCATGGCCGACCTATCGCGCCGACGCCGAGCGGACGGCATCGTCCAAGTGCCAGCTCCCGGCCAAGCTCAAGGAGCTCTGGCGCGCGCCGGCCGCAAAGCCCGCCGAGGGTCCGCTGGCGGAGGCGTGGCGGATGCGCCTTGGCTCGTGCCTCAGCGCCCCGACGGTCGCGGGCAACATGGCCTTCGTCGCGGCCGTCGATGCCGGTCAGGTCATCGCCATTGACGCCGCCGGCAAGCCCGCGTGGAAGGTCTCACTTGGCGGCCGTATCGACACGCCGCCGACCTTCCACAAGGGTCTTTGCCTGGTCGGCTCGCACGACGGCTACGTCTACGCGCTGCGGGCCAAGGACGGCGAACTCGTATGGCGGCTCCGGGTCGCGCCGCAGGACCGCCGCATGGTGGCCTACGCCCAGGTCGAGAGCGTCTGGCCGGCCGTCGGGACGGTGCTCGTCCACGACGGCGTCGCTTATGCCAACGCGGGCAGGACCACCGATTCCGACGGGGGCATCGCGGTCGTAGCATTCGACCCGGCCACGGGCGCGCCCGCCTGGGCCAAGCCCATCGCCACCGGACAGCGGATGAACGACCTGCTGGCCATCCGCGACGGGCAAATCGCCTGGTACAACAACCGCATGGACCCCAAGACCGGCAATCCGCAGCCCGCCGCCACGTTCCCCAAGGATCCCTCGCAGGGAGGCATGCTCGACGGCACGTGGACGGCCTTCAAGTTCCGCAGGCCCGGCAAGGGCTTCACGGCCGGCAAGGTCACCGCCAACATCCTGGCATGGAATGACAAGCTGATCGTCGGCCCCGACACGGCCGTCACGCGCCAGGGCGACCAGAACGCCTGGACCACGCCCTTCCCCAAGGGCCAGCAGGTCGAGGCCATCGCGCTTGCGGCCAACGCCGCCGTCTTCGCCGGGCGAACCGCGGACGCCGCGGGCAAGCCAGTCGGCTTCCTGGCGGTGCTGTCGGCGACGGACGGCAAGCCGATGGCCGAGATCAAGCTCTCGGCCCCGCCGACGTTCGACGGCCTGGCCGTCGCCGCCGGGCGCGTCTACGTCTCGCTCCAGGACGGCAATCTCATCTGCTTCGGAAATGCCGACTGAAGCGCGCCCGGGGGCGCCGGAACGTCCGCCTTGCTGGCCGAAGGCGCCGGACTACTTCGCCAGCTCGAGGATGATGCTCTTCATCAGGGGCTTGGTCTCGCACTTGATGGTCCAGGTCTCGTCGGCCTTGGACGCGACGTGCTCATCCTTCTTTTCCAGCCCGCCTTCCTCCCACAGGTAGGTGACCTTCACCGGGCGGAAGCCGCCGGCGGGCTCCTTGTAGTCGGCGTCGATCCGGGCGTTGACCAGGAACACCGTGTTGTTGCCCTTGGCCCGGTAGCGGACCTGCGCAGAGCGCGTGCCGGCGGGCACGTCGCTGACGGTGACGTAGTGCGACACGAAGATCCGCTCCTGGTCCATGTCGGCGGCCGTCGGCTCGTCCACGAGCTTCCACGTCTTGCCGTCGTCGAAGGACGCCTCAATGAGGAACATCGAGTCCTTGCCAGTAGACACGAAGTAGTCCGAAATCCGCAGCCGCGCCAGGTCGCCGGGGGTCTTGACCGTGTAGGTGGCGCTGCCGCCCTTGCCGTCGCTCCTGGGCTTGTCGGTGAAGCCCTCGACAGCGGGATGGAAGTCGGTCCATCGCAGTTGCTTGCCCTGGTCCTTGGGGTCCAGGTCGCAGGCGCCCTCGATGGTGATCGTGCCTTCCTGCGGGCCGGCGGAGAACGAGATCTTGTTCTCGCCCTGGTCCAGCGCCGGCAGCGCCCGCTGCGAGTGCTGAACGTCGTGGGTGATCTTCAGCGCATCCAAGCCCGTGCCCTTGCCCTTCATCGCGAACCGCACGATGTAGCAGTAGCGGCGGGCGAGCTTGTCCTTGATGTCGATCTTCTGGTCGCCGGCCTCGGTGACGGCCGCCACGTCCTTCCAGTCCAGGCCGTTGTTGTCCGACAGGAGGACCTTGATCTCGCCGCCCTCGCCGATGACCGGCGTGAAGGCAAGCTGGCCGGTGAGGTACACGTAGCTGGAGGGCATTCGGATGTCCAGGACGCCCTGCGCGGAGGGGTCCTTGACGTGGACGGCCGGGCCGGCGCCGTCCTCGCTCTTGCAGGCGAGGTTGTCGGCGCGGAGCGCGGCGCCGCGGAATTCGCCCGTGGCCAGCGGCACGTCGTACTCCAGCGTGCCGTTGCCGACGCGTCCGGGGGCCAGGTCGCCCCAGGCCAGCAAATACTTCATCGAGCCCTGGCCGACCTTGCCTTTCAGCGCCTCCGGATCCTTGCCCACGCCCTGGTTGACGTGCAGGCCCTTGTTGAACCAGTTGCGGGTGAGCTTCTCGCCGGGGCGGAGCTGGATGTTCACGCGATAGCCCATCGAGTAGCACGACTGCCAGTTGTTGGCGATCTTGGAGAACTGCTGCATCGTGTCGCCCCAGGCGAAGTTCGTGTCGGGCAGCCAGCCGTTGGCGTCATAATACGGGTTGCGGCTGAGGATCTCCGGCCCCTTGGTCTTCCACTGGTTGCCGTTGGCGTTCATCCACTTGTACCGCGCCTGCTTATCTTTGGGGGCGACGGAGAAATCGGGGTTTTCCTTGAGCCAGGCCTGGATGGCGTCGGCGATCTCCTGCACCGACGCCAGCGAGCCATCCGCCTTCGGGAAGTACTCGATCAAATCGCCATCCAGCATGTGCCAGGCGTTGTCGTAGAAGAACTCAGGCACGACGTGGTTCTGGATGGTCAGGTTGCGGGCCTTCAGGCCAGCGTAGCGGCCCAGGCAGGCCATGTTGGCCGCGCTGACGGAGCACAGCGTGTACCCGTAGACGTTGAACATCTTGATCGGATCCAGCACGGCGTTCTCACGCTGTAGGAACTCGTAGGGCGGGGCGTCGGCCATCTGGAACATCACCTCGGTCTTGAAGACCGCCAGGGCCTTGTCCTTGTCGCTCATGCCCTCCTTGATGGCCCAGGCCTTCCACGCCTCCAGGCTTGAGACGTCCTGGACCTTGTCGGAGAGCACCTTGATGTTGGACACGACGGCCGGCTGGCTCGTGGCCTGCGCCGCCGCGATTTGCGCCGCGCCCAACAGTGTCACTATCAACGCCGCCAAAACCGCTCTTGTTGACATCATCGGTTTCCTTTCCTGTGCGCCACCGGCGCCGAACGTCATTATAAACCGGCGAGGGGGCCAGTCAAACGGCCAAGACAAGGGCGTTATGCGGAACAGAGCTGCGAAAGAACCCGTTTTTCACGGATCGGCCGAATCTCCCTCCGGCTGGGGCTTGCGTTTCCGCAGTATCAGCAGCCAGGCCAGCAGCACGCCGAATTCGTAGAGCACCCACATCGGCACGACCATCGCGATCATGCTGCCCAGGTCCGGCGGGGCGAGGACGGCCGCGATCGCGGCTATCGCGACGATCACGTGGCGGCGGTAGCGGTTGAGCTTGCGCATGTCGACCAGCCCGATCTTCGCCAGCACCAGCACCACCAGCGGCATCTGGAAGACCGCGCCGAACGCCAGCACCAGGTTGGTCATGAAGTCGATGTAATCCTCCAGCTTGATGACCAGCTTGACGCCCTCGCCCGAGCCGAAAAGGTTCTGGCCGAAGCTGAAGAAAAACCTCATCGCCGGGATCGACAGGAACACCGCGAAGACCGCCCCCGTCGCGAAGAGCACGACGAAGAACGGCACGGCCATCTTGACCCAGCGCTTCTCGCGCTTGTAGAGGCCCGCGCCGATGAACATCCAGAGCTGGTAGATGATCCACGGCGAGGCCAGCACGATCCCCGCGTACAGCGCCACGCGGAGGTACATGGTGAAGGCCTCGGTGACGCCGAAGACGTTCATGTCGGGCTTCAGGCCGGCCTTCTCCATCGCGACGACGTACGGGTGCCGAATCCAGTTGAGCAGCTCGCGGCCGAAGATGAGCGCCAGGATCATCGCGGCCGTCAAGCCGATGACCGACAGGAACAGCCGCTTGCGCAGATCGTCCAGGTGCTCGCCGAGTGTCATGCGCGGCATGGCCGCCTCTTCGGAGTCCTCCGGCTCGATGTCTGAATCTTCGTCAGCACTTGTTGGAGGAGGCGCTGGCGGCGGGGTCTCGGCCATTTCGGTAGAGGCTGAAGGCTGCGCGCCTTCGAACGGGGCGGGCGGCTGGGTCGAATGGCCGGGAGCAGGTTCGGTCGGGGCCGGCTCGCCGCCTTGCACGTCGGATTGCCCGGCCGGGATCGAATCCGCCAGCGCGGCATCATCGGCCACGGCGGGCGGCGCATCTGCCGGCGGCGCATCGGCGGCCGTCTGGCCCTGGTCGGTGGGATGGTCATCGCTGGCGTCGGCCATCTGCTAACCTCTTGTGCCTATAGCATAATACGTTCACCGTCGGCGGGCCACAGGCGGCGGGCGATTTACTACAGGATTCCGCCCGGCAGGCCGATAGAATTGCTGGAGCATCCAGAGGCACGCTATGTCCACCAGAACGCTGACGCTGGTCAAGGCCGGGCACAAGTACGTGTTCCGCTACGGGCCCGGGCGCGAGCGCGAGATCATCGACCATATCATGCGCCTGGCGGAGGACGGCGGCTCGAACCTCGACTGGATGGATGCGGCCATGCTGAGCTTCCAGGTGGCGCACGACGCCGCGAAGGACTCCGTGGCCGCGCCGGGGATGGAGCCGGCCGTCAACTCCTGATATGCGGCGGAGCGAATGCGTTTTCGCCAGGGAAGGCGATTGTCAATGTTGGCCCTGCCCCTCATCGAGCGGTTCCTGACCTACCTCGACAGCGAGCGCAACTACTCGGCCCACACGATCCGTTCGTACGCGGCCGACCTGACTCAGTTCTGCCAGTTCCTCCTCTCGCAGGATTCGGCGACTCCGGCCGACTCGACCGCTGCGAACCAGGCAGATGGGAATCCGCAATCCGCAATCCGCAATCCGCAATCTGCCGCCCGCGAGGAGTTGACGCTGGAAGACTTGCCTCCGCTCGATGACGCCGATCCGGCCAAGCTGGAGAAGTCGCTCCTTTCCGTCACGCCGATGGACGTCCGGGCGTACCTGGCGACGATGTCCTCCAGCGGGCTTTCCAAGGCCAGCATCGCGCGGAAGCTGGCGACGTTGCGGAGCTTCTACAAGCACCTGGTGCGGCAGGAGGCGGTCGAGTCGTCGCCGGTGAGCGTCATCCGCACGCCGCGCCAGGACCGGCGGCTGCCCAAGTGCCTGGACGTCGCCCAGATCGAGGCGCTCCTGGCGGCCCCCGACGCGGACACGGAGCTTGGCGCCCGCGACCTGGCGATCCTGGAGACGACGTACTCCTCCGGGCTGCGGGTAAGCGAGGTCGTCGGCCTGAATATCGAGGACCTGGATGAGTTCTCCGAGGCGCTGCGAATCCGCGGCAAGGGCAAGAAGGAGCGGCTGGTGCCGCTGGGGTCCAAGGCGATCGAGGCGATTCGCGGTTACCTGGCCAAGCGCGGCATCGGCCCGGCCGGAGAGACCGCGGCCGCGGCGCGAGGCCAATCCGCTGCGCGCGGGCGCGATGTCCGGCGCGGGCCGCTCTTCGTGAACAAATCCGGCGGCCGGCTCAACGAGCGTTCGGTCCGCCGCAAGCTGGACAAGTACCTCCTGATGGCCGGCATCCCGCTGCACATCAGCCCGCACGCCCTGCGGCACAGCTTCGCCACGCACATGCTCAACGCGGGGGCCGACCTGCGTAGCGTCCAGGAGATGCTCGGCCACCAGAGCCTTTCGACCACGCAGATATACACGCACCTGACCACGCAGCGGCTCAAGGAGGTCTACGACAGGGCGCATCCGATGGCACAGCAGCAACGGCAATAACGAATATCGAACAAGGAATATCGAATATCGAAGTGAACTGACTAAGCAGGGGCGTCTGACGCATTCGTTCGATGTTCTGACTTCGTTATTCGATTTCGACATTTCCTCGCTGTCGAAATTCTTGCTTCCAATCCGGGGCGGCAGCATAATACGCGCGACAATCCAGGCAACACAGGCAAAGGAGCATTCCATGGACAGGAAATGGATTTCGCGGTCGCTGTGGGCGTGTGTTCTGGCCGCCGGATTGACGGCGATAGGCTGCCAGCAGGACCAGATACCGGGCGTCAACCTCAGGCCGGGACCCACCAAGACATCCGGCGGGGAGGAAATCAAGGAGCTGAACACCGGGCCTGGGCCGGAGATCTATGCGGCCATCAAGGCGGCCGAGGAGGCGAGGGTCAATTACCGCTACCGCCTGACCATCCTACAGTCCTACTACACCCGCGTGGGCAACATGGAGAAGCTGGGCTGGGCCAACGATGAGCTGCGCAACCTGAACACGGCGCAGTGGTTCACGTGGAAGGGCCTGGAGTACATCCCTGCCCCGGCCGAGGATGTCTCCAACGCCGACGAGGTGCTGCTGGTCGATTACGTGGTCACGGCCCGCAAGGCCTGGATCGACGCGATGGGCAAGGTCGCCGCCTTGTATGATGCGAACACCCTGACCAGGCAGGCCGAGGCCGTCCGCACGGCCGTCAGGCGGCTGGAGCCGGAGCACTGCTTCACTTACTTCACCAGCGCGGACATCCCGCCCGAAACGCTCCGGCCGACCCAGTCCAGCCCGGAGGCGAACGCGCTCTATGACAAGGCGTTCAAGCTCTACAAGGAGGGCCATTGGTTCCTGATCCCCGGCGCCTTCACGCGGTACGACAAGGAGCGCGAGGCCCTCAACCTCTTCCGCAAGCTTATCCACGATCACCCCGACAGCGACAAGATCGCCCTGAGCGCGTATCGCATCGGCGAGATCGAGAAGGAGTACTTCCACAACTACACGCTGGCCGTCAGGTGGTACGAGCGTGCCTGGCAGTGGGACCCGAAGATCGACCAGCCCGCGCGGTTCGAGGCGGGCGTCGTCTACGACATGCACTTGCAGGACAGGGAGAACGCGGTAAGGTGCTTCCGCCTGTGCCTGAAGTACGACCCCTACAGGGTCGGCAATTTCGAGCACGCCCGCAGCAAGATCAAGGAATACACCGGCATGTCGGAGTAGGGCATCCGTGCTTTTGGCGGCCCCGGATGGCGATGGCGGGGTTATACTTATGAAAGGGCCGCGGGCTGTTTGGGCGATAGGAGTTGAAGGATAATGGCCGCGCCTGCGGCGTCCCGAAACGAGGACCAACAGCCATGTGGGTCAAGACCAGTAAGCTACTTAAGTCCGCGCTAATGCTCCTTGTGCTGGCGGCCGTCACCTGGCCGGCGGGGGCCGAGGATTTCGACAACCCCAAGGCCAAGCCGCCGCAGGCCAAGCCCCAGCGCCGCACCGCGGCCGAGGGCGTGCCGCCGCTTCCCCTGCCCGCCACGCCGCTGCGCCGCTCCGAGAAGAAGCGCGAGCCCGCCCCGCCCGCGCTGGTCGGAATGGTCAGTTTCAACGACACGCAGTTCAAGCTTGAGAACGGCCAGCGCAAACAGGTGGCCGCGTTCCCCACGACGCAGGTGGACATCGAGCGGCTGATGCAGTTCGCCAACGGCCGGCTCAATATCCGCTACCGCTACGTGCCGACGACGCTGGAGGGCTTCTCCTGGGACCCGACCGAGCTGCCGATACTTTACGTGACCGGCTGGACCCCGATGCCCAAGCTCTCCGACCAGGCCGTCGAGAAGCTCCAGCGATACCTGTACGACGGCGGCACGCTGGTCCTGCACGCGCAGTGCGGGCGCGAGGAGTTCTACAAGTCCGCCAGGGCCGAGGTGACGCGGATACTGCCCAACCGCCAGCTCGCGGACCTGGACACCGATTCGCCGCTGTACTATGCGGCCGTGCCCATCAACGAGATGAAGGTCCGCAGGAACTCCGAGCCCATCAAGTCGATCAAGCCGCTGCTTGAGGCGGTTTACCTTGGCTGCCGGCCGGCCATAATCCTGTCGGCCATCGACCTGAACTGCTCCTGGGATATCGAGGCCAACCCGATTGAGGGCGGCATCCTGTACCACCAGGACGACGGGCTGAAGCTGGGCATCAACATCATCACGGCCTGCCTGGCCGACTTCCAGTACGCCCGCGCGTGGGGCACGCAGAAGCTCTATCCCGAGAAGGACGCCAAGACCCGCGACCAGCTCGTGATCGCCCAGATCCGCCACAACGGCGACTGGGATCCCACGCCCCACGCCCTGCCGAACCTGCTGAAGTACATCCAGAAGAACACCACTCTCAACGTGCAGTTCACGCGGCAGGACGTTGACCTGGCCGACGCCGACGCCCTCAAGCATCCGGTGCTTTACATGACCGGCATGAGGCAGTTCAAGTTCAGCGACACCGAGGTCGCCCGCCTGAAGGCATACCTCACCAGCGGCGGGGTGCTGGTGGCGGATTCGGCCGCCGGGAACGCGGCGTTCGACAAGGCCTTCCGCACGGAGATCAAGCGAGTCCTGCCATCAAGCGACCTCAAGACGCTGCCGCTTGACTGCCCCATCTACCAGATGCCCTACAAGATCAAGACGGTCGACTACAGCGAGTTGGTCAAGGCCCGCGAGCCGAACCTCAACGCCCCCACGCTCGAGGGCATCGCCATCGACGGGCAGTTGGCGGTGATCTACTCGCCGCTGAGCCTGTCAAACGGGTGGGAGCAGATAGCCTTCGCGTACAACCGCGGCTACGGCGACACCGACGCCCTCCGCATCGGCGTCAACATCTTCACATACGCGCTGACGCACTGATCGACTGAATGCCGACTGAGGTAGTATACAATCGTGGCCCCGGGTCATCCTGACCGGGGGCCACGTCTCTGCGCAAAAAGTCGGCCGGCAGGGGAAAGGAGGACAGAAACCTTGCCGGCCGGAGGGGCCTGTTTGGGTGGGTGACCCCTCTCGCTCGCTCTAACATATTATTCGGCCTGTTCTGCTACATTGTTCTACCAAAAAACCTCGATTTTTCGAGTTTATTCGCCGTATCATCGTAACTCTTTGCTCAATTGGCTGATACATCGAGTAACCCCCCGCAAAAAATAAGGTAAACACCTTAGTTTTTCGCTTGCCAACGTCTTGGCGGCGATAGATGTAGGGCGACACTCCCCGCTGGGCGCGAGCGGCGCCTGCGATGGCGACTGGCACATGATGCTCACGGCAGGTCGGCCAGCGGGGTCCGGGGGTCGATCCTGACCCTGAAACGCCCCGTGGACTCGACGACCCTGACTCGCGGTTCCTGTGCATTCAGGTCGTACTCGACAGTCGCCCGGCCGGCCTGGCCGTCCTCGATCCACACGGCGAACTGCCGCGTCACGAGGTAGCCCGGCACGACCAGCCGACCGCGCGTCGGCAGGCAGGGCGATGCGGACGCGGGCGCCAGCACCTCGGCCAGGAAGATCGAATCGGCCGCCGCCAGGTCGGGATTGTCGGTCCGGTATCCGTGGTGCCAGCGGCGCTCGTCGCCCGGCCGGCTAATGTGCGCGAAGACGTTGTTCAGCCCCAGCGCCCGGTGGTTTGCGATGAACTCCTGGACGATGTCCGGCGGGCACTGCACCTCCTCCTGGTCCCAGAAGAAGTGCAGGCGCGTTGCCGTGATGTTCCCCGCGGCCGGGTTGATGTTGCGTGCGTCGTATTCGGCCGGCTTCTCATCCGGCGTGCCGCCTATGGCCTGGGCCATCCGCACGTTGCAGTCCACGCGGGCGCTTGAGCGGAACCACGCCGCGCAGTCCGTGAAGCCGAAGAACGACACGGCCGTGCGAAACAGGTCGGGAAACCGCACCGCGCAATACGCCGCGTTGGCCCCGCCGCCGGAGTAGCCGACGATGTTCAGGTTCCGCGCGTCGATCTCGCCGGGGAACTTCGCGACGGCCGCCAGGACGGCGTCCAGGATGTCGTGGACGTCCAGGCCGTTCGAGTCGAACCGCCCGGCCGACTTGCCGCAGCCCCTCATGTCCGGGGCGATGGCGAACACCCCGCGTGCGGACAGGTCGCGAAGGTCGGTGGCCACGTGCTCCTTGCTGCCGTTGTAGCCGTGCATCACGGCCAAGAGCGGCTTGGGCCGCCCATCGCGTGTGAATTCCACGTCGGCATACAAAGGCCGCGTGCCGTCGGCGCTGGAGGCGTATTCGATGGTTTCCATGTTTGACATTTGATAGCCGCACCACCAGAATTGCAACCTTTCCAGGAGAGGCCCGCCCGATGCCCGGCCGACTGAAAAGGTACGTGGTCGTTGCCGCCGCGATGGCGATGCTCGTCTGCCTTGGCGGCAGCAACGGCTGGGGGGTCTTCGCCAAGCTGCTGCCAAGGGAATTCGCCGGCCTCCAGACATGGCAGACGCAGTTGGTGGCCACGACCAGCGTGACGGTGTTCTGCATCGCGATGATCGCGGCCGGGCGGCTGCACGACCGCTTCGGGCCGCGGCCGCTAGGGGTGGCGAGCGGGATCCTGCTGTGCGCCGGCTACCTCACGGCATGGCAGCTCGGGGCAAGCTTCTTCTGGCTCTGGCTGGGGATCGGCGTGCTCGCGGGCCTGGGGGCGGCGCTGGGCTATGTCTGCCCGATTGCGACGGTCGTGAAGTGGTTCCCCGACAGCAAAGGCCTGGCCTGCGGCCTGACGGCGGCCGGGTTCGCGGTGGGCGCCATCGCGATGAAGGCCATCGCGCAGACAATGTGGGACTTGCACTGGCGCGTGCTGGACATCTTCGGCCTGATCGGCCTGACCTATGGGCCGGTAGTCCTGTTGGCGGGCCTGCTGCACTACACGCCGCGGCGCCAGGCCCACGAGGATTGGACCAAGTTCCGCCGGCGGACGCTCCTGGCCGACAGGCGGTTCTGGCTGCTGTTTGTCGGGATGTTCGTCGGGACATATCCGTACCTCACCGTGATGTACAACGCGGAGAAGATCGGCGAATGGTTCCGCGTGGATTCCGCCGCCATCCTGATGGCGATCTCCGTGGTGGCCGTCGGCAACGCGGCCGGGCGGGTGTTCTGGGGGTACATCATGGAGAAGATCGGCACGCGCGCCTCGATGCTGGCGGCCCAGGCAGTCGCCGTCGTCTCGATGATCGCCATGCTGGCGTGGGGCTCCGGTTCCGCTGTGTTCCTGGCGGCCGGCGTGGGCGTGGGGTTCTGCTACGGCAGCAACTTCGTGATCTTCCCGGCGACCATCGCCCGCCAGTACGGCGCGCACGTGCTG
The DNA here is from genome assembly GCA_041946855.1 of Phycisphaerae bacterium. Lineage (GTDB taxonomy): Bacteria > Planctomycetota > Phycisphaerae > SM23-33 > SM23-33 > JBHGBE01. The sequence continues at coordinate 27,694 of JBHGBE010000042.1, read as the reverse complement.
GGCTCGATATATCCGCTGGTGATGTTCGCACAGGGAATGTCGTCGTTCGGGCCGACCGTGAACGGCTTCTTCTTTGACAAGACTCACAGTTACCTCCCCGGCCTGTGGATCGCTCTTGCGGTCCCGGCGGCTGGAATGGCCGCGACGGCCTGGTTGGGGCGGTCCGCGCCGGCGGCCAGTACACAAGCGGCTGTAATCAGTAAGCTGTAATCAGTCAGCAGCGGCCACTGGAAGCGAGTGCGGTCCGGCGTGTGTGATTGCCGGCACGCGGGCGACCGATTCCTGATTACTGCTCACTGGTTACGTGTTACGATTGCCGGGCGCGAAACTAACGAATGAAAGGACAGGACATGGCCGAGCAATTCCCGCTGCCCCCGCGGCGCATCGACATCCACAACCACCTCTGGAACGATCCCGGCGGCGAGAAGCTGCTGGAGATCATGGACAAGGCGTCAATCGAGACGGCGCTGATCATGGGCACGAAGCCCAGCAGCTTCCATACCGTCGGGACCAACGAGGCCGTGATCGAGGCCATGCGCAAGCACCCCGGCCGGTTCGTGGCCGGCGCCTACATCGACCCGCGCGAGGGCGCGAGGGCTATCGACGCCGTCCGCCACTACAAGGACGAGGGCGCGTGCGTGGTGAAGGTGTTTCCCAACTACGGCTACTTCCCCGACGACGACGATTTGTGCCCGTTCTGGGACGCCGTGGGCGAATCGGGCATGGCCGTGCTGAGCCACTGCGGGTGGCTGGGCGGGTCGGCCGCCGGGATGAACCAGGAGCGGTGGGCGGCCTACTACTCGCACCCCGGCCGTTTCGAGAAGGTGGTCCGCACGCACATCGACACCATCTTCATCATGGCGCACATGGGCGGCCTGGCCGGCTGGCTGGACACGGTCATGCTCACCACGCGGACGCCCAACCTCTATGTCGACTGCTCGCCCGGCCAGGGGCGGCAGGTGCTCGATAAGGGCGGCCCGTTCGTCAGCCTGATCCCGCCGGAGAAGCTGATGTTCGGCGCCGACAGCTACGACGTGGTCAACCTGGTCACCATCTACCAGGAGATCATGGTCCGCCAGGGCTTCGGCCCGCACTTCGACAAGATCTACTACTCCAACGCGCGGGGCATCCTCGAGAAGATAGGCGCGATCAAGCCGGCCAGGAAGACTACCGCCAAGCAGGCCGCAAAGAGGAAATAGCCCCTCGGCAGGACTACCATTGGAAGTTCCCGAACGCGAAGGTTCGCGTTCGAGAGTCATCTTGCCCAGAGGACACGACCATGGGACCAGGAGTCCTGCACCTGCTCGTGCTGCACTTTCCGATCGCGCTCATCATGGCGGCGCTGCTGGCGGATGCGCTGTGGCTGATCACGCGGAAGGCGTTTTTCCGGGCCGCCGGGTTCTACTGCATCATCCTTGGTGCGTTGTCGGCGATCCCGACCGTCATCACCGGAGACATGCTGTCGGACTCGATGCAGTTCTCCGGCGACAGGGCCGCCTTGCTGGAGACCCACGAGGGTCTGGGGATCACGACGATGATAGTGGCGCTGGTCGCGGCGTCGTGGCGGCTGGTCGGGTCGGCCTGGCTGGCCCGAGGGACCAAGTTCGGCTGGTGGCCGCACCTGTACGGCCTGCTGATCGTGGCGGCGGGTGTCCTTGTGACCCTCACCGGCCACTGGGGCGGGATGCTGCTGCTGGGGCCGGATTACCTCAAGGGCATCTTCTGAAACGGCGCGTTCATCATCCCGGCGGGAGCGCCGCAAGGAAAATGAAAGCGGCGGCCGGATGGCCGCCGCGTGTTCTGGTGCTCAGGATGGCTGCTACCTGGGCTTGTTGGACTGTTCCTTGACCCATTCGACCGGGACGATGGCCGCGATGTCTGATTCGGTCAACTGCCTGTCGGCCGGGCGGAACACCACGATGCACTCCTGCTTATCCTCGCGAGTGGAGGCCATCGCGCCCATGTCGTTGAACTGGAAGTGATAGGTCTTGCCGTCGGACGGGTCCACGAAGTCGCCCTGGCTGAAACACATCTCCGGGCCTTCGTCGTAGACCACTCTCAGGCGGTTGAAGTGCACCACCGCGTGGATGATGCGGTATTGCATCGAGATGGGCTGGTTGCGGAAATCGGTTACATCGATCTGCGGCTGGGTCTGGGTGGTAGTCTGGGCCGCCGGCTGGGTTGTGGGCACGTTGGCCGGGCTCTTGGCGAATTCGCTCTCCAGGGCGGTGACTTCGCGCTCCAGGTCGCTTATCGCCTGGGAGACGGACCTGGCCTGCTCCTGTCCCCCCTGGACGGCAGCCTGGGGCGAGACGTGGAAGGCCTGCGCCGTGACGGCCGGCAGCAGAATCGCCGCGCACACAATGAGACCAAGCAGCCTCGTAACCTTCATGGCATATCCTCGCATTTCAGGGCATTCTACCCGGCCTTGACGGCCTGCGCCTAGGACTTTCCAGAAAATCCTGACGCCTCAAATCGACCTGCCGCGAATCGCCGGCGCAGCGGATACGCGGCTGGCGTATGATTGGACGCACAAGCCGCCGGGAAGTTTCACGAATTTCCCGCCGCCCGGCCGGTGCCAATGTGCGCCGATTTCCCCAACCAAATTCCTTGCCAAGGCCCGGAGGCGGCGATAGAATTCGCGGCTCGACTCGCGGGCCTCCGTTGAGATCGTCTTCGCGGAGGACGGCCCCGCGGTCCAAAGGAAGCAGCACAGGAACCCAAGGAGAATCGGACAATGGAAGTAATCATCAGCAAGACGTACGAGGAGATGTGCAAGGCCGCCGCCAGGGTCATCGCGCAGCTACTGAACACCAAGCCCGACGCGGTGCTCGGCCTGGCCACCGGCTCGACGCCGGTGGGCCTCTACAAGGAGCTGGCCAGGATGCACAAGGAGGAAGGGCTGGACTTCTCGCAGGTCACGACTTTCAACCTCGACGAATACGTCGGGCTGCCGGCCAATCACGATCAGAGCTACCACTACTTCATGCACGAGAACCTGCTCCAGTACGTGAACATCCCGCAGCGGAACGTACACATCCCCTCCGGCACCACCAGCAACTATGAGGCGTTCTGCGCGTGGTACGAGCAGCGGATCAGGGACTGCGGCGGCATCGACATCCAGATACTGGGCATCGGCTCCGACGGGCACATCGCCTTCAACGAGCCGGGCAGCTCGCTGGGCAGCCGCACTCGCATCAAGACCCTTGCAAAGCAGACCATCGACGACAACGCCCGCTTTTTCGCCAAGCGCGAGGACGTGCCCATTTACGCGATCACGATGGGCGTGGGCACGATCCTCGAGGCCCGAAAGCTCATGATGCTGGCCAACGGCCCCAAGAAGGCGCAGGCCGTCGCCGACGCGATCGAGGGCCCGGTCTCGTGCATGTGTACCGCCTCGGCCCTCCAGCTCCACCGCGACGCGATGGTGTTCGTGGATGAGCCGGCCGCGGGCAAGCTGAAGCTGGTCGACTACTACAAGTGGATCCAGGCCAACAAGCCCGGCGCGCCGAAGCGCTGAAAGCGGACTTGTCGTGTCCTATTGGTCCTATTCGTCCTATGCGTCTTATCGGTCCTGCCCCACGCAATAAGACATATGGGACGAATAGGACGAATGGGACACATGGGAAGTAGAAAAGAGGAATCACCAAAATGAAGCTGATCCTTGTCGATGTCTCCGAGAAGCGAGCCAACTTCTACCCCCTGGCCCTGAGCCGGCCGATATGGGAGTTGCGCGTGGCCATGAGCAGCCTCGGCAGCAAGCTCGTCGCCAGGACGGGCGCGGCCGAGGTGGCCTGCTTCGTGCCCCCGTACATGGCCGCCAGCTACAAGGCCAAGACCGAATGGAAGGTCAACGATACATCCGTGCTAAAGGGCGATGACCTGCTGCTGCTGAACCCGACGATCAAAGCGGCCGGGCTGAAGGTCCCCACGGGCGGCAACGAAGTCGCCGTGAACAAGGACGGCGATGTCATGTACGTCCGCGTGGCCAAGTCCGCCGGCCTGCCCACCGACAGCATCGAGTCCTTCGTCAAGGCCGCTTGCGAGAAGTTCCCCAAGGTGACGGTCGACCTCCCGACGTGGAACTACACGTGGGAACTGGTGCTCCAGAACCCCGAGGAGCTGCGGCACGAGTTCGCGGCCGCCGGCAAGAGCGGCATCGAGGGCACGGTTGAGCAGCCAAACGCCATCCGCGGCGACAAGAAGAGCATCTTCATCGGCAAGGGCGCGCTGGTCCACCCGATGGTCGTGCTCGACGCCGCCAACGGCCCCATCTTCATCGACGAGGGCGTGGAGATCCACCCGTTCACCCGCGTCGAAGGCCCATGCTACATCGGCAGGAAGTCGATCCTGCTGGGCGCCAAGTGCCGCGAGGGCATGTCCATCGGCCCGATGTGCCGCGTAGGCGGCGAGGTCGAGGAGTCGATCATCCACGGCTATTCCAACAAGTACCACGACGGCTTCCTGGGCCACGCCTACGTCGGCGAGTGGGTGAACCTGGGCGCGTTGACCACCAACAGCGACCTGAAGAACGACTACTCCAACGTCAAGGTCATGCTGGACGGCAAGCGAGAGATCGACACCGCCTCGACCAAGGTCGGCTCGCTCATCGGCGACCACACGAAGACGTCCATCGGCACGCTCTTCAACACCGGCTCGGTGGTGGGCGCGATGTGCCTCATCATGGCCACGGGCAAGCCGCTGCCGAAGTTCCTGCCGTCATTCGCCTGGTTCCTGGAGGGCGTGGTGACAAAGGGCTTCGGCAAGGGCCAGCTCTACAAGACTGCCTCCATCGCCATGGGCCGCCGGAAGGACATCCGCACCGGCAAGCCGTGCGCGTGGACCGAGGCCGAGCAGGCCATGTGGGACGCTATCTTCGAGCTGACCGCCGGGCCGCGCGACGAGGCCGTCAAGAAGGGCCGAAGAGCGATGGTGAGATAAGACAGCGACTAGCCACCAGGGATTAGCGACTAGGAGCCATCGATACGAATCCGAGACCATTGCTGCCAACGAGTTCACGTGACACCTGGTCGCTAGCCCCTGATCCCTAGTCCCTCTTGAGGAATGGAAATGGCAACAGTTGAAGAACGAGTGAAGGCCGTCACGGGCCGGATACTGAAGGTCGATCCGGCCACCATCAAGCTGACCGACAGCTTCACGGCCGACCTGGGCGCGGAGAGCGTACAGTCCATCGAGCTTGTCGCCAACTTCGAGGAGGAGTTCGGCATCGAGATGGACGAGGAATCGGCCCTCAGCGTCGATTCCGTCGGCGGCGCGGTGGAGTTCATCACCAAGGTCTGCAAGGAGCAGGGGGTGAAGGTCTAGCTGGTCAATCCGTGAGTCGGTTGGCCGGTGGATTGGATATTGTGGAAGCGGCTGCCCGATGAACCGATTGCCCGTTCAACCGATTGATCCTTCAGCACGCCCTGACGGTGCATGATGAGCGAACCCCACAAGAAGCATCCTCTTGCCGACGTTCCCGAGCCCAACCTCCTCGAGGACACGTTCAACTACGATCTGCCCCCGCTGATCAAGTTCGACGCCGCGCCGGTGGTCGAGCACATCGACGGCAAGCCCGTCGAGTTCCGCTTCGACGACGTGAGGAAGCGCGACATCTGGATATCCGACACGACGTTCCGCGACGGCCAGCAGTCCCGCCCGCCCTACACGGTCGACCAGATGGTCCGCATCTACGACCTGCTGTCCAGGCTCAGCGGCCCCAACGGCGTCATCCGACAGACCGAGTTCTTCCTCTATACGAAGAACGACCGCGAAACGCTGGACCGCTGCCGCGGCCTGAACCACCGCTATCCCGAGGTCACGGGCTGGATACGCGCCGTCAAGGGCGACTTCCGGCTGGTCAAGGAGGCCGGCCTGAAAGAGACCGGCATGCTGACCAGTTGCAGCGACTACCACATCTTCAACAAGCAGAAGCAGAACCGCAAGCTGGCGATGGAAACGTACTGTGAGGTGGTGGCGGCCGCGTTCGAGGCCGGCGTCCGCCCGCGGTGCCATCTTGAGGACATCACCCGCGCGGACATCGACGGGTTCGTCCTGCCGTTCATCGAGCGGCTGATGGAGATGTCGCGGGATGTCCCGCCGGAGCTGTCGGTGAAAGTCCGCCTGTGCGACACGATGGGCTTCGGCGTGACATATCCCGGCGCGGCCCTGCCGCGGTCGGTTCCCAAGCTCATCTACAAGATCAACCGCGAGATGGGCGTGCCTTCGGAGCGCCTGGAATGGCACGGGCACAACGACTTCCACAAGGTCCACATCAACGCGGCCACCGCCTGGCTCTACGGCTGCGACGCGCTGAACTCGACGCTGTTCGGGTTCGGCGAGCGGTGCGGCAATCCGCCGCTGGAGGGCGCGGTCTTCGAGTACATCGCGCTCAAGGGCGACACCTGCGGCGTGGACACGATGGTCATCTCCGAACTGGCCGACTACATGCGGTCAATCGGCATGCCCATCCCCGACAACTATCCGTTCGTGGGCAAGCACTTCAACGTGACCCGGGCGGGCATTCACGCCGGCGGCCTGCGGCAGGATGAGCGCATATACAACATCTTCGACACCGCCAAGCTGCTGGGCAAGCCGCCGCGAGTCGCCATCACCGACAAGAGCGGCGCCGACGGCGTCGTCGTCTGGATCAACGAGTACCTCGGTCTCAAGGGCGCCGACCGCATCAACAAGATCAAGTGCCACGCCGTCGCCCGCTGGGTGATGGACCAGTACGAAAAGGAGGGCCGCCTGACGGCCATCAGCGACGAGGAGCTCGAGGCCAAGGTCAAGGAACTGATGCCCGAGTACGTCGCCAAGCACAAGGATTGAGGAGCAGATCGTGTCAGACCGCGTTTCAAAGCCGGGCGAGGCCGCCCAGCGCAATCCCCTGGACAGCATCTTCTACCCGCGATCGGTGGCTGTCCTGGGCGTCACGCAGACGCCCGGCACCGTGCCGCACGACATCTTCTACAACATTCTCGCCACGGGCTACAAGGGCGTGCTGTTCCCGGTGGCGCCGGGCAAGCGGTCGATCAGCGCCGTCCGCGCGTACCGCTACGTGACCGACATCGACGAGGAGGTCGACCAGGCCGTCATCGTCTTCCCGGCCAACGTGTGCGACCGCGCCCTGGAGCAGTGCGGCAAGAAGGGCGTCAAGGGCGTCATCATGATCTCCGCCGGCTTCCGCGAGGTCGGCCCGGAGGGCGTCAAGCGCGAGCAGCGCATCAAGGATATTTGCAGGGCCTACGGGATGGCGCTGGTGGGCCCGAACTGCCTGGGCGTGATCAACACCGACCCCGCCTGCTCGCTGAACGCCTCCTTCGCCCGCAAGATGCCGGCCGAGGGCCGGATCGCGTTCCTCAGCCAGTCAGGCGCGCTCTGCACGGCCGTGCTCGACTACGCACGCGGCAAGAAGATCGGCTTCTCCAAGTTCGTCAGCTTCGGCAACAAGGCCGGCATCACCGAGATCGAGCTGATGGACTACCTCCACAACGACCCCCAGACGGATGTCATCCTGCTGTACCTGGAGGAGCTCCGCAACGGCCGCGAGCTTATCGATGCGGCCCGGCGGATCACCCGCGGGCCTGGCGCCAAGCCGATCCTCGCGATCAAGTCCGGCCGGACGCCCGAAGGCGCCCGCGCCGCGGCGAGCCACACGGGGTCGCTCGCCGGCGAGGACGTCATCGCGGACGCGGTCTTCCGCGAGGCCGGCATAATCCGTGTTAGGAGCATTGAGGAACTGTTCAACTCGGCCGTCATGCTGACCTACCAACAGATGCCGGCCGGCAACCGTCTGGCCATCGTTACCAATGCCGGCGGTCCCGGCGTCATGGCGACCGATGCGGCCGTCAGCGTCGGCCTTAGAATTCCACGCTTCGAGCCCGCGACCACCGAGGCCCTGAAGCGCTCGCTGCCGGCCGCCGCCAACATCACCAACCCGGTGGACGTGATCGGCGACGCCCGCGCCGACCGCTACGAATCCGCGCTTGAGGCCGTGCTGGCAGACCCCAACGTTGACCAGGTGCTTGTGATCCTCACACCGCAGTCGATGACCGACATCGACGAGATCGCCCGCGGCGTTGTCAAGGTACACGAGCACGCGGGCAAGCCGATCGCCTGCTCGTTCATGGGCGCAAGCGACGTGAACAGCGGCGTCGACATCCTCCAGGCCGCGCACATCCCGCACTACATCCTGCCGGAATGGGCCTGCCAGGCGATGGCCCACGTCGAGCAGGTCCGCTCGTGGGTCAGCCAGGAGCAGGATCCGCAGGTGGTGCTCAACGTTAGTAAGGCCGCCGCCGAGAAGGTGATGGCCGGCCTTGGCGACGGATACCTACGCGAGGACCAGGCGCTGGCGGTGCTGTCGGCATACGGCTTCCCTGTGCCGCAGTACCAGCTCTGCCGCACGGCCAAGGAGGCCGTCGCGTTCGCCGACAGGATCGGCTACCCGGTCGTCATCCGCATCGTCAGCCCGCAGATCGTCCACAAGTTCGACGTCAAGGGCGTCGCCCTCGACCTCAAGGACGCCGCCGCCGTCGAGCGCGCCTATGCCGAGATGATGGCCAACGTCCAGCGGGCCGCCCCCGGCGCGGAGGTCACCGGCGTGATCGTCCGGCGGATGATCCCGCAGGGCCACGAGGTCATCCTGGGCGCAAAGAGCGACCCGGCCTTCGGGCCGGTGGTAATGTTCGGGCTGGGGGGCCTTTTCGTGGAGATATTCAAGGATGTTACGTTCGCACTGGCCCCCATCACGGCCGGCACCGCCTCGCGGATGGTCCGCCAGGTCAAGGCGTACAAGCTGCTGGCGGGAGCACGCGGGCAGGCGCTTGCGGACGTCGCCGGCATCGAGCAGTGCATACTCAGGCTCGGCCAGCTCGTGAGCGACTTCCCGCGGATAACGGAGCTGGACATCAATCCGCTGATCGTGGGCGCGGCCGACCAGGGCTGCGCCGTCGCCGACGTTCGCATCAGACTGAACCACTAAGCCAACCAACCGGAGATAGAAATGGAAAAGAGCCAGGTCCAGCAGCGCGTCGTCAAGGTCGTCAGCAACGTGCTGAAGGTCGATCCCGCGATGGTCGAGCCGGACAGCAACTTCGTGTTCGACCTGGGGGCCGAGAGCACGCAGTCGGTGCAGCTCGTGGCGGCCTTCGAGGAAGAATTCGGCATCGAGATGGACAACGAGGCCGCCCTGAAGGTCCAGACCGTCGGCGACGCCGTCGACTTCGTCGCGCAGTATGTGAAATGAGCCTCAGGTTTCCGGGGGCCACGGGCGTTTGCTGGCACGGCGGCGTATGGTTGCCAGGGCCGCGGCCAGCAGCAGGCAGATCGCTCCCGGCTCGGGGGCGGATGATTCGGCAGGCGACGATGCCTCGTCACCTCCCGATAGAGCAGCGCCGCCGGGCCCTGTCTGGCCGTGGTGGTTGAACCAGACGATGTAGTCGGCCATGTCGGTCAGGTTGTCGCCGTTAAAGTCAGCCTGCTGCCAGCCTACGCCCGTGCGGCCGTAGCTGTTGAACCAGGTGATGTAGTCATTCATGTCCACTATGCCGTCGATGTTGGCGTCCCCAGGCTGGAGGGCGGATTCGGGTATGGCCTCGATGCGCACGGCCGGTGCGGGGATGGGAGTGCCCTGGGCGTCCCCGCACGCGCCCCATAGGCCGCCACTGCTCTGCTTGATGGCCATGTTGTCAGGAGTGAAGTTGGCGCTCGAGGCCCGGTTCCACCCGCCGTAAGTCATCCAGGGATACGCCGAGGTGTCCGGGAGGATAGCGAACCAGTAAGCGCTTCCCGCGGCCAGGTCCGGGTGCAGCACAGAGTTGAAGGTGATCACAGTTGGTGCGTATGGGCAAGCGAAGTTGAACTGCTCCAAGACTGTTCCCCCCGGCACGTTCCCAGAGCCTGCGAGCAACATCGCGCGCATGGCACCAGTATACGGCTCGGTGAAGTCGAACGCCGTCGTGGCGACAACGGCCTTGGTGAACTTGTGGTCGACGGCGGACAAGAACCGGATCGCAACCGCTTGATACCCAAAAGAAGGGCGATCCACGACCAAGTACGTGCTGGCCGTGTCGAAGGAGTAGTTCGCCCCAAACGTGTCGAAGATCACGGCGGCCTGGCCACGATCCAGACCTATGGCCAAGATGACCAGGCCAGCAGAAACCGAAGTTAGGAGAGTCGAGGACTTCATCATCTCTCCTCTACCAAGTGTTTCTGTCAGATTGATGTCAATGCCTTCAGATACGGCACGCACTGCCTTCTGACTCGCTTGGCGCTGGCAGGCCCCTTCTGGCCTGGTTTGCGGCGATTCAGGGCAGGAAGCTAGGCCATATCGCGGCGAGCCGTGCGCCCTCCTCTGCGGCTTCTCAACAACGTCAGACCCCCATAGCAGCCAGCGCTAACGTAGCGGGTTCGGGGACGCCCGCCACGGCGAACGTGCTGGCGTGGTCCACGTTTGCCCAGACGTAATTGGCGCCCAGATCGATGCCCCAGTCACCAAGGACTGCCGTGGGCGCTCCGGCAACGAACGCCCCGGTCGTCTGATCGAGGTTGCTCTGCCGCCCGGCAAGCACCCACACGCCCGCGTTGTCCCAGTACAGCCGGAGCGACGCTTCGTCCAGGCTCAATGCCGCAAGGTCACTTGGGTTGTATGCGCTGATCACCGTGGCCATGCCGCCGTCCAGCGTCAGGCCGTCGATATCGACGGTGCCTGGCAGGGGCGTGGCCCCGCCCAGGCCCGCGGTAGTGAAACCGCCCGCCGCAAAACCATCAGGGGCGTACGTCACGGTGCCAGTCCCACGCGCCAAGCCCATCGGTGCCGCGCATGGGAATGGACTGGCCAGATAGATGTACGCGTTCGCATCGCCTGCGAACTGGACACGGAAGGCGATCTGTCCGAAGTCATTCAGGCCCTCCGCTCTGAAGGTCAGATCGGACACACTCCTGCCGTTGACCATGCCGCCCTCCACCGCGACCGTGCTGGTGATCGCGCCACGCGTGTAGATGCCCGTATAACCGCCCGACGGCGCGCTGGCGGCCGCGAAGGCAACGAGCCCGTTGTTGTTCATCACGACCGAGGCACTGTCGGCTCCGCCGGCCAGTCCGATGCCGGTGGTGTCCACGATCCGCTGACAGGTGTTTCCGCCGGTGCTGGTGTAGACCCCCTTATGGAAGTCGCCGACATTTGCGCCGGCGAACGCGACGACGCCGCTGTCGTTGACGTGCGCCGGGCCGTCGTCCGGGGCGACGCCGCAACTCTCGTCCATCACCCGCGAAAGCACTCCGCCCGACCAAGAGTAGATGCCTTGGACGGTTCCCAGATCACCGAAGAACACCACTGTCCCCGAGTTGTTGATGTGCGGCAGAATCATGAAGCCGGTGAACGTGCCTCCGCTCCCGGGGGCCGTCATGCCCGTCTTGGCCACCGTAGTGACGGTGGTACCATCGGTCACGAAGATCCCGCACTTCCCGTCGGCCGTGTCCCAGCCAAGCGTTGCCACGGCGCCGGAGTTGCTGATGGCCGTTCCCATGGGGCTGCTCAGTGACGGGAACAGGTGGGTTATCGTTGTGCCGTCAGACCGGTATGCCCACGAGGTCTCGCCAACTACCCTCGCGTACCCCACCACGCCGGCGTCGTTGATGGTGGGCAACATCGGCGTTTCATAGACGAGCGACGCGGGATGATCCGGGTCGTCCATGCGGGTCAGAACCTCGCCGCTACCGCGGAAGCATTGCCACGTGCCCTCCCGGCCGCCGAGAAATGCCACCTGGCCGGTGTTGTTCAGCGAGGGGGCGCCAACGATGGATGTCAGGCCGGGATCGTTGGTGCCATACAGCTCGTAGAAGAACCATGTGGGGCCTGCCCAGACTGCGGCGGGGCACAGTGCGAGCATGACGCAGATTATGAGTTGCCTGTTCATTGCACAGTCCTATCCTTCCGATGCCAGATAATGCTCGCCGGCGAACGCGGGCAGCGATGTTCACGATCCAGCGGACACGTGGTCCGTTTGCGATTGCCGGGCGTGCAGCAGGCCAACTGCGGGGGCCTCCACAAATGTCCGCTCAGCGTCACTCCCGAGAACTTGCTGGAGATGCTGTTGGGATACTGGCCTCCCGCGCCGTAGGTATCGGCGTCCGCGTTTGCCATTGCCCCCGCCGCCCAGCCGCAAAGTCCCAGCATCAACAGGCCCCCTACAGCGCAGGTCTGCCTGAACATGGGATTTCCTTCCTCTTGCTGATCGGCTACCTCGATCTTTCGCGACGGGACATGTGCATCGTTACAGCCAGTAAGAGCATCCGCGGACTTGCGAGCGAACTTCAACTAAGGCTATTCTACCGCGCTTGGCGGTTATGTCAAGTCGGGTGAACACCTTACCTTAGTGTGAGAAACCTCGGATGCAGCCGTCTCCGCCAGTTACGAACCGCTATGAGATAACCGGCCCTTCTTTTCGAGCCACTTCTTGAGTTGAGCCGGCGACATGGTGTTGAGAATCTCGGCCTTCGTCGCCCAGCCGCGGCGGGCCGTGATGACGCCGTACTTCATCACGTCGAGCTCGGCCGTCGTGTGCGCGTCGGAGCATATCGCGATCTTCGCGCCGGCATCGACGGCGACGCGGACGTGCGTGTCGCGCAGGTCCAGGCGCATCCAGTGGGCGTTGATCTCCAGCGCCACGCCGTTTGCGGCCGCGGCGCGGGCGATCTTCTCGATGTCGATCTCCATCCCCGGCCGCTCGTTGATGAGCCGCCCCGACGGATGCCCGATGCAGTGGACGTGCGGCGACTCGATGGCCTTGATGATCCGCGCGGTCGCCTCGGCCCGCTCCATCTTCAGGTACGAATGGCACGAGGCCGTCACGAAGTCAAGTTCCGCCAGCACGTCGGCCTCGAAGTCCAGGCCGCCGTCCTTGAGTATGTCCACCTCGCAACCGGCCAGCACGTAGATGTCCTTGTGGCGTTTGCCGGCCGCGCGGATCGCCTCGATGTGGTCGGCCAGGCGCGATTCATCCAGGCCGTTGGCCTGCCGCTGGCCCTTGGAGTGGTCGCTGATGCACAGGTACTTGTAGCCGCGCTTCCGGCAGGCGTCGATCATCTCATCGATGCTGTTCATGCCGTCCGAGGCGGTCGTGTGCATGTGGAAATCGCCCTGGATGTCGGCCAGCTCCACGATCTCCGGCAGCTTGCCGGCCAGCGCGGCCTCGATCTCCCCGCGGTCCTCGCGAAGCTCCGGCGCGATGAAAGGCAGGCCGAGCTTGGCGTATATCTCATCCTCCGTCGCGCCGGCGACGCTCTTGTCGCCGCTAAAGAGCCCGTACTCGTTGAGCTTCCAGCCCTTCTTGATCGCCAGCTCGCGGAGGCCGATGTTGTGCGCCTTCGAGCCGGTGAAGTACGCCAGGGCCGCGCCGAAACTCTCCGTGGGCACGACGCGCAGGTCAGCCTGCACGTCGTGGCCGGTGATGACGCTGCCCTTGGTCTCGCCCTTTGCCAGCACGCGCTTGACCTCGCGGGCGGATGTGAACGCCTCGATGATGCCGACGGCCTGGTCCGCCGTGGCCTCGCACAAGAGGTCTATGTCGCCGATGGTCTCCCTGCCGCGACGCAGGCTGCCGGCCGGCACGACGCGGGCGGAGCCTTTGCTCTTTCGCACGGCCGCCGCCAGCGCCGCAGCGAGCGCATCCGCCTCGCCCAGCCGAATCCGGCCGCCGGTCGATTCGACGAACGACAGCGACTGCTGAAGCTGCTCGACCTTCTTCTCGCCCATGCCCTTGAGAGCTATGAGCTTGTCGGGCTGCTTGGTCAGCAGTTCCCGCAGGGCGTCGAGGCTGGTGATGTTCAGCTCCTTCCAGAGCCGCGCCACGGTCTTGGGGCCGAGGCCCGGCAGCTTGAGCATCTCCGGCGCCTGCGCCGGCACCTGGGCGGCCAGCTCCTCGTACTTGGCGATCTTGCCCGTCTTGAGGTACTGCTCGATCTTCTCGGCGGTGCTCTTGCCGATGCCGGGAATCTCCTGGAGCTTGCCGGCGGCCGCCAGGTCCTCTATCGGCTCGGCCAGCTCCGACAGCACGCGGCTGACCTTCTGGTAGCTGACGATGCGGAAATGGTCCTGCTCCAGAATCTCCATCAGGTCGGCCATCCGCGAGAACATGTCGGCAAGCTCGGCGTTCTTCATAGTCGTCTGCCCGCCCCGCTAGATTGTAGATTGCAGATTGCGGATTGCAAATTAGGGCGAGAGTTTCGTGCGGCGCATGCTCCGCCGGTTCCCTTGGCAATCCACAATCTGCAATCTACAATCGACGTCCTGAATGCCCCAAGATCACGCAGGCAGCACGGGCCGGAACGCGGAACAATCCGATTGGGAGCGGTGGTCGCCCTTACTGGCGGGCGCGATAGTCGCCGTGGTGACGGCACTGTCCTACGGCGGCAGCTTCCGCGGGCCGTTCATCTTCGACGATGAGGACTCGATCACCGCTAATCCATACCTGCGGCACTCGCCGTTCACACTCAAGGGATTCCAGGAATACTGCCTCCGCCAGCGGCCAGTCGCCGACATCACCTTCAAGCTGAACTACGAATTCAGCTCCGTGGCCGATCATGGCGTAAACGAGCACGGATACCCGCCCGGCCTTCACGAGTGGAGCTACCACGCCGTCAACCTGCTGATCCACGTGCTGGCGGCGCTGGCGCTCTTCGGCATTGTCCGCCGGACCCTCTTGATTGCAGATTGCAGATTGAACAAAGGACCTCCCGGTCGTCACGACAATCCGCAATCCGCAATCCGCGAATCGCAATCGCTCGCCCCTACGGTTCTGGCGACGGCCGTTGCGCTGGTCTGGGCGGTCCACCCGCTTCAGACCGAATCGGTCGCCTACATCGTGCAAAGGTCCGAGTCGCTCATGGGCCTGTTCTACCTCCTGACGCTGTATTGCGCGATTCGCGGCCTCAGCCAGTGCGCGACGTTCGGAGAGGCGAAGAAGGGAGGCGGGGAGGACGGGAGCAAGGGAGGATCAGGCGACGCGAGGATTGCAGGAGCTCCGTCGCGGGCCAATTACTCCTCCGCTCCTCCCGTCCTCTTGTCCTCCCGTCTTCCGATCGCTACCTCCTCCCATCGGCGCCACTGGTACGCCCTTGCCGTCATTGCCTGCGCCCTTGGCATGGGCACCAAGCAGGTCATGGTGACCGCGCCCCTGATGGTGCTGCTCTATGACCGCACCTTCGTCTCCGGCACGTTCCGCAAGGCGCTTGCCCGCTCGTGGCGGCTGTATGCTGGGCTGGCCGCCACGTGGGCGATCCTGGCGGCCCTGATGATGACCGGCTCGCTGGGCACGACGGCCGGCGCCGGGGCGGGCGGCTTCACGCCGTGGACGTACCTTGCGACGCAGGTTGGCGTGGTGATCCACTACCTCCGCCTGGCGGTCTGGCCCGCGGGCCTGTGCCTCGACTACGGGTGGCCGGAGGGCGTCCAGCTTGGCTACATGCACCCGCTAGGTCCGGTGCTGGCCTTCATTCCGGCGGCCGTGCTTGTGGGCGTAATCGGCCTGTCCGCCTGGGGTCTGTGGCGGCGTCATTGGGCCGGATTCCTCGGCGCGTGGTTCTTCATCGTGCTCGCGCCCACGTCGAGCGCGATGCCCCTGGCGGATGCATGCTTTGAGCACAGGATGTACGTGCCGCTGGCGGCCCTGGCTGCGCTGGGCGTCTTCTGCGCTTACGCCTTGCTCGGCCGGGCGTTGGACAGGTTCGGCCCGCGAGGCAGGACGGTAGATATCGTCGGGTGCGCGCTTGTGGGGGCGGTTGCCCTGGCATTGGCCGGCGCGACGCGGGCGCGAATCGCGGACTATCAATCGGAAATCTCCATCTGGCGCGACGCCGCGCGCGTGGCGTACAAGAACGCGCGAGCCCGCAGCAACTACGGCGAGGCGATGAGGAAGGCCGGCCAGGTCGAGCAGGCGATCGTCGAGTTCAACGCCGCCATCGCCCTGGATGACACATATCCCGACGCGTACAACAACCTCGGCTCGGCCCTCGGCCAGCGCGCGGGAGAAGCGTTGGCCCGCGCAGAGAACGCCAAGAAGGCGGCGGATGCGAGCATGGACGGCGTGCGCATCGCGAAGGCCGCGAAGGAACTTGATGAGGCCATGCACGCGGCCGAGGCGACCATGAAGAAGGCCATCGAGGACTTCGACAAGGCCGCCGACCTCAAGTCCAGGCTGAACGTCAGATATCCATCCGTCTACAGCAATCGCGCCAACGCCTATCAGTACCTGGGCATGATCGCCGCGGCGCAGGGCCGCGACAAGGAGGCGAAGGACTATCGAGAGCGGGCGATCCAGGACCACAACAAGGCCATCGAACAGGGCCCCGAGTGGCCGTCTCCTTACCTGAATCGCGCGGTGTTCTACTTCGAACAGAAGAAGTACGCCCAGGCATGGGACGACGTGGACATGTATAACAAGCTGGGGGGCCAGGACAGCGTGAAGTACAGGCGATTCGTGCAGGCCCTGAGCAATGCGTCGGGGCGGAATTTCCAGGGCGGCGGGTCAGCCTCCGGCGCAATACCTTCTATGGGGCCGCCGGAGCGGTAGCCGTGGTTGGAAGATCCGCTGACAGGCCAAGTGCGCCGGCCGTGTCCTTGTCGAGCACGCGCTTGCCATCCTTCACCGTGACGATGCCGAAGTCGCCCACGTAGTCCCAGTGCGTCCAGCCGATGCCGTACTTCTCCAGCGTCTCGCGGACGTCGCGTAGGTAGCGGTTGCGGCCGTCGGCAGGCGTGTTCTGGCGATAGCACCCGAACTCGGAGCAGATGATCGGCGCTTTGAAACGCCTGGCCCAGTTGGCAGCGCGTTTGATCTGGCGGTCGATCCGTTCGCGGCCCCATCGCTCGCGGCCGTACAGCGCGGCGAAGGAGCGGGCGCTATCGTCCTTGATGCCCTTGAGGAAAGGCTGGATGGCCTCGACGCTCGACGGGTAGGGCAGGTCCTTGTAGTGGGCCACCTGCGGCGTCATCCACGTCGCGCCCTGGTGCGTGAACTGAACGGGGTCGTAGAAGTGGAAGTCGTAGACCACGTTTGGGTCCTTGACCGGCTGTAGCTGCTCGAGGCCGCCGATGAGGTCCCAGTTGCCGTTGGCCCGCATGTTGGAGACCGCGACGATCGTGTTCCCGGGCGCGGCCCTGCGGATTCGGCCGACAAGACACGCCTGGAGGTTGTTCCAGAGCGTCTGGTCGTTGGTGGAGGGCTCGTTCATCACCTGGAGGAACACCATGTCCGGGTCGCGGGCCGACACGTGCTTAGCGAGCGCGCCCCAGAACGCGCCGAACGCCCTTGCAGCAGTGGCATCCGTGAGGACCTGCCACTTGGACTTGTCGTCGTAGTACGGGCAGATCATCACCGCGAGCTTCCCGGCCAGGATCATGTCCAGCGAGGCGTCGAAGAGCTTGAGGTTCTCGACGTCCAGCACGGAGGGGTCCTTGTTGGTCATGAGGACCCTCGGCTCGATGATGACCCGCGCGTGGCGGCAGCCCAGGCGCGACAGCAGCTTGATGTCCTCCGGTTGGATGTAGTTCTTGAATCGCTCCTTATCGGGGGCGAGCTGGGCGTACCAGCCGCTGAGGTTGACGCCCTTGGCCAGGGCCGCCATGCGCTGGGCGGGGACGGTGGAGGACTGCTTGTCGGGGGGGGCTTCTCCGCTGCCACGGCGGCCGCCAGTGCGGACAGGATGATCGCGATTGCCAACGCCGGCGCGCCTGCTCGTGTCATCCGGGGCCCCTTCATTCCTTGGCGAACCGCAACAGTCAGCAATTATCGCGCGCGTGGCCGCGAAGATCAAAGACTTTACGGGCGCTGAGCTCGTAGCCACGCGGTTGCGTTTGCTTGCGACTTTCGGCGGCGGTTTCGTACAATGGGCGTCAATGAAGGTGGACGCTCACAAATGAAGGTGGACCCCAGGTTCCTGACCGAGGACGGTCCCGAAATCTTCAACGGCAACGAGCTGCTCATCAAGGGCGCGTTGGAGACGGAAGGGGGGGTGCATCTCCTGGGCGGATATCCCGGCTCGCCGGCGGCCGCGTACTTCGACGCGATGGCCCATATCAAGGACCTTCTGGCCGAGCGGGGCATCCGCGCGGTGATGAACTGCAACGAGGCCCTGGCGACGGCCATGCTCAACGGCTCGCAGCTCGTCGGCTGCCGCGGCATGATCGTGATGAAGTCTGTCGGCGTCCACGTTGCGGCCGACGCTCTGGCGATAGGAAACCTGGCCGGGGCGCATCCATCGGGCGGGGCAATCGTGGTCTACGGCGACGACCCGTGGAGCGATTCGACGCAGGTGCCCGCCGACAGCAGGTTCATCTCCAGGCACCTGTTCATCCCGGTGATCGAGCCGGGCAACCCGCAGGAGATAAAGGACTACGTCGATCTGGCCTTCAAGCTCTCGCGCGGGGCGGAGCTTTACGCGGGATTCGTCCTGCCGACGAACCTGGCCGACGGCGGCGGGTCGGTGCAGTGCCGGCCGAACCAGTACCCGACCTTCAACACCAATCAGCGCGTGACGCTGGACACGGCCGCCATAGACGTGAACAAGTTCGTGCTGCTTCCGCCCAAGACGTGGTGGCAGGAGGCCAAGCTCGGTCCGCGGCTGGAGCGGGCGATCGTGCTGGCCCGCGAGCTTGGCCTCAACCGCATCGAGTACGGGCACAACCTGGCCGAGCAGCCGGGCGTGGGGCGAAAGCCGCTTGGCTTCATCACCAGCGGCATGGCGCACGGCTACCTGCGGCAGGCGCTGTGGGAGATGGGCCTGCTGGGCGACTATCCGATCCTGAAGCTCGGCATGACGTATCCGGTCGATGCCGAGATGGTCCGGCGTCTTGCCGGCCAGTGCGAGCGGATCGTCGTGGTCGAGGAACGGCGCGGCTTCATTGAGGAGCAAGTCAGCCAGATTGTCCTGAAGGACAGGCAGAACGGCCGCGGAATTGCGAACTGCGAATTGCGGATTGCGAAATCCACCGGCGAGGGGCAGGGCCACCAATCACGGGAATCCGCAATCCGCAATCCACAATCCGCAATCGTGGAAGTCTGGGGCAAGCAGTTTCCGCCGGGCCTCCGCGGGCTACCCGATTCGCGCGGGCTGCACCCGTCGATTATCATCGAGCGGCTGGTCCCGCTGCTGGAGCTGATCGGCGGAGGCGGCGGCGCCGGCGGCGCGGCGGCGAAGGCCGAGGCGGCGCTCGTCCGCGAGTTGCGGACCATCGACTCCACCGCCCAGCTCGACGTGGGGAACCTGCCCGTGCGCTCGCCGACGTTCTGCCCCGGCTGCCCGCACCGCGACTCGGCCGACCTGTGCCTGGAGATCAAGAAGCGGTTCATGGATGAGGCGTACATGCGCCGCCGTCACAATCGCGGGCCGGTCGACCTGGTGTTCCATGGCGACACCGGGTGCTACACGATGCTCATGTACGCGCCCAACACGCCGCTCATGCACGACTACTCCGGCATGGGCCTCGGCGGCGGGACGGGGACCGGCACCGACCCGTTCATCACGAACAAGCAGGTCGTGTTCATGGGGGATGGGACGTTCTTCCACTCCGGCCAACTCGCCATCAGCCAGGCGATCAAGTTCGGGCAGGACATAACGTTCATCATCCTGGACAACTCGACGACGGCCATGACCGGCCATCAGCCGACAAGCGGCGTCGATTACGACATCGTCGGAAATCCAACGCCGGTGCAGGACGTCGCCGAGATCGTCACCGGCATGGCCGGCACCAGCAACCTGACCGTCGTGCGGGCCGACCCGGAGATGCGCCGCGAGTACCGAGAGCTGCTGGAGCGGACGTTCCTGGCCGACGGCGTGAAGGTCGTCGTGGCGGACAAGGAGTGCGGCATCACCCGCATGCGCCGCAAACGGCGGGCCGAGCGGGCCGTGGCAAAGCGGCTTGGCTTCCTGCCCGTCTGGCAGCACATGAACATCAACACGGAACTGTGCCGGTTCTGCATGGCCTGCGCCGAGCTGACCGGCTGCCCGGGCCTCAAGCACGTGCAGACCGACTATGGCCTTAAGATGGACACCGACATCTCCTGGTGCGTGGACGACGGCGCCTGCGAGCGGATCCGCGCGTGCAGCAGCTTCGAGCGCGTCACCATCAAGCGGAAGCGCCCGCCGCGGATCAGGCTGCCGGAGCTTGACTCGGAGGCGATCCCGGAGCCCGTCAAGCGCCCGGTAGGGGACCTGTGGCGGTGCTACCTGTCGGGCGTGGGCGGCATGGGCATCGGCGTGGCGACGAGCATCCTCGTCCGCGCGGGCCACAAGGAAGGGTACGAGGTCATCTTCCTGGACAAGAAAGGCCTGGCCATCCGCAACGGCGGCGTCAACAGCCAGGTCGTCTACAACATAAGCCGTCAGCCGATCACGGCCGTGATTCCTTACGGCAAGGCCGACCTGCTCATCGGCGTGGACATACTTGAGGCGGCACGCGCCCTCGACCCGCGCGGAAGGTCGCGCATCGCCTCCGCCGACCGCACGGCGGCCGTCATCAACACCGATCGCATCCAGACCATCCCGGCGCTGGTGGGCAGGGAGGACGATTTCGACCCCGCGGCCCTGGAGGCACTCATCCGCCGCTACACGCGCGGCGACGACTTCCTGGCCCGCAACATCTCCCGCATCTGCGAGAAGTATTTGGGCAACAAGCTCTACGCCAACATAATGATGCTGGGCTTCGCGTTTCAGAAGGGGCTGATCCCGGTCTCGATGCACTCGATGGCCTGGGCGATCAAGGACACGATCCTCGCCGACATCCGCAAGAACCTCTACGCCTTCAACATGGGCAGGATGCTTGTCCTGAAGCCGGACCTGTTCAAGGGGCCGCCGCAGCGGGCCGATTGGCGCGCCCTGCTGGAAGAGAAGTGCCGGTGGCTCCTCCGCCGGTACGGCCGGCGCGGGCAGAAGATGAGCGACCGCTTCCGCGAGATGACGGCCGGCGCTGTCGCCGCCGCCGAGAAACTGGACGACGCGACGAGGCGGGCCGTCGTCATCCGCGCGTACGACTGCACGCGGTGGGGCGGGCCGGACTACGCGAAGCGGTACCTCGACGCGGTTGTGTCGATATACAAGCGCGACAACGACGAGCAGGGCCGGGCCGCCACGCTGGCCGTCATTCACAACCTCGCCGGCGCGATGCTCATCAAGGACGGGCCTTTCATCGCCGAGCTTGCCACCAGCCCTGAGAAGCACGCCCGCGACCGCGAGAAGTACAGCGTCAACCCGGCCAACGGCGACCGGATCATCTACCGCCACCTGCTGCACCCGACCTTCCGCGTCGGCCCCTGGACGTGGTCGCCGGACATCGCCCTGGGCAAGCGCGGCATGAAGGTCCTGCGCCGGATGCGCTGGCTGAGGAGCTTCGGCGCCTGGCACAGGCAGGAGAAGCGGTTCCTCAAACAGTACGAGGCGCTGATCAGCCAGTTCAAGTACGCCGATGCCGCCGAGTACCGCCAGCGACTGGCGGCCCTGTCCAGCCCGCGGTGCATGAACTGCATGAACCCATCCTGCCGCGAGCTTGGCTGCCCGCTGGAGGGCAACGTGCCGGAGTGCCTCCAGCTCGTTTATGAGGGCCGCTGGCGCGAGGCGGCCGACAAGCTCCACGAGAAGAACAACTTCCCGGAGTTCACGTCGCGGATCTGTCCGGCGTTCTGCGAGGACTGGTGCAAGCAGGACCACGGCGGCTACGCGGTCGCCTTCAAGGACACCGAGGCGCGGATCATCGACACGGCCTTCGAGCAGGGCTGGATCCAGCCGCGGCCGGCCGCCCGCAAGACGGGCAAGAAGGTGGCCGTCGTCGGCTCAGGCCCGGCGGGCCTCGCGGCCGCGCAGGAGCTTGCACGGGCGGGGCACGGCGTGACGGTGTTCGAGAAGGACCCGGCCGTCGGCGGGCTGCTGCGAAACGGCATTCCGGGCTTCCGCCTGGACAAGGCGCTAATCGACCGCCGGGTCGATCAGTTGACGGCCGAGGGCGTGACGTTCAAGACAGGCGTCGTTGTGGGACGCGACGTGGCGGCGGATGAGCTTCGCCGGCAGTTCGACGCGGTGCTGCTGGCCTTGGGGGCGTCGCGCAGCCGCGACCTGAACGTCCCGGGCAGGAACCTTAGCGGCATTCATCTGGCGATCGACTACCTGCGCAGCGCCGGCGGCAACGGGCAACAGGCAACGGGCAACAGGCAAGCTGGAGATGCTGGCGATAGCCCTGGCGACGGAAATCCGAAATCCCAAATCCCAAATCCGAAATCATCCTCGCCAACCATGTCTGCCGCGGGCAAGTCGGTCGTGGTGATCGGCGGCGGCCTGACTGGCGAGGACTGCGTCGAGACGGCGGTTCTCCAGGGCGCCCGCGAGGTACACCAGCTCGAAATCCTGCCCAAGCCGCCGCAGAAGGCACGCGGCCATGCAGCCCAGGACCCCGACCAGGTCTCGCGGCGGTTCTGCATATCAACCCGCGCGTTTGTCGGGCGCAACGGGGGCCTGTCCGAGCTTAGGGCCGCGAAGGTCAGGTGGATACCGACGGCCGACGGGCCGGCCATGCGCGATGAGCCTGACGGCGACTTCACGATCAAGGCCGACATGGCTCTTCTGGCCCTGGGCTTCGACGCGGCAATCGACCCGCGGATCGCCGCCCAGCTCAACATCGCCCTGGACGCCCACGGCCGGGCCGTCCTCAACAACGTTCACGCCACCAGCGCCGCGGGCGTCTTCGTCGCGGGCGACGCCGCGACCGGCGCCACCTACGTCGCGACGGCCATCGACTCCGGCCGTTCGGGCGCCAGGGCCATCGACGAGTTCCTGAAGGGCCAGTGAATGCGCGTGCCTGGCTTGCGGGGCCGCCTGCGGGTGGGTAGCATCCTGGTCGTGCCGCCGTGACGTCCGCGCGGACGGCCAATAAGGAGCATGTCATGCCCAAGAGAACCGCCCTCTTGATCGGAACGCTTGCTGGTGCTCTTGCGATAGTCCTGGCCGACGAGCCCGCACGCCCATCGCTGAAGGTCCCCGTGACCAAGGCCCGGGTCACCAGGCTGACCGGCCTTATGGATGAGGACGTGTGGAGGACAGCCGCGTCGTTCACAGACTTCAAGCTGCCCGACGGCGGCAAGTCGAAGGTCAAGGC
This sequence comes from Phycisphaerae bacterium, assembly GCA_041946855.1. Lineage (GTDB taxonomy): Bacteria > Planctomycetota > Phycisphaerae > SM23-33 > SM23-33 > JBHGBE01. The sequence goes on along the minus strand of JBHGBE010000042.1, from coordinate 4,551 downwards.
GCTCATGGCGGTGACGCAGGACGCCAAGAACCTGTACCTGGCCGTCGAGGTCTACGAGGATCCCAAGACCCTCAAGTCGCTGGTGGCCGAGGCCCTTTCGCGGGACGCGAAGGAGATGTGGGAGGACGACCGGGTCGAGTTCTTCCTCGACCCGGCCGGCAAGGGAAAGACGTACTACCAGATCGCGATCAACTCCAAGGGCGTCGTCTGGGACGCCTACCACGCCGAGCCGGGCAACTCCGACACGTCCTGGAACCCCGTGTTCAAGAGCAGGGCCGCCGTCGGCGGCGCGAGCTGGATCGTGCAGCTCGCCCTGCCGTGGGAGATGTTCGACGCCACGCCCAAGTTCTCGGACACGTGGGGCTTTGACGCCGTGATCACCCGCGCGGCGACAAGGGAGGAACTGTGGTTCTCGCCCATCAAGGGCAGCGCGCACCAGCCGGACAAGTTCGGCGCTCTGACCGGCATGACCGGCACGGCCCCGCCCGACGCCAGGGAACGCGCGCCCATCATCCGCGTCAAGCCCGACCCGACCACGGAGCCGTGGTTCAAGGAATTCGAGGCCCGCGAGTACAAGGACAAGGCCGGCAAGTCCCTGCTCTACCGCCTGCTCAAGCCCGTCAAGCCCGATGAAGATCCGCCCAGGAGTTCGCTGCTGATCTACCTGCATGGCGCCGGCCTCCGAGGCGACAACAACATCGACCAGGTGCCGGAGTTCCACCAGCTGACCATCGCCGCGGCAGAGAAGTACGGGGCGCTGGTCGTCGTGCCCCAATGCCCGCGCGGCACGACCTGGACGCTGACGGCCGCGAGCCGGCCGGCCAGCGGACCATCGGCATCGACCCAGCCGCAGTCGATGACGCCGCTGAAGCTGCTGGTCGAGCTGATACCGCTGCTTCAGAAGGAATTCGACGTTGACCCGGACCGCGTGTACATCGCCGGCGGGTCCATGGGCGGGGCGGGCGTGTACAACCTGCTGGCGGCGCATCCGGAGATGTTCGCCGCGGCCGTCGTGTTCTGCGGGGCGGGCGACCCGGCCACGGCCCCAAAGTTCGCGCGGACGCCCCTTTGGGTCTTCCACGGTTCGCGCGACAGGATTATCCCCGTCGAGCGGGCAAGGGAGATGATCGCGGCCTTGAAGAAGGCCGATGGCAAGCCGCACTACACCGAGATCGGCGGCTTTGGCCATGACATCGGCGGTCCTGTCTTGCAGGAGGATGAGTTGCTGCCGTGGCTCTTCCTTCAGAAACGGCCGGAGAATGCGGCCACGCAGCCGGCTTCGGAACCCTCGTCGCGGCCGGGAGTGAAATAGTGGCCGACGGCAAGGTCTTTCCCACTGACAGGATGACCTCCCGCGAGCGCCTCCTGGCGGCCTACCGCGGGCAGGAGGTGGATCGCATCCCATGGTGGGCGAAGGCCACAAATGATAACTGGCGAGCCGGGCAACCCGCGGCCATCGCCCGCATGACCGATGCGGAGCTGCTAGACTTCATCCACGCCGACGGGCTGTTTGGCGTGCGTTTCGCGCATACAGTCCTCCGCCCGCGAATCACGGTTAAGACGATAAGCAGTACCTACAGCCGGCTAGTTGTCACCCGCACCCCGGACGGCGACCTGACAGAGCGTTGGCAGCACGACCCGCGGACGCGGAGTTGGCATCCGGTCGAGTTTCCAATAAAGACGAAGGAAGACATCACCCGTTTCCGCTGGCTTTACGCCGACGTGACCATCGAGAACGACATCGCCTCGCTCGACGCCGGCCGCCAGCGGGTCCGCGACATCGGCCAGCGCGGCGTAACCGTGCAGTGGTGGGGGACCAGCCCGCTGATGGACCTGGTGGAACACTTCGCCGGCCCGGTCAACACGACCTACATGCTGGCGGATTTTCCGCGCGAGATGGCCGAGCTCATGGACCTGATGCACGCCGACTGCCTGGCCCGCGCCAGCCACGTTGCGCGGCACTCGCCCGCCGACGTGATCGTCTCCGGCGAGAACACCTCCACCACGCTCATCAGCCCGCGGCAGTTCGAGGAGCATTGCCTGGGGCGCTTGTGCGAGTATGGGCGGGCAATCGAGTCGGCCGGCAAGATGCACGAACTGCACATGTGCGGCCACCTGAAGGCGCTGCTGGGGCGGATCGACACCATCCCGGCCGCCAGCATCGAGGCGTTCACCGCGCCGACGCTGGGCAACACCCGGCTCGCCGACGGCCGCTCAAAGGCCCCCGGCAAGACGCTCATCGGCGGCACCAACGCGATGATCTGGCTGCGATCCATCGATGAGATCAAGGCTTACATCCAGACAGAGCTTGACGCCTGCCCCAACCACCGCCGGATCATCCTCACGACGGCCGGCGTCGCGCCGCAATTCTGCCCGGCCGAAACGCTCCGCGAGATAGGGGCCTGGCTGGCCCAATTCCGGCCCAGGATGTAGGCGGCCGGCGCAAAACGATGCCGCCGGGATGGCCGCACGTCGCGGCTGTCCTGGCGGCATGTCCTGAACACGAAATCGGAACGGGAACTAGGCCTTGTGAACCGGGGCGCTAGTCGTCGTCGGCTTGGTGGTCGGCTCTTTCTTGTCGGCGGCCAGCAGATTGGCGGCGAAGGCGATTCCCACGACCAGCAGCAGTGCGGCAGCAATCTTCTTCATCGGCAGTCTCCCTGAAACATTGTCCTATCCCACGCGGCCACAATGGCCTGCAACGGAACACGTGTCCGCTACGGGCGCGGGAACGCGAAAAAATACCGATGTCCCATCGCCAAGTCAACAGAATACTTCAGAAAATTCAGGGAAATCCCTGCCCCGCATCTAGTTGAGTCGTGGCCAACGAGCGAGACGGCGGCAGGCATCCGGCATTCATCACGGCTTCTTTGCGGCTTCCTGCTCCCACAGCTTCCTGAGGCCCGACAGCCTGCCAAGCAGGAGGTCCATCTGGTCAACGGCCGCCTTCTCATCCGCCAAGGCTTCCTTCAGGCCCTCGAGCCACTTGATCGTATCCAGGCCCCAGCCAAGCTCCAGCGAGAGCGTGGTCTGGCCGTAACGGATGGTCGCCACATAGCAAGGGCCGGCTTGGCGCTGGACGTTCTTGCCCGTGATATCAACAGCCTTGTCCAAGGAGCCATTGGCGGCGAGGAAATCGGCGATCTTGCCGGCCGTCTTGGCCGTGATGACCACGGCCGGGCGGAACTGGTCGGCCCTGGCGCGCTTGAACTCCGGCACGCTCAAGTACAGGCAGTAGAACGGCTTGTCCGACTCGCCCATGTAGTCCACGTTCATCGTGAAGGATGCGGCGTTTTCCTTGATGGCCGCTGCGAGCTGAGCGGCCTTTTCAGAGACGGCCGGCTTGGTGGCCGGCCCGCTGGCCGGCCGGCTGGCGGGGCCGCTGGTCGGGGCGGGCTTGTCCACGGCCGCCAGCGCCTTGCCGCACACCTCGCACAGGCCCAGCCTGGCCGAACACGCCCCGCAGTACTTCACGCCTCCGTGATTGACGTTGTGCCCGCACACGCTGGCGGTGGTCATAACCTGCCTGAACATCATGTCCTGGCAATCGGCGCACATCCGGGCATGAGCGGGCGGGCAGAGCGCAAGCACGGCGGCCAACGCGGCGGCGACTACGATTGACGCGGCTCTCATGTCGTCTCTCCAGCCCGTCGAGCAAGCCTGGCCTTCTCGGAATTAGACGCCTATAATAATCTTGAGTTTTGCTTTTTGGACGATAATATCTTAGCTTACCCTTGGTTGCTGTGCATCGGGCCTGCCCCAGAAAGGCCCGGAGGGTATGGGCATGTTGCGGTTCCTGATTGGCGTCATTGTGGGCGTGGCCGTGATGATGGCGGTGGACGACTCCAAGTTCATGCCTGAGCAGATGCGGTCCGCCATCGCCTCCGCTAAATCCAGCGTACAAAGCTACTTCAGCCAGGCCGTCGATAAGGCCGTCGGCCAGGCCGCGAAGGACGCCCAAGCCCAGCTCCCGCCAACCGGCCAGGGCGCCGACACCATAGTCGCCGCCCATCCAGCAAGGACCGCCGCCGACCAGCCAAAGCCATCGGCCGAGCAGCCCAAGGTCGCCGCGGTCAAAGTCTCGCCGCTCATGTTCCAGCGGTAGGCGGGGATTTGTGAAAAATGGGTTTGTTTTGCAGAACGACCTTTTCTGACGCAGGGGCCATTTTCTGGGGGAATCGTGTCTCTAACATCTTAGGCTGACGTATGTTACAAGAGTAGCCTTTCCCAGAATCGCTAGTTTACCAAGCTTGTGTGCTTTGTGCAGATTGCGACAAAACTTTCGCTATATTATCTATACTAGCAAGTTTATCAAGATAGCTTGGCCGCCCTCGTGTCGTCGGCCCTGTCGCGGACGCGCCAGCCGGCCTTGCCTGCACATCTTGGATACGCCACTGCTCCATGAGCCTTCTTCCATCAGTGCCTTGGCTACCTCACCTCTCGATCATTGACATCGCTGAATCCTCCGGCGCGACCGCAACCAGTTCGCGAGCAGCCGTAACGAATAGGCGATTCTTCTCACCCAGGCTCGGCGCGGGCCGGGACGCATTT
>JBHGBE010000041.1:0-45470 GCA_041946855.1 Phycisphaerae bacterium | reverse complement strand
CTTGCCCATGCGTTGCAGGGGCATCCTGCCCCTGTCTTCTGCCGGCCGGGCAAGTTCATTCGTGGCTTGAGCATCTTTCCCATGCCACATCCCGGTTGAATTGCCGGCCGGGCGCGTCAACAATGTCAGCATGTCCAACGGTTCGGGCACGCCCACGGTTCCAGGCGCCATGGACGAAATCCATCGCACCGTACACGTCTCATCCCCGCGATGGTGGCGAAGGCTCTTCGCGTTCGTCGGCCCGGCGTACATGGTCTCCGTCGGCTACATGGACCCCGGCAACTGGGCCACCGACATCGCCGGCGGCGCCAGCTTCGGCTACTCGCTCATCTGGGTGCTCCTGCTGAGCAACCTGATGGCCCTGCTGCTCCAGACGCTCTCGGCCCGCCTTGGCCTTGTCACCGGCCATGACTTGGCGCAGGCCTGCCGCGAGGAGTACCCCGTCCCGGTGCGCCTCGCGCTCTTTGTCCTGTGCGAGATCGCCATCGCCGCCACCGACCTGGCCGAGGCGCTGGGCTCCGCCATCGGCATCAACCTGCTCTTCGGCGTGCCGATCTTCTGGGCGATCTTCATCACCGGCTTCGATGTGCTGCTCTTGCTGCTGATCCAGAAGGCCGGCATCCGCAAGATGGAGGCGTTCATCGTGCTGCTGATCTCGACGATCGGCCTGTGCTACGTCGTCGAGATATTCCTGTCGCGGCCCGTCTGGACGGGCTCGCGGGGCGTCCTGAGCGGGTTCGTGCCGAACCTGGGCGAGATGTTCAGCCGGCAGGAGATGCTCTTCGTCGCCATCGGCATCATCGGCGCGACGGTCATGCCGCACAACCTCTACCTGCACTCGGCCCTCGTGCAGAGCCGCAACGTGCCGCGCAGCGCCGCCAGCGTCGCACAGGCGTGCAGGTACAACCTCATCGACTCATTCGTCGCCCTCAACGGCGCGTTCTTCGTCAACGCGGCCATACTCATCGTGGCGGCCGCCACGTTCTGGACCACGCAGCGGCAGGTCACCGAGATACAGGAAGCGCACAAGCTGCTTGGTCCGCTGCTGGGCACGAGCGTCGCGCCGGTGGCGTTCGCGGTTGCGCTGATATGCTCGGGCCAAAGCTCCACGGTAACCGGCACGCTGGCCGGGCAGATCACGATGGAGGGCTTCCTGCGGTTCCGCCTGCGGCCGTGGCTGCGGCGGCTGATCTCGCGCGTGCTGGCCATCGGCCCGGCGATGGTCGTCGTCGGCGTCGCATCAAGCGGGGGCGGGGAAGGCGGCAACAGGGCCACGTTCATGCTGCTGGTCCTCAGTCAGGTGATACTTAGCCTTCAGTTGCCCTTCGCCATCGTGCCGCTGGTGAAGTTCACCTCCAGCCGCGTGAAGATGGGCCCGTTCGCCAGCCGGTGGTGGGTGAGACTGCTGGCGTGGCTGGCGGCCGCCGTCATCATCGGCCTCAACGTCAAGCTCGTTGCCGACCAGGTCGCCGGCTGGGCGGCCGGCGCCGGCGCGCTTGCGTGGCTGGTCTGGGCGACGGCCGGGCCGGCGATGGCCGCACTCGCAGCCCTGCTGGCGTGGATGACCTTCCGCCGCGAGAAGGCCCCGCGAGCCGCGAAGATCGTCTCGCCCGATCAGGTCGCGCAGGCGGCCGTCGGCGAGCAGAAGCATTTCCGCCGCATCGGCGTGGCGCTGGAGGCAAGGCCCACCGATTCGGCCATGCTCGCCGAGGCCATCGCCATGGCCCGCGTACACCAGGCGGAGCTGGTCCTCATGCACGTGGTCGAGGGCGTCGGTGGGCAGTGGTACGGCCCGCAGACCGGCGATAGCGAGAGCCGCGAAGATGAGCAGTACATCACCCGCCTGGCCGACCGGCTTCGCGACGACCTGGCGGCCGCCGGCGTCGCGGTGCGAACGGTGCTCGGCTACGGCGACGTGCCCTCGCAGATCGTCAAGCTCGCCCGGCAGGAGCAGGTCGACCTGATGGTTCTGGGCGGCCACGGCCACGGCCGGGTGTCGGATGTCATCTGCGGAGAGACGATCTCATCCGTCCGCCATGCGCTGAACGTGCCGACCCTGTCCGTCCGCGGATAACCATTTGTAGTGAGCAATTTCTGCATTTTCTTTCCGCAGAGATTACCTAGATTACCTGGTCGCATATAAGCTCGGCTTTGTTTCGTCCTTTTGGCCCTCTTACAGGGGCAAAACGGCCCTCGCCGGTTTTGATAAATGCATGTAGAAATGAACTAAATTGACTAAAATGACCGCAACTATGACTAACATAGGGCAAAATTGTTCAAAATGAGTGGCGGCTGGCGGCGTGGCTGCAAACGGCGCAGCCACGGCACCGCGGGGCCTGTGCTTGGCATAATCGGCAGTCGCCTTGCGGCCCCGTCGCCGGCGACGGATCTCGCCTTGAGGTAGACGGCCATGGCGGCGCGACATTTGAGCTGCTTTGACGATTGGAAGACCGCAATCCTGACTTGTCCGGCCTGCGGCTGGCGGGGGCGGTTCGACGAAGGCAGCGTCGAGTATCACTCCAAGCTGATGGACTCATCCTGCCCCGCGTGCGCCGACATGCCCATGCTGGCGGTCGTCTTCTATCCGACGATCCAGGAGGAGGAGGCGAACATCGACAGGCTCTCGGATGAAGCCAAGGCGTCCCTGGCCGGCCGCAAGGAGTTCCTCGCGAAGTTGGATCGGACCCGCCTGATATCGCCCGAAGACCTGCCGGACCTTCGGGCCTCGTTCTCTCGACGTGCCTGGTTCCGGGGCATTCGCTTCGCTCCGGCCCCGGCTATAGGACTGCCGCCCCTTCGGGGCTCACTCATCGGCCCTTCGGGCCTCGATTGCCTTGCCCGCCTGCCGGCCCGGTACGTGAAGTACAAGCTCGCGTCGGCCCGTGGCGGTTCCTCTGGGTGACCGAGTTGCAGGTGCTGGACGTGACTAACTACGGGCCGTTCGACCAGCGGGTCGCGATGCCGAAGTACCAGTCGAACTCCAGCGTGCCCTTGTGGCCGCAGGCCGGCGCGGTCTTCCGTGTTCCAGAGGCAAGTGCTAACCTAGGAGGGCAAGAGGACCGCAACCATGAAGACACTCTCGCTAACGCTGACGGCCGTGGCCGCACTGACACTCTGGCTGACCCTCCGTTCCTCCGATTCCTCCGCTGCCGGGCCTGGATCATCGGCGGCGGTGCCGACGGCCGGTGTGGCGGCGGGGCCGACGGCGCTGAAGGATGCGCCGCTGCCGGAGTTTTGCAAGCAGTACTGGCCGCCCACGGGCGGGGCCGCCGGCGAGCCGTATTCAACAGGCGTCGGCGAGGTCCGCGACGGCTACATCGTCTGGAACGGCAAGCCGTTCTTCCGCAACCTGCACCACGGCTGGTCGCTCTGGAGCCACAAGCGGCAGGACTTCTTCCAGGTGTACCGCTACTATCTCCTGTGCAACGTGGCGTCCATCGGCGCGGAGTCCAAGAACGGCGCGGTCGCGCTGGAGCAAAAGGGCATCGACGAGGGCGTGAAGGCCGACATCGTTTTCCACCGCTTCCGCGAGGCCACGCGGCTGTACGGGCAGAAGGTGCTCGTATCGCACTACCTCAACGGCCTCCAGTACGAAGTGCCCAAGTCGATGGCGGGGCTGACGGAGGAGGCGCTGTTCGACGCGCACACGAAGTACATCGCGGATGCGGCGGCGAAGTTCGCGGCCGTGTGGAAGCACCACCCCGCTCTGGGCGGCTATGAGATCAGCGAGGAATACTGGCTGCCGGGGTATCACGCGGGCAGCTTCTTTCCGCCCAAGTCGCGGTACGTCGCGTGGCTGAAGGCGAAGTACGGCACGATAGAGAAGCTCAACGCCGCGCGCGGCGAGAGCTACAAGTCGTTCGACGACGTGCCGGCGCCGAACAAGAAGGTCAGCGGGGAGCGCGGGGCCAGCAACCTCGACTACGCCGACTTCCTCATGGCCGACAACGAGCGGCGGCTGCACGTGATCTACGACTCGCTGAAGGCGGTCGATCCGACGATGCTCGTCGCGGCCGCCAAGGGCGAGTTCGGGCGGGCCGAGTGGTACTACGCGCCGCCGTGCGATCTGTTCGGATGGTACTGCGCGGTGCCCAAGGGCTACGGCATCTCCAACGTGCTGCCGCGCACGGCCGCCGAGCACTTCAACAAGGCGCTGGAGTTCATCCACGTCGATTACTGCCGCTACGCCAAGCGCGACGAGCAGTGGAAGGAGGGCGAGGCGTTCGTCCCCAACTACCGCGGCCTGGGCTACGGGCACACGATCACCGAGATCTTCGAGGGCATGAAGCAGCAGTGGCTGGAGGACTACAACGACGGGTCGTTCCACTACTTCCACCCGACGAAGATGATCAAGGAGGCAAAGGAGATCCGCACGTGGTCGGGCCAGCGGCTGTACTTCCACAAGGACGGGCTGGAAGGGCCGGATGTCATCGCGGAGCCGAGCACGCTGGGCATGTCGCGTGCGTTTGCGTGGTGCCAGCGGGCGGCGCCGCTGTTCCTGCCGACGAAGGTGGTCAAGGGCAACACGGCCGTGCTTCAGACGGACCGCAGCCCGGCGGTCGGCGGGTTCGGCGTGGCATCGCGGCAGTGGCGCGAGATGGGCGAGGCGCTGCGGCGGCTGCACGTGTCGTACGGCATCGTGCGCGATGCGAACCTTGCGGAGCTCAAGGATTACAAGGTGCTCATCGCGGGCGGGCCGGCGTGCGCGTGTCCGCCGGCCGTCGTCGCGGCGGTGAAGGACTTCGTCAAGTCCGGGGGCAAGCTGGTGCTCATGCCGGAGGCGTTCACGCTGGATGAGTGGCACAACCCGGCGCCGGCCGTCCGAAAGGAGATGGAGGCCATCGCGGCGGCGAGGCTGGATGATCTGCCGGCGTACAAGGAGAAGGATGCGATTGAGTACAAGCTGTCGAGCGAGGGCGGATGGCCGGCGATCCTCCAGAAATACCAGGCGGCGCTGGCGAGCGCAGGCATGCTCAATCCCACCGGACTGCACGTCGGCGGAGACATGATGGCCGCGACTGATGCAACGATTGGACTGCTCAAGGGCGACGGTTACTGGCTGGTAGGCATCGCGAACTTCGGACCCAGGGACTTGAGTCTGAACGTTTTCTTCGGCCTCATGCCGGAAGTGGCCGGGACCGCGTACGAAGTCATTGACATCACCGGCCAGCCGCCGAAGGTGAAGAAGGATGAACTGGCCGGCTTCGCGCTGGCGACGGATGAGGCAAGCCGCGCGGCGAATGTGATCGACGCGAAGTGGACGGGGCGTGACACGGCAGGGCAGGGGCGCGTATGTGCGAATGTCGGGCCGCTGGATGTCACCGCAGGCGGGGGGAAGATACTACTGGTCCGCCCCGCTGGGCAAAAGGTGGTTGTAAGCTGCCCACAGTACGAGGTGAGGACCATCGCTTTGCGGAAGGTCGGCGTGGATATCGTTCTGCCGGACAAACCTTCGGATGCGGTCAAGAAGGCGGCGGATGCGCTGGCGGCCGCCGTGAAGGCAAAGGGCGGGGATGCGAAGGTCGTGACGCCCGCCGACATAAGGATTGAGAAGACCCACTTCGACGCCTTCATCCATCCCGAGCCGGCCAAGTACGAGAGCAAGGTGGCCGTGTTCGACAACGCGCCGCTGGCGACCAAGCGCAACCTGATCGTGATCGGCAGCGAGGAGACCAACTCCATCGCCAAGCACCTCGGCGCGGTGGGCACTTTCACCTACGACAAGGTGCTGGAGCGGATCACCGACAAGTATCCCGGCAAGGGCCGCGGCCTCGTGGGCGTGGTCGAATCGGTCAACGACCCGTCATTCGACCCCACGGACCAGACAAGGGATGCTCTTCTGGTTGGGGGCTCCGATGAAGATGGAACGCTGGCCGCGGTGGCGGAGGCGGCGAGGATTGTTTCCGCGAAATGAACGGCGTGAATTCGTTGCTTCGTTACTTGGTGTCATCGTTTCATCGTTACCCCGCGTAGGCGCGCTGGCCCGCACAGATGCCAGCGCGGAGAGCGTTTCAACGCAGCAACGATGATACGAAGCAACGAAGCAACGAATTCACGAAGTAACGAAGCAACGAATTAGCGAATATCACCTTTGAAAGGAGCCAAGAATGCGAGTCCACATCCTTACCGACCTCGAGGGCGTCGCCGGCGTCGTGTCGCAGAACCAGATCGGTGTCAGCGGCGGCGATCCAGCCGCCTACGCGGCCGCGAAGAAGCTCCTGACGGCCGAGGTGAACGCCGCGGTCGAGGGCCTGCTGGCCGAGGGCGTGACGGACATACTCGTCAGCGACGCCCACGGACCCGGCGCGATCGAGTACGAGACTCTTCATCCGGCCGTCAAGCTGCTCCACGGCCGGCCGATCGGGCTGATCCAGGCGCTGGAGATGATCCGGGGCGAGTACGACGCCGCGATGATCGTCGGCCAGCACGCGATGGCGGGGAGCGCCCGCGCCAACCTCAACCACACGCAGAGCTTCGCCATCGAGTACATCAAGGTCAACGGCCGGGCGGTCGGCGAGATCGGCCAGTACGCGCTCTTCGCGGGGGCCGAGGGCGTGCCGGTCATATTCCTCTCCGGCGACCAGGCCGCGTGCAAGGAGGTGCAGGAGCTGATTCCCGGCGTGACGGCCGTCGCGGTCAAGCGCGGCGTCGGGCGGTTCTCCGCCATCTCCGTGTCGGCGCAGGAGGCGCGGCGGCTCATCCGCGAGGGGGCACAGGCGGCCGTCCGGGCCCACCGCGCAAAGCCGGTCGCGCCGCTGCACTGGCCGGGGCCGTACATCGTCGAGGTCCGCTACCACAGCACGGCCGACGCCGACATGGCCAGCAAGCCGCCGGACTCGGTCCGCGTGGATGACCGCACGGTGCAGTTCCGGGGAGATGACATTCGCAAGGTGGTGTACCGGTGCTGACGGCTCAGCTCAGGGAATATTCAATACTCAATAAGCAATAATCAATGCTCAAGTGCAAGCCCGATGAACCGGCTTGCAGGGGTCTTCCACCTGAACACTGAGCATTGACTATTGCTTCTCTTGAGGGACCAAGAGATGCGCCGGGACTTCGCCCCTGTTGCCTCGATTCTCATCGGAATCGCGGCTTGTGCCAGTGCCGCCAAGTAGCCGACAACGATGCCCCAGGCGATCCTCGCGGCCGTCGATGGCATGTACAAGGCCGACGCCAAGCTCATCACCGCGGACCTGGCCGCGCCGGCCCGTCCCGCCGGAAACCCGTGCGCCGCGGTCAAGCTCCGCATCCGCCACCCGGACGGCGCCAAGATGACGGCCGTCACGGTCAACGGCAAGCAGCACACTGAGTCCGACGCGGCGAAGGAGTGGATTGAGATCGCCAAACCTGCGGGGACGTGCCACGTTGAGGCCACCTTTGGAATGCAAAATTAGGAATTAGAGAATGCCGAAAGAATGACAAATGCTCAATGCAAAATCCATTGCAGCGTCATTTGAGCATTTTGCATTTATGATTCCTTCGGCATTTACGCATTCCTAATTTGGCATTTCACCGGACGTCTTTCCTGTCAAGGACAACAAGGATTCGACCTCATATCGTGACCGACCAGGCTATGAGCCTGTCGGCGTGAACTTGCTGATGTCCTCGATGCCCAGGGCCTTCTCCATCGCGTCCACGTCGGCGACGATCTTCTCGAAGCCGCCCTTGCCGAAGAGATCCTGCTCCTTGTCCTCGAACTTGTCGCCCATCTGGTCGAACTGAGCGGCGGTCATGACCGAGTGCAGGGCGGGGAAGAGCACCGTGTCCTCGCGCGCGGCGTGCGGCCGGTACATCCGCGCAAAGAGGCGCAGCGCATCCACCAGCCGGAGGCGCGAGTCCTTCTCCTTGATGGCGTCCTCCTTGGCGAGCCGCGCAATCTGGTCCACGAGCTTTCGCCCGGCGTCGTGCTGGGCCTTGAGCGTCTTTACCAGGTCGGCCAGCTTGGCCGCGTCGGCGGACTTCGCGGCCGGCGTGAACAGCGGGAAGATGAAGTCCTCCTCCAGCTTCTCGTGGTAGTCCTGGATGAACTTGCGGATGACGCCCGTCGTGCCGGCAAGGGTCTGGGGCGGCACGGGCGTCAGTGCGGAAAGCTGGCGCCCGACCTCATCGTGGATCAGGAGCACGCGGCGGAGGACGCCGTGCTCCCGCATCAGGTCTTCCGTGGGCGACACATCGGGCGGCGCGGAGGATGATGGCTTGCTCGCGGGGGCGTCGGCCGCGAGAGCCGCGGCGGCCCGCAGCGCCACCGCCGCGCCGGCGACGGCGGCGCCCCGGATGATGAGAGTTCGCCTTGTGGAGATTCGCTCTTGGCCGGCCATGTGTTCTCCTTTCATCGAATGCCAAATTATAGGGCCGCCTCGGTTCGCAAGGCCCGTCGGCGCGCCTTGGCGACATAGAATTGGATAGGCGTATGGCAGTACGAGGTAAATACCGCAGTGCGAAGGAATTGTCTGCCGGAGGCGCGGAGGATGGCGGCGTGAGGGGATCCCAGCGCGCTCCGGCCGCAGGTCCAGCGGACCTCGCGCCGGCCAAGGTCCGCCACCGGCGGCGCGCGGTCCTGCCCGCGGGCGCCTGGCGGAAGGACGACGGGGACCTGCGCCGGGTGAGCACGCTGCTGGCGTTCTCATACGAGGTCATCGGCGACGCGACGCAGGACGGCCTCGCCCAGCGCGTGGCCGACGCGGCGCGGCAACTGACCGGCGCCGGCGCGGCCGTGTGCGCATTCGGCCCGACGACGGGGGGCTTCGAGACGGCCGCCTTTTCCGCCGCCCCGGGCGCCGAGGTCTATCCCAGGGTCGAATTGCTCTGCTCGGCCGCGGGCGACCTGCTGCGCGACCTGGCGTCCGCGCCGTCCGTTCACCTCACGTCGCGGCAGTTGCGCTCACATCCCGCCTGGCATCGCCTGGCGGAGGAAATTACGCCGCTGCACGGGCTGCTCGCCGCGAGGATCGCCGGCCCGGCGGCCGCGGCGCAGGGCATGGTCATGGTCGTCGACAAGGAGGCGGGCGGATTCACCGATCGTGACGACGCGTTCCTGCGCGAGCTGACGGCCGTCGCGTCCCTGGCCCTCAGGCAGATCGCGGAGCGCAAGAGGACCGAGCGCTCGCTCCGCCTGACGCAGTTCGCGGTCGACCACGCCATCGACTCGATCTTCTGGATCGGGCGCGACGCCGGGATCGAGTACGTCAACGAGGCCGCGTGCCTGCGCCTGGGCTACACGGCGCAGGAGATGCTGGCCATGAAGGTCAGCGACCTGGACCCGAACTTTCCCGCGGAAGCCTGGACGGCGCACTGGGAGGAGCTCAAGCGCCGCGGCTCGATGACGTTCGAGTCGGCCCACCGCGCCAAGGACGGGCGGGTCATCCCCGTCGAGATCACCGCCAACTTCGTCGAGTTCGACGGGCGCGAGTTCAACTGCGCCTTCGCCAGGGACATCACGGAGCGAAAGATCGTCATGGGGGCCTTGCGGGAGAGCGAGGACCGCCTCCGCCTTGCGATCGAGGCGGCCGCCCTTGGCACGTGGGACCACGACCTGGTCACGGACCGCCTTGCGTGGTCCAACCGTTGCAAGGAAATATTCGGCCTGCCGCTGGACCGGGAGCCGGACTACGGCGAGTTCCTGGAGTCGGTCCACGATGAGGACCGCGAGCGGATCCGGGCGACCATCGCCCACTCGCACGAGCCCGGCGGCGACGGCCGGTTCATCATCGAGTACCGCTTCGTGCTGCCCGACGGCAGCATTCGGTGGATCGGCAGCCGCGGGCAGACGTTCTTCGGCGTCGTGGACGGCGTGATGCGGGCGACGCGCGTGATCGGCACGGTCTCGGACATCACCGAGCGCAAGAAGGCCGAGGAGGACATGCTCAAGACCGCCCAGGAGCTCGCCCGCTCCAACCGCGACCTGGAGCAGTTCGCCTACGTGGCCTCGCACGATTTGCAGGAGCCGCTGCGCATGGTCACCGGCTACATGAAGCTGCTGGCCGACAACTACAAGGGGCGCCTGGACGCGGACGCCGACGAGTTCATCGGCTTTGCCCTGGACGGCGCGCAGCGGATGCGGTCGCTCATCGAGGACCTGCTGGCGTACTCCCGCGTGGGCACTCGCGGCAAGGCGCTGGGTCCGGTGGACTCTAAGGCGGCGCTGGATAATGCGCTGACCGACCTGCGGGCCAGCATCGAGGAAGCCTCCGCCGTGGTGGAAGTCGGCCAAATGCCGACGGTATGGGCGGACCAGCGGCAGTTGTCGCAGCTCTTCCAGAACCTGGTCGGCAACGCGATCAAGTTCCGCCGGCCGGGCGTGCGGCCGGAGGTGCATGTCGGCGCCGTCCGCGGCGAGGGGGAGATGTGGCAGTTCGCCGTCAAGGACAACGGCATCGGCATCGACCCCGCGCAGGCCGACCGCTTGTTCCAGATATTCCACCGGCTCTGCACCCGCAATGAGTATCCCGGCACGGGCGTCGGGCTGGCGATCTGCAAGCGGATAGTCGAGCGGCACGGCGGGCGGATATGGGTCGAGTCCAAGCCGGGCGAAGGCTCAACCTTCTGTTTCACGCTGCCCGCGGCGCCGAAGAAGGGCGATTCGTGCGAGTTTCCCGAGGGCCGGCCCGCCAAGGCCGCGACGTAGAATGTGAGGCGACGTATGACTCCCATGGGACCTGCTGCCTCGCGGCCGACGAGGATACTCCTGGTCGAGGACAACCCCGGCGACGCCCGGTTGCTCCGCGAGAACCTGCGCCGCGCGCCGGAGTTCGCCTTCGAGATGGTCCACGTCGATCGCCTCGAGGCCGCCTACGAGCGGCTCCGCGGCCACAGCCTCGACGCGCCCTTCGACGTGCTGGTGCTCGACCTGAAGCTGCCCGACAGCGAGGGCCTGAATACCGTTACTCTCGTCCACTCCAAGGTGCCCTACATGCCCATCGTCGTGCTCACGGGGGGCGATGAGGCGCTGGGCCTGGAGGCGCTCCGCCGCGGCGCCCAGGACTACCTGCTCAAGGGCCAGGTGGACGGGCCGATGCTCGCGCGCTCCATCCGCTACGCCACCGAGCGTAAGCGGATGGAGGCCGCCCTGCGGCAGGCGAACGACCTCCTGGAGCTCCGCATCCAGCAGCGGACCGCCGAGCTTGAGAACGCCATCACCTCGCTTGGCGACGAGGTCAGCGAGCGCCGCGAGGCCGAGCAGGGGCTCAAGGAAAGCGAGACGATGTTCCGCCAGTTTGCCGAGGCCATCCCCCAGATCATCTGGATTGCCACGGCGGACCTGACCAGAATGCTCTATGTCAATTCGGCGTTCGAGCGGCTCCACGGCATCACCCGTGACGTCGTGTACAAGAACGGCGCCGCGTGGATGGAGTCGGTACACCCGGACGACCGCAAGCGCGTGATGGCCGGCGTCCGCGAGTGGCTCAGGCTGGCGGCCGGCGGGGGGAGCAGCCACTCGATGCAGTTCCGCGTCATAAGGCCCGACGGCAGCGTGGCGGTCGCCCACGGGCGGTCGTTCGCCGTCCGCGACGAGCGAGGACAACTGCTCCGCATCTGCGGTATCGCCGAGGAAGTGACCGCCGCCGAGGGCGAGAAGAAGAACTCCAACTCCTACGGCCACGCGGTCGGGGCGCGATGAAGACCACGCGGGGACAGTCCCGTCGTCTGGGACTGTCCCCAGTTTCTCTACCGCAAGAGCAACCGGGGACAGTCCCAAACGGCGGGACGGTCCCCGGTCAGCCCGGATTCTTCCGCAATCTGGCCTTGGCCAGGAGCAGGAGAATCAGCGCGAGCGCCAGGTGCATGGTGCCCCAGAAGACGATGACGAGGGTAGCTCCCACGGCCGTCTCCGCGAAGCCCATGTAGCGGTGCCTGTAGCCATAGGGCCAGTGGTAGCTCAGGTCCCACAGGTCGCGTTCGGCGCGGTGGCCGGAGGCGGCCTCCATGATTACCACGTCCTGCACCACCGGATTGCTGTAGAGCATCGCGGCCGTGCAGTTCTTATCCGCGCCGCACGCGCGCTCCAGGCAGTACGTCGCGAAGGGCAGCGCCAGCCACAGAAAGACCGCCAGCACCAGGTTCATGATGACGGCCGTCGTGGTCTTGCGGAACAGGCTGCTGAAGAACAGGCCCCCCGCGGTCAGGAACAGCGCGGTCCAGCCCACGATCAGGATGGTGTGGAAGACGGCCACCGGGTGAATCAGCCTGAGGGCCGCAAAGAGCAGCAGGTGGAAGCCCAGCGGCGCCCACACGATCGCGCTGCGGCGGATGACGCCCAGGGCCTTTGCGGCCAGTATGTGCCAGTCGCTCAGGTCGGTCAGCAGCAGGAGCGGCCAGGAGCGCGACTCCTTCTCCGACGTGATGGGCGTCGCCGCGACGACGGCCGTCACGAGCATCCCCGCCAGAAGCAGTATGACGCAGTAGACGACGTGTACATCCCGGTCGTCCAGGTCGTGGTCGATCGCGCAGAACGCGTAGGTGACCAGCAGCAGGCCCATCGCCGCCCCGCCGATGATGAACAGCCACAGCTTCCGCCGGAACAGGCCGGTGCGAAGCTCCTTCCAGAGGATCGGCGAGCCGGTTACTTCGCGGATGCGCCGGCCGCGGGGGACCGCGCGCATCGGCGCGACGCCCGGAGGATAGAGCATCATCACATCCGGCACGGCCGGGCCGGATGAGGCTGGCCCGCCCGCCGCCTGGCGCAGCGCTACGCGCCTGACGAAGATGCAGCAGACCAGCAGGACCAGCGCCGTGCCGGCCAAGAGGACTATGCAAGTGGTCGGCCACCAGAAGAACGCCGTGCGGCCGCCGGGGTACATCATCTCGTCCGTGCATGCCGCCATCGCGCCGAAGGGGTGGACGTTCCGGATAAGCACCTCCGTCCTGGATCCGCTTATCCCGATGGTGTGCCGCGACATTAGGGCCGCCCACGGCAGGAACGCGTAGATGAACGCGAGGGCCGCCAACGACTCCAGTATCACGACGTACGTGCGGCGGCTGAAGATCGAGAAGAACGTGCTCAGCGAGCCGGCGAAGACGACCGCGCAGATCGTGATGCACAGGCCCGCGACCACGAAGTCCCACGGCACGCCGCCGAAGATCCGCACCCACGCCAAGAGCGGCAGGCTCAGCGCCAGCAGCACCATCACCTGGAGCAGCTTGGACAGGACCTTGCCCATGACGATCTGGAATGCGCTGACCGGCGTGGTCATGAGCACGCCCAGCGTGCGGTTGCGGGACTCCTCGCTGATCGAGGCGCTGGCGAGGATGACGGCGACGGCCTGGGCGACGATGAACTGGAACCAGACGATGCAGAGCACGATCTCCCTGCCGGCCCGGGACATCTGCTCGACGATGCGGAGTTCGCTGCCCTGCTGCGCATATTCAAGCCGGCGGCTGATCTCGCTGACCCAGATCAGCGCGATGAAGCCCAGCAGCGCCGCCACGTAGCCGGCGCGCAGGACGTAGTTCCGCTTCCGCCGCGCCGAGACGCGGAGCTCCTTCGCCAGCACGGGGCCGGTGAAGTTGCCGACACCCAGGACGGCGCTCATCAGCTTGATGATGGCATATTGCATAGTGGGATAAATAGGGACCGTCCCTATTTATTTTCTCATCCAAAGAGCCTTCTTCGCATGAGGACCTTCGCCCGCCAGGCCATCAGGACGCCCAGGCCTCCGTAGCCCAGGCATGACAATGCCAGGACGCCCATCGCCCCGGCCAGCGATGAATCGAGCGCCGATGGCGCCTCTGAGCGGGCAACGGACGTCAGCTCCCTTATGTCATATTCCTGCGAGTGCGGCCACTGGAATTCGAGGCGGCCGGCCTCCTCGCGGGCGTGCAGTTCGCTTGTGGCCTGGACGATCACTGAAAGCTGCACGCCCGGATTGCACGTCTGGAGGAACGTCCGCGCGGCTCGCCACTGGCCGGGCAGGGCCGTTGCGAAGGCCGGCGCGGCCACCCACAGGCCCAGGCACGCGCCCACCGTGGCGACGACGGCCGCCGAGCTCGTCCGCAGAAGCGAGCTGAAGTACATGCCCATCCCGCCCAGGAACACGATCACCCACGCGGACAACAGGGCCACCAGGACGGCCCCGGCCCAGTGCATCGCACCCAGCGCGGCCATGCCGGCCAGGTGGACAGCGAGCATCACCAACGTCGGCGCGGCCCGCCGCAGCACGCCGGAGGCCTTGGCCAGGATGATGCTCGCATCCGACATCGGCGCGGTCAGCAGCAGCACGAGCGCCCGCGACTCCTTCTCCACCGTAATGCTCGTCGCGGCCATCAGCGCGGTCAGGAGCGCCGAGAGCCCCAGCCAGATGATGATGTAGAGCATCTGCACGCTTACGTAGTCGAGCATGCGGCTGGCGGCGCACGAGGCGTAGGAGAGCATGACCATCGCGCCGGCCAGGAGGAAGGCCAGGTACATCTTCCTCTTGTTGGCCGGCAGGTAGAAGCGGAGTTCCTTCCATATCATCGCCGAGCCGGAAACGCGGCGGGTGGGGGGCTGGTATCCAGGAGCATAGAGGACCATGACCTTCTGAGGGCCAGGGCCGGCCGCCGAACGGAGGGCAGCGCGGCGGACCCGCACGGTTGCCAGCTTCATCAGGACCGCCGCGAAAAGGATCATCAAGACACAGAAGAATGGACACAGGAAGGCCATCTTCGTGCCGGCCGACGGGTCCATCAGCCCCGCAGAGTTCAGCCACATGGCAAAAGGCGGGCTGAAGGACGAGAACGCGGGATCTGCGATCAGGCAGCAGAGCGGCAGCATGCAGAAGGCGGCGCCGTAGAACAGCGCGGTGAAGAGGACCACGCGCGGGGCGTCGCGGAAGACAGAAGAGAGGTAAAGGCTCAAAGACCCGACCATGACCGCCCCGGCAAGCGTTATGAGCAGTCCCGAGACGACCATTCCCCAAGGCACGCCGCCGAAGATGCGGACGATGGCCAGCAGCGGCAGGCTGATCGCGAGCAGTATCACCACCTGGAGCAGCTTGGACAGGAGCTTCCCCAGCACGATCTTGAAGCAACTGACCGGCGTGGTCAGCAGTATGCCAAGCGTGCGGCGGGAGACCTCCTCGTTGACGGCGGTGCTGCACAGGAACACGGCCACGATCTGCGTCGCGATGAACTGGAACCAGAGGATGGTGTCCACGATGTGTGTGCCGGCAGCGGCCATTACCGTGGAAATCTGTGCTCGTTGTGCCGCGACGGGCCATCCTTGCATCACCGGGAACCAACTTCGTGCAGTTTCGACCCACTTGATCCACGTCATCGCGACGAAGAACGTCAGCGCCGCAAGATAGATGAACCGCAGCGCGTAGAAGCGCTTGCGCCGGCTGGCGACGCGAAGCTCCTTGTCGAAGACCGGCCCGGCCAGGCTCGTCACGGACAACGCGTTTCCGATGCGATTGACGAAGGCAAACATTAGCCTGTTACCATGCGCCATCGCGCCTTTGCCAGGTGCGGGCTTGCCGTGAGGCGCTGTTGTGCCGCCAAGCTTCTGGTCTTGGGGCTGTTATCTGTCAATTCAGACTCCTAGAAGGCGTTTCGCCGCAGGTTGCGCTTTGCCAGACATAGGAAGACCATCCCGATTCCCGAGTAGAGGACAAGGGAGGCGAACATGAAAAAGGTGGTAGCGGCGATTCCGCACGTCTCTGGGCCCGGCAAGCTGGTACCCAGCCATACCCATTGGTACTCGATCTGCGACGAAAGGAGGCCTTCGTATCCGGTTGCGGGGATGGTGACCATGCATGCCTGGTACACAGGGTTGAAAGCAATGGCGACCTCATAGCACCCCCGGCCCCCTGGGTATTGCTGGAGGTACGCCAGGAAGATCGGCACGACGCCCCACAGCACCGTCGCCAGCCCCATGTTGGCGACGACGGCGGCCGTGGTCTTGAACTTGGCGCTGAAGTACGTGCCCGTGCCCGTCAGGAAGATCATCACCGAGGCCGAGATCATCGCCAGGTGCAGCGTGGCTATGGGATGGATGAAGCCTGTGGCCGTGAAGACCAGCACATGCAGCGCCAGCAGGCCCCAGACGGCGATGGTCCGCCTTAGCGCGCCGGCCGCCTTGGCCCAGAGAATCTGCCAGTTGCCCAGCGTCGTGGTCAAGAGCAGCGGAAGCGTGCGGTTCTCCTTCTCGGTGCTGATGCTGGTGGCGGTCAGCACGGACGCGGTGACGGCCGCGAGGACCAGGTACATGACCACGAACGTCGCCTGCACCGATCCCTCGGCGAACGGCCCGTGCCCGAAGCCCATGACGGAGATCAGGACAAGGCAGAAGTAGCCCATGCCCAGCAGCGTCGCGGTCAGGACGATGGCGACAATCCGCCAGGCCAGCGACCGCACCATCGGCTGGCGAAGCTCACGCCAGAGGACGGGCGAGCCGGTGATCTCGCGGATGGCGCCGACGGAGCGAGGCCGGCGGGCGGCAGGACCTGGGGGATAGGACGGATAGGACGCATAGGACGAATAGGACGGATAGGAGGAAGAAGATGAACCGCGCGCATCCGCGCTAACACTCCCATTTGCCCTATCGGTCCTATCCGTCCTATCCGTCCCATCAGTCCCATTCTTCCCATCAGTCCCATCGGCGAATTGCGGGCTTTGGCCGCCATCCGGCGGCGCGCCCGGCGCCGGCGGCGCGGCGGCCGCCGGCGCGAGGACCAGCGGCGGGAGGACCGGGGGAGCCGGCATTTCCTGTATGGCCACCTGCCCCATCCCCGCCCGGCGGGCGCGGGCGCGGACGGTCTTCACGCAGACAAGGAGGACGACCAGCGAGAACCCGAGCTGGATCAGGCAGGAGACATACCAGAGGAACGGGATCCCCATGCCGGGGCTGTAGAGCTCCGCGGTGGCCGTGCCCATCGCGGCGAACGGGTTGAGGTGGATGAACGCCACCCAGCCCCACTCCAGGCCGCCCATTCCCGAGAACTTCGAGATCATGGCGACGATGGCCACGACCATCGTGATGAGCGTCGGCACGACGGCGTAGATGACGAAGCCCGTCGCCAGCGTCAGCAGTATCGTCGCGTAGGGGCGGCGGAAGAGGACCGAGTAGAACAGGCTGACGCTGGCGGCGAGCAGGGCGGCCGTCAGCGTCAGGCACGAGCTCGCGATGACAAAGCTCCACGGCACGCCGCCGAAGACCCGCACTATGGCCAGCAGCGGCAGCGCCGTCAGCACGAGGAAGGCAAGCTGGAGCATCTTGCCCAGGACCTTGCCGCCGACGATCTGGAGGCTGGTGATCGGCGTGGTCAGGAGCGACGCGAGCGTGCCGCTGTAGATCTCGCCGCTGATGGAGGTGCTCATCAGCACGACGGCCACAAGCTGGACGGCGACGAACTCGAACCAGCCGATGGTGGCGACGATGGCCCGCCCGGCGCCGGGCAGCTTCTCCATCTGCGTGGTGTCGCCGTATGTCAGGCCGCTGGTGGCGTCGAGCCAGACTATCGCGACAAACAGGCAAAGCAGCGCCAGGTAGCCGAAACGCAGGGCGTAATGCCGGCGGCGGCGGCTGGTCGAGAGGATCTCCTTGGTGAAGATAGGGCCGGTGAGCCAGTTGAGGGACAGGATGCGCAGGAAATAGGACGAACAGGACGTATGGGACGGATAGGACGGATAGGAGGAACCGGACGGGTCAGTCCTATTGGTCCCATCCGTCCTATCGGTCCTATCCGTCGTATTTGTCCTATCAGGCTTTCCGGCCATCTCGTCGTCAGAAGGCATGTCGTCTGAACCTCCTTGCCGCCAGGTACGCCAGGCCCGCGCCGGCCAGGCCGTAGAGGGCGGATGTCAGGAGGACGAAGCGCGTCATCTGGCCCCAGTCCGAGCTTCCGCCCAGGGGCATCGCATGGGGCAGGCGATACTCCAGCCGGCCGGCGGGCCTGCCCGCCATGGCCGCGCCCGGCGCGCCCTCGACCACGACCCCGGCCTGCATGACCGGGTTGAGCGAGCAGACCAGCATCATGTCTGACTGAGCGTCGCGGCTGCTGGTGAGCCATCGCCCGCCCATCGGCGAGACGAACACAGGCAGCAGCACCCACAGCGCCGCGCACACGCCCAGCGTGGACAGCGCGGCGGCCGTCGTCTGCCGCATCCGCGTGCCCATGTAGAAGCCCAGCCCGCAGACAAACACGGACACGGCCGTCGCCAGCATCGCCAGGTGAAAGATGGCGGTCGGGTGAATCCGCAGCATCAGCGTGAAGACCACCAGGTGGACGTACAGGAACGCCCAGATCGGGATCGTCTTGAGCAGCACGCCGCCCGCCTTGGCGGCGATGATGTGCCAGTTCGATAGCGGCGTGGTCATGAGGACCGGCCACGTGCTGTGCTCGCGCTCGGAGGCGATGGCGGATGATGACAGGAACGCGGCCAGGGCCAGGGCCGCCCCCATGGCGAGCATGACGACCAGCGCCTGCGAGTCGCTGTGCTCGTAGGCGCCGGAGGCCATGAAGCCCGCGTAGAAGATCGCCCCCACGCCGATTGGGATGAAGACCATGAAGAACCGCAGCAGCGGGTTGTGGACCAGGGATGAGTGCGTATCGCGCCACAGCACGGGCGAGCCCAAGCGCACGACCTCGCGGGTGGGCGGCGGCTCGAAGTTCTCCAGTATCGGCATGGCCGTGCGGAGACGCCTGACGGCCCTCTCCTCCTGGATTCGCTCCTGGGGGTCGGGATCGCCGTAGCGGGCGGCCATCTCGCCGGCGGAGGTCGCCCGCCCGAAGCCGGCCAGCCTCCGCAGCGCGGCCGCGGACGCGACCGTGTCCTCCTGCGGACTGGGCGTGTCCTCGCCCAACGGCCGGCGCGACTCTATGCCCGCCAGGAGCGCCGCGCACCGCCGCATCACCGCCAGCGACAAGAGCAGCATCGCCACGCAGTTGACCCACGGCGCGCCCGACCAGAGCTTGTACGAGGGGTTGAGCATGGCGACCGTGCCCAGCGCCAGAGAGATGCCCGGGCTGACGCAGGCCGAGAACGTCAACGAGAAGGTGCCCGTCAGGCAGTACGCGGCCAGGCCGATGAAGGTCAGCGCAAGCGACCTGCCGACGGTGAACCTGCTTTGCGGGGGCGGGCGGCGCAGCGGGTAGCTCATGCGGGCCGCTCGGCGCTCCTGGGCAGCCTGCCTCCGCCAGCGGATGTCCCACAGCGTGACGATGATGATTATCAGTATCAGCGGCCAGAGCAGCACCGACAGGAAGTGAAAGCCCACTATCACCGCAAACGCGAACAGGGCGGATGCGTAGGGCTTGTGGAAGAGGATGGAGAAGTAGATCGCGGCCGTCGCCGCCAGCAGCGTCGTGCAGACCGATATGGCCACGCTGGACAAGACGAACCCCCACGGCACGCCGCCGAACACGCGGACTATCGCCAGCAGAGGCAGGCTGCACGCCAGAAGCACCATCACGTGGAAGACGCCGCAGAGCACCTTGCCAAGGACTATCTGGTAGAAGCTGATGGGCGTCGTCAGGAGGACGGGGAACGTCCTGCGGGCCAACTCGCCGCTGATGGAGTTCGACAGGATGATGATGGAGATGACCTGCGCGGCCACGAACTGGAACCAGACGATGGATGCGATGACCTTCTTGCCTGCGTCTGCCATGCGGGTGACGAACGTGCCGTCGGAGGCGACGGTGGCGCTGATCCGCCCCTCGACCATCGTCAGCCAGACCACCGCCACGAAGAGCGCCAGCAATCCCAGGTACGCCAGGCGCATCAGGTAGAACCGCCCGCGCCGGCTGGTCGAGAGCAGCTCCTTGACCAGGATGGGATTCGAAGGCATTGCGAATTGCGAAATGCGAATTGCGAATTTCATAGTGTCCGTCGGTTGGATGACCAGTTCTTCATGGCCGGCAACTCGCAATTCGCAGTTCGCAATCCACAATTGCCTCGTCTAGTGGACAAGGCCCTTTGTGAGTTGGAGGAACGCATCGTCGAGCTTGAGCTGCTCGGGGATGATCGACAGCACGTCGAAGTTGCCCTGGACCAGCGTTCGGGCGATGGCCCCGTCGCCGCCGTTGCCGTCCTGGAGGGTGATGAGGATCTGCTCGCCTGCGAGCTGAGCGTCGCGGACCTGCGGCAGGGCCGAGAGCATCTCGACGGCCTGCTGGGCGTTGGCCGCCACGCGGATGCGGAGCTTGGAACTTATGCCCATGCGGGCGCGGATCTCCCCCATCGTCCCGCTGAAGATCAGCCGCCCGTGCTCGATGATGCCGACGTGGTCGCACATCTCCTCGAGCTCGCTGAGGATGTGGCTGGAGATCATGATGGTCTTGCCCATGCCCTTGAGCTCGCGGAGAAGGACGCGCATCTCGATGCGGGCGCGCGGGTCCAGGCCGCTGGCCGGCTCGTCGAGGATGAGCACCTTGGGGTCGTGGATGAGCACGCGGGCCAGGCCCAGCCGCTGCTGCATGCCGCGCGAGAGGCTGTCGACCGTGGCGGCCCGCTTGCCGGTCAGGTCGGTCAGCTCCAGCACGCCCTCGACGGTGGCCTTGCGCTTGGCCCGCGGGATGGAGAACGCGGCCGCGAAGAACTCCAGGTACTCGAACACCTTCAGGTCGTCGTACACGCCCATGAAGTCGGGCATGTAGCCCACCAGGCGCCGCACCTGCTTGCCCATGCGGAGCACGTCGATGCCGTCGATGAAGGCCGCGCCGCGGGTCGGCTCCAGCAGCGTCGCCAGGATGCGCATGGTCGTGGTCTTGCCCGCGCCGTTGGGGCCGATGAAGCCGAAGATGTCGCCCTGGTTGATGTGCAGGTCCAGGTCGACCAGCGCGCCAAGGTTCCCGTAGTACTTGGTCAGTCCTCGCGTGTCGATCATGTGATGTCTCCGAACAAAAGGGACTGTCCCCTTTATTCCATGCGTTTGAACGATTTTGCCGGTATCACCAGGCGAGCGATCTGCACGTGATTGGTCGCGTACGAACGGCCGGCGACGCTGCACGGCAGTGGCGCCTGCTCGAACGCGGCGTAGATGACGGCCGCGCCCTGCTTGAGGTACGATTCAACCGCGGCCGTCCGGCCCGCTACGCCCCGTGCGCTCTGGGCCGCGTTGACGGGCGAGCTATCCAATGATTGTGGCCTGGCGTCGTTGGCGGCAGCCCTGATGTTGGGGTACTTGAACTGGCTCGTCTGGCCCGGAGCGATGGCGCCGAGGCTCACCGACAGGTTGTTGAGCCTGAGGTAGGCGTCCTTGATGGCAACTGTGGACTTGTTGGTCACGGTGAGCGTCACCGCCCGGCCGTCGGTGGCTACCTCGGCGGTAATCGGCGGCTCGCCAACGCGGGCCTCGTCGAGCATGACCTGCATAGACCAGATGTTGATCGGCACGCCGGTGGGGATGTTGCCGCCTTCCTGCCGCGGGGCGGTCGCGCCGCTCTGGACTATCGGCCCCTGCTGGAGGTAGGCGATCCGCCGGCTGGCGATCCTGCTGTCGCTGTAGTCGTACTCGTCGCGGGCGGCGCTGACGGCGGACCACCACTGGTTGCCGCCCAGCGGATTGCCGTCGGCGGCCATCAGCGAGTACTCGTCGCTTTCCTGCGCCGCGATGCCGCAGAAGCTGGTCGCCCACGCGGCGGCGGGCGCGGCCGAGGCGCTATCGCCGGCGACGGCGTCGATGACCGTCACCGCCCGCACGTGCATCGAGCCGCCGCGGATGGCCCGCACGCCGTAGTACGCCGCCACGGTGAAGCCCGCGATGATGACGGCCGACGTGATCCACGTCAGCGGCAGCTTGTCCAGCCGCTTCAGGACGAGGTAGTCGATCGGCCCCAGCAGCACCGCCAGGACCGCCAGCAGCAGTATCACCCACCAGATGCTGATGACGCGCAGCTCGCCGATGTCGTAGAGGTGCTTGATGACCGCGTTGGTGGCCGAGGCGATGACGCCCGCCTCGAACCGCTCGCCGTAGTCGTTGGAGTCATCGGAGGGTGTCCGATCCTGGCGGAATTGGATGCGCCGTGCATTGGGCAGGCTGTCCAGGCACCAGCACCAGAATGCGGCCCTGGTCGGCTCGTCGGTCTCCCTCTCCTTGATCTCGGAGGGGTCGAACGCGAGGACGGCGACCTGCCCGAACCCGACAGGCCCCTGGGCCAGGACCTGCTCGCCGCCTAAGTTCTGGACCTTACAGCCGCCCGCGGCGGCGTCGCCGATGCCCCAGATGTTGATGTCATAGACCGCGTTGAGGTTAGGCGGCCGGCGGGGCATTCGGTTGGCGGGGAGCTTGGCCGGCTTGAAAGCCCCGAGTTTGAACGGCAATAGCGACGCGACAGGATGGTCGGCCGGCAGCGGGTTGCCGCCCAGCACGATCAGCAGCTTGCCGCCGGAGGAGACCCACTGGCTGATCGCCTTGCCCTGGTGGACGTTGATGAGGCCCCAGTCGGGGTTGCACAGGACCAGGGCGTCGAGGCTCGCGTAGCCCGTCCAGTCCAGCGGCAGGAGCTGGAGCTGCTTGTCCCTGACGAAGACGCTGCCCTGGCCGTCGCCGGTGGCGCAGGTGCTCTGCTGGCCAAGTTGCGACAGGCCGAACGACATCCGCCCGGCCACGCCGATGAGCATGTCCTTGGCGCTGACGGCCTTGGTCAGTCTCTCGGGCGTATAGCCGCCCATGCTGTAGTCCTGCGACCACTTGGTCCTGCCCTTGTCGTCCAGCAGGGCCAGCGACGCGGTGTTGCCGCCGGCCGCGAACTTCGTCACAAGCGGCGCGCGGCAGGGCAGATCGGCCGTCACGACCACAGGCTGGGAGACCGTCATGCTGGTCATGCTGTCCTGCTGGGCGGCGATCTGCACCACGCCGCCGAGGGGCTCCTTGAGCTTGGGGGCGTGGATGGTGATCTCCATCGGCGTCCACTGGAGCGGGCGGTAACAGCCGCCCCAGCCGAAGCCGACGTCGACGTTGAACAACTGATCGGCCGCCTCCGCCTGCGAGACGGAAGCGGCCAGCAGGAACAGGATCGCGAGTTTGATCGTTCGCCCCATACCCATGCCTTTCAAGCGTTACTTCGTTGATTCGTTGCTTCGTTACTTCGTTTGACCGGCCCAATTCAACAGACGGTTCGCGCCGGACTACGAAGCAACGAATTGACGAAGTAACGAATCAACGAATTAACGAGTTAACGAATCACGCCTGTGCGAGGCGTTGTCAGATCCGCACCTTCCAGTTATAAACGAACCACTCCACGCACGCCAGAAGCAACGCGAGCAGCACCAGCCAGGGCCAGACCTCCACGTTGCCCTTCGCGACGGAAGACTGGCCCGCGACCGTCCGGCCGGAGAGCGTCAGGCTGGCCGCCGGGTCTATGGAGCTTTCCCTGGCGTCCAGCAGGTTGACGGCGTAACGGATCAGCGGGCGGTCCTTCATTGCCACGCTGTAGACGCCGGCCGTGTGCGTTGCCGGGTAGCGGAGCACGCCGGAGTCATCGGCGGCCAGGTCGACGGCCTTGCCGCCCGGCGGCGTGAGCCTGGCCTCGATCTGCTTGGGCAGGTGCTCGATGGTGATGGCCTGGCCGACCTTCAGCGAGAACTGCTGCTCCTGGCCGACCTCCAGGCCAAGGAACGTCGTGGCGTTGTAGCAGAACATGACGAAGCCCGGCTCGAAGGGCCAGTTGGTCTCCAGGCAGTCGAACGGGAGCAGCAGGAAGGTGCTGCCGCCCTTGCGGACCAGCGCGATGGCCGGGCCGCCGCCGAACTCGGCCAGCATGACCGCGTCGGACGGCAGCGTCAGCTTCTGCGCCGTGGCGGCGAAGAGGTTGTTGAGGTTGACGAACTGGAGGACCGGGTGGCGCACGCGCCAGTCGATGACGGTCTGGTTCTTGAGTTCGCCGCCGGGCTGCTTGACGGTGACTCCGCTGTCGGGCGGCGGGGCGCCGAAGACGATGAACTGCCCGCGCGGCAGCGGCCTGGTGTAGGGGCCGTGGCGGTCGAGGACGATCACGTCCCATTTCGGGTTGGCGCTGAGCGAGGCCGCGTCGAGCACGTCGAACTCGCCGGGCTTGCACGTGTCGAGCTTCGCCAGCGGGCAGGCCTTCATCGCCGACTCCAGCGCCGGGTTGCCTTCCGTGACCAGCAGGGCCGACAGCGCCTTTGGCGGCGGCAGGATCGCCCAGGCGGCATCATCATCCGCCAGCGCATCGGGCGCTGGCAGGCGCACCTCGATGACGCCCGCCTCCGAGTGCGTCAGCGAGAACGAAACGGAGACCGTGCCCGGCCCGGCGGCGCTCTTGCCGGGCTCCGGCTCGATGCGCCTGGGCACCCGCACCGAGCGGACGGAGCGGATGTTGCCGTCGAGGGCAAGCTGAACGTCGGTCGTCGCGTCCTTGTCGCTGAAGTTCGCCAGCGTGGCGAAGACCTCGACCTCGGAGGCCTTCTCGTAGCTGCGGCGGGCCTGCATGGCGATGATGCCGATGTTGTTGGCCGCCGCGCCGACCTTGTGGTAGGTCAGCTCGCCCTCGGCGACGGCCACCTGGTCGGCATCGACGATCCGCCCGTCGCTGAAGAGCTCAAGCTGCGCCGGCATGACGGAGCTTCGGTTGTTGGCCTCGGCCGGCGCCTGGGCGAAGGCGCGGGCGACCATGATCGCCTCCGACAGGGCCGTTCCCGCATCCGTCGGCGTGATGGAGTCGATGGCCGACAGGAGCTGCCGTTTGTCGGATGTGAAGTTGCACATGACCTTGGCGTGCTCGTCGAAGGCGACGACCATCGCCTGGTCGGATGTGTCCTGGAGGCTGAAGGTCGCGCTGGTGCGGAGGCCGTCGACCAGTTCGCGGGCCTGGCGTTTGGCCATGTCCAGGCGGCTGAGGGCCTTGCCGGTCCCGCCGGCGTCGGTGGCGTTCATGCTGGCCGAGCGGTCGATGAGCAGCACGTACCGCTTTGCCGGGCCGGAGGTCATCGACACCACCGGCCGTCCCAGCGCCGCCAGCAGCGCAAGCAGCATGAGCAGTTGCAGCAGCAGCAGTATGTTCTTGCGAATCCGCTGGAAAGGCGAGTTGACCTGGAGGTCCTGCACGGCCCTCTTCCACAGGAGCGTGCTGGAGATGAGCACCTGCCGGCGCTTCAACTTCAGGAAGTACAGGAGCACCAGCAGCGGCACGCTCGCCGCGGCGGCGTAGACGGCCAGCATGGGGGTGAGCCAGCTCATGCGGCCCTCCTTGCACCGAGGAGCAGGGCATTCTCAGAAAGGAAATAACGAATATCGAACAGGAAATATCGAATATCGAACTGCCAGACGCACCTGGTGCAGGACTGAGCGCCAGGCGATTCGATATTCGATATTTCCTGTTCGTTATTCGTGATTCTCTTCGCCTTGTTCATCTGAGCAATCCCCTCCGTCTCAGGTAGTTAAGCACCAGCGCCTCCACGCTCTGCCCTGAGTTGGCCAGGACGTAGGATGCGCCGCGCTTGGCCGCGAACTGCTTGAGGCCGGTGCAGAACGCCGCGAGCGTCTTCTTGTAGTGCGTGAGCACGGCCGCGCTCATCGTCACCTCGGCCGCGTCGCCGTCCTCCACGTCGATGAGCTTCAGGTCGCCGGTCAGCGGCGGCTCGATCTCCTGCGGGCTGAGCACCTGGATGACGTACAGGTCGTATCGCGGGCTCAGCAGGCGCTTCAGGCCCGCCTCGTAGCCTTCCTTGAAGAGGAAGTCGCTCAGGACGATCATCACGCCCGAGCCGGTCCTGCCGGCCTCGAGCTGCCGGCAGGCGCGGTCGAAGTTGCTCGCCCCGTCGCACCGGCGCGACAGGAGGAAGTCGGCGATCCTCTGCGCCTGCGGCCGGCCGCGGAGGCCCGGCGTCTGGTCCACGAGGCCATCCGCGAATGCCGTCATCGTCAGGCGGTTGTTGTTGACCAGCGCCACGTAGCCCAGGGCGGCCGCGAGCTTCTTGATGGCCTGCTCCTTTGGCGGCTCGCCCTCGGCCACCGACCGGCTGGCGTCGGTGATGATGTGGACGGTAAGGTCCTGCTCCTCCATGAACAGCTTCATGAATAGCTGCTCCAGGCGGGCGTAGGTGTTCCAGTCGATGAAGCGCAGGTCGTCGCCGACGGCGTAGGGGCGGTGGTCGGCGAACTCGACGCTCTGGCCGCGCCGCTTCGACCGCCGCTCGCCCTGCATCTTGCCCTGGAAGATCTTCCGGCTGACGACATCGAGGGCGTCCAGCCGCGCCATGAAGTCTCGGCCCAGCAGATCCACCAGTGTCTTGACAGGCTTGTCGTTCATACAGAACTCAACAGCGTTACTTCGATACCTCGTTGATTCGTTACTTCGCAGCTTCGTGGCCATGACCTTGGCCCGAACCCGAGGCAACGAATCCACGATGCACCGAAGACGCGGAGTGACGAGTTAACGAAGCAACGAAGCAACGAATCAACGGCTCACCGCTTTCTCCGCCGTCTTCGGCGTCAGCTTGAGTATGTTCCCGAGTATCGCGTCGCTATTGATTCCCTCTGCCTGGCCCTCGAAGTTGACCATCACGCGGTGGCGCATGGCCGACAGGAACGAGCCGTCGATGTCGGCGAAGGCGACGTGGTATCGCTCATCGAGCATGGCGCGGACCTTGGCGGCCAGCACCACCGACTGCACGCCGCGCGGCGAGGAGCCGAACCGCACGTAGCGGTTGGTCATCTCGGTGGCGAACTCGCCGTTGGGGTGCGTGGCCAGCACCAGGCGTATCGCGTAGTCCTGGACGTGCGGCGCGATGGCGACGCGCTGGACCAGCCTCTGCGCCGCCAGGATCGCGGCCGTGTCGAGTATCGGGCTGGCCTGCGGGTTGAGGCCGGTGGTCGTGCGGTTGAGTATCTCGCCGAGTTCCTGGCGATTGGAGTAGGGGACGAGCACCTTGAAGAAGAAGCGGTCGAGCTGCGCCTCGGGCAGGGGGTACGTGCCTTCCTGCTCGATGGGGTTCTGCGTGGCCAGCACCATGAACGGCTCGGGGAGCTTGTAGACCGTGCCGCCGGCCGTCACGGAGTGCTCCTGCATGGCCTCGAGCATGGCCGACTGCGTCTTGGGCGTGGCGCGGTTTATCTCGTCGGCGAGGATCATCTGGCCGAAGATCGGCCCCGGCTGGAACTGGAAGAGCCGCTTGCCGGTGGACTTGTCCTCCATGACGACGTTGGTGCCGATGATGTCGGCCGGCATGAGGTCCGGCGTGAACTGGATGCGCCGGAACGTCAGCGACAGTGCCGACGAGAGCGTGCGGACCAGGAGCGTCTTGCCCAGGCCGGGCACGCCCTCCAGCAGGACGTGGCCGCCGCAGAAGAGGCAGATGAGGACCTCGTCGACTATGTCGTTGTGGCCGACGATGACCTTGCCTATCTCGCGGCGCAGGCCGTCGAAAGAGGCGCGGAACTGGCGGCAGAGGCTCTCGACATCGGCGGGGGTCTGGTTGTCTGACATGTCTTATTCCTTTTCGTTTGAGAGGAAATCACGAATATCGAACAGCGAATATCGAATAACGAACTTCCGGGTAGGGCGTCCACGACGGATCGCCTTCCTCACTTCGATATTCGATATTCGCTGTTCGATATTCGTCATTTCTTGAAAGTTCTCTTCTTGGCATCCAGCAGCTTCTGTAGCGGCGTCGCCTCTTGCGGCGGTTTCGGCGCGGGCTTGGGCGGCGGGGCCTGGGCCTGCGCGGGGGCCTGGTCCTCGCCGAGCGCGGCGGCCTTGTCCGGCATGGCGGATGTGTCCAGGCCCGCGGGCGCGCCGCCGGCCGGCGCCTCGAACCGCGCTCCCGCGCGGGCGTCCTTCTTGCGGGCGGCAAGCTGGTCGAGGAACTCCTGCCGCTTGCTCTTGAGGCGGTCGATGGTCGCATCGGCCGTCTTCTTGATGCGCAGGCTCGGCAGGGCCGCGCGCGCCCGCCGCAGCAGCGCCACCACGTCCAGCACGATCCTGCGCGACGCCACATCCATCAGGAACAGCCCCAGCCACACGAAGATCAGCGGCGCGGTCAGAGGCAGCGCGGTCTGCGGGAACTTGACGCCCTGGCGGCTGAAGATGTCCGCCTGCTTGGGGTCGGCCCCGATGATGCGGCCGCCGGTGATCCGCGCTACCTCGGCCATCATCGCGGCGTTGTCGGACAGGTCGCGGAACTCCGGCGCGAACGGCACGATGACGGCCGTGTGCGTCGAACCGTTCAGACCCGGCGCGTTCTCCGGGCCGACCTTCCTGTACTGGAGGTTCACCAGGTAGCTGCCGCCGGCGGCCGCCTGGAAGTTGGCGCGGTATCGCCCCGGCCCCACCTGCGTCAGCACCAGGTCCTTGGTCGTCATGTCCGGGGCGATGACCTTGCCCACGATGTTGGAAAACTGGACGAACTTGCCCTTGTCATCCACCGACTCGACCGTGAGCGTGACGTCGCGGCCCTGGACGTCCGGGTACACCTCGCAGTCGGACGACTGCGACGATTTGGCGACCCAGCGGATGGTCTGCTCCCAGAAGCGGTTGAACCCGCCCCATGCCAGCCATTGGGCGGCCCACCTGCTGTCGGCGGAACTGGTGAACGCGACCACGCGGCCCAGGCCGCTTTGGCCCGTGGCCAGTATCGGGTCGCCGTCGGCGCCGGGCTTGTTGGTCATCACGATCTGGTTCAGGCCGCCCTTGGGGCCGGTCAGCACGTAGCCTTCCAGCGGCGGCAGCGCGTCCAGCCCGCGGACAAGCTCGCTTATCTGCGAGCGAATCGCCGGCGTGAACTGCTCCTCCACTATCAGCGCCCGGCGGACGACCTGCGCCTCCTTGATGAATATCTGCGGCAGTTGGTCCGGGTTCTTGTCGACCAGGTACGCCCGTCCGCCGGTGGCGATGGCGATGGCCTTGAGATTGTCGCCGCCGTGCGGGTAGATGGTGACGCCGCTGCACGTGATGCCGGCCTTCTTGTAGTCAAGGAGAAGCTGCGGGGACGGCGGCTGCGGGTCGCCGTCGCTGATGATGATGACGTGCTTCTGCACGGCCGTGACCTTCGCCAGCGCGTCGTGCGCCGCCTGCATGGGCGCGCCGAAGTCGGGCATGTCGCCCATCTGCATCTGGTTGACCGCGGCGATGGCCGCCGATTTGTTGCCCACCTCCTGGAGCTGGTAGACCCACGCGGACCCGCCGGCCATGTTGCCGTATTCAAGCACTCCCACAAGGTCCTGCTTGCTTAGCGTGTTGATGGCGGCCTTGGCGACCTCCTTGCCCCAGAAATTCCCCTTGGGCATCTCGCAGGCGTGCATAATCAGGCACAGCGCGCCCTTGGGGAGCTGCTTCTTCTGCGGCGGGTCAAGGTCCACCGGCAGTATGTCGGCCACGGGCGAGCCGATCCAGCCGCCGGCGCCGAAGGTCGTGTCGCCGCCCACCATCACCAGCCCGCCGCCGATCTCGGTGACGTATCGGCAGATCATCTCCTGCTGCTGGTACGACAGCGTGTCGGAGCCGACGTTGACGTTGGCCAGGATGATCGCGTCGCAGTCCATCAGCTCCGCCAGGCGCGTGGGGAAGTCGCTCGCGCTGGCGCGGCGGGCGTCGACCTTGGCCTCGGCCAGGGCCTTTGCGACGGCCGCGCCGCTCTTGCCGTCGGTGTCCACGATCATCACGTGTCCCGGTCCCGCGACGAAGGTGATGGCGCTTGCGTGATTGTTGGGCTCCAGGCTGTCCATGCGGGGGTCATCCGGCACGAAGTTGGCGTCGAACTCGTGCATCCCGCGCGTG
Organism: Phycisphaerae bacterium; assembly: GCA_041946855.1. Classification (GTDB taxonomy): domain Bacteria; phylum Planctomycetota; class Phycisphaerae; order SM23-33; family SM23-33; genus JBHGBE01. The sequence goes on along the minus strand of JBHGBE010000041.1, from coordinate 15,819 downwards.
CCCACCGGCAGCGAGACCGTGCGGACGTTGGTGCCCGGAGCCAGCGTCACCGCCAGGGCGTTGTCTTCGGCGTCGCCGAGGCGCACCGGCTTGCCGTTGAGGTTCAGGTATATCTTGCCGCGCGCCGGGGCGGTGCTCTCCAGCACGAACCGCAGGGGGACCGTCTGCCCGCTGCGGGCCTTGACCGGGGCGAACAGGCTCTTGAACACGACCTCGTTGGAGTACTTGTAGCGGATCGGCAGCACGTCGATGGGGATGCGGTTGGCGGCGGCGGCGCGGGCGGTGTCGCGGAGGTCGCCGGCCGTCTCGTTGCCGTCGCTGACCAGCAGGATGCGGACGGCCGAGTTGGGCGGGGCGATTGCCATCGCCATCTCCAGGCCCGATGACAGCTTGCTCTGCATCCCGTCGAGGCTGGGGTTGACGGCCGGGATCGTGATATCGCCCGACGGCAGCCGGCTGATGGCGGGGGCCTCGGCCACGTCCACTATGCCCAAGAGGTCGCCCGGCGGCCTGGCCTTCATCGCCTCCGACATCCAGGCCAGGTGCGCTGGGGACTGGTTCTCCTTGACCGCGCGGTTGTCGGGGATGGACATGCTGCGGTCGATGACGGTGATGACGGTGAGCTGCTCGTTCTTGCTGGTCAGCGTCGGCCGGGCCAGCAGGGCCGCCAGCAGGCCAACCACCAGCACCCGCAGGACAATGGCGACCGCGCGGCGGACGGCGCCGAGCGCGGCCAGGTTGCGCCAGGCCAGGACGGCCATCGGCACGGCCAGCAGGCCCGCCAGCAGCCAGGACGGCTGGCCAAGCTGAAGCGTCCAGGACGCGATGATCTTCAGAGAAGCCGCCATACCTGCACGCGATTGTTGCCCGCGTCCACGACGAACGCTCGACCCGTCTTGTCCACGGCGACGCCCCAGGGGAAGGCCAACTGGCCCGGCTCCCGCCCCGGATGCCCGCAGATGCGCACTGATTCTCCACGAGAATCGAAAACCTGCAAGCGATTGTTTCCGAATTCGCAGACGACTAGCGACCCGTCGGGCATGAGCGCCAGGCCGTAGGGGTAGCGCAATTCGCCTTGGCGAGTGCCGCCGGCGCCCCAGTATTCCTGGATCTCAAGGCCCAGGTTGTAGACCGCGATGCGATGATTGCAGGCATCGGCGACGTAGACCCGGCCGCGGGCCTCATCGACCGCCATCGCCTCCGGGCGTGAGAGCTGGCCGCGGTCCATCCCAAAGGCGCCGACGGTGCGGATGAACGTCCCATCCGGCCGGAAGACGCTGATGCGGTCGTTGCCGCCGTACTCGGCGACCAGGACCTGCATGTCCGCGCCGCGGCCGACGAAGGCGACGTCCGTGGGATAGATGAACTCGCCGTCGCCCCGGCCAAGCCGGCCCCAGCGGCGGATCTCATTGCCGTCCAGGTCGAAGACGACAACGCGATGGTAGTGCGTGTCGGCGACGTAGAGCAGGCCGTCCGGCCCGACCGACATGCCGACAGGCTTGCCGTTCTCGTACTCGGGCATCTTCCAGGACTTGATGAACCGGCCTTCCGCGCCGAAGCGCTGTATGCGGCCGGTCTTGTCGGCCACGAGGACCGAGCCATCGGGGGCGATGTCGATCGCGCGAGGGTAGACGAATTCGCCGTCGCCGCTGCCGGTTGTGCCAATCGTGGCCAGGACCCTGGGGGCCGCCGCGGATGAGTCGGCCTTGGAGCATCCCGCCATGGCAAGGCAGACGGCGACCAGCAAGGCTCTGGCAACCAAATACTCAATATTCAATAAGCAATGTTCAATGCCCAAGTCGCCCCGTCGGCGTTCGTGACCACTTGAGCATTGAACATTGACTATTGAATATTGTTTATTGCCGTTCATCAGCGCTCGTAATGAACCTATGGATGCCAAGCACCACACCCGCCAGCGCCAGGTACGCCGCGATCATGACCAGGCACGCGGCGATGACCTCCTCGCCCCTCACCGCGTGCATGACGCCCATCAGCCACTCCGACAGGCTCGGCAGCCCGGCGGGAAGCAGCACGACCGTCAGGGGCCGCTCGGTCAGCGAGAAGATCGTCACCAGCGCCAGCGCCCCCGCGCCCAGCGGCCATCGGCGGGGCAGGTGGACGTGCCACCAGGCGCGGAAGGCCGACGCCCCATCGACGGCCGCCAGTTCGGAAAGCTGGCGGTCCTCCGCCTGGTCCGCCTGCCAGAGGATGACCAGCGCCAGCCCGGCGTACCGCGCGGCCAGGCCGATGGACAGTATGCACCAACTGTCGCGAAGGGAGTCCAGCCCGAGCATCGCCATGATCCGCACGAATGCCACCGCCACCAGCGTCGGCGGAAGGAACATCGTCACCAGGATCGACAACTGCATGATGCCCGACAGGGCCTTGCGAAGTCGCCTGGACCACGGCGTCCGGGAATTGGCGTCCGCGCCGAACAGATCGCCGCTAACGGGGGCGACGCGCAATGCCGCCCACGCGACACCCAGGGCCAGGACGCCGGCGCCAACGGCTGTCACAGCGGACCACGCCAGCTTGTCGGCATGAAGGCCGAGTTCCAGGAACCGCCCGGGATGATGGAGACAGAGGGCGAACAGTACCGCGGGGGCGGCGCACGACACGAGCAGCAGCACCGCGAATAACACCCAGGCGCACCAGCTCCGCCAGCCGGCCGGATGCTGGGACGCGGCCCCGTCCTGTCTGCGGCCGAACATTCGCGCGGAGCTGAGCCAGAGCGCCAGCGCAAGGACGGCCGCCGGAAGGATCAGAGGCCACGCACCCCTGGCGATCATCGTCGTGTCGCCGCGGTCGGCCTCGTAAGCCAGGGACAACTCGCGCCCGATGGCGGGCAAGCGGATGGTGCTGAGGGGGATTTCGAAGAGGGCCGTCTCCGACATCGACAGCACGAGGCACGCCCCGAACGCGAGCAATATCGGCATCCGCATCAGCGGCCAGGTCACCTTGCGGAAGCGGGCGAAGCGCCCGGCGTCGAGGCGCGCGCTTTCCAGGACGGCCCCGTCCAGCCCGCGCCAGCCCTGCGACAGGATGAGCGCCGCCAGCGGCCAGTACCACGTCACCAGCGACAGCCCGGCCGTCAGCAGGCCGGCGGCCATGGCGATAGACCTGTCGGCCGACAGGCACCGGCCCAGCGGCGATGTCTCATCCAGCAGATGCGCCCATGCGTAGCACAGGACGTAGACGGGCAGGAGCATGGGCAGCGCAGTCATCACGAGCGCGGCCGCGCGCCGCTGTCGGCCGTGCAGAGAGTGAATGTCAATGGTGCCCAGAAGCTTGCCGGGGCAGTAGCCCAGGACTGTTGATATCATCGCCACGCCGGCCGACAGGAGGACTGACCATCCCAGCGGCGTCCACCAGTCCGGCGCGGCCGGTGCGGTCGTCGTCCCCCGCGCATCCCGCGGCCAGAGATACAGCGCCGCCAGGGGCGCCACGAACACGGCAGCCCACACGACAACGAAGAGGGAAGAGAGAAGACAGAAGAGGGAAGAAGACGAAGAGGGAAGCCAGAAGAGAGAAGAGCGATGGCGCGACGATGGCCTCGCCATTTCGTCCTCTCTCTTCACTCTTCCCTCTTCTCTCTTCGCTGTAGTTACTTGAGGATTTCCCTCGCCGCCTCCAGCGCGCCGGGCAGTTCGTCGGCGACCTTCTGGTAGTCAACCTGAAGCCCCTTGCCGATGGCGTACTTCTCGAACCCCGCCGGCGGCTTGGCGACCAGCGGCGTGTTGTGCGATACGCTCTCGGCGAGCAGTTGCTCGGCCTTGCCGCCCAGGAGGAACGCCATCAGCTCCTCCGCCTCGGCCCTGTGGGGCGCGCCCTTGACGATGGCCGCCGAGTTGGGGATCACCAGGGCCCCGTCGCCGCCCTGGTCGAGCGGGACCATCGCGATCTTCGCGCCGGACGCCTGGTAGGCGAAGAAGTCGTCGTTGTCGGTCAGCGCCACATCCGCCTGGCCTGTAGTCACCATTCGCACGGCCACGCTGTTGCCCTCGACCATCTGCACGCCGTTGTCGCACAGGCCGCGGAGGATGCTCCGAGCCTTCTCGCGCCCGTAATGGGCGAACCAGCTTGCCACGTCGCCGCCGGTTGTGCCGAACTGCGGCCGGGCCATGACCACGCGCCCCTTCCACCTGGCCTCCAGCAGGTCCTCAAGGCGCTTTGGCGCCTGGTCGGGCGCTACGCGGGTCGTGCTGTACGCCATCACCCTCTGGCGGAGGGCAAAGCCGAACCACGTGTCGGCCTGCCCGCGATACTGCGCGGGCCAGTCCTGTTTGGGTTTGTAGCTCGCAAGCAGCCCCTCGCGGGCCAGGAGGATAGTGTGGAATACCTCGCTGGACCAGAACACATCGGCGCTGGGCCTGTCCTTCTCCGCCCGGATGCGCTGTACGAGGCCGACCGTCTTGGCGGCCTCCTGGTCGTACCGCGCCAGGACCTTGATGCCGGTCTGGCGCTCGAAGGCGGCGATGATCGGCTCTGCCACGGGCTGGTCAACGGAGCAGAACAGGACCACCTGTCGCGTGGCCGGGCCGGAGGTGGAGCGGCACCGGGTGGCCATGAGCACCAGGGCCGCTAGCGCTGCCGTCACGAGGATGGGTCCGGTCAATCGCATGTGATCTCTTCAGCCGGCTCAGCCGCAATGTCTAATGCCAAATGTCCAGTGTCTAACGCGGCGCACGTACCCCAAACGCGATTGCCCGCGTCGAGCGGCGCGGGCAATACAAGTTGCAGGACTTTGGCATCTCCCGGCTTGTGCATTAGAAATTAGACATTAGTCATTTGTCTTTGGCCGTCTCTTCCATCCCGTCGAAGTACTTCCTCACCGCCCCCTCGTACTTCTTGGGGATCTCGTTCTCGTTGATGGCCGCGGCGGCGGCGTCGCTGCCGGCCTTGACCATGTCCTTGAGCTCCTTCTTCGACTCGCCCTTGACCTGCGGGCCTTTGTAGTACCAGCTCGCGACGGCCGGGCCTTCCTGGTTCTTGCCGTCAACCTTGGTCTTGTCCAAGGGCAGCGGAGTGCCGTTGGGATCGGTCGGCCGCTTGCCCCAGCCAACGCCGGGGCCGCCCGTGCCCTTGCCTATGCGGCTGATATCGCCCTCGTCCCACTCGCCGATGCCCCCCAGTTCCCCTTCACCGTCGCACTTCTTGCCCAGGCAGGCCATCGCCTTCTTGCACTCCGACAGGGCCAGTTCCGCCTGCTCCAGCTCCGCCTGCGCCGCCTCAAGCTCGCCAAGCTCGTCGGTCAGTTCGGCCATGGGGCCGTCGATGCTCTGGCCGTCCATGCCGGCCTGAGCGCACTTGGACATCGCCTTGGCCAGCTTGCCGGCCGCCCTGCACGCCGACTTGCACGCCTCGGCCTTCTTCATCAACTGCTCGACCTGCTCCTTCGTGAGGCCCTGCTTCTCGAGCGCCTCCTTGAGCTTCTCGCCGTCGAGCTTGGCAAGCTCCTTGTCCAGACCCTGCTTCTCAAGCTCGTCCTGGAGCTTCTTGTTCTCCTCGGCGATGCTCTCAAGCTGCCTCGCGAGGTCCTTGAGCTGGTTGTTCAGGGCGTCCTTCTGCTCCTTGGTGAGCTTGCCCTGGTCGATCTGCTTCTGGATGTCCTTGAGGACCTGCGCGGCGCCCTGGAAGTCGCCCTTGGCGATGTTGCGGTTGATCTCGTTGGACAGGCCCTGCGGGCTGCCGCGCAGGCCCTTGAGCATGTCCTTGAGGTCCTTCAGCGACTCCATCTTCTGGTTGTTCTGGAGCTTGTCGAGCTTCTGGGCCAGGTCGTCGAGCTTGCGGATGGCCTCGCGCTTCACGTCGTCGGCCTTGGCCGCGTCCTTCATGTCGCCCAGCTTGGCCAGCTCGTCGGACAGCTCCTTGTTGTTGAGCTGGCGGATGGCCATCTCGACCTTGTCGGTGGATTCCTTGACCAGGACCTTGGCATCGTCGAGCTTCTTGGCCTCCTCCTTGCGGTCGTTCTCCGCCCTGCCCTTGCCCAGGAGGTCCAGCGGGGGCATCAGCAACAGGACGCCGGCCGCCACCAGCCAGGTCGTCAGCGTGAGAATCCACCGCCGCGTCGGGCGAACGGGGAACTGGCCCTTCACGTCGAAATGCCCGGCCGTCCGGCGGGCCTCGGCGCACGCGGCGCGGGCGAACGGGTCGCTGGCGCCCGACAGGGCCAGGGCCGTGCTGAACCGCTCTCGCGTGCCCAGCCGCTGGTCGATTCGCACGGCCACCTGTTCGATGTTCGGCCGCAACAGCAGCCACAGCACCACGGCCGCGGGCAGCGCAGCCCCGGCCACCGCGCCGAGCATCCACAACGGCAAGGACGGCAGGCAGAAGAGCTTCTTCGCCGCCACGAACAGGATCGCGACGGCCCCGCCGGCCGACAGCGCCAGCGCCAACTGCTCCAGGAACAGCCCCACGTCGCACTGGAGCCGCGTCCGCCTCAGGATTCGGTCGAAGTTGTCGCGTGAGGCCTTCTGCGCTTGCTCAGGTTTCATTTTGCGCCACGCGGGGTGTTGTAGGTCCTTTGTCAAATTCTCGCACGCAAGAGGGCCAAGGACAAGCCTTTTCCGAAAATCAGGCGATCATGCCGGGCGCATCAACTATGATTGCCGCTTATGAGTTCCTGGGTTGTACTGATCGTCATGGCAACGGCCGTGCTCCACGCCTCCTGGAACTTCGCCACGCGCAAGAGCGAGGGGAGCCTGGCCGTGCTCTGGCTGAGCCTGACGCTGGCCGGCCTTGTCGTCCTGCCCGCCGCGGTGCCTCTGGCTATAGGCGCGAGCTTCACGGGAGCGTCGGTGTTCTACATCGCCGCCACCGGGATAGTACACGCCGTCTACTTCTCGCTCCTGGCAAAAGCATACCAGGGGGGCGACATCTCGCTTGTCTACCCAATCGCTCGGGGAACGGGCGTGGCGGGCACGGCCGTCGTCGTGACGGCTTTGGCAGTCGAGGAGATCACGCCGGTGGCCGCCGCGGGGATCGCCTGCGTCTGCGGCGGCATACTCTTGATCGGCCTTGGCCACAAGGGCGGCAACGGAAGGCACTCCAAGGCCCTGTCAGTCGTGCTGGCGGCGCTGGTGGGGCTCACGGTCATCGGCTACAACGTGATCGACAAGCTGGCTGTCTCCAGCGGCGCCGGCGGAGCGGCTGTCGCCGGGCAGTTGCACCCGCTGGTGTACGTGTGCGCGGTGTTCCTCGGCTCGAGCCTGTTCATGGCGCCGTACGTTCTGCGAGCGGTTCCCAGGGGCGCGATGGCCGAAGCCATCCGCGCCCGCGGGAGATACGTGCTGGCGATAGGGCCCGCGTCTCTCTGCACCTATCTGCCGATCCTCTTCGCCTACCAACTGGAGAAGGCCAGCTCCATCGTGGCGTTTCGCGAGTTCTCCGTGGTGATAGGCTCCGCTCTTGGATTCGCGTTTCTGGGCGAGCGCCCAGCGCCGCGAAAGGTGGCCGGCATCGCCATTGTGGCTACCGGGCTTACGCTCATAAAGCTTGGGTGACCTTGTTTCAGAACGACCAAGCGAGGCCGCGCGGGTTCCATAGAAATACGGCGCCGCGGCAGTCCGTGGGCGGGGCTGCCGCCTGGCCGCGTTCGTGCCGGTGTGAGATGCAGGCTGGTTCGTCCAACAGATTGATCTTCAGGGAGCTTTGGCATGCCTCATAGACTCGCCGTCTCATCGGTGCTGGCCGTTACGCTGCTGTTCATGTCCGCCGTGTCTCTTATGGCCGGAGATGTAATCCTGGACGAGACGGCCGCGTTCCGCCATTACTACCGCTTCGCCACGGACCTGGTCTCGCCGGAGGCGATGAGGGCAGAGGGCGACAAGGTCGTCGACGCCACGCTTATCGGCCGGCTCAAGAAGGAGCTTGGGACGCGGACGCCGGGCTTCACCTACGACGGCTTCTGGGTCATGCGGCCATCGCCGTCGTGCCTGCGCCTGGCCCGCAAGGTTGGCTCTGCCAAGGCCCTCGGCGACGCCAACACAGACCCGGCCGGCGCGGACTGGCGCGACTACGTCTTCGTCCGCATGTTCCACGATCCCTACACGGCCCCTCCGCCGCCGGATGGGTGGGCGGCAGCCGATTTCGACGACTCCGCCTGGCCGCTGGACCGCGGAACATTCCAGGTCGATATGCCCAACGACCTGCCGCCCGGCGCGACCGAAGGCAACATGTCCAAGATTCACATCGGCGTGCTCCAGTACCTCGGCACGGGCCTGATGGCCTGCTACTACCGCGCGACGTTCGCGATCGACGATGTGAGCAAGGCAGGCGAGATCACGCTCAAGATGGTCTATCGCGGCGGCGTCCGCGTGATGGTCAACGGGCAGGAGGTCGCCCGCGGTCATCTGCCCAACGGGGACCTCGCGGCCGATACGCCGGGCGACGACTATCCCGAGGCCGCGTGGAACGACGCCTCGCTGCGGGACAGGACCATCGGCCCCGTGAAGATTGCGCCGTCAGTCCTGAGGAAGGGCGCCAACGTCCTGGCCATCGAGAACCGCGCCAGCCTGCTTCACCCGGCCATACTGAAGAAGCAGCAGTCGCGCTCGTGGAACGCCCTGCACGACCGCGAGTGCCTGTGGCGTCACGCTCACGTCTCCAGGCTGGAGCTGCGTAGCGGCGGGGCCACGCCCTCGGCGCTGACCCGGCCGGCCGGCGTGCAGGTATGGGTGCAGGACATGCACCACCGCGTCGAATCGACCGAGTTCGCTCCGGCGGGCCAACTAGCGCCGGTGGTGAAGATCGTAGCGGCCCGCAACGGCCGGTTCTCCGCGCAGATCGTCGTCGGCTCGGACAAGGCCCTCGCCGGCCTGACGGCAAAGGCATCCGAATTGAAGCAGGACGGCGGCAGCGGCGTCATCCCCGCGGCGGCCGTCGAGGTCAGGAACATGCTCCCCTTCCCGAAGGATGAGTTCACGCCGGAAAAGCTCGGCGACGAGCGCGGCCTGGGCGCTACTTTCCCGAGCAAGGACCAGCTCGCGAAGCTGGAGACCATCGCCGACCCGCGCAAGACGTACATCTACGATCACATCACGCAGGGCGGCCCGGCTGATGTCGTCGCGAACACCTGCCGGCCGTTGTGGGTGACGGTCCGAACGCCGGCCGACATACCCCCCGGCACGTACAAGGGAACAGTCGAGCTGGCGGCGCAGGGGATGATCGCCGTGGCAGTGCCCGTCGAAGTCGCGGTCATCGGCTTCGCGTTGCCCGCGCCGAAGGACTTCGAGACTTACGTCGGCTGCGAGGAGAACCCATACGCGGTGGCCAAGCAGTACAACGTGCCGCTGTGGTCGAAGGAGCACCTGGCCCTGGTCGATGCGAGCCTCAGGCAGCTTGGCCGCGCCGGCGGGACGTGGCTGAACGTGCCCATCCTCCGCGCCACCGAGTTCGGCAACAAGGAAGACTCGATGGTCCGCTGGATCAGTAAGAAGGACGGCACAATGTCCTACGACTACACCGTGCTGGACAAGTACCTCGACCTGGCGGTGAAGGCCCTTGGCCGTGTGAGGATGATCAACTTCGTCGTCATGCAGGGCATGAACGCCGGCCTGAAGCCGCCCCCGCAGCCGGAGGTGAACATCCTCGACGAGGCCACCGGCAAGACCTCGCCGATGGCTATGGCCTCGGACAAGCGGAAGCAGTGGCAGGACTTCGCCCGCTCGCTCCACGCCCACATGCAGCAACTCAAGCTCGACGGGGCGATGCACTGGGGCTTTCCGGCGGATGGCGAGACCGACCACGAGCTGGTCGTGGCGCTCAACGAGGCCGTGCCCTCCGTTCGCTGGACGGCCGCGCCGCACCAAGCCGGATACCAGGGCTTCAAGGACCTCAGCCGTTACGACGTGATGGGCACGGTCCGCTACTTCAACAACATGAAGGACGTGCTCAAGCTGGACCGCCCGTGGGCCAGCCCGATCAAGCACCTGACGATCCCGCGGATCGACAGCAGCGTGCAGTCGCTGCACACGGCGTCGCACCCGTTCGCGTACCGCGTGCTGATCGACCACAGTCTCAACCTTGGCCGGCTGGGCTTCATGCGCGTCGGGGCGGATGAATGGGCCGGCGCGCACTTCGACGGCATGAAGATCCCGCAGTGGATCGTCGGCATGCCCGTCCTGTTCATGCTCTGGCCGGGGAAGGACGGCGCGGAATCAAGCGCCCGCTTCGAGGCGCTCATCGAGGGCATCCAGGAGGGCGAGGCGTCGATCCGCCTGATGAAGAACATGGACCCGACGCGAGTTGGGGCGGGCAAGCCCTTTTCAGAAAAGGCCGACCCGGCCGGGGCCCATTACCTGGAAACGTGCTTCTTCCAGAACAAGCTCTGCATATTCGAGCTGGAGAAGTACCATTACCGATGGCAGGAGCGCTCTGGCGAACTGTTCCAGGCGGCGGCCGTCGCAGGTAAGTAGGATTCTGCTCAGGTGCTTCGGGCTCGAGGCACAAGAAAGGCAGAATGCAGAATGAAGAATGAAGAAGGCACAATGGAGGACCGGAGCGGGGGTCTCCTGCATTCTGCCTCTTGCCCTCAGCATTCCCCACTTTGCCTTTCTCTTCTGGCTGTAGTTCCCATCCTCGTGCTTCTGGGGCCCTTAGCGCGGCCTGCATCGGGGATCATCAATCCTGACTTCACGCCGGCGCAGCTTGTGCGCCAGGCGGAGATGATCCTCGTCGGCACGGTGGCCGCCAAGGACGGGCAGTGGACGTTCAAAGTCACCGAATCGCTCAAGAGCGGCGCGGCTCAGACCGGCAAGGAGAAGGCCGGCAAGGAACTGGCGGTGGACCTGTCGGGGATCGACAGGGCCCAGGCCGAGTCCATCCGCGGGCTGGTCGGCGATGGGGCGGACGCCGCGCCGCGCGAGGCCGTCCTGTTCACCAGCCAGGAGGACAAGAAGGCTGTAGGGTATCTTCACGTCGAGGGCGCGTGGCTGTCGCTGGCGGGCGGGGGCGAGGGCAAGTGGCAGGCGACGGGACTTGCGGACAAGATGAGCGGCGTCTTCGCGGGCGGGACGGACATGCTCATTCGCATGTCTCGATATCTGCTGGCGGATGGTAAGGCGACTGTCCCCGTCGCGGCCGGCACGGCCTGGATGAAGGATGCGTGCAAGGTCGCAAAGCTGGAGGGCGCCGTCGGCGGCATGGCGGCCGTCGAGCGCATGGGCGACAAGCAGCCGTACTTGTTCGTCGCGTGCGACAAGGGCGACCGCATCTTCCGCGCCAAGCCCAACGACGAGGCGTTCGAGGATGTGACGCCCAGGGGCAAGCTCGACACGCGCTCGCGGCAGTTCGCGTGGTTCGACCTCGACGGCGACGGGCAGGCGGACCTTGTCAGTTGGGATGGCACGGCCGTCGCCGCGCGGCTATGGGACAAGGACGGCACGTTCAGGCCTGCCGGCAAGGGTGCGGAGTTGCCCGACAAGAAGGCGCGGTGTCTGGGCCTTGTGGCGTGCTCCAACCCAGCCGATGGCGCGCCGGCCGTCCTGGTCAGCACGAGCGGTCTTCCCGTGCTGCTGGCCCGCGCGGCCGATGGCGGATGGAGAGAGGTCAAGCTTCCCGATGGCCCGGCCGCCGCACAGGCGGGCGATGGGGCCACGCCGTGCATCGTCGCCGACCTGGACAACGACGGTTACTGGGACATCCTCCAGCCGCGCGCGAAGGCCGGAGTGATTTGGCGCGGCAAGGCGGGCGGGTTCGAGCTGCCGACCAGGTGCGACGTGGCCTGCGACGGCGCCGGCCGCACGGCCGTCGGCGACTTCAACCAGGACGGCCTTCTTGACATCTTCATCAGCGGACCCAAGCGAAACGAGCTCTGGGAGAACGCATCCTCATCCAAGGTTTGCGCGTTCCGGCCGGTCATCCATCGCGCCGGCAGCATCGGCCGCAAGGCCGGCGAGGGCCTGACGGGCGCAATGGCCGTGGACCTCAACCACGACGGCCTGACCGACCTGTGCCTGCTGGCCGCCAAGGGGAGCTTCACGTACCACTTCAATCGCGGCTTCAGGTGCTTCGGTGAGGAGGGCGACCTCCGCCTGCCCGCGCCCGACGGCGCCGGCGAGGCCTCGGCCGGCCAAGTCGCCTGCGCGACGGCCGACTTCAACCGCGACGGGTCGCTCGACCTGGCCGTCGCCTTCGCCGATGGCCAGATCGTCTGCTACTACAACGACGCCTTCACCAAGCCGATGCTGCGCGTGTCGCACAAGGGCGGCACGGCCGGGCCGGTGACAGTCGCAGTGTGGCAGGGCGAGAAGTTCCCGCTCTGTGTCGGCGCGCAGTCCATCGACGGCCACGGCCATAGCGCCTGCTTCACGCTCCGCGACTCGGCCGACTGCACCATCAAGTGGACCCCGCCCGGCAGTCCCCCGCGCACGCAGAAGATCAAGTTCCCCGACAAGCCGCCGGAGGGAGGCCTGGACGTAATCCTCGAGCCTTGAGTAGGAGGGACAGACCAGCCCTGCCTTGCCGCGTACTGATCCACCATGCCACCTGGCCCCGAAAAGTAGTGCCTGTCCCTACTTTTAGAAAGTCGGGACAGGCACTACTTATTGGGGATTTTGGGGATTTCCGCAGCGCGATACTTGATACGTTTACGCTGGATAGGTCCTGGTTGGTTTGGTCTGAACATGCACCGCCGGAACTCCCTACCTTGCTCACCCCCTTATTCGAAGGCCGGATGAATGTCCCCAAACGTCGTCTGCCTGGGGAACTCCGCGAAGAGCTTCTCGCCGTCGGGATACGCGGCCGTGTGGAAGAGGACCGCCCGGCGCCTGGCGTCTTCCTTGAGCCATGCGGCGACGGCGTCGTGCTCGCGCACGCTCTTGACGCGGATGCCCAGCACCGACGCGCCAAGCCGCCGGGCCTCGGCCACGACGTTGTCGGCCTTGCCGTACTGATGCACTTCCACCGGCACGATCTTCAGCGGCCGGCCGCACCACTGGGCCAGCGCCTTGAAGTAGAAGTTCGGCGTGTCGTAGTACTGGAGCGGGTACTTCAGCTTGCCCGTCGAGACCACGATCGTCTCGTCCACGTCGATGGCGGCCGGCTGGTCGCCGATGACCGCGCCGCCGCCGGCCATCTTGACCGGCCCTGAGCCGATGATCGTGCCCCTGGTCGTGGTCCCGATCAGCAGGCCCATGAAGCGGTCGGTCGGGCAGTAGACGTTGACGCCCCGCTCGGCCAGGTAATACGCGGCGTCCATCTTGCCCCTGTGGTCGCCGCAGCCGACGACCAGGCCGGCGTCCAGGCTGTCCCACGCGATGGCGCTGATCCCGTGCGTGTCGCTGACCAGCACCGTGCGGCCGTCGATCATGGTAGTCGTCGGATAGTTGAGCACCTTGTCGTACGAGACCTCAAACCGCCAGTTCCCCTCGGCATCCGGCGCAAACCACTTGTCGCCGAAGCGCCTCACCTTCGTGCCCCACACCGGCGTGACCCTCACGTCGACGAGCGCAACAATCTCGCGGAGGATATGCCCCTCGGTCCATTTGGCCGAGGTCTTCAGGTCGTAGGCCCACGGGTCGGCCGCGACGTTCAGCCCCAGCAGCCAGTCGCGCGTGACGCGGTCAACCTGCGTCTTGATCTTCATGCCCGGATGGATGCGTATGGCCGACCGGCCAAGGATGATCCTGTGGAAGTCGCCGGCCGGCGGCGCGCCCTTGGCATACGTGACGGGGACGGCCTTTTCATCAACCGCGCGGGCCTTCTCATAGACGCCCGACAGGATGCTCCGCGCGTACCGCGTTCCAAGACGGCAGGCCTCCTTCTCTCGCGCATCGGCCGTACGCGCCTGCTGGGCGGCGAAGCAGTCCCTGGCCCGCTCGATATAGGCCGGGTCATTCCTCAGCAGGCCCAACGTCTGGTTGGCCAGCGCCATCCCGTAGCTGTCTTCGGGCCGCCTGCCGGACATGCCGGCCGCGTAACGCTGGTTGAACTCGGCCGCCGATTCGTACTCTCCCGCGATCGCCTCCGTGCAGGCCTCGGAGTCGAATACCGGCGGCACGTGGACCGACGCGGGCGCGGCGGGGGATGTGCTTGTGCACCCGCCAGACAGGCAGCTCAGCAGCAGCGCCAGCGACGCGAGGAAGGCCGGGAAGATTGCCGTCAGTCTATATCGCGGCATCGTCATTGGCGGCACTCAATGGCTGTTGTTCCAGCGATCCCGCGGCGCCGTTGCGCCGGGCCCTGGCCGCCCGCAGCCGCTCGCGCAAGGACAGCGCCATCGCCAGCAGCGTCGGCAGTATGATGACCACCGTCAGCGTGATGATGCTCAGCCAGGCCATCCCCGACCACGCCACTTTCTCCAAGCGCTCGTTGATGACCTGAAGCCGTGCCTGAGCGAGGGCGGGGGAACCGGACATCCATTTGACGGCCACCACAAATGCCGCGTGAAGCAGCCAGCCCGCGCCGGCCATCGCCGCCAGTATGCCGACGGCATAGCCCGCCTGCTTGCCGGCCGCCCGCCACCGCGCCCACGAGCCCCGCCCGCGCACCGTCAGGTACAGTTCGCAGAACGGCATCGCCAGCGCCAGCAGAATATAGTACAGCCCGCCGATTCCGCTTCCCGGTATGCCCACCAACATCTCAGTGTCCCTTCTCGTAGACCGTCAGGCTTCGCTTTAGGACCAGTTCCAGGAAAAAGGCGCGTATGAGATGTATGGAGTTCACTGCCCTGAGGATGTAGAAGCCCGGCAGGCTGGCGACGGCCCGCCAGAACTCGCGACGGCGGATCGCCTTGGTGAATACCGGCACGATGACGGCCGGCGCGTCGATCAGGTACGCCAGCAGGAACCACGGGCTGATCGTCGCCGCCAGCAGGGGTATGATCGCAAGGAACGCGAACGACGCGACGGCCGCGTCCCACAGCGCCACCGACACCATCGTCCGCAGCACCGGCTCGCGCAGCACGTTGCGCCAGTGCAGCCGGATGTTCTGCACGAAGCCGTGCGACCACCGCTTGAGCTGCTTGCCCATGAAGCCCAGCGTCTCCGGCTCCACCGGGTAACACACGCCCTCGGGGATGAACCGCACGCCGTGGCCGCGGGAGTAGAAGCTCCAGGTAAGGTCCATGTCCTCGGCCATCGTCCGGGTCGGCCAACCGCCCATCTCGCGCAGGCGGTCGGTGCGGTAGGCCGAGAAGCACCCCGATGAGATCAGCGGCTTGCTGAAGTAGTCCTGGATGGGCTTGTAGAACGTGAAGGCGAAGAGGTACTCGATGTACCTCCCCCGCTCCCAGATCGTCCGCACGTGGCGCGGGATGACCATGCCGCAGGCGGCGGCCGTGCGGGGGTCGTCGAAGGCTGGCCGCAGCCGCTCGATGGCGTCATCCGCCAGCGTCGTGTCGGCGTCGATGGCCATCGTGAATTCGGTCTTGACGTGTGGCAGGGCGAAATTCTGGGCGCCGGCCTTGGAGCCGGTGTTTCGGGGTGGGCGCAGGACCGTCACCCCGAAGGAGCGGGCGACGTCGGAGGTGCCGTCGGTCGACCCGTCATCGACTACAATCACCTCCTCCGGCAGCACCGTCTGCCTCTGGAGGCTGCACAATGTCTCGGCGAGGGTGCCGGCCTCGTTGTAGGCCGGAACTATCACCGTCAACTGACTGCTGCTGCTCTGCATCCACCAACCCTGGCAGGAAAAACTGTGCCAGAACTGACAAGGCCGGACAAGGAACCTCGCACGCTAGATGATAGGGATTGCGCCGGCGGTTTACGTTGAGAACTTTGTTCAGATTCCGTAAAGATTCGGCGACAATGCCTGAGAAGTCCTAAGAGCCTATCCGAATAACCCGGAACAGCGATACGTAATGACTGCACAGACCAGATG
>JBHGBE010000040.1:0-46162 GCA_041946855.1 Phycisphaerae bacterium | reverse complement strand
GCGATGGACGTGCTGGTGCCCAAGATCGGCGAGATCATCGGCGGCAGCCAGCGCGAGGAGCGCCTCGACGTGCTTGAGCGCCGCATGGCCGAGATGGGACTCCGCAAGGAGGACTACTGGTGGTACCTGGACCTGCGGCGGTTCGGCACGGTCCCGCACGCGGGTTTCGGCCTGGGGCTGGAGCGGACGGTGCAGTTCGTCACCGGCATGACCAACATCCGCGACGTGATTCCGTACCCGCGAGCACCGCGATCGGCCGAATTCTGACGGCTCTCCCAGGCGACGGTTGGCATAGGACATATTCTGCTCTTGTCCATTTCCCCCGCCGCCCAGGACGGCCAGAAGCAGTAGGAGTAGGGAGTGGGGAGTCGGGAGTGAAGGACGGCTCACGCCCCACTCCCCCCTCCCCACTCTCTACTCCGTTCGAGGCCGGCTTTCGCGTCGAGGACTTCCTGGCCTTCCCCCAACCCACCCAGGAGCAGGCGGCCATGGTCGCCGCTATCCGGCGCGGCCGTCTGATGGAGAACGCCCGCTTCGAGGTCCCCATCAGCCTTTACCTGGGCTTCCTCCGCAGCAAGGGCCAGCCAGTCGTCACCGCCCCCGTAGCTCGCGACCCGCGAGTTGAGTGACGAACGCTTGCAGCCGGGAGCGGGATATGAGAAGAGTACCCATAGGCGTTGTTGTGCCCGGCGCGCGCAGAGAGCTCCTGAATTGGGAAAGGAGAGACGATGTCGGACAACATTACCGGTGTTCCGGTCCTGGTGACAGAGAAAGAGAAAGCCGTCGCGCTCACTCCAATCGAACGACAAGGCAAAGAGTACTCCGAAGACTGGCTACAGCAACTACTGTTTGCCCATCCGGAAATCCTGCCTGCCAGCGAGTTCGACGAAGCGTTTCATGGGGCGCACGCCGTGGGGCGGGAAGTACCAACGGCCGCCGGCCCGATCGATCTTCTCCTCCTCAATGAGCGCGGCTGGCTGATCCTGGTCGAGACCAAGCTATGGCGCAATCCGGAATCCAGGCGTGAGGTCGTTGCGCAGATTGTTGAGTATGCTTCTGCGATGCAGACATGGACCTCCGAGGACCTTGAGCGTGCGCTCAAGAATGCCTTGTCTTCTCCTGTGAAGTCAAGCTTGGTGGACCACTTCAGGGAGCACCCGGGCTTCGATGAGAGGCGGTTCCAGGACACATTGACGCGCAATCTGCAATCAGGACGGTTTCTTCTTCTTGTTGTTGGTGACGGCATCAGGGAAGGCGTGGAACAGATGGCCGATTTTCTCCAGAGAACACCTCTGCTCCATTACTCTTTAGGACTCGTAGAGCTCGGCCTGTGGCGAATCGACGCGAACCAGAAGTGGCCCATCTATGTGCAGCCGCGTGTGGTCACGCGGACCCGCGAAATCATGAGGTCCCTCGTTACTGTGACGGTAGAGGGGGCTCCAGCGGTCGTACGGGCGACGACGCCGCCACCGGAAGATGAAGCCAGGAAGTCCCGCCAAAGAATGAGTGAGGAAGACTTCATCGAGCGGACGCGACTTGAGACGGATGCCTCTGTAGCCGAGTACGCGCGTTGGCTCTTGGACAACGCGGAGGAACACGGACTCTCTGTCGTTTGGCAGGACACAGGGCCGGTACTCCGCTACATTGACTTGGAGAGCGGGCGGCATTTCACACTTGGCTACCTGCGACACGGTCGCTTCACCGGAGCGGCGTGGCTTGACCATCACCTCGACAAGGCCGGGCTACCCGAGGAGATCGCGAACACGCACAAGGCGGAGTTGTCGAAGCTGTTGCCCGGCGCGAAGGTCATGCCAATGCGGGGCGAGAAAAACCGGAGGATGGGCAGAACTGATGTGTATGTGGGCAAGTCCGATGGCCTCCCACTGAAGGAACTGCTCGCGGACGACAGGAAAACCAAGCTGTTCGAGGTTTGTGAACGAACAATCGCGCTGATTCAGAGAGCGATACAGAAGAAGGGGAAGTGACCTGCGAGCGGTGCTGCCCGTGCTGCACAAAGGGGGCTCCGGGAGGCATGGAAAATTGGCATCGCCAACTCCAAGAACGCCGCGTTTTTGGAGTTGGGGCTGCCATTTTTCCTTCCTCCGTTCCTCTGCTTCCCCCGCTGCCAATCGAATGACACAGGCGACAGGGGCCCTGCAATCCGCTATAGTTGAGCCATGGCCGAACCTGACAAGACAGCTTCTACGACCGCCGACGCACCGGCGGCAACGCCCGACTACACCGGCGCGGTGATTGAATCCGTCACCCGCAACACTGCCGGGCAGCTTGTTGTCCGCATCAAGGGGCGGGCCGAGCCCGTGGTGGACGCCCGCGTCGCGCGGTGCTTCCCCTGGTCGCTGCCGGAGACCTACATCTCTATCCGCGACAAGGACGGGCATGAGATCGTCCTCCATAAGACGCTCGACGAGCTTGACCCCGCCAGCCGCGAGGTAGTCGCGCGGGAGCTGGCCGAGCGGGTCTTCAACCCCCGCATCCAGAAGGTGCTGGACTACAAGAGCGAGTTCGGCGTGACCTCCATCACGGCCGCCACTGACCGCGGAACCGTTACGTTCCAGATCCGCAGCCGCGACGACATCCGCGTCCTGTCCGCCACGCGCCTGCTATTCCGTGACGCCGACGGCAACACCTACGAACTGGCCGACATCAACGCCCTGGACCCCAAGAGCCGAAAGCATCTACAGGAATACTTCTGATTCCGATTCACAGACTTCACCACAAAGGGCACAAAGGTCGCCAAGAGCTGCTGCTCTCTTTTGGCTTTGTGTTCTTTGTGCCCTTTGTGGTGAGAGTCTTTGTCAGGCGATAGCGATGATCGCCTGCATCTCGTTCTGCATTCGGATGAGCTTGGCGTACTGGCCGTCGGGCTTGTTGGTGAGTTCCTCGTGCGTGCCCTGCTCGACGATCTTGCCCTTGTCGAGGATGACCAGGCGGTCGGCCTTGCGGAGCGTGGACAGGCGGTGGGCGATGGCGATGGTCGTGCGGTTGGCGATGAGGCGGGCCAGGGCCTCCTGGATGAGCTTCTCGGTCTGGGTGTCCACGGAGCTTGTGGCCTCGTCGAGTACGAGGATGGTCGGGTTGTTGAGTATGGCCCGCGCGATGGAGATGCGCTGGCGCTCGCCGCCCGAGAGCGTGTGGCCGCGCTCGCCGACCATCGTGTCGTACCCGTCGGGGAAGCCGACGATGAAGTCGTGGGCGTTGGCTGCCTTGGCGGCCGTGATGATCTCCTCCAGCGTCGCGTCGGGGTTGCCGTAGGCGATGTTGCGGGCGACCGTGCCGTGGAAGAGGAACGGCTCCTGTAGCACCACGCCGATGCGGCGGCGGAGCGACTCCACGTCGTAGTCGCGGATGTCCTTGCCGTCGATGAGGATCTGCCCCTCCAGCACGTCGTAGAAGCGGCAGATCAGGTTGACCAGCGTGGTCTTGCCGCCGCCGGACGGGCCGGCCAGGCCGATCATCTCGCCGGGCGCGACCTTTATGCTGACGTTGTGCAGCACCTTGCGGACGCCGTCGTAGCTGAAGCTCACGTCCCGCAGCTCTATCGAGCCCGCGATTCGGTCGACGCGCGTGGCGCCGGTCTTGGAGAAGATGGCCGGCGCGGTGTCGAGTATCTCGAATATCCGCTGCACGCTCGTGGCGGCGCGGTTGAACATGCGGTCCATGTGCGAGATCGTGTGGATCGGCCCGTAGAACATCCACAGGTATCCGGTGTACGCCACCAGCGTGCCGGCGTTCATCCAGCCGCGGTAGACCCAGTATCCGCCCACGCCCCAGACCAGCAGCGTCCCGACGAACGCGCAGAGCGTCATGACCGGCCCGAACAGCGTCCAGATGCCGATCATGCCGATCTCGTCCTCGTAGAACTGGTAGTTGCGGCCCTGAAAGCGCTCGACCTCGCGCCGCTCCTGGCTGAACGCCTTGATGACGCGCACGCCGGGCAGGGCGTCGGCGACGATGGCCGTCAGAAGGCTCCAGCGGTGGAACAGGCGGTCGAAGCCCGTGTGCAGCCGCTTGTGGAAGTAGATCGACAGGCCCAGCATCATGGGGAACGGCAGCAGGACGATGCAAGCCAGCCGCCAGTTCAGGATGAAAAGCGCAACCCCCACGCCCATGAACGTGAGCAGCGACATGACCGATTCGATGACCGTGAACGCGACGAAGTCCCAGATGCGGTCGCTGTCGCTGGTGATACGAGTGACCAGCGAGCCAGTGGGTTTCTTGGAAAAGAAGGAGAGGGCCAGCTTGTGCAGGTGCTCGTAGGTGCGGTCGCGGATGTCGCGGCTGATGTGCGATCCGAGCATCGCCATGAGCCGCTCGCGGAACGCCTGCGCGATGGCCGCGACGATCATCAGGGCCGCCATCACGAAGAAGTAGAACAGGAACACGTCGAAGTTCGGCGTCCGTCCCCTGCCCATGCCCAGGCCGTCGTCGAAGATCGGCTTTGCCAGGTACGGGCGGACGAGGTTGGCCAGCGTGGCGACCAGGGCCAGCAGGAACCCGAACAGAGCCCACTTCTTGTGCGGGCGGACGAAGTCCAGCAGGCGGCTTAGCACCTTGCGCCGCACCATGCACGCGGGGCAGACCTCCGCCCAGGGGGGAATGACGCGGTCGCACTTGTCGCAGCGGATCTTCTTCTCGTCGCCCTTGGGCGGCTCGGGGGGCAGGTCCTCCTCGGCCTTGCCGTCGAAGAGACGCTCGAGGCGACGATGGAGCTTGGCGACGTCCTTGGCGTGGCGAAGCGAGAAGCGGACCTCCGCGACGACCGACTGGTCCTTCAGCAGCCGCAGGAGGCTCATCCCCAGCCCCTCGACCAGGACCGCGCTGGAAAGCCTGTCCAGCGCCAGCCAGTCGCCCTGCCAGCCCTGCCCGTTCTTGCGGAAACGGCCGAGCTGCCGGTCGGTCAGGACCAGATAGCCCTCGGCGTACATGCCGCGCTCGTCGAGGTCGTGCGGCGCGCAGGCCTGCACGGCGTCCGCCGGAACCGCGGCGCGAATACGCTCCAGCAGCTCCGGCGGAACGTGGTCCAGGCGATTGTCCTTGGTCTCGTCGGCCATCGTGTACCCGGAGGACATTGTAATCGCCAAAGGCCGCGGAAGCGAGACCTGGGTGGTCCGTTAGTCGGTCAATCGGTTGACCGGGTCCGCGTCGCCGGTTTCCCCCCGATTAACCATTCAGCAGGTCACTGGCATCACTTCGGCTCATAGATCACGTACAGCCCCGGCCGCTGCTTGACGTCCTTGGCCTTGCGATTGGGGCAGCCGCCCCAGTAGTCGGAGCCGTCGCTGTGCCAGAAGAAGCCGTGGTTGGCGTGCTTGCCGTCGGTCCAGAACTTGACCGCCTCCGTGAAGTCCCAGACGTTGACCATGCCCTGCGACGGCCCGTATGCGAGGAAGATCGGCAGGAAGTCCGGGTCGTCGCCGGCCCAGTTCCAGCCGCTGATGTTCTTCCAGAATTTCTCCTTGGCGAACTGGTAGGCGTTGACCTCGAGCTCGTCCCAGTCGCGGTTGCACGCCTCGGCGACCCACATCGTCGACTTCTCGACGGCGACGCCGGGCTTTACGCCCGTGTTGATCTGCACGAGCCTGGCCGCCAGGATGTTCGAGCCCGCGGGGATGGTGGACAGGTCGATCTGCATCAGCCGCCCGCGATGGCGCATGAACTGCTCGCTGTAGGGCTCCTTGCCGTGCTTGGCGGACCGGTTCCACACGTCGCCGTCGGGGCCGTGCCCGTTGACGTAGGCGTCCTTCCACCCGGCGTAGACCTTGTCTGGATTTGCCGGATCGAAGCCCTTCTCGCCGTCGCGGAAGACCGCGAGCACGGCCTTGGGGTTCCTGGCCTTGATCTCCTCATACTGCTTCCTGATGTCGGCCTCGACCTCGTCCAGCGTCTTGGGATCGGCCTTGACCCACTTGTCCTTGAGCTTCTTGTGCAGTTCGGCCACGGCCTCGTTGGAGATTGCGCCGCACGTGACCTTGATGTCGGTGCCAAGGACCGTGAACTCCACCTTGGGAGCCGCCGCGGGCTTGTCCTTGCTGATGCGAATGTTGTCCACGGTGATCGACTCGCCCTTGCGCGGCTCGTACATGTAGATGTCGAAGGAGACTACCTTGCCGCGGGACTTGGGGAGCATGGACCCGTTGTTGCCGATCATCGGGGCGACGACCTCATTCCTGCCCGCCTTCAGGAAAACGGTCGCATCCCAGCGGCTGGTGCTTGGGTCGTAGCCGTCGCCGCGCTTGGACTTCTCCTGCATCGCACAGAAGCCCACTACGCACGGCCGCGGCACGATGACGTCCGCCTTGAGCGTCCCGGCCTTCGACCAGTCAACATCCTCCGGAATGGCCGTCGTGGTGATGGCGGGCCATGTGCCGCCGTCGAACGTGATCTTGAGCGCCTGCTTGCCGCTGGTGGCGCCCTCGGAGGTCAGCTCGACCTTGATCCGCGGCTCGGCCGGGTGAGTCGCGGGCTTCCAGACCTTGTTGGTGCCGGCGGTCTTGAGGGCGTCCTCGTATTGCCTCATCACGATGGCGTTGGTGTCCAGGTTCGTCCAGGCCTTGGCGTCATCCGCGTTCTCGAAGTCGAAGACCGTCACATCCTCCGGCTTTGGCGCCGCCTCTTGCGCCATTGCCGGCACGGCCGCCGCCACGAAGCAGAACACGGCCGCAAGAATCGCCTTGATTGCATCAGTCCGCATCGCGCATCTCCTATGATGGTTTCCTCAAAGTGTCTGATGAGTATAACAGCCGCCGATTCGGCAGGGGGCGTGATTTCCCGGCGGTCGAGGACCGCCGCGGCGCGCCGGGCGATGGCTTTTTTGGCCAGGGTCGGGCCTTCTCAAACACGCAAGAGTTCAATATAGTATAAATCTCAGCACCGCGTGCGGGCAGCACTCTCCGCCGCGAGAGGATTGAATGATGTATTCTCTGAAGAGCGCCCTCAGCGTGTTTGCGGCCGGCGTCGCCTTCCTCACGACCTGCCTTCCGGCCTATTCCCAGACGCTCGCCGAAGGCGAGAAGGCCAAGAAGCTGTGGGAAGGGGCCTACAGCCGCTTCCAGGGACAGAGCTGGGACCAGGCCAAGCCACTGATGGAGGACTTCGTCAAGCAGTGCGTCGACCACGAGAACGCGCCGCAGGCGTTCATGGCGCTGGCCGTGTGCAGGCTCAACACCAAGGACACCCCCGGCTACGAGGCCGCCACCGACGAGGTGATAAGGCGCTTCCCGCTGTCCCACTACTGGTTCATCGCCTACAGCAGCCGGATGAAGCAGGCCCTGGCGGCCAAGCAGCCCGAGCAGTACATCAAGCTCCTTGAGAACATGCTGGCCCGCGCGCCGGAGGCCCCGTGGTCGCTGGCGGATGACATCTACAACGCCACGCTCTATCCGCACTACTGGCACCAGGACGGCCGGCGGTATCCATGCGACCCGTACGCCTTCATGCTCCACGCTTACGTCAACTGGGACTATCCCAACTGGATCCTGACCGTGCCGCGCGTGGCGACCACGCCCGAACTGGCCAAGCGCGCCCTGGCCGCCCTGACCAAGACCTTCAACCTCCACAAGAAGGACATGCCCCCGGAGTGGCAGACCGTGCATGTCGCCCTTCTGAGGCAATCGGGCCAGGAGCAGCAAGCCGACAAGCAGTTCCAGGACTACCTGGCCGATTGGGGCGACGACCCGCGAGCATCCGCGTTTCTGGTCCTGATGGCCAACCACGCCCAGGCGGTCAAGGATGACAAGACGGCCGATGAGTGCTGGGACACGCTGGTCAAGAAGTACGGCAACTTCGGCGGGCTTGGCATTCCGAGCTACAACCGGCTGTCGTATCTACAGCAGAAGGACCGCTTCGACGACTACCTCAAGCTGATGCCGGTGTACTTCAAGACCGACGCGGACCAGCACGGCTACCGCACGGGCCAGGCCGCGTCATGGTGCATCGGCATGGCCCAGCGCAAGGCCGCCACAGGCGACGCATCGCGCTGCGAGCCGGCGATGGCGGCCGTCGAGGCCAACTACGGCCTGAAAGACCACTTTGCCCGCCAGCGCAACATACTGATATGGAAGATCGACCTGCTCATCCGCCAGAAGAAGGCGGACGAGGCCGCCAAGCTCGCCGAGGAGCTGATCTCCGACAAGCAGTGGTGCGCCGATTCGTATAACAGCATCAAGCAATGGGCCGCCGCGAACGAGCCGTTCAAGGCGCTGGTCGAGTCGGCCAAGAAGAAATGGGGCATCCCCGATCTGGACCCCAGGAGCAAGGCCGGCGAACTGCTGGAGCAGCTCAAGACGCGCCTCAAGAACGAGGAGCCGCGGTTCGCCGAGGAGATCGGCGAGGAGATGTGGAACAACCACCGCGCCGACGCCGCGACCATCGAGGCGGTAAAGGCCCTGATCGACTACTACTTCGCCAAGCTCACCCCCGACCTCCGCGACAAGTGGATCGACCGGATGATCAGCCAGTACAAGTCGCACCCGCTGACGCAGGCCGTGCTCATCACGCGGGTGCAGGCCGAGCAGGCCGCCAAGAGCTACGACAAGGTGGCCGTGGCGCTGGATACGCTGTTCAGCCGCTTCCCGCCGACGATGCTGAACAACGACTACTACGGCTACCGCATCGGATGCTTCAGCGCGGCCAAGGACTCCAAGGGCGCACTGGAATACGCCCGCAAGAACTACGGGGCATGGGCCAACGCGGGCGACATCAACGCCATCCACCGCATCGTCGACGCCGTGGGCAACGCCAACATGAAGGGCTACTATCCCGACAACCGCGCCGTCGGCGAGGCGTGGATGACCTTCGGCAAGGCGTTGGGCGACACCCGCGCCGGCCTCTACTGCACCGCCAACGCGTGGAACGCGTACTTCTGGAGCCAGTACTACGCCTACCTCTACGCCGACCGCATCTGCATGCCCGAGGGCAAGACGCTCACCGACGCGCTGATGGCGCAGACGTTCGACCCGGACGTGCAGTGGCGCACCGCCTACGGCGACATCAACTACCTGGCCGTCAGCGTCAACATCAAGCCGGGGCCGGCCGAGCCGAACAAGCCCGACACGAACCTGGTGGCCGCCCAGGAGGACGCCAAGAAGATGCTGGCCCTCCTGAATCAGCGGCTCAAGACCGGCCAGAAGATACGCGACCTGAGCATGAGGCTGGACTTCTACGGGGTCGGCGCTGCGCTTGGAAGGGCCAAGATGCTCAGAGAGGCGGATGAACTGGGCAACAAGCTCAAGACCATCATCGTCACCGAGCGCGACGAGCACGGCCTGGACATCCTCCTGGGCGCGGCGCACGCCGGCGCGGGCGACTTCGCGGTCGCCGCCGACCACTACCTCAACGTGGTCCACGACAGCCGCTGGCCGGCCGACTGCTACGGCCTGCTGAACATCGCGCTGGGCTGGCTCAGGCAGGCTCGCTCGCCCAGGGTGCAGGCCGAACTGGAGCGATACCTCAATTCCATCCCCAACATCCAGGAGATGATTCCCAGGATCATCAAGGACCAGTACGGGCAGGCCGCGTACGACATGCTAAGGACCCGCTATCCGCACAGCCAGGCGCTGTACGAGATGAACGACGCCATCGAGAAGGCCCGCCATCCGTCGCCCACGCCGACCCCAGCCGCAGGACCCAAGAGATGAAACGCGCATTACTTTCCGCTCTCATCGTGACCGGCGTGCTCGCCGCGCCCCTTGCCGCGCAGATCAAGCAGCGCGAGATCACCGACGAGGACGTCGACCGCGCCATCGCCGAGGCCAAGCGGGCGCTCTACGCCGCGCAGCAGGAGGACGGGCACTGGTACGACTGGAACCGCGAAGTGCCCACCGGGCAGGGCCACACGGCCATCGCCCTGTTCGCGCTGCTGGAGGCGCTCCAGACCAACGAGAGCCTCACCCCGCAGATGATCAAGGGCTTCGACTGGCTCGACAAGCAGGACGCCAGGAACACCTACGTCGTCGCCACGCGCCTCATGGCGTTCAGCGAGCTGTGGGCCAGGCAGTCCGCCGCGGGGAACAAGAGCTTCCCTTACACCAAGACGCTCAACAACGACATCAAGTACCTGGTCGAAGGCCCGTCGAAGGACCCGGCCAAGAACGCCGCGAAGGTCGGCGCGTGGGGCTACTCCGGCGTCGACAAGGACGGCGACAACTCGTGCAGCCAGTTCGCCCTGCTGGCCCTCTACGAGGCCCAGATGGCCGGCCTGGAGGTGCCCTCGGAGGTTTTCAAGAAGGCCGAGAGCGTCTGGATCACGCGCCAGCAGCCCGACGGCGGCTGGCGATACGCCGGCAAGAACGACCCGACCACGCTCAGCATGACGCTCGCCGCGCTGGCCAGCCTCTACCAGTGCCAGGACGCACAGGCCAAGGACGTCTCGGCCTACGCCTACAACGCTAACCTGGACAGGGGCTGGAAGTTCCTGAGCGCGAACATGAAGGACGAGAATTTCTTCCTGGACAAGGACAAGAACGCCAACGGCTACCTTCTGTTCTGCCTCCAGCGCGTGGCCAACGCAAGCGGCGTGAAGTTCATCAACAACATGGACTGGTTCGCCGCGGCCGCCAACAAGCTCTGCGAGCCCAACCCTCGCGGGCGCCCCTACAACGGGCAGTACGGCTCAATCGTGCAGGCGTCGCTGGAGCTGATCTTCCTGTCGCGCTCGCGCCTGCCCATGACGTTCAACAAGCTGGAGTACGGCCAGCAGCCCCAGTGGAACGCCTACCCGCGCGACGTGCCGCGATTCACGCAGTACATGCGCCGCACGTTCGACGAGCTCAAGATGCGCTGGCAGGTGGTCAAGCTCACCGACGACGTCCGCATGCTGCTGGACGCGCCGATCCTCCTGATCGAGGGCTCCGCCGCGCTGACGTTCAGCGAGCAGGACTGGGCCAGGCTCCGCGAGTACACGCTCCGCGGAGGGACGATCCTGATGATCCCCAACAATAACAACAGGCAGTTCATCGACTCGGCCGAGAAGGCGCTGGCGGGCCTCTACAAGGCCGAGCAGGCCGACGCGCCGGCGTACTTCAAGCTCGAGAAGCTGCCCGACGATCACCCGCTCTACGGCGAGGGCACCGACATGTACAAGGTCGCCGGGGCGGCGACCTTTGCGCCGATCGAGGCGCTCTCGGACGGCACGCGAATGCTCGTCATCCTCTGCCACCGCGACATACCGAGGGCGTGGCAGGCCCGGAGCTTCGCCAACGACAAGAACGACTTCGAGCTGTCAAAGAACATCTACTTCTACGCCACCGGGCACAACTCCTTCGCCCGGCGGCTGCGGCCGGTCTTCGTGGCCCCCAAGGGCGAGGTCAAGCAAACCGCCAGGATCGCCTGGCTCAGGCACGAGGGCAACTGCTACACGTCGCCTTATGCCCTGAAGTACCTCAGCGAGAAGCTCACGGGCGAGAACCGCGTGGCCCTGGACGTCCAGCAGGTGAACATCGCCGCCCTGGCCGGCGGAAAGTACAACCTGGCCTGGATGACCGGCGCCGACGCGTTCACGCTCAAGGATGAGGACATCGACCGCCTCAAGGCCTGGCTCAACGCCGGCGGCACGCTTTTTGTCAACGCCGTCAACGGCTCCCGCACGTTCCGCGACAGCGCGGAGGCGATGCTGGAGAAGCTCTTCGGCAACGATCCCACCATCACCGCGGGCACGGCCAGCAGCGACTCCTCGTTCATCACCGGCGTCTGCGGCGATTACCGCGGCCCGGCCATCAAGACCAACGAAGCCGGCGAACCGGAGCTGGCTCGGACCGTGGCCTGGCGGACCGCGCAGCCGAAGACCGGCGGGCTCGCGTTCCAGCTCTACACGAAGAACCAGCGCCCGCTGGTCATCTTCTGCAAGTACGGGCTGCACGACACGCTCGACGGCCACACCGCCTACAAGGCCTTCAGCTACATGCCCTCGACCGCCCGCGACCTGGCGGCCAACATCGTCCTGACGGCGCTGATGTCCAAGCCCGGCCAAGTGCCGGCGCCCGGCCCGGCCGCTTCGGGCCCGGCGGCATCCGGCCCCGCTGCATTCGGCCCGGCCACGGGAGCTGCCACCACAAAACCGTGAGTTGGACGCGATTCACGCAAGTCGCTCCGCCCGGCCGTCCGATATTCCCTTTGGAGTCGGTATTTCATCGGCGGCCAAGGAGCGTCCCATGCGTCACGTTGTCGGCCTGCTGGCGGGGTTGCCGGAACTGATCGTGCTGGCACTTGGGCTTGCGGCGATGTTCCTGGCGGCGCGGGCGTTTGCGTACTGAACAAGCCTACTCGTTCCGGGGTATCGGCATCAGCACCGGCCGGTAGCGAGCGCCGGCCGGCGGGCTGTAGGTCGTCGCCATGAAGGGCAGGTATCCACTGGTCGCCGCAATCGCCCCGTAGCCTGGCATCACGTCCTCATCGCCCAGGCGCACGCGATGTGGCAAGGTGGACTTGTACTCGATTGGCCCTGCCCGGTCCGCAAGCGCAAGGCGATTGCCGCGCGGGGGCTGGTCCCCGCCCGCTTGTCCGGCCGGCGGCGTAAGGCGGACGGGGCCTAGCGCCGAAGTCGCCCAGATCCCCCCGCCGCCGTCGCACGCCAGCAGGCGCGAGTTGAGCTCAGGCAACAGAGCGCTTGCGGCGATGGTCCCATCAGAGCGGGCCAGCAGGATTGTCCGGGCCGCGCGGTCCTCAGCCAGCGCGCCCGCCAGCGGCCGCAGCCAGACGCCGCCAGACCTGTCGGCCATTTCCGGCATGTAGCTCTCGAAGATGCGGCGGGCCCTCGTGCCGCTGATGATCAGCGTGGCCGCCGTCTGCACGTTCGTGCCGTCGTAGAGCGGCTTGGCGGCCCAGATGTCGCCGTGCTTGTCCAGCACGAGCGACCGCTGTTGGTCGGTCACCGGGCCAGGCGTCACCTCCGCCCGCCCGTCGGCGAATGTGGCAAACAAACATTCCCATCCCCGGCGAATCGAGTCGTAGCGCCGGATGATCACGGTGGAGTCCCCGGTCGCCAGAGCGCCACCCAGGGCGGTCGATTTGGTGCCCACGTCAACGTCCAGCCACTTGTCCTGGCCGTTGGGCAGCACCTGGCAGTTGACCCTCTGGGCCACGAGCCATAGATTGCCGCGGCCGTCGGCGACGACAGGCTGGTATGAGTAGTAGTCACATCGCGGCTGCCCGGCCAGGGCCCGCCGGGCGAACTGGCGGTCGGCGTCTATGAGCGCCGTCAGCGTCTTGCCGAACGAGAATGACGTGCCGCTTGTGAGGATGTATCCGCCGGACATGGTGCCCAGCACGCCCTTGTCCAGCGGCGCCATCGACATGCCGGCCAGGACTTGGTACGTCTGCACCGGGGCCGGCAGCCCAAGTTCTTCCTTCTCGCTCACGACGGTCGACCACTCGCGCCCGTCGAAGCGGCACAGGCCCTTGCCAGCCACGACGGCCCAAAGACAGCCGTCGCGGGAGCCGCAGGTGTACTGGCCGGCGATATCGACAGCGTGGGCCGGGTCGCAGTCGATGTTGGCGCGGTTGTTGGCGCGCCGGCGATGAGGTCCGCGGCCCGGCCATGCTGGCCGAATCCGCCAACGGCCGACCATGCCATGCACAACGCGCCGAGTATGATCGCGCCAGCGGCGTGAGTTCTCATCGCCATGTCCCTGGATATGCGGGGGTGCCGTGGCTGCGCCGTTTGCAGCCACGCGCCGCAGAACCCAAGCGCCATAACGCAGGCGGACGGAGGTTATTGCG
The DNA here is from genome assembly GCA_041946855.1 of Phycisphaerae bacterium. GTDB lineage: Bacteria > Planctomycetota > Phycisphaerae > SM23-33 > SM23-33 > JBHGBE01. The sequence continues at coordinate 32,428 of JBHGBE010000040.1, read as the reverse complement.
TCGCGCCCACGGCCTTGCAGGGATAACAGGGATGATGAGGATTTTGGTGGTCTGACCCTTTCCTGCTGTGTAGTCTGCCGACGTGCTGGTTCGCGCCACGGCCACGGAGCATTCAGGAAAAAGGAGTCAATTCCATGGCGGCAGTTACCGTCGAGAAGAGCGGAAGCGTTTGGGTGATCAGGTCGGGCTTTGCGGAGGCCAGGTACGACGCGCGGGCCGGGGACCTGAGCATCCTCGACAAGCGGTGCGGTGTCCTGTGGAGGACGGTCGGCGATGAAGGGCGCGACCTGACGCTCAAGGGAGGCGGCGGGCTGTCGGTCGCATCGGCGGCGAAGGTGGCCGTGCGCAAGGTGGCGGGCGGCAAGACCGGCCTGGCGGGCATCGAGGCGACGTACTCCGGTTTCAAGGGCGCATCCGGCGCGACGCTGACGGTGAAGGTGCTGGTCGATGGGGCGACGAGCGACGTGGTCGTCGAGGTGATGGCCAGGGGCGCGAAGGTCGAGGATGTCTTCCTTCCCAGGCGGCTGACCGTGCCGCGCGAGAGCAGCGCCTACGTCGTCGTGCCGGAGCAGGAGGGAGCGATCATCCCCGGCGACTGGCGCGGCGAGTTCCTCGCGCCGGTCGGCTGGGCGGATGCGAAGCTGCCGTTCTTCGGCGCGGTTCAGGGCGGCGCTGGGCTGATGGCCGTCGTCGAGACGGATGATGACTTCTACCTGCCCATCGTCCACCCGCTTGGCGGGCCGCCGTCGGTGGGCGTGCGGTGGATCCCCTCCAAGGGCCAGATGCGCTACCCGCGCCGGCTGCGGTACAGGCTCTTCGAGAAGGCCTCGTACGTGACGATGGCGCTGGCGTATCGCGAGATCGCCCTCGCGCAGGGCCTCGTGGCGCCGCTGGAGGAGAAGGCCAAATCACGGCCGGAGATCGCGGTCCTCCGCGACACTGGGGCGATGGTCTCGGCCCTCATCTGCATGCACCGCGTGGCCAACTTCACGCACACGGTCGTGAACTTCGACGATACGCTGAGGCGCGTCCGCGAGCTGGCGGCCCGATACGACTTCGGCAAGCTCATCGTACACACCGACGGCTGGGGCGTCCGCGGATACGACAACCTGCACCCCGACGTCCTGCCGCCATGCCCCGAGGCGGGCGGCGCGGCGGGACTGCGGCGCCTGTCCGACGGCGTGCGCGCCGACGGCCATCTCTTCTGCCTGCACGACAACTACCGCGACATCTACTTCGACGCGCCTTCCTTCGACGTGGACCTGCTCATCACCGATGCCAGCGGCAAGCACGAGCGCGTCAACATGTGGGCCGGCGGGCTCAACGGCCATCTCTGCTCCGGCACGGCCTATGAGCTGCTGACGCGGAACGTCCTTCACGGCCATCGCCGGCAGTGGGAGAAATGGCCGGGCATCAAGGAGCTGATCAACCCCGGCGCGATGTACATCGACAACTACTGCCTGACCTACGAGTGCTGGCACAAGGACCACCCGGCCACTCGCGGCTCGACGAAGGCGGGCGTGCGGCGGCTGTACGATTTCCTCCAGTCGCAGGGCATCGCGGGCTGCTGCGAGCACGTGACGTACTGGGGGCTGCCGAAGATCGACATCGCCTACATGCTGCGGCACCTGCGGACGACGTGGCTGGGGCCGGACCGCGCGCCGGAGGGTAGCTTCGTCGGTGTGCCCGTGCCGCTGTGGTCACTGGTGTTCCGCGACTGCGTCGCGCAGCACATGCACACGGCCGAGTGGTCCGGCGGGCGCGACGGGCTGCTCCGCTCGGCGCTGGCCGGCGTGATGCCCAACATCATCCTGGCCCAGTTCGACACCGACGCGGGAAAGAAGACTTGCGAGGACATGAAGTTCCTGGCCGACTTCCGCCGCGCCACCGCATTCGACCGCATGACCGGCCACGAGCTGCTGACGGCCGACGGCTCGCGCCAGCGGGCGACGTTCTCATCCGGCGCGGAGGCGACGATCGACCTGGCCACCGGCGAGGCGGCCGTCACAGCCAAGGGCGAGACGAAGAAGAAGGTGTTCGACAAGGCGCAGGATTTGTGAAAAATGGCTTCGTTTTGCAGAACGACCTTTTGGGAAAATTCGATGTTCGTGATTTCCTTTTCAGGCGGCTATCTTCGGATTCAGATGCGCCGGAATCGCCTCTTCACCCGCCCGGCGGCGGTTGGAAATCACCGCCTCCGCCACCAGCAGCACGACGGCGACGGCCGCCAGCACGTCCCACCAGTTGCGGCCCTCTGCGTCCTTGGCGGCAAGCACGTCGGCCTCGGTGACGCTCGGGGCGATGTAAACGCGGTCGAGGCCCAAGTCCTTGAGCTTAGCCTTCAGGTCATCGGGCGAGACCGGCTGGAGACGTGCCTCCTGCCCCTCGGGATTGACCGCGAACTGCCCGGCCATCTCGCCGTCGCCGGCCGTCCAGCGGTACAGGCCCGGCGCGCCGGTCTTCAGGAAGTCGGCCTCGTAACCGCCGGGCGTCTTCCTTGCCGCGAGCGTTTCGATGGCGGTGTTGCCCTCGGCGTCCGCGGCCGGCAGCGTCACCTTGACCGGCACCTGGGCGGGAGGCGCCTTGGCTGTATCATCCGCCGCGCCTGGGGCGCTCGCCACGCGGATGGTGACCTTAGAGTCGGCCCCGTAGGTGTTGTCCCGCCAGAGGTCCTTCCGGGCCAGCAGGGCCATCCGTACCACGAGAGGCATGAACAGCGGCTGGCTGGAGAAGTTGGACCATCGCGGCGAGGAGGTGGTGACGATGGTGACGGCCCGCCCCGCCTCGACGTTGCGGACGACGATCAGCGGCGGCCCGGACTGGTCCTTCAGCCGGGCCAGCACCGTGCCCGTCAGGTCCTCCCTGCCGCGGTCGCCGAGGCTTGCCTTGCGGGGCTCAAAGAGGAAGGCCCGCTGCACGTTCACCGGCGAGGTCAGGTAATCGGCCATGCTGGGCCAGAGGTCTTTGAGATAGGGATGGTCCTTGTCCACCCAGCCCAGCTTGTCGGCGCGGGCGGCCGGGCCGATCTCGCCGACCGCCCCGGCGAGCCTGGCCGGAAGCAGCGCGTTGGCGTCGCCCGCGAAGCGCAGGTTGTAATTGTCGGCCTGGACGCTTGGGCCAAGGAAGAACACGGCCGTGCCGCCCTTGCGGACGAATTCCGTGATGGCCGACGCCTGCTCGGGCGTGAAGCTAGGCACGTCGCTGAAGAACGCGGCGTCTACTCCCGCCAGGTCATTGGCGGCGAACTGCTCGGCCTCGATGACCGTCGGGACGATGGGCCAGGGGGCCTTGTCCGCGAAGGGCTGTAGGGCGACCAGCACGCGGGCCCCGCTGTCCATCCACCAGGGGTCGTCGGCCGTGCGCGGGCCGCGGACCACCAGGGCGTTGACCTTGCCGCCGATGTCGAGACTGAAGCGGCGGATGTTGTCTATGGGCAGGTCGTCGCCTTCCTCGATGTACACCTCGCCGCTGACCGGGCCGGGCTTCGTCGGGCGGTAGGACGGCAGGGCGACCATCGCGACCGAGGCGGTCGTGCCGCTGGCCGCCAGGTCCTGCGATGTGGTGTTGCCGACGGGCTGGCCGTCGACCCTCAGGCCGACGTGGACCCTTTTGCCCGCCGGCGAGGAGTTCTCCAGGCGGGCCATCAGCCGCAGCTCCGAGTCGACGACGCGCCGGCCGGTGATCTCCAGGTCGGTGATGCCGACGTTGTCAACCGGCTTGGCGCCCGTGTTGATGATGAAGACGTGGATGTCCTTGTGCGAAGCGAACGATCCGGCCGGGCTTTCCACGAGGCGGGCGAGGCTGCTGGCCTGGAGGTCGCTGAAGATGTAGATCGCCTTGCGGGGGAGCGACTTCTCCTTGTCGAGCATTTCGACGGCCATACTGAACCGCTCCGCCAGCGCGCCGGGGCCGTAGCCGATTGTCGTCTTGCCCAGGTCCGTCCGGACGTCTTCTAGCCTGGCCGTGAGGGGCGTGACGGTGCCGCTGTTCGTCAGGAGGAGGCCTGCCTGGGCAGGCTTCTCCTCGCCACCCAGGAGGGCCTTGGCCTCGGCGGTCGCCTTGTCGAACCGGGAGAACTGCCCCTCGCGGGCGGCCATCGAGTAGCTGTTGTCGACCAGCAGTACGGCCGCGGCCCTGCCATAGCCCATCCACCCGCCGAGGGCGGCCGTGATCGGCTGCGCGACCGCCAGGCACAGCATCGCCAGCAGCAGCGTCCGCACCGCCAGCAGCAGCCAGTGCTGGATGCGCCTCCGCCGCGCGGTCTTCTCCATCGACAGCTTCAGGAACCGCAGCGTGGGGAAGAAGACCTCCTGCGCCCGCACGCTGGACAGCAGGTGCAGCAGCCAGGGAATCAGCGCGGCCAGGAGGCCAAGGAGAAGCAAGGGGGCGACGAATTTGAGGCCACTTAGCATCGGGTCGCCGCCTCACGCGAAGGGACTAGGGATGAGGGATTAGGGACCAGGGGCAAGGTAGGTTGCTCGCTGCCGCAGGGCAGTGAGCCAATATCAAATTTGGAATTAGAGAATGCCGAAGGAATGCCAAATGCAAAATGCGAAATGGCAATTCCGGCGACATCGCCGGTTTGACATTTGGGAATTTGGCATTCCTTTAGCATTTCATAATTCCGCACTTGTCATTCGGCCGAAGGCCGCGCTACTTCAGCAGCGCCCTCCTCCTGGCAAGATAGTTCAGCAGCATCCGGTCATACGGCGTATCAGTCTGGGTCAGCGAGTACTCGATGTTCCGTTCCGAGCACTCGCGGCGGTAGCGGTCGATGAAGGCGGCGATCTCCTGCTGGTAGGCGTCCTTCACGAACCGCGGGTCAACCTGGAGCCGCTCGCCCGTCTCCATGTCAACCAGTGAGAGGATCTTCCTGAACGGGAAGCTCACCTCGCTGGGGTCCATCACGTGGAAGATGATGATCTGGTGCTTCTTGTAGACGAAGTGCTGAAGCGCGCGGACGATCTCCGACTGGTCGTCGTACAGGTCGGAGATGATGATGACAAGGCCCCGCTTGGCGATCATGTTGGCCAGCTCGTGGAACGTGGAGGCGATGGCCGTCCGGCGGCCGGGCTTGACCTCCTCCAGGCTGGTGAAGATGCGGTCCAGATGCGCGGGCGTCGAGCCGGGCGTCAGGTGGAACCGCACCTTCTCGTCGAAGGCGATCATCCCCACCACGTCCTGCTGGCGGCACATGAGGTAGCTCAGGCACGCGGCCATGAAGCAGCCGTAGGTGAACTTGCTCACCGCGCCGCCGTAGCGGTAGGCCATCGAGTTGGAGACGTCCAGCAGTATGTACGAGCGGAGGTTGGTCTCCTGCTCGTACTGCTTGATGTAGTAGCGGTCGGTCCGGCCCCAGGCCACCCAGTCCAGGTGGCGGATGTCGTCGCCGGGCGTGTACTCGCGATGCTCGGAGAACTCGACGGAAAAGCCCCTGTGCGGGCTGCGGTGCAGGCCGCTTATGAAGCCCTCCACCGCGTGCCGCGCAAGCAGGTTGAGGTTCCTGAGCTTGGCGACCTTGTCGGGCTGAAAATACTCGTACGTCTGGTTGGGCATAGCCATCCGATCAGCGGAACGGCAACGGCAATGCTCAATAATCAATATTCAATGCTCAAGGCTCAAGTGAACGACAGGACACAGCGGCAAGCTGCGCCTCCTTCACTTGAGCATTGAACATTGAGTGTTGAATATTGATCATTGCTTCTCTTGCTTCGTCATCAGCACGACGGCCATTCCGCCATATTCACGTCTTCGGCCGACCCTCAGCGGCCCGACGCCGTCGGGCGCCTCGACCTCCGCCGGCAGGCGCAACACCACAATGCCATCGCCCGCCAGTCTGCCGGCCAGCGGCGCGAAGATCGTCTGGCCCATCCGGTCCCAGTCCCACCGGCGGGTGTCGGTGTAGGGCGGATCGACGAACGCCAGGTCAGCGGTCCACGCCAGCTCCGCCAGCCACCCGGCCAGGCGATGCTCCACGTCGCCCGCCCAGACGGTCGAGCGGGCCGACGCGCCGACGTCCTGGATGTTCCGCCGAAGGCGCTGGATCACCCGCCGGTCGTTCTCGGCGAAGCAGCACCGCTCGGCGCCCCGCGAGAGGGCCTCGATGCCCAGCGTCCCGGTCCCGCAGTAGAGGTCGAGCACCGACTGGCCGGTCAGGTCCTCGCCGAGCATCCCGAACAGCGACTTCTTGACCTGCCCGGTGATGGGGCGCGTCACGCTGGCCGGCGGCGGCGGCAGCAGGACACGGCCCTTGTACAAACCGGCGATGATCCGCATCGTTACCTCAGGACGGCATTATAATCAAACGCCCTCCTCTGGGCGCAGTTTCGCCCCCCCCGGGAAGAGGGACTAGCGACTAGGGACCAGCGACTAGGGACTAGGAGTGCCCGGGCCCAGTCGGACTAGCCGGCCGGGCGATCAACTCCGATGCGGACAGGATGTCAAACCGTGGAAGACCTGCGCCGCCCCTAGTCGCTAGTCCCTCATCCCAAGTCCCTTCTGTAATAAAAATCGCCCCGGCGATTGGGTGGGGCCGGGGCTGCGGGGCCCGAAGCGCGGCGAACCGCGATCGGGGCCCCTGGGGCATTGGTGCCGGCCGTTGTGCAGGCCAGCTTGCGGTTGCTCTGCACCGGGACAGTAGTATATAATCCCGCCCCAGGCCAGCCGATCCGCCGGTGCCGGCCGGAAATTGGACACGAACATGCGAACACTTCTGGCTGCCATGGTCTGCGTGCCCGTCGCCTTGTGGGCCCTGGCCGTCGGGGCGGGCTGCGTCCAGTACACCAAGCCCGTCGCCCCCGAAGCGCCGATGACGCCGCAGCAGAGGAACTACGACGCCTGCTGGCGGGCCAGCCTCGACGTGCTCCGCGAGTTCTACTTCACCATCGACGTAAGGGATTACCGCGGCGGCGAGATCAAGACCCACCCGATGGTCGGCCAGTACTTCTTCGAGTTCTGGCGCCATGACGCCGTCAGGTTCATGGACCTCATGGAGGGGAGCATCCAGAAGGTCTTCCGCACGGCCACCGTCCACATCCGTCCGACCGCCCCGGGGGCCAGGACATACGAGGTCTCCTGCGAGGTAACGACCACCCGCAGCGACCGTTACAGGGCCGGCGAGGGCGGGACTACCGACGCGTACGACATGTTCGTCCTGCCGGGCGGGCCGGTGACGGATGAGAACCTGCTCACCGAGACCGACACGATGGACGAGACCGCCCGCCTCGAGCGCCGCAGGGGACTGGTCAACCTCGGCCCTGACCAGGGCCTGGCCGACAGGCTGACGGACAGGATCAACGCCCGCGCGCGGAAGTATCTGGAGGGCGAGGGCAAGTAGGCCCGGCCCGAGTCCCCGCGTTGTTCGCCGCCCGTGGCCGTCGGCTCCACCCGCGTCTTCAGGATGCCTTGCGTTGCCGCATGACGAAATGTAGGCTGTTCATATGGAGTGCGGTCCGCCGCCGGCGGAATGCGCTCCGCGAGGGAATGTACAGGAGACGCAGGTGCTGGCGCTGAATTTCACGGACTACATCAACCCCATGCAGACGGGGCTGCACTGGCAGATCTTTCCGCTGCTGGCGCTGCTGGCCGGGTGGGTCTTCGGAGGGGCGCTGCTCATCAGGTGGTCGGTGAAGCGGCTCAACCGGCAGGTCAAGAGCAACTACAGGACGTGCCTGCTGGTGTCGTTCCTGGCCGGCTCCGCGGCGGCCGTCATCGCCGCCCTCATCGTCAAGCTGTTCGACGCGATCGGGCGGGCTTCGGAAGGGGGGCTGGTGGAAACGGGCATCGTCGTGTCGATCTTGCCCGCGTTTGCCGCGGGATGCCTGGTCATCTACGCCTTCTTCGACCTGCCCAAGCGCGGGATCGTGCTGGCCGGGGCGGCGCCGATGGCAGCCATAATGCTCTTCAGCGCCGGCATCGTGGTGGCCTGCGCCGTGCCCGCCAAGTCCATTCGCATAAAGACCTGGCGGCAGGTGGACTGCGTGAAGAACATGAACTACCTCAAGCAGGCCCTCTCCATGTACTTTCGCGCTCACGAGCGCCACGTGCCGGCTTCGCTGGAGGACCTGCGCGCCGATGTCCTGGCCCGCCCGAGTCAGTATGCCATCGTCGGCCAGGACATCCACACGCTGCTGAAGTGCCCCGAACGGCCGGACCTGAGCATCGGGTATTTCTACATGCCCATCGACCCGCTGGATTTCGATCTCAGGACCTGGTCGTCCGCCGAGTCCGACAAGACCGCCATCCGCGCCTGCGACTACCGCGCCAGCCACGAGGGAAGGGGCCGCGCCGTCATGTTCGTCTCCTTCCTGGCCGGGGCGCGGCCGCGATGGGTGCCCGAACCCGAGTTCCAGGACTTGCTCAAGAGACCGGAGAACAGGAGGTTCAAGGAGGCCCTGGAGAAGGCCGAGGGGAAGCAGTAGATTGCGGATTGCGGCTTGCAGATTGCGGATTGAACGGCGCATCACCCCGGAATCCCGACCCAGCGCAGTAGTCTGTGTACGTCAATCTCCCTTGTTCTCCAGGCTGTCGGGCTGGCCCAGAGACGCGGCGTCGAGTATTCCCAGCGAGGCAAGGATATTGACCCGCGACTGGTTGTAGCCGGCGACGGCCTGGGCGTATCGCAGGCGGGCCTGGGCAAGCACGCTCTGCGCATCCAGCACATCCAGCAGGATCGCCCTTCCAGCGGTGTACGCCGCCTGGACCTGGCGCAGGCCCTCCTGCGCCGCGGCGAGCTGCCGGACGGCCAGGGGCACAAGCTTGTCGCTGGCCCGGCTGTCCTGGACGGCCGCCACGACCTCGCCCCTGAGCTGGTCCAACTGTGACTGTGCCGCCAGGACCGCAAGACGTTGCCGGGCGTCGGCGGATTGCAGGTCTCCGATGATGGCCAGGCCCAGTCGGAACCCCGCTCCGGCCGTCGCCACCTGCTCCAGGCGCATGGGGTAGTCAACGCCGCTGGCGCGGCTGGCGATTCCGCCGGCCTGATAGCCCGTGATCGCCGCAGGCCCCAGGCCGCCCCACGCGATGGCCGCCTTGTCCGCCTCGGCCGCGGCGATCAGTTCGCGGACGGCCTTGAGGTCCGGCCGGCGCTCGACGGCCATCGCCATGAGCATGTCCAGCGTCATGTCATCTCGGACCAGCGCGGTGCGCGTGAGCTTGTCCGGGCGGGCAACGTGCGTAACGGCGGGGTCCAGCCGCAGCGTCGTCGCCAGGGCAACCGACGCGTAGTAGAAGGCGTTGACCGCCAGCAGCACGTCCTGCTGCCGTCCCGCCAGCGCGGCCTGGGCCCGGAGGTCATCCGCCGGCACGGCCCGTTCTGCCTTGAGCCGCACGGCGGCCACGCGGACAAGCTCCTCAGCGTTGCTTTGGGCCTCCAGCGCCGCGGACACGCCGGCCTGGGCAAGGCACAGGCCGTAGTACTGCGCCGCCGCCTGCTGAAGCGTGCGAACGCCCACCGACAGCTCATCCTGCTGCGCGGCCGACAGACGCTTGCGTGATGCGATCACGTCGTGGATCACCTGGCCGGGGTTGACCACCCATTGCACGGCCGCGGCCGGGTGAAGCGCGACGTAGTTGCCGGTGACGATCGCGCCCGTGGTGTCCCGCGCGCCGCCCCGGTGGAAGCCGAAGCCGATGGCGGGCACGAGGGAGGGCAGCGCGCTGCCGATGCTGGAGGCGTATCGCCCGTGCGAGGCCTCGACGCGCTGGCGGGCGGAGAGTATGTCGATGTTCCGCGCGGTTGCGACGGCCGCAACCGTCGGCAGGTCGATGGCCAACAAGTCAAGGTGCATCGGCTGGATCGCCGATGCGTCCAGCCGCACATCGTCCGGCCCCGGTTGGGTCGTCGGGGCGAGGCCCTTGGCGGCAACGCCTTCCCGCGGCAGCGGGGCCTGCCATGATGCATCACAGCCGGTCAGCGACGCGCCAACAATGATCGCAACGGTTGTGAGCAGGCGCGCGGAGTTCATGGGCCTCCCTCCGCCGGTGTGCCGATCGCGACCTTGGCCGCATCCGCCTCCGGCACATCCGCGAAGACTCGGACGGTGTCGAGTCGCTGGAGGGTGAAGATCGCGTCGCCGCCCTTGGCGGGGGCGGCTTGGACGAGCACGCCGCGGTTGACCAGCCGACGGGTCACCACGCCGTCGTAAGGGGCGACGGTCTTCGTGTAGCCCACCAGCGTCGTGAGCCGGTCAACCTGCGTCCTGGCGGTCTGGACCTGCTTTTCGGCCAGCGCGACGGCCGCGTGCGCCACGTTCAGCTCCGCGTCGGCCTGGGCGTGCTTGAGGGCCGCCTGGCGTGCGGCGTGCTCGGCCTGCGCGCCGGCCAGCTCATCGGCAAGCTCGGGCACGTCGATCACCGCGAGGACAGCGCCGGCCGTGACGCGGTCGCCGATGTCGGCGTTCACAATGGCGACGTAGCCGGTGACCTTCGCCTGGAGGTCGGCGATCTCAAACGCCTCGATTGTGCCGCGTATCACGATGATTCCCATGTCGCTCGCCACGGCCGGACGCGGTGTCGGCCGGGTGGTCCCGGCCGTCGGCTTGGCGGGCGCCGGGTCTCCGGTGACGCTGCTGGCGGGCAGGTGCGACCAGTGCCATAAGCCCCACACGGCGGCGAAGACTATCACGGCCGTCAGTCCCCATAGCGTGTGTCTGCCGCGCGCCGTCATGCGCACCTCCCCTCTTCGGCTGCCGGGGCCTCCGCAATTTCATTTGTGGCTGTAGCTCCGGGATCATCCGGATCAAGCGACGCCGACCGGCGGTGGCGGCGGCGCTGCGAGATCGTGAACACGGCCGGCAGGACCAGCAGCGTCGCCAGCGTCGCCGCCAGCAGGCCGCCTATCACTGCCCGGCCGAGCGGCGCGGTCTGCTGGGCGCTGGCGCCAAGGCCGATGGCCATCGGCGTCATGCCGGAGATCATGGCGACGCTGGTCATCAGGATCGGCCGCGGCCGGCTCCGCGCCCCCTCGACCGCGGCGTCGGAAGCCTCCGCCCCGCCCATCCGCGACCGCTCCGCGAACGTCACCAAGAGGATCGCGTTGGCGACCGCGATGCCGATGGACATGATCGCGCCCATAAATGATTGGACGTTGATCGACGTGCCGGTGATCCAGAGCATGAGGACCACGCCCGCCAGCGCGGCCGGCACGGCCAACACGACGATCAGCGCCAGGCGGATGGACTGGAAGTTGGGCACCAGGAGCAGCAGCACCACGCAGACCGCCAGCACTAGCCCGCCCGTCAGGCCGCCTGTCATCTCATCCAGCGCGGGCGACTGGCCCCGGATGGCGATCTTGACCTTCTCCGGCGGCTGGCCAGCGTCGCGTATGGCCTGCTTGACCTGCCTCGACACGCCGCCGAGGTCCTCGCCCACGATGTTCGCGTTGACCGTGACCAGCCGCTGCATGTTGTAGCGGTCATACTCCTCGACGCCGAAGGCGGGCAGCACCTCGGCGATGTTCCGCAGCAGCACCGGGCGCGACCACCGATTGCCGACGGGGATGTTCTGGACCTCCTGGAGCGAGTCCATCCGCTCCTGCGGCACCTCAAGCTGCACCTGGTAGCCGACGCCGGTCTTGGGGTCCGCCCAGTACAGCGGCGTGATGAACCGGCTGGAGAACGTCGCGTCGACGACCGCCCGCGTGGCGTCGTCGGCGGTCATGTTCAGCAGGCCCGCCCTGGCGCGGTCGATGGCCACGCGGAGTTCCGGGTATCCACTACGTTACGCATTGCGAGGACTCGAACTGCCTCCTCGTACTGCGGCGAGGCATCCTGGGGAGTCGAAATCTGCCGATCTTGTTCCATCGCATTCATCCACCTGGAAACCCGGTGCTCAAGCGTCAATCGGCTCCTTGATTCGCACGGTTTCGGCGTCCTCGCTCCTCGGCCACGGCTTGCCCGCCCGCTCGCGGGCCGTCGCATCGAGCGTCTTGAGCTTGTCCGTCGGCGTGTACGCCGCCAGATACCGCGTCGGCAGCGTGTCCCAGGTGTACGCCCCGAAGAGGCGCGCGATATCGACGTGCCTTTCAAGCATGGCCGTCTTGTGCGCCATCGAGGCGCCGCGGAACTTCGCCGACGACGCGAGCCGGGGGATCACCTCGGAGTCGTCCTCCACGCCTCGCAGCACCAGCGAGTCGAGAATGACCGTCGGCAGGCTCTCCGTGCCGCGCGACTCGGCGGTCCGGGAACGATCCCTCGGAACGTACTCTCCGGTTTTGGGCGCGACTGTGCCAGTCTGTAGCTTGGCCCAGCCGCGATGCGGTACAATCGCAAGTCATGTGCGGCTTCGCAGGAGAGTTCCTGTTTCGCGATGCGCACGCGCGCGGCGGTCCGGCGGACTTGGATCTCGCCCGCGCGATGGCGGCGCGGCTGGCGCATCGTGGGCCGGATGAGGAGGGCTCGTTGCTCTCGGCGGATGGCCGGTGCGCGATCGGCTTCCGCCGCCTGGCCGTGATAGACGTGAAGGGCTCGCGCCAGCCGATGACCACGCCGGACGGCGCGGCCACCGTTGCGTTCAACGGCGAGATCTACAACTTCCGCGAGCTGCGCGATGAGCTGGCGCGGGGCGATGCGTCCCATCCGCCGGTCCACTTCCGCACGGCCGGCGACACGGAGGTGCTGCTCCAGCTCTACCGGCGCGACGGCCGGGACATATTCGCGCAACTGGATGGGATGTTCGCCGTCGCGATTTACGACTCCACGCGCGGGCAGCTCCTACTGGCCCGCGACCGCCTGGGCGAAAAGCCGCTGTGGTACGCCGTGCTGGCCGACAGGATCGTCTTCGCATCCGAGGCCAAGGCGCTCCTTGCGCATCCGAAGGTAGACAAAAGCCTAACGTCTCAAAGCGTAGTAAGCTATCTCACAATCGGTTACGTTCCAGCGCCGGACACGATCTGGGTGGGCATCCGCAAGCTCCCCCCTGCCTGTGTGCTGGTGGTTGATGATGTGTGCGGCGAGCCGGCCAACTATTGGCAACCGACGATCCGCCGACCTGACGGAAACCGAACAGAGATCATCGCCCGCGTTCGCGGCGAGGTGATCGCATCCATCCAGGGCCGGATGACGGCCGATGTGCCGCTGGGGGCTCTCCTGAGCGGCGGCCTGGATTCATCCATCGTAACGGCCGTGATGGCGCGGGCGGCCGGCAGGACCGGCGGCGTGCGGACCTTCACGGCCGGCTTCGCCGAGGGCGAGTTCGACGAGCGTCCTGCCGCCAGGCTCGTCGCCGAGCACTGCGGAACGGAGCACACGGAGCTTGAGGTTCCCCCCGCCGCGGGGGCCGAGATGCTCGACCGGATCGTCGAGATGTACGATGAGCCGTTCGGCGATTCCAGCGCGATACCGACCTACCTGATTTGCCAGGCGGCGCGGCGGCACGTGACTGTGGCCCTGGCGGGCGACGGCGGCGACGAGGTCTTCGGCGGATACGACCGCTACCGCGCGATCCAGGCGGCGGCGAGGATGAAGCCGCCGATGTATCTGCTGACGCGGATCGCGGCGGCGCTGGCACGGCCGTGGGCCAGCCACGACGAGCGTGACAAGCTGCGGCGGTTCCTGCGGTTCGCCGATGCCCTGCCCTACCCCATTGCCGAACAATACTTTATGTACAGGCGGCTGTTCGGCCCCGACGACCTGCCGCGCCTGCTGGCGGCCGACTTCGCGGCCCGCGCGGACCTCCAACGGCCGGCAAACTGGTTCTGCGAGCTCTACGAGAGCGGCGAGGATGAGATGGACGGCGAGTTCGGCATGGCCCAGCGGCAGGACCTGGCGACGTACCTGCCGGATGACCTGCTGGTGAAGACCGACATCGCCTCGATGGCCGTCTCGCTGGAGCTTCGCTCGCCGATGCTCAAGCACGGCCTGGTGGACCTGGGCCTGTCGCTGCCGGTGGCGCTGAAGTTCGCGCACGGCCGTGGCAAGGCGGTTCTCCGCGAGGCGTTCGCGGACATGCTGCCGCCCGAGATACTCCGCCGGCCGAAGCGCGGCTTCGCGGCGCCCCTGGACCGGTGGATCAGGACCGACTTGCTGAGTGTGCTGAGGGAACGGCTGTACGCACCGGCCAAGGCGGGCCGCTCGCCCTTCCGGCCGGAGGCGGTGGCCGGCCTGGTCAACGATCACCTCACCGGCCGTGGCGACCACCGCCATCGGCTGTGGGCGATGCTGGTCCTGGCCAGGTGGATGGAAAAGCACTCCTGACCCCGCCCGAAAATGGGTTCGTTCTGCAAAACGGCGCTGGCCGGAGAGGACTGGGGAATTGGGTTTATTTGGCAGAAACGCCCTTCTCCGCCAGAGGGGGGAACTGGCTTCGTTTTGGAAAAACGGCACTTTCGGGGCCAGGGGAGAATCGGGTTCGTTCCGTGGAACGGTCTTAGCGAGCCGCATCGCCAAATGATGTTGCACGTGGAACATCGGGGGTTGTTCCACGTGGAACACTCGTTGCTCAGGTTTTTCGTCTCATTTTGACCTTTTTTTCCTTGCATCGTGCCCTGCGGCGGACTTGAATGATGGGGCGCAAATGGTGTTCCACGTGGAACAAACGGTGTTCCACGTGGAACAACGCGATTTCGCACGGGAAAGGAGGCCCGAAATGGCCGAGCAAGTCAAGTCCCCCCACTCCAGACCCCGCCTGGGCCGCGGTCTATCCAGCCTGATCATCAACTCCGCCGCCGATCCGGTCCCGGTCTCGGTGCCAGCCGCCGCCAGCCCGATCACGGCTTCGCCGACCGCTGCCCCGCCCGCCGGAGCCGCCCATCAAGCCCCTGCCCCGGGGGGTGGAACGGATCACCAGCCAGCCGGCTATGTCTCCGACGGCGCAGCCCTCAAGCCCCCCGCCGGTCCACAGGAGCTGCCGATAGACCAGATCGGCCCCAACCCCTATCAGCCGCGACGGGAGTTCAAGCCCGAGGAACTGGCCGAATTGGCGCAAAGCATTGTGCAGCAAGGACTTCTACAGCCGATCGTCGTCACGCCTTCCGGCGACGGCCAAGCGCCCCAGCCATTCGTCCTGGTCGCCGGTGAGCGGCGGCTCCGCGCTGCGAAGCAGGCGGGCCTGGTGAGGGTCCCCTGCATCATCCGCCGCGCCAGCCGGCAGCAGATGCTCGAGTGGGCACTCATCGAGAATATCCAGCGGACCGACCTCAACCCCGTCGAGCGGGCCAACGCCTACCGCGACTGCATGGACCGATTCGGCCTGACCGCCGCCCAACTGGCCGACAGGCTCGGGGAGCCCCGGACGACCGTTACTAACTATTTGCGGATAATAGACTTGTGCGACGAGGTCCAGAAGCTCCTCCTGGATGGCAGCCTGAGCTTCGGCCACGCCAAGGCGCTGCTGGTCCTGGCGGCCATGCCGGACAGCCAGCTCCAGCTTGCCCGGCTGGCCGCCAACGGCGGCATGTCGGTGCGGCAGCTCGAGAAGGTCGCCGACATGACGGCCGGGCACGTGCCCCCCAAGGCCCCGCCGCCCAAGGCCGTGTACATCCGCGACCTTGAGGAGCGGCTGACGGCCGCCGTCGGCTCGCGGGTGACGATCCTGCGGGGAAAGGCCAAGTACAAGGGCAGGATCGTGATAGAGTTCTACTCCCTGGACGACTTCGACCGCATCTCCGCCAAGCTGGGCGTCATGCCGGAGAGGGTATAGCAGTCCGTTTCCGTGACGTCTTAGGAGCTTTGCCGGAGGCGGCATCTTGCGGCGCCGTTGGCCAGCCCGCTGCTTGGGCCCGCGGCATCGGTATCCGGGCCGGTTACTGCGATGGGAAATACACTGCGTCTGAGGGACCTCGGCCTATCCGTTTGCGCCGTGGGCGACCTGACGCCCGGCGACGTTCTGGCTTTGCTAGGCTCATACGGGCTGGGGGTCGTCGAGATATCCGAGCACTACATCAGGACATTTCCCGACTGCGTCAAGGTGCTCAAGGACGGCGGGGCGACGGTGACTGAGCACGTGCCCTTCGCGGCGCAGACGCATCATCCCCTGTCGAAGGACCCGGCCGTCAGGACGGTCTCCATCGGGAACATCGAGGAGTCGATGCGCAAGGGGCGGGACCTTGGCGTGGAGTACTTCACGGTCCACCTCATGGACCCCACGCCGGCGACGCTGGCGGAGTTCTGGGACGATGCGGTGGCGGCGGGCAGGCGGATCGGCCACTTCGCGGCGGGCATGGGTGCGCGGGTGGGCTTCGAGAACTGCTACCGGATGGTGATCGACGGCCCGACGGCCGCGCGGTTCCTGGCGGCGGTTGACTGCCCCGCGGCCGGCCTGACGCTCGACGCGGGCCACTTCTGGAGCGCGCTGGACCTCAACGAGCGCGGCGGCCTCAAGGAGCAGCGGGCCTTCCTCAAAAAGCCCGCCGGCGTCGTCGAGATGAACAGGATGCTCATGGAGATGGTCCAGTGCGTCCGGCACAGGATATTCCACGTACACCTGCACGACATACTGGCCGATTCGTGGCAGGACCACCGTGCCGTCGGCAGCGGCGTCATGGACTGCCGCGGACTATTCGCGAGGCTTGCGGAGATGGACTGGCGGGGCACGATGGTCGTCGAGCTGCGCGGCGCGGAGGCGGGCGAGGGGCTGGCCGGGCTGAGGCGGTCGTTCGACTACATCATCTCGACGGGCCTGTTTGCCACGGGATAGGCCGGCGCCGCCTTTGCGGTTCGGAGGAGGAATCAGAGCGGCTTGACCCAGCCCTTCCGCACCGACTTGAGCACCTTGGCCACGCTGTCGTCGTGCTTCCACTTGAGGAATCGCCACCAGGTCCGCATGTCCTCGGGCGGTGCGAGCTCGGAGGTGATCTGGGCGTCGCTCTTGCCGGCGCGCGATAGGGCGGAGGCCCGCTCGACCAGCCAGCGATAGTACGTCACCCAGCGGCGCAGCTCGGCCGTCGTGCATAGAGGCCCGTGGCCGGGGATGACGGTCGATGCGCCGAAGTCGATGAGCCGCTGGTAGGTGTCCATTAGCAGCTTCTCGGACTCGGCCCGCAGGTTGACCGTCAGAGGTATCAGGCCCCAGCCGAAGATATCGCCGACGAACAGCGCCTTGTCCGGCTCGACCCACACGATGCAGTCCTCATCCGTGTGGCAGCCGGGCATGGGCAGCATGAGCACGCGGCGGCGCGTGCCCTCGAACCATCGCCCCTCGGCCGGCAGGGGCGTCGTGTCCTGGTTGATGATCTCGCTCGCGAACTGGCGGGCGAATGCCCCGTTGAGCGCGACGTGGTCATAGTGCGTGTGAGTGTTGAGGACGTACTTGACCGGCTTGCCGCCCAGGCTCGAGCGGATGGCCGCGAAGACCTCCTTCTCCAGGCGCGCCTGCTCCAGGGCGTCGACGGCGACGGCATACTCGCCCAGGTCGATCCATGCGATGTTGTCGATCTCCTGGCGGACGAAGAACCCGTCGGCGACCTCGATGATCTTCGGCGCTTCGGCTGGGTCGGTCATGGCTGTCCTTTTGCCGCTATGCCCCGCGGGCGGCCAGCGCGATCGCGTTGTCCGGCCGTCGGAGTGCTGGTACAGTAGGAATCTACCACAACTGTAAGGAGCCGTCATGAAGGCAGTGTCAGTCGCGTCGGCCGTGATCTTGTCCGCGTGCATGGTTCTTTGCTGCTGCCCAGCCACTGCTCAGGACAAGCCGTCCCTCAAGGTCATCGCCTGGCGCGGCGACGGGACGGGGCTTTTCCCGGATGCGACGCCGGTCACCGAATGGACCCGCCGGCCGCTTAGCCCCAACTGGGGCCTTAGGTACTCGACGACCCGGCCGGCGAAGGGTGACGACGGCTCAAAGGCCATTCCCGTCCGCAGCGGCCAGATCCTCGAATGGCTTGTCGCGGGGCCGCTGGCGTCCAAGGACCCCGCCAAGGTGCTCGACGAGGAAGTGCTTCCCGACGAGGCGGAAATCCAGCCGACCGACGGCGACAAGGCCGGCGACGCCCAGTGGAAGAAGTTTGTTTCCGTGAACAAGGACCCCGGCGTCGCGATGGACTGGATACTGCTGGCCAACATCGTCGGCAGGGAGCCGGGCAAGGTCGCCTACGCGCACAACTACCTCTACTCGCAGGCCAAGGGCACGGTCGTCTTCCACCTGGACCAGTCGGGCGCGTGCAAGATCTGGGTCAACGGCAAGGTCGTCCACGCCAACTCCAAGCCGGTCGTGACGATGAACTCGATCAACTACGTCTGCTACGCCGCGGAGACGCACTGGGCGGGCGAGCTGCCCGTCCTTGGCGACAGCGGAAGCCAGAAGATCAAGGTCGAGCTCGAAAAGGGCTGGAACCGCGTGCTCATCAAGTCAACGGGCAACCTCAACCTGCGCCTGGTGGAGACGCCCGATGCCCGGTACGAGACGAAGAACATCCTCTGGGCGACACCGCTGCCCAGCTACAGCAACGCCCAGCCGATCATCGTCGGCGACAGGATATTCGTCATGTCCGAGTCGGAGGACTTGATCTGCCTGGACAAGGCCACGGGCAAGGTGCTCTGGAAGCAGGGCACGTACTACGCCGATTGCCTCAGCGCCGAGGAGAAGCAGTCCAATCCCCTGCTCAAGCAGGCCTCCGAGCTGACTGACAAGCTCCGCGCGACGACGGATGTCACCGAGCGGATCAAGCTCCGCAACGAGATCAAGAAGGCATACGACGCGGCGGACAAGAAGGCGGCCGCGGAGGACCCGGCCTACGCCGAGGTCCGCCCGCTCCAGGCGAAGCTCAAGGACAAGGACCTGACGGATGAGCAGCGGGCGGGGATTCTCGGCAAGCTCCGCGAGTTGTTCGTGAAGATGCCAGGGCCGAAGGAAGACAACCCGGTGTTCGCCGTGGTTGAGCCGCTGGAGAAGGTCGCCAAGGACCCCAAGACCAAGGAAACGGACCGCGACGCGATACTGAAGAAGATCGACGACGTGCTGGCCAAGGCCGCGCCACGGCCGCGCTTCGAGTTCCCCTTCCACTCGCACATCCAGGCCACCGGCTTCACCAATCCCACGCCGTGCAGCGACGGCAGGTTCGTCTACATCTACACCGGCTGGGGCGTGGCCGCGTGTTACGACCTGGAGGGCAACCGCAAGTGGGCCGGCCTGCTGACGGACCTCGGCGGGCACGGCGCGTTCAACAACAACGCCCCGGTGCTTGTCGACGGCAAGTTCGTGGTGCTCCGCAACGTTCAGGTGCGGGCGTTCGAGGCGGCGACCGGCAAGATCGCGTGGACAACGCCGGACCTGCGGCCGACCGTCGGCGTGGACATCTGGCACGGATTCGGCACGGGCGGCAACCCGTCCTACTCGCTATGCAGTTTCAGGGCCGGCGCGCGGAACATCGTGTACGCCGGCGGCGCGATGATCGACGCCGCCGACGGCAAGGTCATCAGCGCTCTTGTCGAGCCTTACCCGTCCAACCCGCGAGGCACGCCGGTGCCGCTGGGCGACTCGCTGTACTACGCCGCGCTGGGGAGCGTGTACCGCTTTGCCATTCCGCCAACGCTGAGCGGCGGAATGCGTTTGCCGCGGACGGCCCACGACGGCGGCGAGGCCGAGGGCGACACGTACTCCTCGGTGCTCGTCCACGACGGGCTGCTATACTCGCTTCGCGGCCGCGGTTGGCTCATGGCGTACGACGCGAAGACGCTTGCCCCGGTGTACAAGCAGAAGCTCGACATGGAGCCATACGAGGACTACGACCACCCCGGCGTCACGCCGAGCCTGGTGCTTGGCGGCAAGCACATCTTCGCCTTCGACAACCAGGGCAACTGCGTCGTCATCGAGCCCGGGCGGCAGTTCAAGCAGGTGGCCCGCAACACCATCGGCACGTGCGTCAACCGCAAGTGGGTGCTGGACCCGAACGAGATATTCCAGTCCGCGCCGATCTTCGAGGGCGGGCGGATGTACCTGCGCGGGGAGACGGCGCTGTACTGCATCGGGCTCAAGTGAGAGTGCGCGAGATCCATGCTCAACGCAGAGCGCGCAGAGTTCGCGGAGAGAATCCAGAGCGCCACTGGGCAACTCCTGATGCCTCTGCGCGGCCTTAGCGCTCTCTGCGTTGCGTTGCCCGGACCTGCGATTGCAGACTACCAGCCTGTTGCGTAGGCCGGGTTGTGTCGTGGCGAGGCCGCGCCCGATAGCACGCCGGACTTCCGGTCGATCGCGGCGGTGATCGTGTTTCCGCCGGACCACGGGCCTTCCTTGTGGACAACGTGGCCCTTGGCGGCCAGTCCGTCGATGACCGCCTGCGCCACGCGCGACTCCAGGTGGAGCGAGCCCGGCTCGGCCGTGCGCGGGTAGAAGGAGCTGGGGAAGTGCTTCGTCCAGAACGTCGGGGCCTCGACCGCCTCCTGGAGCGACATGCCGAACTCGGCCATGTTCAGGAAGAATTGGAGGCCCCACTGCTCCTGGCAGTCGCCGCCGGGGCTTGAGAACGCCAGGTGCGGCGGGCGGCCCCTTGTCGAAAAGCCGGCGAGGCCGGGCGTGAGCGTCGTCCGCGGGCGCTTGAGGGGGGCAAGGCAGTCGGGATGGCCCTCGGCCAGGCAGAACATCTGCCCGCGCGTGCCAAGCGGGAAGCCCAGGCCCGGCACGACAGGCGATGACTGGAGCCAACCGCCGCTGGTGACGGCCGAGACGATGTTGCCCTCGCGGTCCACCACCTGAACGGCCGTCGTGTCGCCGCCCTTTGGGCCGCTGGGCGCGGCATCTTTCGCGGGCGAGACGCCCGCGTGACGCACGGGCGGGACGCCCATGCCACGGTTTGGCCCGCTGAGGAAGGCCCGTTCGATGTCGCAAACGTCTTTGGCGGCGAGGGGGGCATAGCCGCCGGGACGAAGCTCCATCGACGCGACGGCCGGGTCTATGAGCTTGCGGCGTTCGGCTGCGTACTCCTTGGATAGCAGGCGACGGATCGGAACTCGCGCAAGCGGCGGATCGCCGTAGTAGAACTCGCGGTCGGCGAAGGCCAGTTTCATGGCCTCGATGACCGTGTGGACGTAGGCGGCCGAGTTGTGCGTCATGGCCGCCAGGTCGTAGCCTTCAAGCAGGGCAAGAGTCTGGAGCATGGCCGGGCCTTGGCACCACGTCGGGCATTTGAAGACGCGCCACGCGCGATAGGCCACCGACACCGGCTCTTCCAGGCGCGGCTCGAAGCCGGCCAGGTCATCCTCGCTCAGGAGGCCTTTGTGGCTGCCGGCCGCGTCGGGAACTGAAGCAGAGCGGCAGAAGCGGGCGATCCGCCGCGCAATCGCGCCGCGGTAGAACTCATCGTGCGCCGCGCGCAGGCCGTCGGCGCGCTTGCGGTGCCGCCGGTCTGCCCGCGCGAGGGACTCAAGCGTGCGCGCCAGGTCGCGATTGCGCCAGATCTCCCCAATAGCAGGCGCCTGCCGGCCGGGCTTGCCGGTGAGGAACACATCCGCGGAACTGGGCCAGTCGCGGCGGAACCGCTCGGCCTGCGCGGCGATGGAGTTGTGCAGCGCGTCGGACACCGCGAACCCATCCCGCGCAAGCTCGATGGCCGGGGCTAGGACATCCGCCAGGCGCAGGGTCCCGAACTTGCTGAGGACGTGTATCCAGCTACCGACGGTCGCCGGGGTGACGGCCGGCAGGAGCCCGTCGCCGGGGATGACCTCGATGCCCATCTCGCGGAAGAGCGCGACGGTCGCGGTTCGCGGCGCGACGCCGTGGCCGCTGACGGCGAAGGTGGCGTTGCGCCTGGCCGAGTACACGAGCATCGGGGCCTCGCCGGCAAGGCCGTTCTGGTCGGGCAGCACGACGGTCAGCGCGAAGCCGGCCGCCGCGGCCGCGTCGAATGCGTTGCCGCCCCGCCGCAGCATCGCGAGGCCCGCCTCTGCCGCGAGGTAGTGGCCGGCCGAGACTACGCCGTGCCGGGCCATGATCATCGGCCGTCCGCCGGATGAGCCTGTCGAGGTCCGCTGCATTGCCGACTCCTTTGGCGGCAATGGTAGCCGACGCGCGGGGCTGCATCCATCCCCTTCCGGCCGTCCGCCGTGACTTGTTCGCGCTGGCAACGCGAGCGGGACGCGACTGAAAAGGATCGCGCCAGGCCGCCGGGACAACATCCCCTCCGCGGGCCGCGGCTGTTAGGGTCGGGCGGCCTGGCGCTAACTAACCGTCACGAAAGGCCCTCGGTCAAATATTCACGGGATCAGATATGTGTCCTGAGATGAAGCGGGGCCCTGGTCGTCGCCCGCGCCGCTGGCCGCCGGCGCGGGGACGCTGCCGGAGGGGTCGCCGGCGTCCACGGTGGCGGCCCGCGTGTAGATGTTGTCGCGCCCGGCGCCGCAGTCGGCCCGCCGCTCGAACCGCGCCGAGCAACCGACGGCCAGGACGTTCTGCCCGTCGCCGCGGTGGTTGGCGCTGTTGCCGGAGCGGACGGTCGAGTCGCCGGCCGTCGCGGCCAGGGAGGCCGCCGCCCGCGAGTTACGCAGGCCGGTGGCCCCGTCGAAATACGGACTGGAATCGGCCAGGAGGATGGCCGTGCCGCTGGAGTCATTGAACGTATTCGCCTTGCCGTATGGGTTCTGGAGCGAGAAGGAGACCTTCTTCCCGTCGGTGAAGTCGTAGAACTGGTCCGCGCGGCTGTCGTCGGCCTTCTCGCTGGTCGAGGGGCAAACGAAGATGCCGGCGGGGCACAGATTTGTGCGGGCCAGCAGCCACAGGTTGGCGGCGGCCGAGCGGGCCTGGGCGGCCTTGTTGGCCGGGTCCACCGTGCGGCTCGTGCCGATGGCCACTCCCCAGCCCGCGCCGTTGAGCGGCACGTAGGGGTACGCGCCGCCGCTCTCGCCGTACATGGCAAGGGCCGTGCCGCTGGAATGCAGGTTTGCGGCGCAGACCGTCCGCCGCGCCAGCTCGCGGGCCATCGTCAGCGACGGCACCATGATGCTGACCAGCAGGCCGATGATGGCGATCACCACCAGCAGTTCGATGAGCGTGAAGGCGACTCGATGGCCCCTCATCGCCCGCGAACGCCGGTGCGTGTGCGTCACGTGGACCTCGATCCGCACGGCCTGGTCGGCGTCGTGCCGCAGCGAGATCGAGCGGAACAATCCCCCTCGTGCGACGCTTGCCCGTGCCGCCTGAGCGCGGACTCTCCACATAGTGTGACCGTTCATGGTCGTCTCCTTTTCCGTCCCACCGGGACGGCACTATGGGAACGCAGGCGTGAGGCTTAGGTATGAGGTATGATGACTCTCGCGTCGCACGCCGTGTGAGTTCCCGTTATCCTGGGCAGCCCCGGACCCGCGCCGCGCGAGCCCTTTCTCGGCTGGCCGGGCGGCCAATCCGCCGCGGCGAGTCAGGCTGCCATGTTGTCTGAATCAAGTCTCTGCGGCCCAATCACCTCCAGCGCCAAATTGTCCGGCAAGACAAGGGGTGGTGAAAACCCGAAAGCGAGTTAGATACAACATCTTGTGAATGAGAATGTTAGAACTGTGAAGAAGTTCGCATTCACAGGGGACATTCTGTGTGTAGAGACACTTGGCATGGCGAGGCCCGCCCCCGCCGCGAAGAGCGCCCCTTGTCAGGGAGCCGGCGGCTACTTTCCTGCCGGATTGGTGGCGGGGATTGGCCCGGCCGGGCGGGTGGCGGGCGCGGTGGTCGCGCCCTTCAGCCAGGCGACCTGCGCTTCCAGGTACGACACCTTGGCATTGGCCGCGTCCAGGTTGGCCGTCAGCACCCCCGCGGCGGCCTTGCCCTGGGTCACGGCCTCGCGGGCCTGGGCCAGTTCATCCTGCGCCTTCCTGCCGTCGCCGCGGGCCAACGCCAGTTCGCGCGAAAGCTCCGGCGTCCTGGCCTTCTCTTCCGACAGGCTTTTCTCGACGACGGCCAGCTTGTCCGCCAGCCCCGCGGCCCTGGACCGCTCGACATCCGCCGAGGAGGAGCTCGTCATGCCCCACCAGAAGGCCACAACCGCCACGGCCGCGATCAGGCCCACCGTGCCCCACGAGACCAGCGAGAGCCGCCTGGCGCGGGCCAGCTCGCCCTTGTACACCTGCACGAGCTTGTTAGCCATCGTCAGCGCGGTCCCGACGATCTGGAACTGCCTGTCGGACATCTGGGCGTCCGACGGCTGCGCCCCGCCGGCCGCGCTAGGCACGTGCGTCTCGAGCGCATCCCGCGTCAGCTCCAGCAGGCCCGAGCCGCTGCCGAAGTCGCGCAGCATGCTCTCATCCTCCGGCAAGAGGATGCGGTTCTGGGGGTCCATGATGCCGAAATCGAAGTGCGTCTCGCTCATGGGGTCGCCCGCGGCGCGGGCAGCCTGCGTTGCCATGGCGGGCTCTTCGACCTTCTGAAGGGCCTGCCCTTCGTCGGCTGGAGGCGCCATCCTGAACGTGCGGCCGCACGCCGGGCACCGCAGCGGCTTGGGTGTGTACTCATCCGGCACGTGCAGTCGTCTGGCGCAGTTGGGGCAATCCATGTATCCCATCGCAGTCCTCCTCGGCAGGGCCTCCATGCAAGGATTCACCAATTTGCGATGCGACCTGATCCAGCGCTACGGCGGGATTCTACGCGACGGCCTCGCCGGTTGCCAGATGTTTTGCCGCCGGACTTGAGGCCGGGCCGTTATGGCTTTCTGGCTGGCCCGCCCGCGAAGGACAAGACGACAGCCTCGTTCATGGTCCAGTTGAGATCGTAAGCCTTGCGGTCACCCAGGTCCTTGCCTGTTCGCTCATCGCGTGCGCCTTTGACAGGCGCGGCGAACTCCAGCGTGATCTTGATAGTCTCGGTCTTGAGTCCGGCGGAGTTCCCGCCGCCTGTCTGGCTGCCGGAGAGCTCGGGGTTGTATACGATGAACACATACGTCCGCCCGTCCTTCTGCCAGTAGGTGATCTCATGGCCGAACTCGCGCTGGCCGGCCGACGTGATGGATACCCACGGCCGCACACCGGCGTCGCGGATGTGCTTCATGAACACCTCGCGCTTCTTCGCCGCGTCGAATCCCTGCACGCGATATGCGTTGTACCACTGCGGCGACAGGTTCATCAGCACGGCCGTGCCAGGGCCCGGGCCGCCCGCCGGCGCATTTTTCGCCGAATCACCCATCTGTCTGGCCGCCATGTTGATGTGATTGACCGGCATCCCCTTCATCAGCACCGCCTTGTTGAACCCGCTGGCGTCCTTCTGGCAGGTGCTCTTGTTGGTCAGGAACTGCTCGTAGCTCTTGTATGAGAAGTTCACATCCTGGTCCACCTCGCACCAGAGCCTGCCGCCGAAGAGGTCGGCCGCCTTCATCTTCGGGTCGTGCCTGACGCCAAAGACGTCGTCCAGCGCCCCGCCACCGGGCCGGCCCTTGCCGTGCTGGTCCCAGAGGCCCGGCATGTAGTCGGCGATGAGCGTTCCGCCGCGCTGCACGAACTCCTTGATCCGCCTGGCCTCTGCGTCGCTCAGGCACAGCACGGCCGGCAGGATCAGCACCTTGTATTCCTTGGGCACGCCGTCCCGGACCACATCCGCGTAGCTGATGAAGTTGTACTGGATGCCCTCATCGCGCAGCATGTTCTCCCAGGCGTGGCGGACAAGGTGGCTGGCGCCCAGCTTCTCATCGCCGTTGCGGTTGATCCAGGTCTTGCCGTGGGCCTCGGCGTCCAAGATCCAGCCGAGCTGGATGGATGCGTGGCTGTAGTAGATCGCCACGCCGTCGTGGACCCACTCGGCCCCGGACAACAGCGGCCCGATCTTCGAGCCGGCCTCCCTGTAGTGCGGCGCGACCCGCGCGTGCCAGGGTTTTGGCGTCTGCCCGTCGAACCATCCCTCGACCCAGCCAATGAAGCCGCGGTTGCCGTGGGCCAGGTAGTACCACGTCTGCCAGATGTCGTCGTCGACGTTCTTGTGGAAGTGCGTGGTGACGGCCGGGATCGCGCCGCGCGGATTGAATGACCGGATGATCGCCTGCGAGGAGCCGAGGTTGTACGCCTCGATGAACTGCACCTTCTTCATGATCTTGGCGTAGTCATATCCGCCGAAGGCGTTGGGCGCCTGCCCGCCGACAAAGCCGCACGGCGTGTCGGGGTCGATGGAGTTGGCGTACTCGACCAGGCCGCCGATGAAGTTGTTCCAGTACGAATCGTTGAACGTCCACTGGTCCATGAGCTGGCTGGCGTCGAAGTCGGCAACGCTCCAGGTCTTGAGCTTCGGCCAGATGTCGTTGTAGGTGATCCAGCCGCTTCGCTTGGGCGCGGACGGGCCGTAGATCTCCGCGAGCCACTTGGCGTACGCCTCCCTGTCATCCGTGACGCACCACATGCACGGGTGGACGAAGTGGCCCCAGGAGATCTCGTCGTCCAGCGCGTAGGCCGCGCGGAACGGCGCGGACTTGACCGCCTCGACGTGCTTCCTGATGAAGTCCTTGAGCGTGTCGGCCATCGCCGCGTTGACGGGCTTTGACCGCACGCCGCCCGAGTGGACCTGGTTTGCGTTGGGCTTCATCTCGTTGCCGTCCCACAGGTGCAGGTATCGCTTGGCGGCCGTGTGGTCCATGTAGAAACGGAGCTTGAACTTGTTGATCCAGTCCAGCTTGCCGGTCTTGGACTTGCCGTCGCCGATGTTGCCCCAGTCGATGAACGCGCCGTTGTAGCCGTTGTCCAGCGACCACTTGCCGGACTCATCCGTGTAGCCGATGGTCCACTGGAATGTCCAGGGCATGTACGTCCAGCTCGGGAAGGCCTTGAGGCACCACGCCTTGTCCTGCTTGACGGCCTGGAAGTCCTTGGAGGTCTTGACGTACTTCTCGTATGCGTCTTCCTGGGCGAGCGCGGCCGTCGCGAACGCGGCAATCAGCGCCGGCACGCATAACTGGATGGGCTTGAGACGCAGTCGTGTCATCTGACATCTCCTGTTGGAACCGGCATCCGCGAAGCTAATGCACCCATCCCCACGCCTTGCCCGTGCGCCTGGTCAGCGCGGCGAAGGACGGCAGGAGCAGCGGGCGGACGAGGAACGTGTCGATGAGCATCCCCAGCGCGAAGGCGAAGCCGAGCTGCTTGAGCAGGCCCAGTTCGCCGGCCATAAGGCTGCCCAGCGTGGCGGCCATGATGACGCCGCATGATGAGATGACCGGGCCGGTGGCGGCGACGGCCCGCCGGACGGCCGGACCGGGCGGCAGCTTCCGCCCCTCCTGCGCCAGGCGCGAGGCGAGAAAGATGTTGTAGTCCTGCCCCACCGCGATCATCACCACGAAGAGGAAGACCTCCACCTTCCAGTCCAGCCCCGCCTGGCCCAGCAGGCCGGCGAAGACCCAGTGGCAAGCGCCCAGCGTCGCCATGTAGCTCAGCACGGTCGATGCCACCATGAACAGCGCCAGCAGCGCGTCGAGCATCAGCACCAGCACGATCACGTAGATCACGCCCAGCGCGGCCAGGGCGATGCGGTGGAAGTCTCGCTGGGTGATGGCGCGGACCTCGGCCATCTCGGCCGTCGCGCCGGTCACGGTGACCCGCGCGCCGAGCTTCTCGGCGGCGAGGGTTTGATCGACGAGCCGGGTGATCTCCTTGACGCGGTCCATCGCGGCGAGCGTCAGGGCCGGCTGGTCGAGGATGACCGACAGGCGCATCGCGCAGAATCGCGCGGAGGACGGACCGGAAACGGCCGTTGCCGGGGCCGACGCGCCGCCCTGGACCTTGGCCCCCAGGTACTCCGGCGCGGCGCGAGCCGAGATCATTGCGGCGATCAGCGGGTTGGGGGCCCTGTTCAGCTCCCCAAGCGGCTGGGTGTAGGTCCAGACATCGCTGACGCCTCGCATGGCGCCCAGTTCGCCCGAGAGACGGTCGGCGACCTCCGCCCACCGCTGGGCCTCCAGCGGCTCGCGGGATTGCACGAGCACCGTGACGGGCGCGGCGAAGCCGACGGGCCAGTGCCGCTTGACCATCTCCAGGCCGACGACCGCGTTGCCGACCGGCGCGCCCGTGTTGGGCGGCAGATCGGCCAGCGTGTCGTAGACCCATTTCTGATTGAGGCCCCTGGCGGCCGGGGCCACGAGGATCGCCAGCGAGATAACGATAATCAGCGCGGGCCGGGCGGCGACAATCGCCGCGACGCGGGACCAGAAACGGGGACCGGAAAAGGGGACATTCAGCTTTTTCCCCTCCTCGGACTCGGACATGCCCGCCTCTGCCAACTCGTCAGCTTTCGTGTGTCGTCCGCTATCGGACGGGGAAAAAGCAGAATGTCCCCTTTTTCTTGGCCAGAACATGGCCGGGCCGATGATGCCCACAAGCGCCGGTGTCAGGGTGATGGACGCCAGCAGCGCCATCACCAGCGAGATGGTGACGGCCGGGCCTGTCGTGCGGAATATCTCGAATTGGGCCAAGAGCAGCGTCAGCAGGCCGGCGATGTTGGTGCCGGATGATGCGAGGATGGCCGGGAGCGTCGCGTTCAGGCCGGCGGAGGCGGCGGCGGCCCTTTCCTGGCCGGCGTCGAGGAACTCGCGGAAGCGGCTGATGAACAGAAGCGAGTAGTCGGTCCCCGCGCCCCAGAGCAGGACGAAGACGAATATCTGCTCGGCCGTGCCGGCGTGCAGTCCCAGCGGCTCGAAGACGGTCAGGAGCTTTGCGGTGATGACGCCCGCCATGCCGATGGACATCAGCGGTATCAGGGCCGCCACCGGCGCGCGGTAGACGACCATGAGGATGATGATGACGGCCGCGACCGTGACCCAGAGCGTCTTGTGGCTGCTGCGCGTGGCGGCCTGCCCATAGTCGCGCCCGAAGCCGGATGCGCCCGTGATGGCGGCCGTCAGGCCCTTTGGCAATGGAGTGGCGGCCAGCGCAAGCTGGATGTGCTCCACAATATTGGCCGAGTGGATCGCGACGAAGTTGTACGGCACGCTGACGATTATCAGGGCGGCCTGGCCCCTGTCCGGGCCTGCCTTCGTGTAGGGGCTGATGAGCGGGTTGGGCGGGGCGGCGCCGAATATCCCGGCCAGCGTGAAGGGCAGCCTTCCCGGCGAACGGATGCCCAGCCGCGATATGTCGCGGGCGTCGGCATACCGTCCGGGAACGCCGATCCGGTCGGCGACGCGCTCGATGGCAGCCTTGTCGGCATCGGTCAACTCGCCGTCGCGCCGCTCGAAGACGACGACCGCGTCGCTGAGTCCGATCTTGCCGGGAAAGCCCTTCCGGAGAGCGGCCATCGAGTGCATGTAAGCCGATGTGACCGGCAGGAATGTCTGCGGCTCATTCGCGCCGGGGTTGGCCGGGGGGACGAAAATTCCCATGCCGGCCGCCGCGGCGACCCACAGGCAGACTATCGGCCAGCGAAGACGGTAGACTGTGTTCCCGGGCATCGGGCCTACTTGAGCTTCATGTTCACGCCCTGCTCTTTCCATTGCTTGACCAGGGCGTCGAGGTCCTTGACGAGCGTGCCCATCCCGTTGGACACCTCAAGGAGGCTGTTGTAGAGCTGGGGATCGTTGATGAGCTTGCCCATCGTTCCTTCCTTGGAGTTCATGGCCATGGCGGCCTTGTTGAGCGCCATCATCAGTCTGGAAATGTCCTCGGCGTCCGTGATGAGCTTCTCGGACAGCGTGTGTATGTCTTCGTTGGCGCGCGTGGTGAGGTTGGAGACTTCGCGGAAGGTCTTGTCGGCGTTGGCGGCGACCTTCTTGACCGCGTCCATCGTCTCGATGGCGCCGGCCGTGGCCTTGTTCAGGTTCGCCAGCGAGGCCTTGATGTTGGCCTGGTTCTGGGCGTCGCCCATGACGGCGTAGAGCGCGTCGAGCGTGCGGCTGAGCCGCGCGGTCAGGCCCGGCAGGCCCTCCGGCAGCGCGGGCCCGGGACCTGTCGCCGGCCCCGTGGCGGCCGGGCCGCTGGCCGCCGGCGGCGGGGCGATCATCGCGTTCAGATTGCCGGCGAGGCTGGCAAGATTGTCCAGGGCCGCGCTGAGTTTCCTGGTCACATCCTCGGGGATCAGCCCTGAGCCTTTGGGGATGGCCTTGACGTGGACGGGGGCGGTGGCCGCCTCCAGGTCGTCCAGCGGCTTGCCGGTTACGGGATCCCTGATTTTCGGAACATCCCCCGGCCAGAAGTCGACGAATGCGCGGCTGAGCTGGCCGCCGCTTGTGACCCAGCACTGGACGTTGCCGGGCAGGTGAGTGCTGTAGCCGATCTTGGCCGTGTAGGTGACGCCCGCGGCGCCCTGGCCGCCCTTGCCTTGGGTGAGGGAGACATCCGTTATGTAGCCCACGCGAATGCCGCGGAGGTGGACCGGATCGCCGGGCGCGACGCCGTTGGCGGCGTCGGCGTCGATGTAGACGATGTACCCCGACTGGAACAACTGCGGCATTCCCGCGAAGGCGATGATCATCGCGCCCAGCATGCAGAATCCGACGATGACCGTCAGCCCGACGGCCAGGTTTCGCGCTCTGTCGGTCATGGACTGGTCTCCGCTCCCTCGGCTATTGGCTGGAAATGGCCGGACCTGAGTTCGGCCAGCTCCTCGTCGCTTGCCCGCCCCTGGACGAACCGCTCGACGATCTCGTTGTTGACGGCCGTCAGGCCCTCCGGCGTCGTGTCGGCGATGAACCTCCCCTTGTAGAGCATGACGATGCGGTCGCCGACCTTGTTGGCCGAGCGCATGTCGTGGGTGACGACAATGGCAGTCGTGCCCAGCTCGCGCTGTAGCTTCAGGATCAGCTCGTTGATGAGGTCGGCGCGGATGGGGTCCAGGCCGGTGGTTGGCTCGTCGTAGAGGATGATCTCCGGCTCAAGCGCCAGCGCCCGCGCCAGGGCGACACGCTTCTTCTGCCCGCCGGAGAGCTCCTCCGGGAACTTGTCCTGCACGCCGTCCAGCCCCACCAGCGAGAGCACCTGCCGGCATCGTGCCAGGCGCGCCTCGGCCGTGCCGACCCTGTGCTCGGCCAGCGGGAAGCAGATGTTCTGCTGGACCGTCATCGAGTCGAACAGCGCGCCGCCCTGGAAGAGGAACCCCATCTTGCGGCGTATGGGGGCGAGCTGGCGCTCCTTCATGGCCGTGATGTCCTTGTCGCGGTAGAACACCTTGCCGCGGTCGGGCTTGAGCAGGCCGACGATGTGCTTTAGCAGGACGCTCTTTCCACAGCCCGACGGGCCGATGACGACGGTAGTACGGCCGGGCATGATGTCCAGGCTGACGCCGTTGAGGACGACCAGGCCGTCGAAGGCCTTGTAGACCTTCTCGAGGCGGATGATTGGCTTGCCGTCGTCGGTCATCTTCGCGGCGCCTTCCCGGCCCCGGCTGGCTTTCGGACGCGGCGGGCGCGCCGGGCCGCGCCCAGGTCGAGCATCATGGCCGTCTCGTCGCACGCCTCGGCCTTGGGGCAGTGGATGCACTCGCGCCAGACCTTCTCCGGCAGGCGGTCGCGCGGTATCGTCTCAAAGCCGTGCCGGGCGAAGAACTCCGTCTCGTAGGTCAGGGCGAAGAGCTTTCGGACGCCGAGCTTCCCGGCCCCGCGGACGGCCGCCCGCAGAAGGGCAGCCCCGACGCCCTTGCCCCGCATGGACGGCGCGACCGCGAGCGACTTGACCTCGGCCAGGTCCGCCCAGAACACCGCCACCGCGACGCAGCCGACGACCTGCCGCCGCCCGTCGCTGGCCACCAGAAAATCGCGCAGCGATTCATAGACGCTTTCGAGGCTGCGATGGAGCATTCGCCCCCGCTCGGCGTAGTAGTTCACCAGGCCGCAGATCGCCCTGGCGTCCTGAACGTTGGCTGCGCGTATCGTCATGGCTCGATATTCTATACTATGAGCTTGCGGACAAAGGAAATGCAATAATCGCCGGCGAAGAGGCATCCTGTATTTCCCGGTTCATGGTGCATACGATTCCATCGGAAGGATGGGTATCCGTATGGCCGACGAAACGCAGGTCCTGACGGAACAGCACGCGGACACGCTCTCCGAATTGGAGGCCCGCCAGATGCCGCCGTGCGCGTTCGTGCTCTTCGGCGCCACCGGCGACCTGGCCGCGCGCAAGATCGCCCCGGCCCTGTACAACCTCGCCAACGGCGGGATGCTTGGGCCGCACGTGGCCGTGCTGGGCGTGGCGCGGAGGGCCCGGAGCGACGAGCAGTTCCGCAACGAGATGCTCGACGCCGTCCGGCAGCACTCCCGCAGTCAGCCCGTGGACATGGACGTGTGGAACGCGATGGCGCCGCGGTGGCATTACCACGTCGTCGAGGCGGAGTCGGCCGATGAGTACCGCGGCCTGGCCGCCCGGCTGGCCGAGATCGACGCGCGCTACGGCACCGAGGGCAGCCGCCTGTTCTACCTGGCGATGCCGCCGGGCAAGTTTTCCACCGTCATCAGCCGGATGCAGCAGGCCGGACTGAACGCGCCGGGGGGGCCGAAGGGCTTCGTCCGCCTGGTGGTTGAGAAACCCTTCGGCACCGACCTGGCCACGGCCGAGCGGCTCAACGCCACGCTGCTTGAGGGCTTCCAGGAGGAGCAGGTCTTCCGCATCGACCACTACCTGGG
>JBHGBE010000004.1:0-113978 GCA_041946855.1 Phycisphaerae bacterium | reverse complement strand
CGAACTGTTGTTAGCCATTTGTACGGACAAGCGAACCCACAGTAAACAGCGAGGAGCCTTCATACGCAGGCGACACTAGCCCGGACATGACTCAGAAGAACACT
This sequence comes from Phycisphaerae bacterium, assembly GCA_041946855.1. GTDB lineage: Bacteria > Planctomycetota > Phycisphaerae > SM23-33 > SM23-33 > JBHGBE01. Next base: position 113,874 of record JBHGBE010000004.1, on the reverse strand, counting down.
GACGGGCGGTCGTTGTTTGGCCGCCCGCTCAGTTCCTCGCCACGACCGCCTGCGGGGAGACGAACCAGACGAGGCTGACGCGGAACTCCACGGGCGATGTCGGCGCGCCGGGCTTGCCGGAGAGCTCGAAGGAATCGACGGCGGTGTCGGGGAAGGACATGGCCAGGTCGTGCAGGAACGCGGTCCAGGCCTTGTATCCGCCGCCGCCGGCCAGGCGGATGGGGACCCAGCCGAAGTCGGGACCGTAGGCGGCGTCGGAGGGCTGGATCTCGTCGATCTTCAGCCCATCCGCGGCGGCCAGGTCGGCCAGGCGGCGGATGCGGGTGTTGACACTGCCGGCCGGCTCGAGCTGCACGGGGAGCTTCGCCAGCTCCGCGCGGATCGCGATGAGCCGCTTCGCGGCGGCGTCGGCGCGCGAGGCCGTATGCGCCAGGCCCCGGCGCTGGGCGTCCAACTGCGATCTCTGGGCGGAGGCTAGGTCCTTCGCCAGCACTACCGGGCGGACGCCGAACCAGTACACGAGCAGCGCGCCGGCGGCGATGGCCGCCATCCCGGCCATGTCAATCCGCGCGAACTTCCACTTGCCAAGGAGGCTTGTCTTCACGGTGGGGCGTCTCCGTTGGGGCCTCTTTCGCCGAAGCCGCACTCCAGGCGGAAGGCGACGGCCTTGCCGTCGAGGAACGGCTGGCGGGTGGTGCGGACCATCCTGACCCTGTCGAACAGGCCCGTTCGCTCAAGCCTCAGCACGAAGTCCGCCACATCCGCCTGCGCCTTGGCGAAGCCGCTGAGCTCCAGCAGGTAGCCGGACGGGCCGGCCTCCGGCAGGGCGACGCCGGGCGCGGCGTCGGGCCGGGCGGCCGTCTTGTCGGAGGGCCCTTTGCGCTGGAGGCGGCAGAGGTCCAGCACGACGTTATCGCCCAGGTTCCGCGCAACCATCGCGGTCAGCGCGCTCCAGTCGGGCTGCCGGCCGACGGCCCTGGCGGTCTGGAGCTTCTGCTGGACGGCGGCGATGTCCTGGTTGAGCGACAGGACCTGCCTGTTGACGGCGTCAAGCAGGCCGGACACGTTGTGGGCCTCGCGCTTCAGCGATATGTTCGGAAGCGCATGCCTGTCGCACACCAGGTAGGCCAGCACCGTGGCGACCACGTAGACGATCATGAAGCTTGCCCACTTGGCCTTGTGGGCCGCCCGGGCCTTGGCCTCGCGCCGGCGGGCGGGAATCAGGTTGACACACACTGTCGCGGGCATCAGGTCATCTCTCCACGAACTGTGACAGGCCGATGGCGGTCACCAGCGAAGGCCCGTGGCGGTCCTCGAGCGCCTCCGCGCCGTGCCAGTTGTCCAGCAGGTCGCCGGGACGGACTGCCAGCACCTCAATCCCCAGGCGCGAGGCAAGGAACGAGTCGATTCCCTTGATTTCCGCGCCGCCTCCGATCAGCAGGAGGCGCTTGAGCTGGCCGTCGTGGTACTGGCTGGCCAAGTAGGACATGGGGATTCGCAGTTCGGCGGCCACGCCCTCAAGGTGCGCCGACGGGCCTTCGCCCAGGCCCGCGACGGCCGGCTTGCCCTGGCCGGCCTCCTCGATCAGGTTCGTCACGCCATCCTCCGCCAGCAGGTGCTCGGCGATGGCCACATCGACGTTGCGGCGGGCGGCCACGATCCGCGCCAGCCCTTCGACGCCGCCCTTGGGCAGGATGCGCTCGTAGACGACGACGTGCTGATGGATCAGGACGAGTCGCGCGGATGACCAGCCCAAATCAAGGATCGCGCCCGTGCCGCCGACTTCTTCGAGAAGGGGCGCGCACGCGCGTGCGGCGGCCGCCGACTGCACGTCGATCGCCTGCACGTTGAGGCCCTGCGCCTCGACAATGTTCAGCAGGGCCTCGGCGTCGGCCTGCGCGTACGCGACGGCCATCACGTACGTCCGGTTGGCGGCGCGGGCCGGCGAGGGCAGGTCCCAGCAGGCCGTCTCCAGCGCGCTGGCGTCGGCGTTGTGCCGCCGCGCCAGCTCGGTCCGCGCCAACTGGTCGATGGGCGCGCCGGATGCGCGGGGCGGCAGTTCCATGATGCCCGTCAGGAGCTTGCCGGCCGGCGCAGCCAGCACCACCGTCCGCCCCCTGAACGGCTCGTGGCGCAGCATATCGCCCAGCCGGCCCAGTTCGCGCTCTTCCAGCGCATCCGCCGGGCCGGTTCGCGGGATGGACCCGGCGGCGCTCAGCCGGCCGCCGATTACCTGCGCCGCCCTGATGTGCCGCGCGCCGATGTCCACGCCGATGGGCGCCCGCGATGTGAACGACGGCCACTTCAACGGCCACCTCCGTTGACCATGCTCGTCACGTCGAACAGCGGAAGAAAGATGCTGACGGCCACAAGCCCCACCACCAGGCCCATGATCACCAGCAGCAGCGGCTCGATGATGCTCGTGAGCGCCTTGAGGGAGGTCTCGTTCTCGTCGTCCAGGAAGTCTGCCAGCTCCAGCAGCAGCGGCCCCACCTGGCCGCTCTGCTCGCCGCTGCGGATCGCCTCGTAGACCGACGGGCTTATCAGGTCCGTCTCGCGGAAGGCGGTGTGGATCGGCTCGCCGTGGGCGACGTTCTCCTGGGCCTTGGCCAGCAGGGCCGCGTACTGGGCGTTGCCCGTCGCGGCGCCCACCATGCGGAGTATGTCCTGGATGGGCAGGTGCGAGTCCATCAGCAGCCCCAGCAGGCGGGCGATGCGGGCCGTGGCGAAGCTCTTGATCATCCGACCGACCCGCGGCACGCGCAGCAGGAAGGAGTCCATCGTCCGCTTGCCGGCGGGCGATTTCACGAAGAAGACGAGCGCCGCTGTGCCGGCCGTAAGGGCCCCGCCGGCGGCCCACCAGTACTGCCGCAACCCCTCGCCAAGCGAGATAAGAAACGCGGTCGTCGGCGGCAACGGCGCGCCTATGCCGCGGAACAGCTCCCCGAATCGCGGCACCACGAACAGCAGCAGCGCCGACATGACCGAGGCGGCCACAATCGACAGGAGCACCGGGTAGGCCATCGCGCCGCGGATGACGCCAAGCACGTGGACGCGCTTGCGGGTCAGCGTCGCCAGGCGGTCCAGCAGCACGGTGAGCTTGCCGCTGGACTCGCCGGCGGCCACCATGCTCGTGTAGACTTTGTCGAAGCAGTCGGGGTGCGCCCGCATCGCCTCCGCCAGCGTGGCGCCGCGCTCCAGGCTCGCGCGAACGTCGCGGATGACCGCCGCCCAGCGCTCGTCGCGGGCCTGCTTCTCAAGCGCGCCCAGACCCTGCGCCAGGGGCGTGCCGGCGCGGACGAGCGAGTACAACTGGCGGGTGAACATCGCCAGGTCGCGAAGAGCGCGGATGCGCCCGCGCGGCAGGCGGAAGCTCCGCAGCGGGGCGGCGGCCCGCTCGCCGACCGGCGATATATCGGCCACGAACAGCTCCTGCCGGCTGAGCTTCTCCGTGGCCTCGGCCGCGCACGCGGCCTCCATCACCGCGCACACCTCGCGGCCGGCCTTGTCGAAAGCTCTATATTCCAGCTTCATGTACGTCCCTCGTTAGACCGTCACCGGCTCCGCCTCGTCCGAGTGCAGCTTCCGCTCGCCAGCGGCGGGCGGCGACGCGCCGCCGCTGTGCGTCGCGCCCAGCACCTCCTCGAGCGTGGTCTTGCCGCCCTGGGCCAGCAGCAGGCCTTCCTCGCGGAGCGTCATGCCGCCCTGCCTCCGCCACGCCGCGCGGAGCTCCTCCGCCGACGGGCGGCGGTGTACCATCTCGCGCAGCTCCGGCGTGATCTCCATTACCTCGTAAACGCCAACCCGCCCGTGGAAGCCCGTTCCGCGGCAGTGGTCGCAGCCGGCGCCGCGGATGAAGGGCTTATTGGCGCAGTCGAGCAGGCCCGCGTCGCGCAGCGCCATCCGGTCGGGGTAGTAGGTCGTTGCGCAGTTGGCGCAGACCATCCGCACCAGCCGCTGGCCCACCACTCCGTTGATCGCGCCCGACAGCAGGTACGGCTCGATTCCCATGTCCACCAGGCGCGAGACGGCGGCCGGCGCATCGTTGGTGTGCAGCGTCGCCAAGACGACGTGGCCCGTGAGCGCGGCGTGGACGGCGACGTCGGCCGTCTCCTCGTCGCGTATCTCGCCGACCATGATCACGTCCGGGTCCTGCCGCAGTATGCTCCGCAGCGCCCTCGCGAATGTCATGCCGATCTCCGCCTGCACCTGGACCTGGTTGACCAGGTCGAGCTGGTACTCGACGGGGTCCTCGACGGTCACGATGTTCAGCTCGGGGCTTCGCAGCGAGTCGAGCGCGGAGTAGAGGGTCGTGGTCTTGCCGCTGCCGGTGGGACCGGTGACCAGCACCATCCCGTACGGCTGGCGCAGTATCCTCTGGAACGCGTCCAGTGCCTCCTGGCGGAAGCCCAGGTCCGCGAGATGGACCTTGAGATTGGCCTTGTCGAGGATTCGGATGACGATCTTCTCGCCCAGGAGCGTCGGCATGCTGCTGACGCGGAGGTCGATCTGCCGGCCCTCGGCCGTGATGCGGACGCGGCCCTCCTGCGGCAGGCGTTTCTCGGCGATGTCCATCCTGGCCATCACCTTTACGCACGAGACCAGCGCCGCGTGCATGTCAACGCCCGGCTGGGCCACGTCGTGGAGCACACCGTCGATGCGGGCGCGGATGCGCGTCGAGTTGTTGTCGGGCTCGATGTGGATGTCGCTGGCGCGGTCGTGGATGCTCTTGCGCAGGACCGTGTGGACCAGGTGTACCACCGGGCTGCTCTCGCGCCGCTTGTCCAGGTCGATGACGGGCCCCTCATCCTCGACGGCGGCCCCGGCCACGTCCGCCTCCGAGATCGTCGCCAGGGCGCCGGCCATGTCGGTCTTCGCGGAGGCGTGCTTCTTGATGAATTCGACGATGTTGGACTCCATCGCCAGCACCGGGCGGATGTTGCAGTTGGCAAGCTGGCGAAGGCGGTCGATGGCGGGCAGCGACTGCGGCTCGGCCATCGCCACGGTCAGCGTCTCGCGGACCTTGAACATCGGCAGGGCCTTGAGGCGCAGCGCCTCCTCCTCGCCGATGATCTCCAGCATCGCCGGGTCGGCCAGCCCGGCCTTGAGGACGCAGCCGCGGACGCCCAGGCGCGCCGCCAGCACCTTCACGAGCTGCTCGTGGCTCACCAGGCCCCTGGCCACCAGCAGTTCGCCGAGGAACTGCCCGCTGGCCTTCTGCTCGGCAAGCGCGCGGGCGAGCTGGTCCCGCGAGAGGACGCCCTCCTCGACCAGTACCTCGCCGATCTGAACTCGCTTGGCGGTCATTGGCAGCTTTCCACGGCCTCCTGCACGTCGGTGTGGGCCTCAAAGAGCGGCGACAGCTCCGTCAGGTCCAGGACCTCCCGCAGCTTGGGGTTCTCGCCGGCCAGCTTCAGGGCCTTGCCGGCGCGGATGACCCGCTCGGCGCCCTCCGCAAGGGCCTCCAGGCCGGCGCTGTCGACGAAGGCGATGCCGGAGCAGTCCAGGACGATGTCCGGGCGGCCCTCGTCCACGTGCCTGGCTAGCTGAGCCAGCAGTTCCTTGGCGTCCGCGCCGGCCAGCATCCCGCGCGGCTTGATGACAACAGCGCGTCCGTGCTGCGTGGTCTCGATCCTCATGTCATAATCCTGTCCTTCCACCCGACCCGCGGCGACCGACTCGCGCAGCGCCACTGGCCGCACTGCGCATGAGGCTCGCGGCGTCTTCCTTATGAATCGGCCTGGGACCGCGGAACTTGAATAGCGACGGCGGTTTGCGGCAAGCCGGCCTGTGAGATACTAGACCGCCTTCCGGTCTTATTTTCGCTTGAAGCGGATGCGCCCGAAGTTACCATGCTGGTGAGTGTGGCTTCTCGTGAAGGACCGGGACCATGGCCTATCCATCGGTGGATCGTCTTCAGCGGGCACCTGCCTCGGACGTCTTCCACTACGCCAAGGACGCCAAGAAGGCGGCCGGCCGCGCCCTGGGGACCTTGGTCGAAATCATCACCTTCTACGCACTGAAGTCTTGGGGGCTTGAGCGAAATGTCGCCATTGAAAGGCCGCTATCGGAGTTCGCGAACGCCGATATTACACACAACGTGGAGTTCAGCCTTCATCCTGCCGCGACCACGGCACAACTGCCTTTCGGGAGGGACGACATACCGTTGACCACACGGAAGATCGCACGGACTGCTCCTCTGGCTTCGCTGGACATACCCGAAGCTTCGGTGAAGTCGGCGTCTTTGCTGTCAAGTGACTTGACGCTGCGGAACTCCTGTACGGTCTGCGATCTCGGCGGCAGTTTCTTCAACGCATACCTCGATGATTTTGACGGTTACCGTGGGCGTTACTCGGTCGTCTCACTTCTTCGCCAGCCGTACGCGATCGTTGAGTGCAAACGCGTCGGGATTGAGGAAGGGATGCGAAAAGGCCCGCAGACGATCGAGAAGGCCAAGCAAGGCGCCTATGTGGCGAGAATGGTTTCCGCCTTGCAGAAGGTCCGCTTCGCCGACGGCAAGCTTGGAGGGCTGATCCAGAGGAAGGACGGCTCCTTGCGATGCGAGGAGTACTATTCACTCCTGGCTGAGATCATCCGCTCGGACTCCCCCGAACTCCTGGCGCGATTCATCCTGACGGTTGGCGTCGTCAGCAACCATGGCAACTGGTTCACGAGCGAGAACCACAATAAGGAGCTGAAAGTCCTCGCCCAATCCTATGATTGGCTCCTGTTTCTCACCGATGCCGGCATCGCCCAGTTTGTCGAGGAACTGATCCTGCATCCGGACAAGGGCATGGAAGCGGCCAAGCGGGCCTTCCTGGCAAGTTATACTGGAAGCAAGGGCAGAAACAAGTTTACGAAAGTCTTGATCGCCCTGGAGGCCGACGCTGTGCTCAAATCATACTTCGCGAGGAACCAAGAGGATATCGAGGGTTGGTTCAACATAATCACGCCGTTAGGGAAGAAGCTTCGCGTCCTCAAGGATGAGCTCAATACGTTGGCGGCCAAGAACTGGCGGGAGATGCACACATGACCGCCGGGCGGAAGATCAATACCCTCAGCCAGGATTGGGGCACCCCGGGGAAGTACGTTCGCGCCGTCAAGGAGTTCTTCGGGGGAAGCATCTCCCTTGACCCATGCTCCAACGAGAACTCGATAGTCCATGCCCAGACGGAATACCGCCTGCCGGAGCATGACGGGCTGCGGGAATCGTGGGACTTCCCGACGATCTATGTCAATCCGCCTTACGGGCTGGACAAAGAACGCGGCACCTCAATCAGGCACTGGTTGTGCAGATGCGCCGAGGCTCACAGGCATCATCTGTCCGAGGTGCTGGCCCTTGTTCCCGTCGCCACGAACACCGGGCATTGGAAGAGACACGTTTTCGGTCAGGCCGAGGGCGTCTGTTTCCTCTACGACACGCGCCTCAAGTTCCTTGTCAACGGACAGAATGGCGGCAAGGGCGCCCCAATGGCCTGCGCTATGGTCTACTGGGGGAAAGACTTCGACAGGTTCTATTCGGTATTCGCAAAATTCGGCGCCGTCGTCAATCTTCGGAACCTGAAACGGAAGCGTATAGGTCAATCGTTTTCGCAGGCGCAACTGGAGCTCTTGCCCGAAGAGGAGATCGCCGTCTGATCGGACGGGGGGACGCCGCATTGCTGCCTCAATTCCGGGTTATGTCCCCTCGTTCAGATACGCCGTTACGTGCTCCGGCACGCCGGCCGCGTAGAGCTCCGCGTGGCCCGTCCGCTCGGAGTTGAAGATGATGTGCCTGTTGCCGGGCACGATGTACGGCTCCTCCCACGTGTGGTGCCCGCCGCTCCGCGAGCAGGGGCACTCGCAGAGCTGCACCACCCGGCCGGTCTGGAGGCTGCCCATGTAGACGTACCGGTGCCAGCCGTGGTCGCCAACGATGAACCGCCCATCGGCCGATGCGCACACGTGGATGAAGCAGAACCCCGGCATGATCCGCCGCGCCGCAGCATCGCCGGGGGCCACGATGCACTGCCCGCCGGTCACGAGGTCATCCTCGACGGCCGCAAGGACGCGCTTTGTCCGCGAAATCCAGCACTGGTGCCCGTCGACCTTGCCTGTCCGCGGCGGACCGAGCGGCAGGAACCGCTGATTCTTCCCGTCGATGCCAACGACGTACAGCGCCGGTCCTTGGTCACCGCAGAGCCGCCCCGGCCGTCCGTCCTCAGCGAGTATGCACCCGCGGTTCTGCTGCACGAGCAAATCGCGCCCCTCCGACGGCTCGAACTGGAGGTGCGTGTTGCAGATGTCCTTCTCCTCGTGGAAGAACTCCCAGCGCGACGCCTTCAGGTCCACGCGGTAGAGGCCGTAGACGTTGTCGTGCAGCCGCTTGTTGCTGGCGAACCACCGCTCATCGGTCGAGACGGCCGGCGTGCCGCCCCACGGACAATCATCCGACGCGAAAACGTCGTCCAGCTCCAGCGTGCGGAGGTTGAGGCGGACCAGCACCTTGCCGCCTTCGCCCTCCGGCCGGAGGTAGTAGACGCTGTCCATCAGCGGCGTCGAGGCGATGAGCGTCTGGGCGGCCGGGCCGACGCGGGCGATCTCGAAGCTTTCCAGGTCGGCCACCCAAATCTCCTGACTGCCGGGCCGCTGCTCGTCCATGCGCATGAACGCGACGCGCCGGCCGTCGGTCGAGGCGTAAATCTGCTCGCAGTAGATGCCCCAGCTTATGAGCTTCGAGCTGGTAAGCTGGCGGATCGGGGCGCGGAAGAGCGGATCGGGGCCGCGGTCGATGGACTCGTTCACCCAGCGAAGGTTCAGGACCGGCACGCATGTCTCCTTTTCCACTTCGTCTTTCGATATTGCCTGTTGGATATTCGACATTAACATTGCCGTCGTGCAAGGAGAATCCGCATGACGGCCTTCCATCCGATTGCCGCGTTGGCGGCACTGACCATCCTCGCCGGCCTGATCGGCCTCGCCCTGGCGCAGGATGCGCGGCCCACCACCCGGCCCTCCGGCCCGCGCACCGGCGACGATACATCTCGCGTCAATGAGTCCCGCCCGCCCGACACCCAGATCGTCTACAAGAAGACCCCCCAGGCGGAACTGAAGCTCTTCGCTTACCTGCCTGCCGGCTGGAGGAAGTCCGACCAGCGTCCGGCCATCGTGTTCTTTTTCGGCGGCGGCTGGAGGCAGGGCACGCCGCAGCAGTTCTACAGCAAGGCCGAGTACTTCGCCTCGCGCGGGCTCGTCGCGTTCTGCGCCGACTACCGCGTCAAGAGCCGCCAGAGCACCAACATCGACTCCGCCGTCGAGGACGCCCGCAGCGCCATGCGCTTTGTCCGCAAGAACGCCGCCGATTGGGGCGTCGACCCCAAGCGGCTCATCAGCTCCGGCGGCTCGTCCGGCGGACACCTGGCGGCCTGCGTCGGCACGCTCGACGGGCCCGACGCAAAGGACGACGACCTGACCGTGTCATGCCGCCCACAGGCGATGGTCCTGTTCAACCCGGTCCTGGACCTGAGCGACGTGGGCGAAGGTAAGAAGGTCCCGGCCTTCGTGCTGGAGCTGGTCTCCGGCGACACGCCCGCCGACAAGCTCAAGTCGCTCAAGGCCGTCTCGCCAATCGAGGGCCTAAGGAAGGACTGCCCGCCGTGCATCGTCTTCTTCGGCACGCGTGATGCGCTGATGGACCAGGCGCTGGGCTTTATCAGGAAGTCAATCGAGCTCGGCAACCGCATCGAGCTCTGGACCGCCGCCGGCCAGCCGCACGGCTTCTTCAACGGCCGGCCGTGGCACCAGGCGACCGTCATCAAGGCCGATGAGTTCCTCGCGGGCCTTGGCTTCCTCAAGGGCGGGCCGACGATGAAGCCCGCCAGCGACACGGCCGTCCTCAAGAAGGCCCTGCCCGCGCCCGCCACGGGGGCGGCCCCGGCGGAGACGCCCGCAAAGTGAAGGCCGGCTCGACAAAGGCCCTGGGCGTTTCACTGGCTTTGACGGCCGTCACGGCGATATGGGGATGGTCGTTCTTCCTCATCTGGGACGCCATCCAGAAGTACGACTTCGTCGCCTTCCTGGGCGTGCGGTTCATCATCGCGGCCGCGGCCATGGCGCCCTTCGTCCTCCGGCGGGCGACGTGGCCGACCTTCGCCACGGGCCTGGCCATCGGCCTGATGCTGGCGGCCGCGTACCTCTTCCAGACCTGGGGGCAGCTATCCACCAACGTCTCCGACTGCGCCCTCATCACGGGCCTGTTCATCGTGCTGGTGCCCGTGTGCGACTGGCTGGTCTTCCGCCGCCGGCCCGCGCGGCAGCTCTGGCTGGCGCTGGGTATCAGCGTCGTCGGCACGTTCATGCTGGCCTGGCACGGCCCCAGGACGTTCGAGGGCGGCGACGCCCTGGTCGCGATCGGGGCCCTGGCCTTCGCGATGCACATATCGCTCCTGTCGCGATACTCGCGCCGGCACGACTCGGGCGTGCTGACGATGGCGCAGATGCTGGCGGTGGGCCTGACGTTCTGCATCGCGTGGCCGTTCCGCGCCCCGCTGACGCTGCCGCCGGCGGGCGTGTGGCCGGCGATCCTCATCACGGCCGTGCTGGGGGCCGCTCTGGGCTTCTACGTCCAGACCGCCGCGCAGCGCAAGCTCCCGGCGACGCGGGCGGCGATCATCCTGGCGACCGAGCCGGTCTTCGGCGCGACCTTCGGCTACGTGCTGGCGGGCGACCGGCTCGACGCGCCCCAGATCGTCGGCGGCGTGCTGATCCTCGCGGCCGTCGGCATCACAGAAGCGCTGAGCGCGGCGCGCCGCGGGGCGGACGCCAACCGATAAGCCGACGCGCGCGGGCGGGCACCGCGCCGCAAGTTCAGCGTGCGCCAACGCACGTTGAGATTCGCTCCGCTCAACAGGCAAGCCCCACCGGCCGGGCCGGCGTCGGGCCACTGTCGGGTCGTCTGGCCGCGCACGGTTGCGTCCGGTTCGTCCGGGCTGTACAAATGCGGGCGCCAATCGAGAATTGCCAATCGGCAATCGCTAATCGGAGAGCGCCAATGAACATCGTCTTCATCAACTCTGACACGTTCCGCCGCGACCACCTGGGCCTCTACGGCAACCGGTGGATCAGCACGCCGAACCTGGACCGCTTCGCGGCGGAGTCGGCCGTGTTCGATCGCGCCTACGCGGGCAGCTTCCCGACCGTCCCCAACCGCCTGGACGTGCTGACCGGGACGTACGTATTCCCGTACTTCAACTGGGCGCCGCTGCCGGCCGATGCGGCGTGCTTCCCGCGCGTGCTCAACGCAGCGGGCTACGTGACGATGATGATCTGCGACACGCCGCACATCCTCCAGCACGGCTACAACTTCCAGCGGGACTTCACGGCCTTCGAGTGGATCCGCGGCCAGGAGAACGACCGCCTGCGGACACACCCGCGCGACGTGAAATACCCGTGCGACCCGCGCAAGATCCGCGATGCGTTCACATCGGCCGTCAAGGGCCGCCACGACACCCCGACGCTCGTGCAGCACCTTCGCAACACAGCCGACAGGAAGACCGAGGCCGACTGCTTCGCCGCGCGGACCATGCAGGCCGCCTGCGACTGGTTGGAGCACAACCACCGCGACGGCAAGTTCTTCCTGTACGTCGACACGTTCGACCCGCACGAGCCGTGGGACCCGCCCAGGCACTACGTCCAGATGTACGACCCGGGCTACGAGGGCGAGGAGGTGACGTATCCGCGCTACGACTTCTGCGATTACATGACCCGCCGCGAGCTCAAGCACGTGCGCGCCCTGTACGCGGGCGAGTGCTCGATGGTCGATCGCTGGGTGGGGCGGCTGCTCGCTCGGATCGACGACCTGGGCCTGCGGGACAGGACGCTGGTGATCTTCACGACCGACCACGGCTTCCTGCACGGGGAGCATGGGATCATGGGCAAGTCCATCATCCGCGAGGAGGGCATGGCCCGCGTGCCGCTCTACGAGGAGATCGCCCGCATCCCGCTGATCGTGCGGCACCCGAAGATGCGGGGCGGGCGGCGGTTTGACGCCCTGGTCCAGCCGCCGGACATCGCGCCGACGATACTGGACTACGCGGGCGTCGATGTGCCCGAGGCGATGCATGGCCGGTCGATCCTGCCGCTGATGGCGGGCAGGTCGCGGGCCATCCGTGACATCGCGGTGAGTTCCGCAAGCATCTTCGCGGGGAAGCGCACGTACCAGCCCAGCACCATCACGGCCGGGCGATGGTCGATGTTCTACAGCAACCCCATCGAGAGCCCGGAGCAGCGCGAGACCACGCGGGCCGTCGACAGCATCGGCCGCAAGGAACTGGACGGGCTCTTCGACCGCCTGGCGCTGTTCGACCTGATGGCCGACCCCGGCCAGAGGCGCAACATCGCCCGCAAACGGCCCGACGTCGTGAAGATGCTCCACGCGAAGTACCTGAAGTTCCTGGCTCAGATAGGGACCAAGCCGGAGATCATCGAGGCCAGGCGGGAATTATGAGACTCACCACTTCAGCGATGGGTGCCGAACCGAAGGGTGCCGTGGCTTGCGAAGCGCAGCGCAGCAGCCACGCTCTTCCGTGCAACCGTGGTTGCTGCGCTGCGCTTCGCAAGCCACGGCACCCTTACCCACGGCACGCTTATGTCTGGCGGCGCGCTTGAACGCGAAGGCCCCCCGGCTGTAAACTCGCCTGCGTAGCATGCCATCATTGCAGGACAGCAAGAGAGACGCCGCGCCGGCGGCCGGGCCGAGGCCCGGCGGGGCGTCGTGGCAGGTAAGCCACCGCCGCAAGGGCTGGCTCTTCGTCGCCCCGGCGCTGGTGCTGTTCGCCCTGATGATTGCCTACCCCATCGGCCGGTCCTTCTACCTGTCGTTCTTCGACTACTCGATCCTGGAGCCGGACTCATCCAGGTTCGTCGGGCTGGACAACTACGAGAAGCTCTTCACGCAGTCCCCCAACCGCCTGCCGTTCTCGAACACGATGTACTTCACGGCCGTGTTCACGCCGCCCTACGTCATCCTGGCCCTGGCGGTGGCGATGATGCTCAACGCCTGCCGGCGAGGGACCGTCGTATTGCGGACGCTGATCTTCGCGCCGGTTGTCGTGAGCCTGGCGGTCAGCGCGGTCATGTGGACATTGTTCTACAATCCATCCTTCGGCATGGCGCACCAGATGCTCCAGGGCGCGGTCAAGGCGATCAACAATCCGCTGGCGTTCGGATGGACGCTTCTGCTCGCATGGGTGGCCGCGCTGGCCGCCATCTACTCCTGGCGCCGGTTCGCGAGGGTAGTGCTGCACCGGCCGGCGCAGGATGTCTCGTTCGCCGCGACGGCCGGCGGAGCGGCGGCAGTGGCCCTGATCGCGGTGGGCCTGTGGTGGATGCTGTCGCCCGATAGCGCGATGATCCTGTCGGCCGGCGCGCTGCCGGGCGTGGAGATCGCCTCCGCCCCCGCGGCCGGCATGCTCGGCGACAGCCATTGGGCCATGATCGCCATCGCCGTCATGTGCGTGTGGAACGGCGTGGGCATCAACATCATCCTCTTCCTGGTCGGCCTCCAGCGCATCCCCGACGAGCTCTACGAGGCCGGCATGGTCGATGGCGCCGGCGCGTGGCGGCGGTTCACCGGCATCACGCTGCCGCAGCTATGGCCGACCATGTACCTCGTGGTGCTGCTGAGCCTGATCGGGGCGTTCAAGGTGTTCGGCCAGCCGTTCATCATGACCCTCGGCGGGCCGGAGGACTCGACGCTGACCTTCGTCATGCGGATGTACAACCTCGCGTTCAAGTACGGCAAGTTCGAGCTAGGCTACGCCTCCGCCCTGGCGTACGCGCTGGGCCTGTTCATACTGGTGTTCTCGCTGCTGATGCGAAGGCTGAACAGGCCGGTGGAGTGAAGACACTGCGAATTGTGAAATGCGAATTGCGAATTCCCGCCGACGGGCCCAAACGCCCATGCGAAGACAATTCGCAATACTCAATTCGCAATCCGCAATCTGGAACGGGCGATGGCGGTTGAACGAAAGAGCTACTCGGCGATCCTCTGGCTGACGCTCCTTGCGGCGGCGCTGGTGAGCATTGCGCCGTTCGTGTGGATCATCGCCGGCTCGTTCAAGCCGCACCTGGAGGTCCAGGCCGGGCGGGTCTGGCCGTGGCAGCCGTACCATGCGACCGGCCCCGAGGGGCGCGAGGGCGGCGACAGGTACGTCACGGCCGAGAACTACGAGAGGATCTTCGGCCAGCTCTCCGGCCTGCCGACGTACTACTTCAACACGGTCTACCTGTCGGTGGCCGGCACGTTCCTGTCGCTCCTGGTCGGCTCGCTGGCCGCGTACGGATTCGCCCGCTTCCGCTTCGCGGGCAACAAGCTCCTGTTCACGCTGCTCTTACTGACGATCATGATCCCCTCGGAGGTCATGCTCATCGGCCAGTACGAGCTGATGTTCCAGTTGCGGCTCTACGACCGCATCGCGGGCCTGCTGCTCGCCTACACGGCCGGAAGCCTGCTGCTGGTCATATTCATCATGCGGAATGTGTTCGCGTCGGTGCCGCAGGACCTGGTGGACGCGGCCATGATCGACGGGGCCGGGTCCTGGCGGGTCTTCTGGGACCTGATGGTACCCATCGGGCGCAACGGCCTGGCGGCCTGCGCGATACTGACCTTCCTGGGAATATGGAACGAGTTCCTCTTCGCCCTGACCTTCACGTCGATGGAGCAGGTGCGGACGCTGCCGGTGGGCATCGTGATGCTCAAGGGGCAGTACGGCCTGTTCAACAGCGGCGTGCTGTTCGCGACGGTGCTGCTGTCGTTCCTGCCGATAGTGATCGTGTTCCTGCTGCTCCAGAAGTACTTCGTCCGCGGCCTGTCGGCCGGGGCCCTGAAGGCGTGACATGGCAATCCTTCGCGTGATCCTGGAACTGCTGTTCATACTGCCCGCGGCGGCGTGGCTGGGGTCGGCCGTGATGCTCGGCGCGGCTTCGCGGGTGATACAGATGGAGATGGCCGGGCGGCGAACCGAGGCCTGGCACATCGTGCGGCGCCTGCGGGCGATATTCCAGCGGATCGAGGGCGTGATCGTCCTGGTCGCGTGGGCGGCGACGATCGCTCACGCCGCGATGATCCAGGTCGCCCCGCAGTCGTACGGCGCGGCCTGGAGCGCGGCCATCGGCGTCCAGATGGGGCTGCTGTTCATCGCGACGGTAATCGCGGGCGTGATCTCGCTGTGGCTCCTGCGGCGGATAGCGAAGCTCGAGACCCTCGTCGGCTCCTACGGCGAGAAGGACGTGCAGATTAAGGTCCGCAAGAGGATCGCGCTGCTGCACCGGTGGATCGAGCTGCTCAACGTCGCGGCGGCGGCGGTCATCGCCGCGGCGCTGACGGCCGCGGTCATCGCAATTGCGTGAACGACCTCACCACAAAGGCCCCAAAGTTCGCTAAAATGATCGCGAGGCAGTTGTTGCTCTCTCCGTGATCTTCGTGCCCCTTGTGGTGAAAGTTCCGAGGGAACAGAGATGCCTACCGAAACCAAGGCCGCGCTGAAGAAGCGTTGCGGCAAGATCATCGCGATACTGAAGAAGACCTATCCCGACGCGAAGTGCTCGCTTGATTACACCAACCCGCTTGAGCTGCTGGTCGCGACGATCCTGTCCGCCCAGTGTACCGACGTCCGCGTGAACATGGTCGCCAAGGACCTATTCCGCAAGTACCGTACTGCCGCCGACTACGCCAACGTCCCGCAGGACCAGTTCGCCGCGGACATCCGCTCGACGGGCTTCTACAACAACAAGGCCAAGTCCATCCGCGGCGCGGCCGCGAGGATCGTCGCCGACTTCGGCGGGAATGTCCCCGACACGATGGAGGCGCTGCTGACGCTGCCTGGCGTGGCCCGCAAGACGGCCAACGTCGTCCTGGGCAACGCCTTCGGCAAGAACGAGGGCGTCGTCGTCGATACGCACGTCTCGCGCGTCGCCGGCCGGCTAAGGCTTTCGACGCAGGAGGATCCGGAGAAGATCGAGCAGGACCTGATGGCCATCGTGCCGCGCGAGGACTGGACGCTATTCGGCCACCTGATGATCTATCACGGCCGTGCGATCTGCACGGCCCGCAAGCCCAACTGCGCCGGCTGCCCGCTCAACAAACTGTGCCCGTCGGCGTTCAAGATTGCCGATTGACGATCTGCGATTGACGATTGATGGAATCGCCGAGGGAAACCGGCTTGACCTCATTGGGTTGATTCGACAATCGCCAATCGGCAATCGAAAACCGTTCAGGTCTTTGCCTCTTCCTGCGCCTTGATTGCCTCGAATAACTGCTCGGCGTCTGCGGCCGTGTTGATCTTGTGGCGGACGGCGTCGAACGAGAGCAGGCGGCTGATGCGGGCCAGGGCCTGGATGTGCGGGCCGGTCTTGTCCATCGGGCTGACCAGCAGGAAGATGACCGTCACGGGCTTGCCGTCGACGCTCTGGAAGTCAACCGGCGCGGCGGGCTTGCCGACGGCCATCGCCAGCTCCTTGACGGCCGCGCACTTGCCGTGCGGCAGCGCGATGCCGTTGCCGATGCCGGTGGTGCGAATCCGCTCCCGCTCCAGCACGGCCGCGAGGACCTTGTCGCGCTCGGCCTTGTCGGCGATGCCCAGCAGGTCGACCAGCTCGGCGATGACGCCGTCCCTGGTCGTCGATTCCAGCGGGACCTTGACACGCTGCGGCGTGAGGATTTCGGTCAGGAGCATGGCC
Source organism: Phycisphaerae bacterium (assembly GCA_041946855.1). Classification (GTDB taxonomy): domain Bacteria; phylum Planctomycetota; class Phycisphaerae; order SM23-33; family SM23-33; genus JBHGBE01. The sequence goes on along the minus strand of JBHGBE010000004.1, from coordinate 97,158 downwards.
ACAATCTAATGACGGCGGCCGGCGCGTGCAAACAAATCTTACCGCGCCTTCACCAGCTTCATCGCGAACTGGCGGTATTGCTTCTCGAAGCCGGCCAGGTCGCTGGAGATGTAGTGGCGGAATATCGGCTCGGACAGCGCCTTGTTGGCGGCCCGGCCGTTCCGCGCCAGGCGGGCCATCTCGGCGCCCGTCATCCCGAGCGCCTGGCCTATCCGCCCGGCCTCGGCGTCGGCCAGCAGGTTCTTCAGGCCCGCGCGATACGCCGGCTCCGACTGGATGAACAGGGCCAGGGCCCACAACTGGCCGTAGTAGCCCACGGCCCGCTCGGTTGACTTGCCCACGACCGCGTCGCTGGCGTCCATCGGCAGGAGTTTGGCCAGCGGGATCCAATAGTCCTGGAAGATCGCGCTCCTGAGGTCGCTGAACCGCATGATGTTGGTGTGCGGCGTGAAGGCGACCAGGTCGCCCTGCATGTCGTAGCCCTCGACGGTGGTGCAGAGGCCCTCCTCCAGCCACATCGGCAGGTGGTCCTTCATACGGCAGGCGAGGAACTGGTGCAGGCCCTCGTGCGACGCCGTCCCCAGCGTGGCGATGCCGCCCATGTCCCAGAAGACGCACACCTTGTTGTAGCAGTAGCCGCCGGCCTCGATGGACTGGTAGGTCTCCGACTCGGGCCCCAGGATCGCCTCCGTCAGGTCGGCCCACTCCTTGCGAGTGCCCATCATGTAGATGTCCAGCGGCTTCTGCGGCCTGTCGGCCAGGCCGGTGACCTTGAGGTAGTTGTGGTAGGCGGCCTCCATGAAGCCCGGCATGTACGACAGTACGATGCGGTTGGAGGTGGTCGTGTAAATGCGGTAGTGGTCGCTGACAAGGACGTGGCCGACGGTGTCGCCGTGGCTCCAGTCGTCCTGCTTGACCTCCACGCGCATGGACTGGCCGCGGAATTGGTCGGCGCATCCGGCAAGGGCCGCGCCCGAGATCGCCAACAAGGGAAGGAGCAAGGTCTCGCGAGTTGTCATGGTCTGTATACTACTGCCGCCGGGCGAGATTGGTTTGGTGAATTGCAGGCGGCTACTTCAGGCTGACCTCGACGGACTTCTCCTCCTTCCACGTCAGCTTGCACCGCGCGATGCGGGCGGAGATCTGGTCGCAGACCAGGACCATGTCCTTGTACCGCGCGACGGCCTGCGGCCAGGCAAGCGGGATGGCCGGTGAAGGGTTCCTGCCGCCCGGGTCGCCGTCGCAATCGGCGTTGCCGTAGCCGCCCAGGCGCGCGATTAGGTTGCCGGCCGAGTCCACCGCCTTGAAGTTGTAGGTCAGGTGCTCCGTGATCCAGATCCGGTCGTCGTCATCGACGCACACCTGCGCGCCGGGGCACTCGTAGGAGCAGTTGAGCGAATTGACGTATCCGACGCCGGAGTGCGACCACAGGTGCCCCTTGTCGCGATAGACCCCGCCGGCCGGCGAGTACTTCTGGAGCGTGCTGATGGCCGTCCATGGCGTTGCCTTCCTTTGGCCCCACGCCCGCTTTGCGGGGCTGAGCACGAACCCGCCATCGACGAGGTAGAGGCCGTCGCGTCCGATCTGCACGTCGTTGGGGCAGACCATCTGAACCAGGCGCGGAGTCTTGAGCTGGCCATCCGCAAAGTAGACGTTGACCCAGCCGCAGATGCCGCGCGGGTCGAGCTCATGGGCCGAATCCCTGCTGCCGGCCTCCGCCACGGCCTTGGCGGCCGATGCCTTGTCCGCGGCGCCGGCGACGTAGATATCGCCGTTGTCCGCCACGCACACGCCGTTGATGCGGCCCGCCGGCCCCCATTCCCTGTCCGGCGGACGGGCGGCGAAGGCGATCTCCTTGCCTTCGCCGATGGGGAGCTGATTGCCCTCGGGATCGAACTTGCGGATGCGGAAGTTCTTGCTGAAACCGGTTGAGTCGGCCAGGTACACGTTGCCAGCCTTGTCCAGCGAGAACCAGCCGCTGGACCCGTCCCAGGTGCTCTTGATGATCTCCTTCCACGTCTTGCCCTCGACGTCGGAGCGTATGATCGCGCCGCGGGCGTGGTCCATCACGAACAGGTTCCCTTTGGAATCGACCCTCATGTACTGCGGCCGGAGGAGCTTGCCGTCCACGAGGCCGCTTATGACCGTTTTCTCGAACGTCTGTCCCTTGTCCTGCACGCGGAGGAGCGTCAGGCGGCCGGCGCCCTCGGCCGCCCACACGACGGAGGCCTGGCTGTCCACGAAGATGTGCCCCCAGTTCCTGTCGGATGGGCCGGTCAGGCGGGGCATGTCGATCTCCCAGACGACCTTGGGCTCATCCAGCGACTGGAGCTTGTAGAGCCTGCGCCTGTTGCGGTCGAGGTTGACGGCGATGAAGACCTCCCCGGTCTTGAAGTTCGCGCCGATCTTGACGTTGTCGAAGACGACCTTCTCCAGGCCCGGAGTCTTCGCGTCGATCCGCTTGATGAACTTGCCTTCGGGGTCGAAGACCTTCAAACTCCCGGCGTCGGCGACCCATATCCGCCCCTTGTTATCGACGGCCGAGCCGGTCGGGGCCTTGAGGTGCGACTCATCATCCCCCGGCTCGTTGAGCGTGCCCAGATAGTAGACCGGTTTGTCGAGCTTCTTCGCGCCCGACCATGTGAACTTCTCGACGGGCTTGAGCGTCGTCGCGTCCAGGCAGGCGACGATGTAGCCCGTCTCGCCGTTTGCCTCCTTACGGCCGGCGTCGGTGATGTAGACCAGCTTGCCCGCCGGGTCGGCGTCGATGGTCAGCGTGTCGCGGCAGTGAGCGTAGCGGTTGTGCATCGACCAGGGGACCTCGCGCCAGCCCTCCATCATCCGGCCGTACTTGTCCCACACCTCGATGCGGCCCTCGCCGCCCTTGGATGTGACGGCGATCACCCGGCCGTCGGCCACTTGCGTGATCGAGCCGATCTGCGGCCCCGACAGGCTGTTGCCGTGCAGTTCCAGCGGGACCATCCGGCCGTCGTAGTCCCTCTGCCCGAAGGTCAGCGCCGACACGCCGGAGTTGCCCGCCATCCGCGAGGCCTTCCAGAACGCCTCGAGCATGTCCTTTGGCATGTTGGGGTTGAATGGCCAGACGGTCTGCGCGTACTTGCCGTCGCGGTCGAACTCCTTCATGAAGCTCGTGATGATCAGGCCGTGGTTGGAGACGAAGACGTGGCCGGTCCGGTTCGAGCCGCCGAACGCGGAGATGTTGCCCAGAAACGCGTCGTGGCCGGAGAGGATGAACTTGTCGAGCTTCGCGCCCAGGCCGATCTGGACCTTGACCGTGTACTTGCCGGCGGCGAGGGCCTGGCCGCGGTCGTCCTTGCGATCCCAGATGAGCTTCTGCGACAGCGACTTCGGCGCCAGTGGTGCGGCGGCCGCGTCCAGGCCGACCACGCCGCTTGCCAGGTGGCGTACGGCCCGGCCGTCGGCGTCGAGGATGGTCACCGTAACGTCGTTGGGCTCGCTCAGCGCGAATGATATCTCGACTCCTCCGGGCGTCGTGGCTGCGTCGTTTGCAGCCACGCCGCCGACGAGCCTGCCCGCCTGCGCGGGCGTGGCCTGCGTTGCCGGCTGCGTCCGCGGTCCTGGGGCATCCGGCGCGGCCTGGGCAAGACCTGCCAGGGCGAATGCCGCGAGCATGATCGCCGCGAGCATGCATGTGACCGGAGCTGGACGGCACGCCATTCTGGACATACAAGTGCGCATAGTGCCTTTCTTCCAGTAGGTTCAACCGCGAGGCCGCCCATGGGTCTTGCATGACAGGCAATCGTTCCTTTGCGGCGCCAGGAGAACGAACGTATGATGCTGGGCAAGTAAGGGGTATCGACATGAAGAAGATCGCTCTGGCGGCTGCACTGGCGTGTGTGGCTGCGGGAATTTCGTGCAAGAGGCAGCAGTCCGACCAGCCATCGAGCGCGCCGTCCTCCGGCCCGCGAGGCGCGGCGTCGTCGCCGGCAACTCCCGCCGCGGATGAGGCGAGGCTCGCGTCATGGCGGCGGGTGCTGGAAAGCGGGGGTCCGGCGGGCCAGATGTCCGGCGCGGCGGAGGGGCTGGGCGCCGCACGGGCGGGCGATGCGGCGGCAATCGCGGGACTGGCGAAGGCCGCCTCCCACGCCGACGCCGACGTGCGGATGAACGCCTGCTGGGCGCTTGGGCGGGCCGGCCCGTCGGCCAAGCCGGCCGTCGGCGAGCTTCTGCGGGCGCTGGGCGACGGCGAGTACTTCGTCCGCGGCAACGCCGCCTGGGCGCTGGGGCAGGTGGGCGACGCGGCGGCCGTCGCGCCGCTGGTCAAGGCCCTCGACGACAAGGACGCCGGCGTGCGGCTCTGCGCCTGCGAGGCGCTGGGTCGGATCGGCCCGCCGGCCGTACCCGCGCTGGCGGCGCTGCTCAGATCGCCCGCGACCTCGCCTGCTGGCACAACCACCGCCGCCGCCCAGGAAGGCGACGGGCCGGACGCCGCGCCATTTCGCCCGTACTCCTCCGACCAGCCGTGGAAGGACGAGTTCACCGCGGATCGGCGGCAGTTGGCCCTTCGAGCGCTGGGCATGGCCGGCGAGACGGCGGTTGAGCCGCTGCTGGCGGCCATGCGGAGCGAAGAGAAAGAGATCGCCATCGGGGCGGCGCTGGCGCTGGCCCGGATCGGCAAGCCCGCCGTGGCGGGGCTGCTGAAGTTCCTGGATTCAGCGAAGGGGCGGCAGGCGGCCGTCGCGGTCGGGGCTTTGATCGAGATGGGACCGACCGCCGAAAAGGCGACGCCAAGGCTGACGGCCATGCTGGACTCGCCCGACAAGCTGACGCGGATGGGCGCGGCGGAGGCGCTTGGGCGGATCGGCCCGGCCGCCACCACGGCGGGAGAGGCCCTGGCGAAGATGGCTGCATCGGTCCAGCCTGACGAGCGGGCGACGGCCATCGTCGCTCTCGGACGGGTCGGCTCGGACCATCCAAAGGCGATGGAGGCGTTGGTCGAGGCGCTTTCGCGGCACGACCGGATATCTGAATTGGCGGCCGAGACGCTTCGCGCGGGCGGACCGGCGGCCCTCAAGCCGCTGGCAGCGGCCATGCGCCAGAAGAAACTTTCCCTGGACCTGGCCGTGCCGATCCTGGCGGGCCTGCCGCGCGAAAGCACCCGCCCGCTCCTGCCCGAGATGATCGTGCTCTTGAAGGACGCCTCCTTCGGGACCACCGCGGCGATCGACCTGATGGACAAGCTGGGTCCGCCGCCGCCGGAGTGCCTGCCCGCGCTCATGGAGCTGCTCAAGCCGCGCCGGCCTGAAGCCGGCGGCCCACGCCCTCCTGGCCCGCCGGGTCTGCCGCCTTTCGACATGCTCAGGCCCGAGCAGCAAGACGGCGACGTGTTCGCCTACGCTTGCCGGGCATTGGGCCAGCTCGGTCCGGCCGCCAAGGACGCCGTGCCGCTCATGATCCGCAAGGACAGAGAGGGCAACGAGTACGTTGCCCCCGATGCGGTCGAGGCACTTGGCAGGATCGGCCCGGCGGCGGCGCAGGCGGCGCCGGCTATCCTCCGTTCGAACAGTTGGCCCTCAAGCCGTGGCGACAGCCGCGAGAAGGTCCTCGCCGCGCTCAAGGGCATCGGTCCGGCGGCAATCCCTGCGCTGGTCGCCGCGCTCAAGCCACCGGCGCGGGAGGCGACGATGGGGCCGGACCTGGAGTCGCGGTCGGCGCTTGCCCTGGAGGCGCTGGTGGCCATCGGACCGGAGGCGGGTCCGGCCCTTGCAGCCGCGCTCCAGAATGCCGACAAGGCGACGGCCGTCCCCGTCCTGGACGCCCTGGCCCGCCTCTCGCCGCCAAAGCAGGCCCTTGCGGAGCTTCGCCGCCTGCTGAAGGACCCCGACAAGGACATCAAGGAACGGGCGTGCAAGGCGCTTGCCGCCATGAAGGCCGAAGCCGCGCCGGCCATCGGCGACCTGATCCCGATGATCACCGAGACCGAGGGCGGGATGATATGGACGCGGGCGAGTTACGAGGCGATCGCGGCGCTTGCGGCCATCGGCCAGCCGGCCCTTGGCCCGCTGCTGGAGGCGTTCAAGGGCAGCCAGGAGAAGCTGCACGAGCGGGTCGCCAAGGCCATCGGGAGCATGGGCAAGACCGCAGCGCCGGCGGTGCCCATCCTCATCAAGGCCGTGCGGGACAACGACGACTACGACGCCGCGGAGGCCCTGGGCGACCTGGGCGAGACGGCCAGGGATGCCGTCCCCGTGCTCCTGGAGAGCCTGAGGAACACGAAGAAGTTCGGCACGGGCCGGGCCGCCGCCTGGGCCCTGGCCAAGATCCCGCACGACCGCAAGGCGAGCGCCCCCGTCCTTCTGGACGTGCTGAGCACCAGCCGGGACGTGTACCTTTGGCAAGAGGTCCTCACCGCCGCCAGGGAAACGCTGATCAAGTTCGGGCCGGACGCCTTGCCCGCGATCGACGCCAAGATCCGTGAAGCCCTTGCCGCAAAGGACTCGGCCGGCAGATGGACCAAGGACGGGCTGCTGTTCTCCATGTGCAAACACAAGGTTGAGATCAATCCCGATGCCCAGGACGTAATCCCAATCCTGATCGAGTTGATGACCAAGTACGACTTCAGGCAGGCAAGGGAGATATTGCGGGACATGGGGCCGATCGTTATCCCGCAGGTCCTTCCTCTCCTCAAGAGCGATAACCGCGATGTGAAGACCGCTGCCCGGGAGATGCTCGATTTCATGTCGCCCGGCAGCGCCCGCGAGCTGATGGCGCTGGAGCGCCTGGCGAATCATGCCGACGGGGATGTGCGGACGCAGGCGGCGATCCTGCTCCGCAAGTACGGCAAGATCGGCAACCGGGTCTGGCAGGAGGGGCTGCGAGACCCCAACCTGGAGGTCGTCAAGTACTGCGCCGGCAAGATCGACCAGATGGACCTGCTGGACCACCCGAACACCGACCAGTACATCGAGGAGCTTCGCAAGGACGGCCGGGCGGAGGTCCGCAAGGCCGGCGACGCGCTGGCCGCCAAGCTCAAGGCCCAGCGGGACATGAGGCAGCGGAGTCTCGACGCGCACGCCCGCGGGGTTGAAGAGGACCTGCCCCGCGACTGGTTCCGCCCGCCGACGGATGAGGAATCGGCCGCCACCGGCTATGACCCCAAGCTCGCCGAGGGCGTGCCCGCGCTGGTGGCGCGGCTCAAGAAGGCCACGGGAGGCGAGCAGCGGGACATCATCGAGAGCCTGGGCGAGTTGGGCCCGTCGGCCAGGGACGCGGCGCCGGAGCTGGCCGCGATTATGAAGTCCGGCCGCTCCGGCGGCGCCGATCACAATGGCTGGGCCGCGCGGGATGCGCTCAGGCGGATCGGCCCGGAGGCCAAGGCGGTCGTCCCGATCATGATCGAGCTGCTGGAGGATGAGAAGGCCAGTGCCCAGGACCGGCGCGAGCCGTGCCACGTGCTGGAGGCCATCGGCCCTGCGGCGGCCCCGGCCGTCCCGGCCCTCATCAAGGCGCTCAAGAGCAAGGACGCCGACATGTGCCGCTCGGCTGTCGCAACGCTTGCGGCCATCGGTCCTGCGGCGTCCGCCGCCGTCGAGCCGCTGCAAGCTCTCGCCAGGCAGCGGAACCAGGACAGCTTCCTCGAGATCGACGCCCGCAACGCCGTCGGGAAGATACGCCCTTCGATGCTCGACGGCGCTACGCTCCTGGTCAACGCCCTCAAGTACCAGGAACTCGAGCGATACGCCGGCGCATACAAGCAGCTCCACGCCAAGGACCCGACGATCAAGACCGAGGCGGCCGCACTGACGGCCGCGCTGAGGGCGATCAACGACGCAATCCGGGACAAGACCGGGGCCGACGCATGGGGATACGAGTTGGGCATTCCGCTGAGGCGTTTGGCGGTGTTCGGCGCGGACGCCAGGGCGGCGCAGGTCGAGGTCGCCCGCGCGGCCGCGGTGGAGCCGCAGGCGGCGGCCTCGGCGCTGGAGGCGATAGGCGCGGACGCCGCCGTCGCGCCGGCGCTGCTTGAGGCCGCCAAGGCGCGGCTCTACTTGCAGGGCCAGTATGCCGACAGCATCGTCGCGGCGATCGCCCGCCTTGGCAAGCCCGGCGTGCGGGCCGCGAGGCCGCTGCTGGCCGGCGAGAAGGACGGGCGGATGTTCGCGCTGGCGGTCCTTGCGGCATCCGAGGGCGACGCGGCCGAGGCGTTCGACGAGGTGTGGGCCTTGTACCGCTCGGCGGGCGAGGATGAATCGCTCCGCGCGGCGTGCCTGGGCGCGATGGCGGCGATGGGGCCGGCCGCCGCCCCGGCCGTCGATGAACTTATCAAGATCATCGCCCCGCGCAGGGACTATACGGGGTTCTCCCGGCAGGGGTGGGCCCAGGCGGCTCGCTGTCTTGGCCGGATCGGCCCGCCCGCGCGCAAGGCCCTGCCGGCGCTCATGGCGGCGGCGTTCAACTACTACGATCGGTATGAGGACAACGAGGAGGGGACCCTTGCCGCCGCGAGGCTGGCCATCACGGTAAAGGAGGCCGCGCCGCAGGCCGCGCACGCGCTGCCGCGGCAGCTCGCGGCGATCTGCGGCAACCAGTCTGGCCAGTCCGAGGAGGCGGCGGAAGTGCTGGCGCTGTGGGGGCCGGCCGCCAAATCCGCCGCGCCGCAGCTTGTGGAACTGCTCCGGACCATGGCGCGCGAAGACGCGGACAGGAACGTCCCACACTGGCCGGACCGCGAGCGCTGGCGCGAGCGCACGCGGGCAAAGGTCATCGAGGCCCTCACGCGGATGCTCGGCCATCCGCCGGAGCTGCCGACCCAGCCGGCGACGCGGCCGGGGACTGTCCCGTCGTTTGGGACTGTCCCCGGCGGTGAAGCATCCTGGTAGGAGGTACGAGGACGTGCATAGAAGCGCCTAACGGCAAGCCCAGACCTCGTCCAGCCGGCGCGCCGTGTGACTGCCTTGGCGTGAGGCGCTGTTGACGCCTGGCAGACCGTTTCATCTACGCGAAGGCTACTGCGTCTTGATCTTCATGATCCTCGTTTCGTACGGCGCGAGTGTCATCGTCGCGTCCGACACGGCCGTCTCCGTGTTCAGGTTGATGATCTGGCCGATCTTCCTCGCGGAGACGAGCTTGACCTGGACACTCTTGGGCGTCGTGTTGGCGATGTACGTCAGCCAGTCCCCGTCGTAAGGAACCGTCCGCGACTCGAGGCCCTGCGGGTGCTTGTCATCCGCGGTCCGCAGGCGGATCTCGCGCTCGACGCCGACGCCGCCCGCCAACTCATCCAGGATGCTCCGCCGGCCGTCGACGGTCAACTGGGCGGCCATGTAGACGACGCGGCCCTTGCCCACAGGTCGAGACAGGATGGCCGCCGTGGCGTCCTTGGCCGTCGCGTACCAATCCGCGGGCGCGCCGGGCTTCTCGTACACGGCGAACGGCTCCCAATCGGCGGAGGCCTTCACGGTCTGGACCGTCCCGGCCGCATCGTACGACACGGCCAGCTTGCCGACGCGGATGACCTTTCTCTGCGGCTCCTTGGAGACGACCGTCTTGACCACCGGCCCCTGTATGAAGTCCAGCTCGCCCGTCTGCTGCGTGCCGGGCTTGGCGTCGCCGGCCAGGAACTCGGGCAGCTCCTCACTGACGACCTCCAGGCCCAGGTCCTTCAGGTAGTCGCGCTTGCGGTTGTACTCATCGGCCACGAGCGACGTTGGCGTGATGACCAGCGTGCCGCCGGCATTGACCCAATCCTTGATCTTCGCCCAGACATCCTCCTCGACGTACCGGCAGCCGGGGATGACGAGCAACTTGAAGTTGGCCGGTATGCCCGCGCGGACTCCCCGCGACGAGACAAAGCCGACGGGCGTGTCCAGCCGCGCCGTCGCCTCGTAGGTCTTCTCCATCTCGAACGTGTACGGCGTCTTGTGGCCCTGCGCCTTGGGATACCGCTGCACCAGCGACGCCCGCGAGTAGAGCAGCGCGATCTGCGCCTTGGCGTCCGGGAACGCCGATATCTGCCTGGCCAGGCGCCGGACGTCAAGCGCCGTCCGCATCACCGCGCCGACCTCCTCCAGCGAGAGCTTGTCGGAGTGCTTCATGGAGCTGTCGTCGAACTCGCTCTCGGTCTCCGGCCACCACCAGTAGTCCATCACGCCGCAGCCGTGCAGGAACATCAGGAAGCACGTGTTGGGCAGCGCGTGGTACTCGGGGTCGAGAATGAGCGTGGGCTTGGGCGTCAGGCTGCGCTGGAGGTCCATCGTGCTTGTTACGCCAAGCGCGCGGCTGCCGGTCTCGGAGAGGAAGATGTCGTTGACGCCGTCCTGGATCAGCCCCTCCTCGTCGATGCCCTGCGACCAGAAGCTCGATCCGAACGGCTCGCCGCCGCCGGTGGTGACGGCGATGCCGGGCGCGCCCTTGGCGATCTCGGACTTGGCCCACTTCATGTAGTCGGTGAAGCGCCACAGGTTGAACTCGCCGAAGTCGTAGTACTTGGCCGGATTCGGCTCGACGACGGAGGGGTTGTATGACGGCAGGTCGATCGCGGCGAAGTCCTTGAACTTGGTCTTCCAGACCGCGTTGAGCGCGTCTATCCTGCCGTACTTCCTTTCCAGGAACTTGCGGAACAGGTCCGCCGAGAAGCTGTCGTAGTTGACGTAGGAGTACTCGAAGCCCATGTTGATGAAGAGCGCGTTCTTCGGCACGCGCTTGCAGTAGTTGGCGATGGACTTGGCGATGGCCTCGCGCATCTTCGGCGCATCGAGGCTTATGACGCACCGCCGTCCGGAGCCGCCCAGCGAGTACTTGTCGCAGATGATGTGGCCGCACCAGCCGTCGTCGTAGACGCGGTGCGTCTCGGGGTACTTCTCGTAGGCCTCCCATACGGGCGTCTGCTGCACGTCGTACCGGCTTGCCCCCACGGCCGAGACATGGCCGTAGTACGTGCCGGGGCAAAACCACTTCGTCAGCTCGCCGCCGCGGTGGTACTGCATGGAGAAGAGGATCTTCGGCTCATCGCCTTCGCAATAGTACCGGCCGTTGAGCTTGAGCTTGGCGAAGTCCGGGTGCGGCGGCACCTTCAGGTCGGGGGCCTTGCCGGCCATCACGTCGGAAAGGTGCTGGATGGACTCCTTGCAGCGGGCCGTCACGTAATCGACGTTGCCCTCGCGGAGCTTGAGATGCTTGGGCAGGTTCCACCGGGCATTGAGCGCCAGGTCGCCCAGCACCAGCGGGATCTCGTCATAGAGCGTCTCAAGGTTCCTGGCCTTGGCGGCGGCGACGGCCGCCTTGAGGTCGGCAATCGCCTTCTCGGCCACGGCCCGCTTGGCCAGTAGCTGCGGCGTCTCGGTCACCAGCGGCGGGTCGAAGACGGCCGGCTTGCCGCTGTCCGTCATGGCGATGGCGGACTTGGCGTCCAGGTCCGCGCCCGTGAGGCTGATGTCATCGACCCACAGCCGCCCCGGCCCGTAAAGCTGGATGAAGACCTTGACGCCTGTACACTTGTCGGGCACGTCGAAGACCATGTCGAGCTTCTTCCACGCGAACGTGCCTTCGGGGATGACGGCCGACGCGCCGGCCAGGCCGCGCTCCCCGGAATCGGTCACGGTGATGGCGGCCGTCTGGTTGTACAGGCCCTTCTTGAGACTGTCGGCCTGGACCATCGCGGTCAGCCTGAGCTTCGTGGGGCACTGCACGCGGACGGTCGGCGAGTAGAAGCCGATCTTGCACGGCCCGCGCCCGTCCAGCATGGCGGATCGCTTCCCGCTGACGACCGATTTCTCGCCGGCCCCGACGAAGCTCTGCCCCTGCCACCGCCGCCCCAGCCACCACTTGAACGGGTTGCCAAGTTCATCGGGCGTCTGCGTGTCCTCGAAGGATGGGTTGGACAGAAGTTCCTTGTCGGCCATCCGCACGGGCTTGGCCTTGGGGATGACCGGGGCCTTCTCGGACACGTACATGTTGTCGATGTAGACGGTGACCTCCTGCGGGCAACTCTTGTAAAGGCAGACGGCCGAGACGTTGGCGCGGTCGAGCTCCAGCCGGGACTTCAGGTCGTCCAGGTCGACGGTGGCGGTGTTGGGGCCGGGGCCGAGCAGGAACGACGCCTCGGCCTTGTGGTATGCCTTGTCGCGAATCCACAGGCCGAACTCGATGGCGTCCTGGCCCTCGAGGTAGATGTCGAGGTTGAGGTAGCGGTGGCCGGACCAGTCGGAAGGCAGCTTGTCCGTCCAGATGTTGGACCACTGCGGCTTGTTGGTGTAGTTGACCTTGAGCGACTTGCGGCCCTGCGTCACGTGCTGTGCGACGGCCGAGAAGGGCGACTGGTTCTCGCTCTGCCATAGGGATGCATCCTCGAAGTCGCAGATGAGCTTGGCGTTGCCGACCTCCGGCGGCGGGCCTTGCGGGACCAGGCCGGACGATGCGGCGCCGTTTTGCACGGGCGGCCCGCCCTCGCAGCCGAAGATCGCCATGACCGCCACAACCGCGCCGATAAGATGAAGTGCATGTCGCTTCATGTCCGGGCCCTTTCCTTTCGAGATTGTCGAATCGCCGCCGTCAGTGTACCGAATGGGCCGCCCGCGATTTAGTGGTCAGTCCGTTTTTCCTCCGTTGTAGAATGGGCGGCCCAAAGCGGGGAGTGTTGACCGGCCGGACGACGGCCGTTGGAGATGCGAGATGACTGATTTCCTGGAAGAACCCGCGCGGCGTCTGCCGGTGGCGGGCGCGTACGACGTGCTGGTAGTCGGAGGCGGCATCGCGGGCGTGTCGGCGGCCGTCGCGGCGGCAAGGCGCGGGGCGAAAGTCGCCATACTGGAGAGGCAGTTCGCCCTGGGCGGCCTGGCGACGCTGGCCAACGTCTGCGTCTTCCTTCCGCTGTGCGACGGCATGGGCCACCAGGTTGTCGGCGGCCTGGCCGAGGAGCTGCTGAAGCTGTCGGTGAAGGATGTCCGCCGCCCGGATACGCTCCAGTACGTCAAGCCCCCGCCGGAGTGCTGGCGGCCCGGAGGCGACGTGACCGCCCGCGCCAACGACCGCTACGACGCCCTGTTCAACCCGGCCTCGCTGCTGCTGGAGTTGGAGGAGCTGGCGCGATCCTCCAGCGTGGAAATCTGGTACGACACCCGCTTCTGCGGCGTGCTCCGCTGGGACGACCGCATCACGGCCGTTATCGTCGAGAACAAGAGCGGCCGCTCGGCCTTCCGCGCGCGGTTCGTCGTCGACGCCACGGGCGACGCCGACGTGTGCGCCGCCGCAGGCGAGGAAACCCAGTCGCTGGACACCAACGTGCTCTCCGGCTGGTTCTACCTGTTCCGCGGCGGCCGGCTGGAGATGCGCCCGCACAGCCGCCTCTACAGCCACGTGGCCGACCGCCAGGGCGCACAGGGGCCGTTCTTCCGTGGCGACGACGCCAGGCAAGTCACGGACCATGTCTTACAAACGCGTCGGTGGCTGCGGGAGGTGCTGGCCGAGGAGCGGGCTGCCGCCGCCGGCGCGGATGTGTGGCCCTTCCAACTGGCGACGCTCCCGGCCTTTCGCATGACGCGGCGGCTGGTGGGTTCGTTCACGCTGAACGAGCGGCACGACCGCGCGTGGATCGACGACTGTGTCGGCATGACCGGCGACTGGCGCAAGTGCGGCCCGGTGTTCTGCCTGCCGATGCGCTCGCTGTGCGCCGTCCGCAACGCCAACCTCCTGGCCGCGGGGCGGTGCATCTCCGTCGACGGGACCGTCTGGGACTCGACGCGTTCCATCCCCGCCTGCGCAGCCACGGGCGAGGCCGCCGGAACCATCGCGGCCATGGCCTGCGCCGGGGGCGATCAGGACATCCGTACAATGCCGCCCGGCCCTGTCCAGGCGCAACTGCGGGCGCAAGGCGTCATCCTTGACCGTTCGTTGATGACGCGAAGCGGGTAGATGTATGTCGCCCTGCGTCTTGCCGCCTGGTTTGCGGAGCGGGCCGCCTGTATGCCATGCCGTCCCCAGGGCCGCTCGCGGAACGGACTGCCCGCCGCATCACTCCGAACGCCCGGATGCCTTGGAGAGGAACTCTATCAGCGACGGGTCCGGCTGTCCGCCGTGGTTCCTGCACATCTTCACGTCGGCCCACGCGTTGTCGTAGTCCTTCAGGTAGTAGTAGGCCAGGGCCCGGTTCGCGTAGACCAGGGCGTAGTCGGGCTTGAGTTCGACGGCCCTGGTGTAATCGCGGATGGCCGAGCGGTACAGGCCCAGATGGAAGTAGGCCGCGCCGCGGTCGTTGTACGCATCGACATAGTCGGGCTTGATGGCCAGCACCCGGTTGAAGTCCTCGATGGCCGGGCCGTACTGCTCCTTCAGCGAGTAGGTGAATCCCCGGCCGAAGTAGCCTTCCACGTCGTTGGGCCTTGCCTTTATGATGCCGGTGTAGTGCGCGATGGCCTTGTCGTATTGGCCGACGGGCGGATCCGCGTAGCGGTCGGCCGGGCTGGCGGCCACGCTATGGGCCTTGCAGCCCCCTTGCGCCAGACAGAACCCCATTACGCACAACGCCGCCAGGACCAGTCGTGCCGCATTCATGTCGTTCTCCTTTTGTCCGCCGGCTATCAGGGCCTTGCGCCATTCTATGAGGCATATCCGCTTCCTACGGCTTCTAGTCGGAAGCCCGGATGCGGATTCAGGTGTCTGCCTATTTATTTGGCATGCAAGGGGGGTACTACAATTCAGTGATGTTTGGGACGGGCGGAATGGCCGGAAGCGTGCCTGGAAAAGGAAGAGTTCAATCCGGAACGACAGTGCGGTTCCGGTCTGTTCTGAATGTGCTCGCGGCGGCCGCGAGCGCGCCTGCCCGACGCGGTGCGGGCGCGGACAGTGTTCTGTGACGGCTATTGCAGCTAGGAAAGGATGGTAACACATGTCACCTCGCAGCGTATTGGTATTCTCCGGCGTGCTCGCGATTGCGGGCCTCGTGCTCCTGGGCGGATGTGCCAGTTGCGGGCTCTGTGCGCCGCACAAGATTGCCGCCACGCCACGGGAGGAGGTATGCACGTTCGAGTTCGTCGGACCCCCCGGCCATCAGGGACCTGAGGGACCGATGGGACCCATCGGCCTGAAGGGACCGACCGGCCCGGCGGGCGAGCAGCTCATCGGCATGGCCGGCCCGCAAGGACCTGAGGGCCCCAAGGGCGAACTGGGCCCGGTTGGTCCCAGAGGCCCTGTCGGTGACGTTGTCCGCGGCCCGATGGGCCCGACCGGACCAGTTGGCCCGATCGGCCCGCAAGGCCCAACCGGACCAGTTGGCGCGGTCGGCGAGAGCCTGGCCGGCGCAACAGGCCCCGTGGGCCCCGTTGGCCCGCAAGGCCCTCCCGGCGATGTCGGAGCGATGGGCCCCAAGGGCCCGACCCTTGTCGGTCCTGCCGGACCTGCCGGCCCTCCGGGCCCCGCTGGCGCTATCGGAGCGGTTGGTCCTGTGGGTGACAAAGGCCCGACGACCCCAGGCCTGGTCGGCCCCGCCGGCCCAGCCGGACCAGTCGGCCCCAAGGGCGATCTTGGGCCTACCGGACCTCAAGGCCCGGTTGGCGTGGTGCCCTGCTGGGTGTCCTACAGGGAGTTCTGGTTCAACCCGAACAGCGCCGACATACTGGCGGCCCAGAACGGCGTGATCGCCGATATGGCCGATTACGTCAAGCGTAACCCGTCGCTGATTCTGGGGATCGACGGTTACATGGACACGAAGAACGCGGACCTGAGCCATCGTCGCGTGAATGCGATCCGCGACGCGCTGATCAAGGCCGGTGTGCCGGCCAACAGGATCGAGGTCGGCGCCTTCGGCGAGTCCAAGCTCCGCCGCGAAGGCCGAGTCGAAGTCCTGATCAGGTCCGGAAACGGGACATGATGGCGTTGCCGGCCGCGGGGCCGCTGATCCGGCCGGCTATGTTGAGTCTGTGGAGTCTCCCCCGCGCATTAGTCGGGCGCGGGGGAGACTCAGTGCGCGCCGCCAATCGCGCGGGTCAGACGCGAAATGAACAGGGACAGTCCCCAATAAGGCTCGGCGCATTGGCCCTGGAGCCGCCGGCACCCGCAGTCATGGGAATCTCCATGTAACGGTGCTACAGTGTCGGCAGATCATGTCTCTTGGCCCGCCAACTCAGTAACCTGGGTTAGCGCTGGGGCGCGGCCGTGGGCAGGGGAAAATCGCAAATCGCTGACTTGCCTACTTGTCTTTACGTTCCGGCCGCGGCCCGTACTGCGGAAGCTCGGCGCCGAGCTCGTAGGCCCCCAGATCGGGCGCCTTTCCGGCGAAGCCGTCGTTGAAGCCCGGCAGCGCCTCGCCCGCGTCGATGGCGGCCGTGCCCGGCTTGAGGCGCAAGTCCACCGTCTTGTTGTCGAACTGCTTGTCGGGGCCGGCCGGCGCCTTCAGGCCGCTGGCGAAGACGCTGCCGGGATCGACCTGGACGGCGTGCTTCTCCACCGGGCTCTTGGCCCGCACCTCGGCCAGGGCGGCGTAGTTCTTCATGTTCCATTTCAGGAAGCTCCGGACGTTGCCCACGCCGAAGCCGTCATAGTCGAAGTCGCAATCGACCATCGGCGGGTCGCACTCGTAGGCGATCTTCGCGCCCGCCCCGCCGACGAAGAGGTTGTTGCGGTAGACGCAGTTGTGTACGGGCGTCGGCGTCAGGAGCACCAGCGGGTCGCCGAACTTGACGACGGTGTTGTGGACCATGATCGCGCCGGACGGGGCGCTGTGCATCTTGAACGCCTCGAGCCCGACGTTGTACATCACGTTGCGGAAGATGTAGACCGGCCCGCCGTAGACCGGCTGGACCGATATGCCCTGGAAGACGTTCGTCAGGCGGTTGTTGAAGCACCGCGTGTTGCGGTCGGAGTAGTCCATCTCGAAGCCGTCGTCGGTCAGCTCGGAGACGTCGTTGTTGTGGAAGTCGATGGCGACGCACTGGGAGTCCTGGTAGGTGTCGATGGCGTCGGAGAAACCCCGCACGCGGTTGTAGCAGACGACGTGGCCCTTCCCCGCGCACTGGAGCCCGCGCGGCGTCTCGATGCCCTTTGTCCGCGGCCAGGCGCAGGGGCCCTCTATGACGTTGTCGGAGACGAAGAAGTTTGCGACGTTGCCCGTCCTGTTGCCGTTGAAGACGATCCCGAACGTGCTGACCTTGATGTCGCACCGGCGGATGACGATGTTGGCGCCTTCGTGGGCGGCGATGCCGGTGTCGGCGTTGCGGATGGAGAGCTTCTCGAACCAGACGTGGCTCGTCCCGTGGGCGTCGATGCATGGGCCCCTGCCGCCGCCGTCGAGGACCGCCTCGCCGTCGCCCGCGCCGATCCAGATGATGGGTTTGCCCGGCTGGCCTGACTTTGAGACCGCGAAGCCGCCGTTGTACGTGCCCTTGTGGATCCAGAACACATCGCCCGGCCGTGCGGCGGAGTGCGCGGCGGCCAGGCCGCGGTACGGGTCATTGGCGGTACCGCGTCCGCCGCCGCTGCCCGGCACGACGTGGTATTGCGGCGCGGTCTTGGGATACGCCGGCTCGGCGATCGTGCGGCACTTGAGCGTCTTGGTGGCGGCCGTCGCGGGCGTGACGCCGTCGGGGTCTGTCAGCGCGAGCTTCAGCTCGTACTCGGTGTCAGGCGCGAGCATCAGGGCGCTGCCGGCGAAGAGCCACGAGTCATCCGGGACCTTGAGCGGGCCATCGTGTCTGCCCTCCTTGCGAGCCAGTTGCTCGGAGAGCTTCTCGACGCGGAAGAGGGGCGGGCCTTTCCGCCACGCGGCGTCGGCGGGCCTCGTCGCGGCGGAGGGGCCAGTCCTGCGGTACTCCAGGTCCACGCGGGCGTTCTTGTTGTCGTCGCCCTTGATGATCCAGTAGACGCCCAGGCAATGTAGCGTCGGCGGCTCGAGGACCGGCTCGCCGGATGGAGACGAGGAGTTGCTGGCCGCGAAGGCCAGCCCTGAGGCCAAGATGAACGTTACGGTACCTGCCGCAGTTTGAAGCACTGGTCGCCTTCAACGGTAGACCAAGTGTTTCTTTGCGTCCTCTTCGCTCTGCCGACGTGCTTCCCGCTGGCGGTCAAGCTCAGGCTTGACCTCCTGCTGAAAGCTCGCGCGGAAATCCTGATACGCTTGTTCCGTCGGGAACAGCGGAGTGGACTCTGCGCCAGCCAGTAGCTCAAGAGTCTGCCCTGTCATCGGATCTCCTTTAGGTTACTACGATATACAGGATAGGCTGTGTTCTGGTCAAGCTTGAATGATTGCAGGCTTTGGGGGCCATTGAGAGCAGAGCCGACATCGACAACGAGGACCTCCGGGTAGTGCAGGGCAATCCAACCGTCCGGCTCGTAGGCGTTCCGCGTGGCGTCCCAGATGATCTCCCCAAGCACCTTGCCGGGATAGATGGAGGGATGCGAAATCTCACAGACCCAGATGAAGTGCGGCAAAGGGAGGTTCCGGTACACTTCTTGCGCCGTCGCATGGCCCATGCCGCGCTCGGACAGTCGTTTCTTGAACGACTGGCCTGTCGTCAGGAACAGGCGCAAGAGCGGCGCTGCGGAAGCGATTTGGGCGGACAATGCCTTGTACCCAGCCTGCGTGCTTCCAAGGATGGTCGTCGCGACCTTCTCAAATCCCTCTGCTGGGAGAAACACTTTTTCCGGGAGCGGTACAACGAAAGACTGAATATCCTTCGTCTGGTACGCGACATTCTTGAACGACATCACTTGTGGAGATGCCGCATGCGGCTGGGCATGAAGAAGCTGATACGGTATTCCGTTGTCGTCGTTACCGACGAATCCGGTGTTGAAAGCGGACGAGAAGATGAATGGTGAGTTGGCCGCAGGCGCGGCCGCCGCCACCCCGCCGTAGTCTGACAGGTGGCCAAACATGACAACGACATGGCGCTGGAACCCGGCAAACACGGGGAACCCTGACTCAATGTACGTATAGAGGAGGTGGTCGAAGTTGCCGACGTACTGGTCCCTGCTGTAGATCACCGGAGAGAACCCCATCTGCCGCAGGGCCTCTGCCATCTGCCAAACGAACAGGCCCGCCGTGGGGAATAGGCGGCCTATCGAGTAATCCCGCGTCAGATCGCCGACCTCGTAGGGGTATGTCTCCGGGTAAACCCGATAGCGGTTGCTGAAGTACCGGACGAGCATCCACAGGGCCGCCTGAGCACAGACATTGACTTCCGCATCCTGGCTTATGAATGGAAACCCTTCGACGCTAAGCTCCAAGCCTTGCAGCGAGACCTTCTCCTCGCAGAGGCATACCGCGCCCAAGGTAGTCGCCCGTGCGTCTGGAGCAAGCAGCGTGCGCCCGACACAATTGGGTCGAATCGGGCGAATCACCGAGTAACCGAGGTAAGCCGCCTGCGCGACCTCTTGGTTTCGCAACTGCTCGCGGGTAAGCGGTGATCGGAAGAAATGGAGACGGATGCACCGCGAACTTGGTGTGCTGAACCGTTTGGAGTAGTAGTGCGAGAAGGTATCTCGGTAGTCCTTGTCGATGTAATGATGTTCCACCGCGACGCACCGAGCAAGATCGGCGGCGGCCTTCAACCTGTCCAAGCCGGCTGCATCGAGGTGGGGGCGCGCGAGTTTCAGTAGGGCGTCCCACCCGTCCTTGGCATCGAAAAGGGCTATCGGCAACAGCCCGTTCTCCCCGTCGATCATCCGCGTGCCTCCCTGTGAACTCGCGGCCAACGCCCTATGTGTAAATCGCTTGCACTTCCCATCGCGCCGTCAAGTGTCCGCCTGTCGGCCTCCAGGTCCGCCATCGTGGCGGAGCCTTCGAATATCTTGTGCCGCTTCAGTAACGCATCCGTCCCAATATGGTCCAATCCCAGCGCCCGGGAAAGCTCGCCATGGGTGAGCTTGCCCTGGCGGAAGAGCTCCAGGGCGTATGCCTCCTTCACATCCGCATCCAGGTCCGCGCCGTTGCGGCGCAGCCGCTCGACCAGATCGTCCGGCAACTCAAGTTTCACCGTAAGCGTCATGGGCCACCTTCACCGTGTCCATGTTAGCCCAGTCATTCCGCCAGTTCCATGATGATCGACTTCATCACCGGCTTGGCGTCGCACTTGATCTTGTATGTCTCGTTGGCGGCCTTGGCGACGTGCTCATCCTTCTTCTCGATGCCGCCCTCCTCCCACAGGTACGTCACCTTCACCGGCCGGAAGCCGGAGTTGGGGAGCTTGTAGTCCGCGTCGATGCGGTGGTTGAAGATCATCGTCGCGTTGTTGGCGGCCGTGCCGATCCACTTGACCTGCGCGGACTTCGTGCCGGCCGGCACGTCCTTGACCTCGGTAAACACGCCGTGAAACGCAGTCGGGCCATCGCACTTTGCCACGCTCTTGAACGTCTTGCCGCCGTCGTACGAAACCTGCACGTCCCAGCCGCCCTTGGCCGCGCGGGCGCGGTAGTGAGTCATGATCGTCATCCGCGTCATGTCGCCGGGCGTGTCGACCGTGTAGGTCAACTCGGCCGTGCCCTTGGCCATGTCGACCAGGATGTTCTTGGTCGGGTCCGCCAGGCCGCTGACGACCGGGTGGAAGTCCATGAAGTTGAGCTGCTTGCCGTTGGTCGGGAAGCTGGCCCCCTCGACCGTGATCGTGCCCTCCTGCGGGCCGGCGGAGAACGTGATCGTATTCTCACCGGCGGCCAGCGCCGGCAGCGGGCGCTGGGAGTGCTGGATGTCGCTGTGGAAGGTCAGGGCCTCCAGGGCCGTGCCCTTGCCCGCCAGCAGGATCCGCACGCGGTAGTCGTAGCGGCGGAGGACCAGCTTGCTCAGGTCGATCACCTGCGGGCCGGATGTGTCGACGCTGCCGGCCGGCTTCCAGTCCAGGCCGTTATTGTCGCTCAGGAACACGCGGATCGACCCGCCCTCGCCGATCGTCGCGTTGAAGCCGACGTTGCCCTTGAGGTAGACGTAGGAGCTTGGGTTGCGGATCTCCAGGATGCCCTGCCTGGTGTCATCCTTGGCGGTGAGCTTCTTGCCGGCCGCCTGGAGGTTCTCGAAGCGCCACGCGGTCTTCTCAAGCGAGCCATCGAGCGGGACGTTGTAGATGATCTCCCCGTTGCCGACACGGCCGGGGGCGATGTCGCCGAACTTCGCGCAGTACGCCCAGTTGCCCTGGCCGATGGTGGCCTTGAGGGAGCCGGGCGCGCCCCCGCCGTCCATGTTCACGTGCAGGCCCTTGTTGGACCAGTTGCGGATGAGCTTCTCGCCGGGGCGAAGCTGGATGTTGACCTTGTAGCCCATCGAGTAGCCGGCCTCGTACGGGAAGTACGTGCTGCCGTCGTACTCCTGCATGGTCGAGTACCAGCCGTGCGTGTGGGCGGGCAGCCAGCCGTCGTCGCCGTACAGCGGCATGTCGGTCAGCAGCGCGGGGCCTTTCTTCCATCCCTGCCAGCCGCCGTCGGCGTGGAACTTGCGCAGCTTGGCGTCGTTGCCGGTGGGCTTGTCGCCTTCCTTCTTGGGCGGGTCGAGAAACTCAGGGTTCTTGTCGTAGAACTCCTTGACGGCCGCCATTATCTCCTCGATCGAGGCGATCTTGCCGTTGGGGACCTTGTAGTTGGTCAGGGCCTTGGAGAACTTGCCGTTGACCGCGTCGGCCGGCTGGTCCTTGAAGACGAAGAAGTTGATCAGCGAGGCGTCAAGCAGGTGCCACGAGTCGTCCCAGTATAGCTCCGGAACGACGTGCGCGACGATGGTGCTGATGCGGGCCTTCAGCCCCACGTAGCGGGCCAGGCTGGCAATCTGGTTGGCCGCCACGCCGCAATACGAGTACCCGTAGACGTTCATCATCTTGATGGCGTCCTGGACCGTGTTCTCGTTGTTGAGGTACTCGCAGGGCGGCGAGTCCTGGTGCTGGTGGGCGACCATGCTCTCCCAGATGGCGATGGCCTTGTCCTTGTCGGACATGCCCTCCTGGATGTAGGACTTCTTCCACGCCTCCAGGCTGGAGACGTCCTTGACCTTGTCGCTGACGACCTTGACGTTCGCCACGACGGCCGGCTGTTCCTGGGCTGCCCCAATGCTCGTAAACCCCACAACTGACGCCAGGACCAGCGCAATGACAGTACGTTTCATGTACTCTCCTTCAGACTCAAGGTTTGGCGCCAGCACTCACAGATTTCGGAATTCGGATTCCTGTCGTCGAGTACTGGTCGCTGCACCGGGCAATCCGAAATCCGCAATCCGAAATCGGTTCACTTCGCCAATTCCACGGTATAGCTCTTGGCCACCGTCTTGGGCCCGCACTTGATCGTCCATGTGTCGTCGGCCTTGGAGGCGACGTGCTCGTCCTTCTTCTCGGTTCCGCCCTCGTCCCAGACGTAGGTCACCTTGACCGGGCGGAAGCCGCCCGCGGGCTCCTTGTAGTCGACGTCCAGCCGCAGGTCGAAGATGCACGTCGTGTTCTTCTGCGAGCCGGCGAACTTGAACTGGACGGCCCTCTTGCCGGCCGGCACGTCGGTCGAGACGATGTACGCGCTCCGCGCCGGGTTGGCCTGCTCCAGCTTGCCGATGCTCTTCCAGGTCTCGCCGTTGTCGAACGAGGCCAGGATGTCGTAGCCGTCCTTCGGATCGCGTGCCCGCCAGTGTACGCCCACGCGGAGGCGGGTGATCTCGCCCGGCGTCGCGATAGGCATGATCGCCGAGCCGTGGCCGCCCTGGAGGGCGAACCGCTTTACGCCAACGCCCTCAACCGTCGGGTGGAAGTCGGCGATGGTCATCGCCTTGCCGCCGGCCTTGTCGTCGTTCATGTTGCACTCGACGGTGACGGTGCCCTCCGGCGCCCCGGCCGAGAACGTGATCTTGTTGTCGCCTTCGAGAATGACCGGCAGCGGGGCCTGCGAGTGCTGGACGGCGTGGGTGAACTTCAGCGCGTCAAGGCCGGAGCCGCCGCCCTTGAACTCGAGCTTCACGCGGTAGTCGTACTTGTTGAAGACGCCGTCCTTCAGGTCGACCGTCTGCTCGCCCGACTTGTCGAACTTCGCCAGCTCCTTCCAGTCAAGGCCGTTATTGAAGCTGATCGACGCGACGGCCGAGCCGCCCTCGCCCAGCGCCGGATTGACGGCCATCTTGCCATCCAGGTACACGTAGCTCGACGGCATGCGGACGACCAGGACGCCCGGCTTTGCGCCGTCCGTGACGCGGAGCTTGCCGCCGTCGGCCGTCAGGTTGTCAAAAGTCAGCGCGTCGGAGCAAAGCTTGCTGTCGGCCATGGCGTCGTATTCCAGCACGCCGTTGCCGATACGGCCGGGGTTCTTGTCGCCCAGGTCCTGCTGCAAGCTCAGGCTGGTCATGTCGCCCTTGAGGAACTTCTCGAACCGCTTGGCGTTCCTCTGGTTGAGCCCCGTGGTCACCGCCTTGGCGTACCAGCAGCGGGTGAGCTTCTCGCCCTCGCGGAGCTGAACGTTGAGCTGGTAGCCCATGATCGCGCCGTAGTCGGTGACGTTGAAGCTTTCCTTTGTGTCCGGCGGATAGATGATCTTGATGGGCTTGCCATCCTTGCCCTGGACGATCTTGTAGTTGTACTCCTGAAGGTTCGATGCCCACCCGTGGCCGGTGTTCGGATCGCCCGCGCTCGCCTCGGCGCGGCAGAAACCGTCCTTGCTGTAGAAATGGTAAAGCGAGCCGCTCAGGGAGAGGTTGGCTGTGGCGAAGAGCGGCGGGCCTTTGAGCCAGCCTTCGTTAAGCGCGAACTTGTGAAGCTTCTTGGACGTCTCGCCGGCGGTAGCGCCCTTGACTTCAGGATGGTCCTTGAGCCAGTCCGCGATATCCTTCTTCATCTCATCGACGCTGGCGATGTCGCCGGTGGCCGGCTTTCCGTCTGGGCCGGGCTTCTGGAGGAAGAACGTCAGCGAGGAGTCCAGCAGGTGCCACGAGTCGTTGTACCAGACCTCCGGCACGCTGTGGAGATTAATGATCCTCCCGCGGGCGGGCATGCCGATGTAGCGGGCCAGGCCCTCGATGTCCGCGGCCGCACAGCAGCACATGCCGTAGCCGTACACGTGGAAGGTCTTGAACGGGTCATGCACGTTGCCGTTGGGGTTCTTGTCGGGGTTGACGTCCTGGAGGCCCTCGCCCGGCGGGGCGTCCTGGTGGCGGTACTTCGTGACCGTCTTCCAGATCGCGATGGCCTTGTCCTGTTCGCTCATGCCCTCCTTGATGTAGGTCTTCTTCCAGTCCTCCGGGCTGGAGATGTCTTCGGACTTGTCGCTGAGGACCTTGATGTGGCTGACCACGCCGACCTTGGAGGCGTCCTGGGCCGCGGCCACGGCCGCGATCATGCACACGACCAGACCTGTTCTTGCGCCCATGATCTCTCCTTCTCTGGGTTAGCCGGTGAATCCGCCAATAGGTTAGTCGGGCCGGAGGCGCGGGCGTTGTCCTGCCGATTAACCGACTGACCGATTCGCCGATTAACCATTTCTCTACTTGGCCAGTTCCACCGTGAACGACTTGGCCACGGTCTTGGGCCCGCACTTGATCGTCCAGGCATCCTCGGCCGTCTTGCAGACGTGCTCATCCGTCTTCTTCTGGCCGTCCTCTTCCCAGACGTAAGTCACCTTGACAGGGGCAAAGCCGCCGTTTGGCTCCTTGTAGTCGGCGTCGATACGCAGGTCGAACATGCAGACCGTGTTGTTCTGCGCGCCCGACAGGCGGACCTGCGCCTCCCTCGTGCCGGCCGGGACATCCGCGATGGTGATGTACTTGCTGCTGGCCGGCTGGGCCTTGTCGAGGCGGTCGACCTCCTTGAAGTTCTTGCCGCCGTCGTAGGACACCTCAACCAGCCAGTAATCCTTGCCGTTCATGTCGCGGCAGCGGTAGTGGCTGTTCAGGCGGATTCGCGTCATGTCGCCGGGCGTGCTGAGGGTGAAAGTGATGTCGCCCTTGTTGCTCTCGGGCACGCGGAGGAGGTTGTCCTTGTCCAGGCCGTTGATGACGGGGTGGAAGTCCAGGTACGTCAGGTTGCCCTTGGACTTTGAGGCGATGAGGCCCTCGTAGGTGATCGTCCCGTCCTGCGGCCCGGCCGTGAATGTGATCTTGTTGTCGCCCTCAAGGACCACCGGCAGCGGCGCCTGGCTGTGCTGGACGTCGTGCGCGATCCTGATCGCGTCCAGCCCGGAGCCCGCGCCGGCCATCACGAACTTCAGCCGGTAGTCATAGCGGCGGAAGACGAGTTTCTTCAGGTCGATCTTCTGCTCGCCGGCCTTATCGAACTTGCCGATTTCCTTCCAGTCCAGCCCGTGGTTGTCGCTGAAGAGGACGGTCACCGAGCCGCCTTCGCCGACGGCCGGCGTCAGGTCGAGACTGCCGGTGAGGTAGACGTAGCTGGTGGGCATGCGGATGACAAGCGTGCCGGGCTTGGAGGCATCCTTGACGCGGAGTTTCCCGCCTGCGACGGCCAGGTTGTCGAACGTCAATGCGCTAAGCGGCAGGCTGGCCATCGGCGGGGCGTACTCCAGCACTCCGTTGCCGATGCGGCCGGGGGCGTTGTCGCCAAGCTCCTTCTGGAGGCCCAGCGGCTTACGGTCGCCCGCTATCAGGTCTTTGTCGGCCCCGTTGACGACCAGGCCCTTGTTGTACCAGCACCGCGTGAGCTTCTCGCCCTCGCGGAGCTGGACGTTGACCTTGTAGCCCATCGACGGGCCGTAGTCGGTGATCGCGCCCAGGCCCTTGCTCTTGGGGTCCTTCTCGTCCCAGTCCAGCGAGCCGATGGTGCTCATCCAGCCGTGCCAGAGGGCCCCGTTGATGCCGTTCTTGTCGAAATACGGGCAGTCGGCCAGGAGCGACGGGCCTTTCTTCCATCCTTCGTTCACGGCGAACTTCCGCATCGCGCCGTCGTCGCGGCGCATCTTGGCGGCCTCCGGATGGGAGTCGAACCACTCCTGGATGTTCTTGCGGAGCTCGTCCACGCTGGCGATCTTGCCATCGGGCTTGATGAAGTAGTTCATTATCGAGCAGTCAAGCAGGTGCCAGGAGTCGTCGTACCACACCTCCGGCACGCTGTGGTGCGCGATGATCCGCCCGCGGGCCTTCAGGCCCACGTATCTCGCCAGGCCCTCGACGTTGCTGGCCGCGCAGCAGCACATGCCGTAGCCGTAGACGTTGATGACCTTGATCGGGTCGTGGACGTTCTCCTGCATGATGAACTCATCCGGCGGCGTGGTCTGGTGGCGGTACTTGACCACCGTCTTCCATATCGCGATGGCCTTTTCCTGGTCGCTCATGCCCTCCTTGATCCAGGACTTCTTCCACGCCTCCGGGCTGGAGACGTCCTCGCACTTGTCGGACAGGACCTTGACGTTGGAGACGACGCCGACCTTGGCGGCGTCCTGGGCCATTGCGCATGGGGCCGCGAGCAGCACGCCGACCAGGGCCACCGCGCACAGCAGATTCATGCCGCGCATCATGCTCTCCTTTGCGGAACGGTGTTGATTCGTTGCATCGTTACGTCGTTACTTCGTCTCCTCGTGGCGGGCATCGGGAACCAATCACCCGTCCGCGGCTTCACGAAGCAACGAGTTGCCGAAGCAACGAAGTAACGTCGTCAGTCCCGGCTCACTTGGCCAGTTCGACGGTGTAGCTCTTTGCCACGGTCTTCGGCCCGCACTTGATCGTCCACGTGTCGTCGGCCGTCTTGCAGACGTGCTCGTCTTTCTTCTCGGTTCCGCCTTCGTCCCAGACGTAGGTCACCTTGACCGGGCGGAAGCCGCCGGCGGGCTCCTTGTAGTCGGCGTCCATCCGAAGGTCGAACATGCAGACGGTATCCCTCTGCACGCCGCTGAAGCGGACCTGTGCCTCTTTCGTGCCGGCCGGCACGTCGCCTATGGTGAAGTACTTGCTGCTGGCCGGCTGGCCGTCGATGAGCTTTTCCACGGGCTTGAACGTCTTGCCGCCGTCGTAGGAGACCTCGACCTGCCAGTAGTCCCGGCCGTTGATGCCGCGGCAGCGATAGTGCGAGTTGACGCGGATCCGCGCCAGGTCGCCGGGCGTGCTGATGTTGAACGTCACGTCGCCGCGGCCGCTGTCCCCGACGCGGAGGTCATCCTTCTCCAGGGCGTTGATCGTCGGATGGAAATCCAGGTAGGTCAGGTTGTTCCTGGAGCTGCCCTTCAGCAGGCCCTCGTAGGTGATCGTGCCCTCCTGCGGGCCGGCCGAGAAGGTGACCTTGTTGTCGCCTTCGAGGATGACCGGCAGCGGCGCCTGGCTGTGCTGGAACGCGTCGGTGATCTTCAGCGAATCCAGTCCCGTGCCGGCGCCCGTGAAATCGAACTTCAGGCGATAGTCATACCGCCCGCGGATGAACTTCTTGAGGTCGAACTTCGTCTGGGCCGCCGTGGTGATCTGGCCGACCTCCTTCCAGTCCAGGCCATGGTTGTCGCTGATGCTGACGGCGATTGAGCCGTCCTTGCCGATGGCGGGCATGAGATCGACTTCGCCGCTCAGGTACACATAGCTGCACGGCATGCGGATGATGAGCTGGGCCGGCTTGGCGCCGTCCTTGACGCGCAACTGCTGGCCGTCGGCGGCCAGGTTGTCGAACTTCAGGGCGGTCATGGGCAGGCTTGCCATCGGCGGGGAGTACTCGACCGTGCCGTTGCCGATGCGGCCGGGCGCGTTGTCGCCGAACTTCTTCTGGAGGCCCAGCGGGCCGCGGTCGCCCTTTATGAGCTGGGGATTCGAGCCGTTCAGCACGTCGCCCTTGTTGCCCCAGCAGCGAGTGAGCTTCTCGCCGTCCCGCAACTGGATGTTGAGCTGGTAGCCCATGGACGGGCCGTAGTCAAAGACGTTGAATGCGCCGTTGGTGTCCGGCGGGCAGACGATCTTCCTGGGGCCTTGCTGCTTCCAGTTGTACTCCACGACGTTTGACCACCAGCCGTGCCAGCCGGCGGAGTTGATGCCGTTCTTGTCGTAGTACAGGTTGGTGGCCAGAACGGTCGGCCCGTTCTTCCAGCCGTCGTTCTTGCTGTAGTTCTTCAGGTCGGTGTCGTTCTTGATCTCCGGGTGGTCCTTCCGCCAGTCCTGGATGCTCGCCTTGATCTCATCGACGCTGGCGATCTTGCCGTCCTTGTTGCGGAAGTAGCACATCAGAGAGGCGTCCAGGAGGTGCCAGGAGTTGTCGTACCATACTTCCGGAACGCTGTGGGCGGTGATCTGCCGGCCGCGGGCGGGCATGCCGATGTAGCGGGCAAGGCCCTCTATGTTGCTTGCGGCGCAGCAGCACATCCCGTAGCCGTAGACGTGGATCGTCTTGAACGGGTCGTGGACGTTGCCGCCCCCGCCGACGCCCTCGTCGGGCGGCCCATCCTGGTGGCGGTACTTGACCACCGTCTTCCAGATCGCCAGGGCCTTGTCCTCGTCGCTCATGCCCTCCTTGATGTAGGTCTTCTTCCACGCCTCCGGGCTGGAGACGTCCTCGGACTTGTCGGACACGATGTTGATGTGGCTGACGATCCCGACAGTGGCCGGATCCTTTGTGGGCTCCTGTGCCGCGGCCATCGCCGCGATCATGCACAGCACGACGCTCGCTCTCACTAACATGCTTTCTCCTTGTAGCAGGTACCTGTTCCGTCAATTAAACCAGAACCGGGGGCGAAAAGAACTGTTTTTCCGCGATGGCACGACAGCGGCGTTGACTCGTTGCTTCGTGCCTTCGTTACCTCGTTGTTTCGTGAATACGCCGCGTCGGTGGCGAGGCCAGGTTCTGATGGCCCGTCCAAAGCACAGCGACTCAACGAAGTAACGACGTAACGAAGTAACGCCGTTCTGAACGCCTCACTTCGCCAGCTCGACCGCCAGCGACTTCATAAGCGGCTTCTGGGCACAGGTGATCTTCCACGCCTCCGCCGGCGAGCGGGCCACGTGCTCATCCCTCTTCTCCTGCCCGCCCTCGTCCCAGACGTATGTCACCTTCACCGGCCGGAAGCCGCCGAACGGCTGCCTGTAGTCCGCGTCGATGCGGAAGTTGAAGATTCGCGCCGCGCTGACCTGCCTGCCGGACCACCGCACCAGCGCCTTCCGCGTGCCCGGCGGCATGTCCGAGACGATGAAGTACCTGCTGTCGAACACGGCCGGGCCGGCGCACTGGCCGACGCTCCTGAACTCCTTGCCGCCGTCGAAGGAGATCTTCACGTCCCAACCATCCTCCTTGTCGCGGGCGCGGTAGTGCGTGAATATCCGCAGGCGGGCCATGTCGCCGGGAGTCTCGATGGGGAACGTGATCTCGGCCGTGTCCTTCTCGACCCCGAGGCCCTTGTCCGTCACGCCGCTGACCTTCGGATGAAAGTCGGTGTAGACGAGCTGCACCTTCTTGACGGCCGTGTCGGTGGCGGCCTCGATGGTCGTCGTACCCTCCGCCGGCCCCGCGGAAAACCGGACCGTGTTCTCACCCTGCGCCAGCGCCGGCAGCGGCCGCTGCGAGTGCTGGATGTCGTGCGCGAACTTCAGCAGGTTCAGGCCCGTACCCTTGCCCTTGAACGTGAAGCGGATGCGGTAGTCGTACCTGCGGATGACGAAGTACTGGAGGTTGATCTCGCCGCTGGTGGACTCCTCGATCTCGCTGTCCAGCCAGTCCAGGCCGTTGTTCTGCGAGATGCCGATTGTGATCGACCCGCCCTCGCCGACGATGGCCTTGTAACCCATCACGCCCGACAGGTAGACGTAGCTCGTGGGCATGTCGATCTCGAGGACGGCGGGCCTGGACGCATCCTTCACGGCCAGCATCGGCCCCGATCCCGTCGGGCCCTTGGCCGCCAGGTTCTCGTACCGCCACGCGCTGGCCGCCAGCTCCGGATCGCCCAGCGGGACGTCGTACTCCAGCCGCCCGTTGCCCACACGGCCGGGCGCGAGGTCGCCGTATCGCGGCGTGTACGCCATCGGCCCGGCGCCCGGCTTGAAGTCCAGCCACGCCGGCTCGCCCTCGATGGCCATGTTGATGTGCAGCTTCCTGTTCGACCAGTTCCGGACCAGCCGCTCGCCCGGGCGCAACTGCACGTTCACGCGGTAGCCCATCGAGTAGCCCGTCTCGTACTCGGAGTTCTTCGAGCCGTCGTACATCCGCATGAGGTGCGCCCAGTCCATCAACCCGGCCGGCAGGTCACCCTTCGCGCTCAGGAGCGGGCAGCCGGCCAGCAGCTCCGGCCCCCTGGTCTTCCACGCGGTCTTGTCGTCCAGCCGCATGAGCTCACGAATCTTCGCCTCGTCGTTGCGGTCGGGATTCCTCTCCTTCCACTCCTTGACGGCCGCGATGATCTCCGCGACGCTGGCGACCGCGCCGTCGGCCTTGGGGAAGTAGTTGATGTACGATGCGTCGTACATGTGCCAGGCCCCGTCGTAGAACACCTCCGCGACGGTGTGGCCGTTGATGCCCGCCCCGCGTGCCTTCAGGCCGCAGTAGCGAGCAAGCTCGATGAAGTGCGACGCGGCCGGCCCGCACTGGTTGTAGCCGTAGACGTTGAACGTCTTGATCGCATCCGTCAGCGCCTTCTCGTGGTGCAGAAGCTCAATCGGCGGGTCCATCTCATGCTGATACCGCACGACGGTCTCGAAGATCGCCAGGGCCTTGGCGGCGTCGGTCATGCCATCCTTGATCGTGACGGCCTTCCACGCCTCCAGGCTCGATATGTCCTCCGCCTCCGGGCAGGCCAGGCCGGCGGGAGATGTCGCGGGCTGCGTCGCGCTGTGAGAGACCAGCACCTTGACATTGCTGACGACGCCGACCGGCCGCGACGCCGGCGCGCTGGAGGTGGTTCCGCCCCAGGCAAGGACCGACGACGCCGATGAAACCATGGCGGCCAAAAGCCAAGCGAATCTCTGCCGGGCTATCATGGCCTCAGCTTACTCGATACAGACTTCACGGCCAAGCATGGGCGCATGATAGAGTCCCGGGCGTCCTTGATTCGAATGTCCGGCCGGGCTTACATTGTCCGCATGCCCAATCGTCGGCTGATGCGGATTCATGTCGAGGCCCTGTTCGCGCACGATGACAGGGGCAGGATGGTGCGCGTGAATGAGCCGGAGCACCGGGAAGCCCCGCGCTTCTTCCTCGGCAGGACCTCCGACGGAAACGTGTGGTCGTTCCGCCACGATGTGCCCGACGAAGTCCGGCTGGAATTGGAGTCGGCCTGCCTGGCCGAGCCGCCGGGGGAGGAGTTCCTGCTCCCGCCGTACGGCGCGACGCGGTACGAGCAGATCCTCGCGCGGTCCGGCCCGATCCAAAGGACATCGGCAGGACCGGCGTACTGGATCCCGGATGACCTGCCCGAAAGCCCCGACACTGTCCAGGTTACGGAGGACAACTCCGGCCTGCTGCGTCCGCACCTGGAGGACTGGCTGCCGGATGTGGCGGCTCGCCGGCCGTTCGTTGCCTGCGCCGTCCTGATCGACGGCCGGGCGGTCTCGATATGCTGTAGCGTTCGGACCACGGGCGCCGCACACGAGGCGGGAGTCGAAACCGCGCCTGGTTTTCGCGCCCGCGGCTGTGCGATGCGGGCCGTCGCCGCGTGGGCGAGGACAGTCCGCGCCATGGGTGCGATGCCGCTCTACAGTACTTCCTGGCAAAACGTGGCGTCGCAGGCGCTGGCCCGAAAGCTGGGGCTGCGGCGGTATGGGGCGGACCTTCACATCACGTGATACGAAAAGCGATCCCTCGGCTTCTCGCTCACGGGCGCATAGAAAGCCGGCGCATGCCTACCGGCCGGGCGCACAGCCGGCAACAGTGTCAGGTCAGTTGTAGTACTGGCAGAACGGATAGTTCGGATACTGGTAGCCGATCATCTCCTTGGCGGTCATGGAGCCCACGTGCCCGTCGAGGTACATGATGTTGAGCGTCATCGCGCCCTTCACCCCGTGCGGGGCGCCGGCGCCGATGGCCGCATTCTGGTTGGACAGCGAGGGGTTCCAGTTGATGGAGTACCAGTAGAGCAGGCCGGTATCCACCACCTCGCCGAACATGAAGGGCTTCTTGTAGAAGCCGATCCTGGCCTCGCCGCCGGGGGTCGTCTGCGTCCCCACGTAAGCGGGCAGGCTCCCGCTGGGGGCCGCCCACGATTGCGACCAGCCGTACAGCCCGTTCATTATGTACTTGGAGTAACCGTAGCCCCGGCTCTTCTGGGATGGGCAGTCCATGACGCGCGAGTACGTGATCGGATAGCCGTAGTTGTAATACGTCCACTGCCCGTCCGGCGGTATCTCGGCGACGGTGTGGCATGTAGGCCCCTCGGCGGGATGGGCCGACGCGTCGAAGTACCTGCACATCCTGTCGCACCAGTAGTGAAGGTAGTAGCCC
This sequence comes from Phycisphaerae bacterium, assembly GCA_041946855.1. GTDB lineage: Bacteria > Planctomycetota > Phycisphaerae > SM23-33 > SM23-33 > JBHGBE01. The sequence continues at coordinate 64,900 of JBHGBE010000004.1, read as the reverse complement.
CCGGAGGTGTTGTAGAAGATCGCGACGTACTGCGGCGGGAGGTAATCGGCGTTGTCCGCGATGTACATCGTCAGCCCCGTGCCCATGGCTTTCTCGTTCGCCTTGCACTTGGCGTTGCGCCCCAACTCCCTCGCCACCGCCAGCGTCGGCACCAGTATCGACACCAGCAGCGCGATGATGGCGATCACGACGAGCAGTTCGATCAGCGTGAAGGCCCGGCCGCGATGGCGAAAGCGACGGTCAGACATGGCGGTGCTCCTTCGCCCGCATTATACCTCCACGGCCGTGAGGCGTGTCAAGAAAGACCTTCGCCTCTGGCGGGCATCCGCAGGGATTATCAAGAAGACGAACTCGCCGCGGCCGTGGCGACAGCGCCTCACGGCGAGCCTGGACCTGGCCGGGCCGAAGCGCCGAGGAAAGGGCTTGCCCTGAGGCGCTGTGCGTGAGGGGCGGCGCCTTCGCTTGGCCGCCAAGGTAAACCGCACCAGAGACTGCGTTCCTCAGTTCCTCCGTGTTGAAATCCAGCTCTAGCTTTCGTATTTACAATATCTTATAACGGCCCCCCGGGAATCGGCGGAAATTCATGGAATGTGTTGACGGATTCAGTTCGTACCTGATATAATGCGAACAGAATCGGGCCGCCGCGCTGTGCGTGCCCGCGGCGGGAGCGTGTTTGGAACATGCTTATATCCGCATATCTCAATCTGACAATATGAGGCGCGGCGGCGCGGAAAGGAGGCATGGCCACGGGGCAAGACGCATCCCGGCCGTGAGGACGGCCCGCCAGGCGCCCGCCAGTCCGCCTTCGGCGGACCACTCGGCCGCCACCGGCGGGCGAGTCCTTCACGTCATACGCGCCCGCGACGCGACAGTGGTTTTTGTCTGCGCGGAGGCCGGTCTTGGGCCTGCTTGACGCCGCTGAAAGAGGGCAAAATTCCAAAACGAAGCCAAATTTGCAGAAAATCAACATCTGCCCGCCCTTGGCCCGGTGCGAGAGGCGAAATTACCAAACGAAGCCAAAGTTGCCGGAAATCAACATTCCCCCGCCCCTGCCCAGGCCCGCTAGGGCAAAATCCCGGAACGAACCCGAACTTATATGCGACTGGGTAATCTGGGTAAACATGCTCCGGGCCTGAGGCCATCCGGCAGGTCGATGCGCTCATGCTGCCCGGCAGACGAGGATGGCGTAGTGCAGCCAGGCGATGAACCCGCCGTCCTTGGCCAGGAAGACCTCGGGAAGCCCGCCGAACTCGCCCCTCACGCGGTCGCGGATGTCGATTACGTCCTGGGCGGAGAGCTGGTGCCTCTCGGCCAGGTCCGCGGACTCCAGGGCCAGCGGCGGAGTGAACCGGACGACCGCGACGGCCCGCCCGGTCTGGCGGAGGATCATGCGCTGCACGGATGCATCCGTGCAAAGGAGCATGCGCTTGCACCAGAAGGACGGCACGCCCCTGGCGAGCGGCTCACTTGGCGAATCGGTCGGTGAGTTTGTGGAGGGCCTGCTTCTCGGCCTCGTCCACCTTCCTCATGCCCTCGTTGGTCTTTCGCGCTCCTTGTTCCACGGCTTGCACCGCGGGGTTCTGCCCCGGCTTCTCCTGGCTGGCAATGGCCCCCGTCCCGGCCTCCGTCGCCTTCCACACGATTGTGGCGCAGCCCGCAAACAACATCGGAAGCAGCACGATGATTGTCCTCAGGAGCTTCATCGGCCAGCGCCTCTCTCCGGTCCCTATACACATTGCCCCGCCCGTATGTAATAATAGGCGCACTACCAATGGCCGGCACTGAGACTCCTTTGGCGTTCCGTCCCCCTCGCGTATACGTGTTGCGCGATGTCTGGGACGACCCGCTGTCTGCCCGGCGGGCCCGCCGCCTCTGCGAGGCGTGTCCGCAAGCCGAGGTCCGCACATTCACCTACAGCGACCTGCCCGACATCGTCGTGCAGGAAGGATGGGACCATCCCCGCCGCATGGGCAGCCTCGACCGGGTCCCGCCGCCGATCCCGGTGCTTGGGCTTTTCAGGTTCGACGCCCAGGCCGTCGCCGAGGACCAGCGGCGGATGCGCCAGGCATACAAGGGCGACGGGGAGTTCCCATTCCGCATCGCCGCCGGCGGGGACGCCTTCGTGTTCTTCTGCTCGACACTGTCGCAGGTCCGGCCCGATCCGCAGCACATCTGCCGCCCGCAATGGCGGATTCACCAGGGCCGCGGATGCCCGCACCAGTGCGCCTACTGCAAGCTGGGGGGCTTCATCCTGGCCAACGTCAACACCGAGGTCTACATCGAGCACCTGGCCGAACTGCTGCGCCAGAACCCATGGCAGAAGACCTGGCTGTACGACGACGTGATGGACGTGCCCACCATGGAGCCGTACATCGACACGCTTGGCCCGCTGATGCGGTTCTTCCAGTCCACGGGCGACCGCTATCTGGTCGTCCACACGAAGTCCGACCGCGTCGAGCCGTTCCTGGAGGCCGGCGCTCCGAGCAACACTATCGTGGTCTGGAGCCTGGCCGGCCCAACGCAGGCCGGCCGTCTTGAGCGCGTGGCCGGCACCACGGAGGGCCGCGTCGAGGCCGCCCGCCGCTGCCAGGAGGCCGGGTTGACCGTCCGCTATAAGTTCAAGCCCATCGTCCCGGTGCGCGATTGGCGGAGCGAGGCCGCTTACACCATCGACCTTGCCCTTGGCCGCACCAGGCCCGACAACCTGAGCATGACCGTCCTGATGTGGATGGAGGTGGAGGACCTCAAGGGCTGCATCCCCTCCGAGTTGCTCGACCCCCAGTTTCTGTACGCGGCCCAGGAGAGCAAGGACGCCATGCACGGGTCGCGCAATGCCCCGTTTCCGCATGAACTCCGCCTGAGCGTGTACCGCCACTACCTCTCCGAGATCCGCCGGCGGGACCCGGACGTCCCCGTGACCGTGTCGACGGAAAGCGCGGAGATGTGGGCTTCGATGTCCAAGGACCTGGGCGTGACGATAGCCGATTACGTCTGCGGATGCGGGGCCGGCGCCACGCCCAACAAGCGCCGCCTCGACAGCAATCCGTGGCGCGACGCGCTCGACGCCCGAACGTGGGACGGCCGGGCCATCGTGAGCGATGGCAACATCACGGCGGAGTAACAGGCATCGCCTTCTGCCCCGCATTGGCATGATGGGAATCAGCCTAGTCCTGCCGGCCGGGCAACAGGCGGCGGGACACGAAACGGAGATAACCGCATGAGTTTGACGCGTTTTGCGACGGCCTGGATCTTCGGCCTTGTAGTGGCGGCCTTGCTGGGCAACACGGCGCTGGCCGGGCCGACGACCACCTCGGCGCCCGCGTACGACTGGCCGCAGTTCCGGGGCCCCAACCGGGACGGCAAGTCCGCCGAGACGGGCCTGCTGGCAAAGTGGCCCGAAGGCGGACCGAAGCTGCTGTGGAGCCTCGATAACGTCGGCGCGGGCTTCAGCCACGTGACCGTCGCCAACGGCCTGGTGTACGTGACGGGCCTCGTAGGCAAGGACGGCGTGCTCCGCGCCCTTACGCTCGACGGCAAGCCCGTGTGGGAGGCGAAGTACGGGCCGGAGCACGAAAAGCAGCACACCGGCGCCCGCACGGTGCCGAATGTCCGCGACGGGCGGGTGTACATCGTCAGCGCCTACGGCCTCGTGTCCTGCTTCGACGCGGCCAAGGGCGACAAGCTCTGGTCTGTGGACGTGTTCGAGAAGTACCAAGCCAAGCAGGTGATGTGGGGCTTCGCCGAGTGCCTGCTCATCGAAGGGGACAGCGTGATCGTCACGCCCTGCGGCCAGAAGGCCACGATGGTGGCGCTTGACCGCGGGACCGGCAACGAGGTCTGGGCCAGCGAACCGCTCGGCCAGGAATCCGGCTACTGCCAACCGGTGGCGTTCGAGCACGCGGGCAAGCGGATGATCGTGACGCTGACCAAGAAGGCGATCGTCGCCTTCTCGCCGGCCGACGGCAAGGTGCTCTGGCAGCATCCCTACGCCAACTTCCGCGGCAACCACTGTGACGCGCCGATCTACAGCGACGGGCTGCTGTACGTCGCCAGCGGCTACGGCAAAGGCGCGATCGCGCTGGAGCTTGGGGCCGACGGCAAGCCGGTCAAGCAGTTGTGGGAGCAGCCAAGGCAGGACCCCGTACACGGCCAGTCCGTGCTGATCGACGGCTACGTCTACGCCTCCAGCCACCAGAGCGCCGGGGGCAAGTGGTCGTGCGTCGAGCTCAAAACGGGCAAGCTGATGTGGCTGGACGCCTGCGTGGGCAAGGGCGGATCGGTCATCTATGCCGACGGCATGTTGTACTGCTACAGCGAGGACGGCGTCGTCGGCCTTGTCCGCCCGTCGCCCGAGAAATGCCAGGTCGTCAGCACGTTCAAGGTCACGCGGGGCGAGGGCAGTCACTGGGCGCATCCGGTCGTTTCCCACGGCCGGCTGTTCATCCGCCACGGCAACGCGCTGATGTGTTACGACGTGTCGAGCGCGTCAGGCCAGTAGACCCGCGCGCCGGCAGTTGGTATACTCCTGAACATCATCCGCGATCATCATCAGCCAGACGCCGTTTCAGACATGCCGGTTCATCCGCAAGAGGCCCATCCAATGAAGGCCAAAGAAACATCGGAGCAGCAAGCGGACGATTCTTCCCGCGCCCTGACAGGCGAACAGGCGGCCCGTCTCCTCCGGCAGCTTCAGCGCACGACGAGGGAGTTCACAACCGCCCAGCGAATCGTCAAGGCCATGTGCCGGTGCAGCGACGCGGCCGCATCGGAGACGGAGGAACTGCCGTTCCTCACGGAAGTCTGCAAGGCCGTCGTCGACCTGGGCGGCTATCGCATGGCCTGGGTGGGCTTTGCCCAGGACGACGAGGCAAAATCCGTTCGCCCGGAGGCCTGGGCCGGCGCCGAGGACGGCTACCTCAAGGCCATAAGGATCTCCTGGGGCGACAACGAGTTCGGACGCGGCCCCACCGGCACGGCCATCCGCCTGGGCGAGCCCTGCACCATGGGCAGCATCCCGGTCTCCACTCCGTTCGCGCCGTGGCGGGCCGAGGCCGTCGCCCGCGGCTACCAGTCATCCGTCGCGATACCGCTGCTGGCCAAGGGGCATGCGGCGGGCGCTCTGAACATCTACTCGGGCGTCGAGGCGTTCAGCGAGGATGAGGTGGAGATGCTGTCTGCCCTGGCCAAGGTCGTCACCAACGGCCTTACGGCGATATGCAAGGCCGGGTGATCGCCCGCGTCCGCATTTCACGGGCGGATGGCCGCGAAATCATCAGGGGGCCTTCTTGATCTCCGCCTCGATCGACCTGGCCAGGTGCATTGGCAGGCTCATGTGGTTGAGTTCGATCAGGTCCATGAACTTGGCGCTGGTGTTGGCGGGGTCTTCCAGGTACTGCCGGGGAGGCCTCTCCGGCAACGCGCTGGGGTAGGTGCCGCTCTGATAGAAGACCACCTTCCGAACGTTGCGCGGGATCTTGCCGGTGAAGACGCCCATCGTGCCGGGGTCCAGCAGGAACAGGCCGTCAACCGGGATGTTCTTCTGGCGGCACTTCTCGGCCAGCCTCCTGGCGTCGCCGCCGCCGGCGCTGTAGCCCACGATGTAGATCGGCTGGCCGTTGGCGTGCGCCGCCTTCAGCAGAAGCAGGTGCGCCGACGGATTGCCGGAAGTGGCCACGTGAACCAGGTCCAGGTCCTCGGCCACGTGCCTGGTCAGGTTGTCGATCCGGTGCCCTGAGTACGGCTGGAGGCCCTCGAATCCCACGATGACCCCCCGCGTCTTGACCTGGTGTTCCAGCATCTCCATCTTCCTGTCGGAGATGCCTCCGCTCGTGCAGGCGAGCCCCGATGTCGCCAGCGCGAGGAATAGCCCCGCCGCCAGGGACTTAAGATGACAGGCATTTCTCATGCGGGGGCATTCTGCCAAGCTCCCGGCGGGATTTCCAGTGCCGCCAGCGATCACTGGAGGAATCCCGCCAGCCGCTGGAGCACCTCGCCCACGACGCACTCGGGCGTGGATGCGCCGGCCAGCACCGCGATCGTCAGCGGCCGCTCGCCTGCCGCCCTCCGGCGGCCGGGGAGCCAGTCGCGGACGGCGACGGCCGTCCCCGTGTCGGGATCGGCGGTACGAAGCTCGCTCGCCGAGACGATTGCGCCGGCGTCCTCTATGAAATAGGCCGGCGCATACTGCCGCGCCAGCTCGTGCAGGTGCCGCGTGTTGGAGGAGCCGAAGCCGCCCACGACGACCACCAGGTCGCATCCCGAGCGGCACAGCTCGACGGCCGCCGCCTGCCGGTCCTGCGTCGCGCGGCAGACGGTCGGCTGGAACACCAGCCGCGCCGGGGACAGTCCCGCCGTTTGGGACTGTCCCCCGCTTCCGTCGCGGACGGAACAACTGGGGACAGTCCCAGACGGCGGGACTGTCCCCGAATCCATTTCGGCCCCGAACCGCCGCTCGAACGCCTCGCGGACCATCCGCCGGACCACCATCGTCTCGTCGTAGAGCATCGTCGTCTGGCTGACCTGCGCCAGGCGGAAGAACGGCTCGATTGAAGTGGCGTTCGTGGCCTCGCGGCCGAAGACCTCGGCGAACGCCGCCATGGGGGACTGTCCCGCTGTTTGGGACTGTCCCCCGCTTGGGTCGCTGACCGAACAACTGGGGACAGTCCCAGACAACGGGACGGTCCCCAGGAGTTCGCAGAACCTGCGGACCTGCTCCAAATCGCCCGCGACGACGTATTTGCCGCCGGCCTCGTCGAGGATGGACTTCGTGACGACCGTCTCGTCGTGGCGGGCCCGGCCGAAGATCATCACGCCGTATCCCTCGCCGGCCGCCCGGCGCGCCCAGGCCCACAGGCGGCGGACGTCGCCGCAGGAGGTGTCGACGACGCGGCACCCGATCGCCGCCAGCCGCCGCCGCACCTCCGGCCGCACGCCGAACGCCGGGATGACCGCGCAGTCGGCCGGCGTAACGACTTGCTCCAGGCGGGCGATCTCGGCCTCCGACAGGATCACGACCCCGCGCCTGCGGAAGTGCTCGTTCACCCACGGGTTGTGGATGATCTGGCCCAGCAGGAAAAGCGTGGGGCGTGGGGAGCGGGGAGTGGGGAGTCGGGCGGCCTCGTTGGCCGAGCAAGCTTCTTCCAGCATCGCCAGCGCCCTCTCGACGCCGCGGCAGAATCCGAACACCCGCGGCAGCACCAGCCGGCCGCCGGGAAGCTGCCATATGTTCCCCTCGGCGCGCATCCGGTCCACGACTTGGCTTCTGAACGCCGATGGCTCGCGGAACGCCGTGCCGGACTTCTCGCTCACGGCCATGATGATACCCGCCGGCAGGGGCCAAGCCAAGCCGCGGAGGCCCGCAGCCGGACTCCGAGGCGGGCCTATCCGGCCTCCCCGGCCATGCATGGGCCAGGTCTGTCTTGTGCGGCGGACACGCCCGGCCGGGTCGTCATCACGACCTCGCGGAGCTTCTCCATGAAGATGCGGTAGCTCTCCCAGGAGACATCCGACAGGACGAAGTGGTCCGGCGCGGGGATGAACCGGCCGAGCTCGATGAGCCTGCGGGCCTTGGCCATCTCGGCGTCGATGGCGCGCGTGTCGCCGGCCGTGTGGCGGGCCATGCACTGCTTGTCCAGGCCGCCCAGCATCGCGAAGGTGGGAAATCGCCGTCGGACGCGGAACGGGTCGTTGCCCGACTGGACCTCGTAAGGATACATGGCCGTCACGCCGCCCTCGATCATCAGGCCGGTGAGGTCCTCGATGAGCCCGTCGCAATCGACCATGACGATCGGGATGCCGTGCTCGCGGGCGAAGCGGCTGACCTTGCGGAAGTTGGGCAGGAGGAACTCGCGGAACGTGGCGGGCGAGATGATCGAGCCGGTGCGGCAGGCCATGTCCTCCCAGCACTCGATAAGGTCGAACTGCACGACTGCCGTCATGCGCTCCCACAGGGCGATGAGCATGTCGGTGTAGCTGTCCATCAGGTCGTGGACAAGCGCCGGGTCGTCGTAGAAGGCGTAGGCCAGGGCCTGGTCGCCCATCATCTTGCGGGCGAAGCCGTAGACGCCGCCGTGGGTGAGCTGGAGGGCGTAGTCGCGCGTGCGGTACTCCTCGACCAGGCGCGGCCACTCGGCCGGGAACCGCCGCGGGTCATCCGCGTGGAGGAACTCGCGCTTGATGCGTTCCCAGTCGGCGCGGCTCTTGACCGCGAACTCGATGTATTCGTGGCCGTGGTCCTGCTTCTTGTGCCAGCGCCAGACGGTCCCATCCGCCGTGCGCTGGACGACGTGGGCGTCGTCCTCCTCGAGCGTCCGCGGCTGGCCGACGTCGCACAGCCAGAAGTTGACCGGGGTGATCCGCCAGCCGCGGTAGCCGCCCTCGAACTTGAGGACGGCGTCGATCTCCTTGCCGATGCCGGGGCGCTGTCGCTCCCAGTCGCGGTGGACGGCGTTGTCGCCGCCGAAGAGCTTGATGAACGGCACGCGGTCGGCGGGCCGGCCGGTGAGGACCTTCACGAGGCGTTCACGTGCATTCACTTGGCCAGCTCCAGCGTGATCGACTTCATCACGGGCTTCTCATTACAGGTGATCTTCCACGTCTCATCCGCGGACCTGGCGACGTGCTCGTCCGTCTTCGGAATGCCGCCTTCCTCCCAGGCGTAGGTGACCTTGACCGGGCGGAAGCCGGCGGCCGGCATCTTGTAGTCCGCGTCGATGCGGTGATTGAAGATCATCGTCGCGTTGTTGTCGCTCCTGCCCGACCAGCGGACCCGGGCGGACCTCGTGCCGGCCGGCACGTCGGCGACGATCACGTAGTTGCCATCCGCGGGCGTGGGGCCTCTGCACTGGCTGACCGTCTTGAAGCTCTTGCCGCCGTCGAATGAGACCTGCACGTCCCAGCCGCCGTTCTTGGCGCGGGCGCGGTAGTGAGTGAAGACGCCCAGCCGCACCATGTCGGCCGGCGTGTCGACGGTGTAGGTCAGGTCGCCCGTCTCGCCCTTGACCTTGATGAGCGGCTCCTCGATGTCGTTGGCCGTCGGATGGAAGTCGGTGTAGACGAGCTGCTTGTCCTTGACCTTCACATCGGACGAGCCTTCAACCGTGATCGTGCCCTCCTGCGGCCCGGCCGAGAGCGTGATCGTGTTCTCGCCCTTGTCCAGCGCAGGCAGCGGCCGCTGGGAGTGCTGAATGTCGTGGGTCAACCGCATGGCGCAGAGGGAGACATTGCCGTTGAAGACCAGGCGCAGGCGGTAGTCGTATCGCCGGCGGATGTAGTTGGTCAGGTCGAACGGCTGCCGCTCGCCGCCCTCGAACTTGCCAAGGCTCTGCCAATCCAGGCCGTTGTTGTCGGAGAGCAGGACCGAGACCGACTCGCCCTTCTCGACGAAGCCGTTGAGGCGCAGGCTGCCCGCCAGGTAAACGTAGCTGGAGGGCATGCGGATCTCCAGCACGCCGGGCTTTGAGGCATCGGCCACCCTGAGAAATATCTGCCCGCCCGGCTCAATCTTCAGGTTCTCGCATCGCAGGGCGTTCCGCGGCAATGCCGTGTCGAACTGGGGGTCGTACTCCAGCGTGCCGTTGCCGACCCGGCCGGGGGCCAGGTCGCCGAATGCCGGCGTGTACCGCAGATTGTCCTTGCCGGTCGTCAGCTTAAGGCAGCCCGGCGGGCTGTTCTTCGTGCCCTGGTTGACGTGGAGGCCCTTGTTCGACCAGTTGCGGATGAGCTTCTCGCCGGGGCGGAGCTGGATGTTGACCTTGTAGCCCATCGAGTAGCCGCTCTCGTAGACGGCCAGCCTGCTGCCGTCGTATTCCTGCATGGTCGAATACCAGCCGTGCGTGCCGGCCGGAAGCCAGCCCTGCTCGCTATAGAACGGGCAGGCGGCCAGGAGCGGCGGTCCCTTCCGCCAGCCGGTCCAATCGTCGGCCCGCTGGAACTCGCGGAGCTTCTTGTCGTTCTTCTTGTAGTCGGCGTTTGCGTCCAGCCAGGCCTTCACCGCGTCGGATATCTCCTGCACGCTGGCAAGGTCGCTGGACGCCTTGCCCTTGTCATCCTTGGGGAAGTAGTTGATCAGCGAGGCGTCGAGCATGTGCCACTTGCCGTCCCACTCGACTTCGCAGACCAGGTGCGCGGCGATGTTCTGCACGCGGGCCTTCAGGCCCACGTAGCGCGCCAGCTCCGCGACATGGTTGGCGGCCTGCCCGCACATGGCGTAGCCGTAGACGTTGAACATCTTGACCGCGTCCGTCACGCCGTCGAGCTGCTGGAGATACTCCACCGGCGGCTCGTCCTGGTGCTGGAAACTGGCGACCGTCTCCCAGCAGGCGACGGCCTTGTCGCGGTCGGACATGCCCTCCCTGATGTACGCCTTCCTCCACGCCTCCAGCGACGAGACGTCCTTGACCTTGTCGGACAGGACCTTGACGTTGCACACCACGGCCGGCTCTTCGGCCCAAGCCGCGCTCGCAGTCAGGCAGACAACCAGCAGTATCCTCGCCAGCATGGTTTCTCCTCAAAGCAGGTCAGAGGTGAGAGAGCCCACACAGACCGGCCGGGTCTTGTGGGTTTCTCTCGCCTCTGACCTCTCACCTCCAACCTTCTGGCTACCTGGCCAGTTCCATGATAATCGACTTCATCACCGGCTTTGCCCCGCATGTGATCTTCCAGGTGTCCTGGGCGGTCCTGGCGACGTGCTCATCCTTCTTCTCCTGGCCGTCCTCGTCCCAGACATACGTGACCTTCACCGGCGCGAAGCCGGCATTGGGGGCCTTGTAGTCCACGTCGATGCGGAGATTGAAGAGCATCAGCGTGTTTGTCTGCTTGCCGCTCAGGCGGACGAGGACCTTGGTGGCGCCATTGGGGACTTCGCTCAGAACGTTGTAGGCCGTCATGAACCTGGCGTCGCCGGCCCACTGGCCGACCTTGGTCCATGTCTTACCGTCGTCAAAGGACGCCTCAATGGTCCAGACGTCGCTCTTGTCGCGGGCGCGGTAGGCGCCGCCGACGCGCACGGCCGTGATCTCGCCGGGCGTCTCGACCGGAAACGCGATCGAGCCGTTGCCGCCGGTCATCTTGATGCCGGACTTGAGGTCCACGTTCTCCAGCGTCGGGTGAAAGTCCGCCACGGTGAGCTGGAGGTCCTTATTGGCGGCTGTCGTCGAGCCTTCAACCGTGACGGCGCCTTCCTGCGGCCCGGCCGAGAACGTGATCGTGTTCTCGCCCTTGTCCAGCGCCGGCAGCGCACGCTGCGAGTGCTGAATGTCGTGGGTGATCGCGATACCCTCAAGTGCTGCCTTGTCGATGACGAACTTGAGCCGGTAGTCGTATCGCCGTCCGACGAGCTTTTTCAGGTCGAACTTCGCCTCGCCCGCCTTGAGGATCTTACCGACTTCTTTCCAGTCCAGGCCGTTGTTGTCGCTCAGGCTGACCGTGATGGAGCCGCCATCCTGGACGTTGGCCTGGCACGTCAACTCTCCGCCGAGGTAGACGTACGGGCTTGGCATACGGATGACAAGCGTTCCGGGCCCCTGGCCGCCGGGCAGGAGGCTAACCGTGTCTTTCACGACGACGGTGAGATTCTCGTAGACCAGGGCCAGGTCCTTGAGCCCGTCCATCGACGGCCGGTACTCCAGCGTTCCATTGCCGATCCGTCCGGGGGCCAAGTCTCCCCACTTGGGCGTGTAGCACAGGTCGTCCTCGCCGGTCTTCTTCTTCAGGCAGCCGGGCGGGTTGGCGTCCTTGCCGCCGAACTGGTTGACCTGTAGGCCCTTGTTGGACCAGTTGCGGATGAGCTTCTCGCCTGGGCGCAACTGGATGTTCACGCGGTAGCCCATCGAGCAGGTCGTCTCGTAGATGTTGGGCTTCTTGGCCTTCTCGTCGAACTCGCGCATGTCGCTGTACCAGCCGTGGGTCTTGGCCGGCAGTTGGCCGTTCTTGTCGTACGTAGGGCAGTTCTGCATCACGTCGGGGCCCTTCTTCCAGCCCTCGTTCCGGCAGAACTCCTTTCGCTTGTTCATGTTGGCGTCGCCCTGGTATTCCGGGTGCTCGGCGTACCACTTTCTGACGCTCTCGAAGACCTCCTCCACGCCGGCGAGCTTGCCGTCGGCCTTGGGGAAGTACTCGATGAACGAGGCGTCCAGGTAGTGCCACGAGTCGTCGTACCAGACATCCGCCACGCAGTGCCCCTGGATGCCCCAGCCCTGCGCCTTGAAGCCGGCGTAGCGGGCCAGCGCGATGACGATGGCGGCCGTGTCGTTGCACAGGTTGTACCCGTAGACGTTGTACGTCTTGATAGGATCGTTGACGGTGTTCTCCCACTCCAGGAACTCCATCGGCGGAGAGTCCTCGTGGACGAAGCTGACCACCGAGTTCCAGATCGCGATGGCCTTGTCCTGGTCCTTCATGCCGTCCTTGATGACGGCCTTCTTCCACGCCTCCAGGCTGGAGACATCCGGGACCTTGTCCGACACGACCTTGACGTTGCACACGACGGCCGGCGCCTTGGCGTCCTGGGCTGCGGCAACGGCGGCGAGCAAAGCCAACGACACGAGGAAGGCCTGAACCTTGTCACAGCGCATGCTTCTCTCCTTCTGCAAAAGCGTTACCTCGTTGCTTCGTTACCTCGTGGATGCGGTCTAGACGCCGCCAATCGCGACATGGCGAGGGCTCCACAAAGCAGCCAATTCACGAAGTAACGAGGTAACGGAGCAACGAATCAACGAGTTAACGATTCAACGTCACTCGCGGCGCCGCGGGCCTATGTCACTTGCCCTTCGCCGGCGCCGAGGCCGTGGCCGGACCGGAGGTCGCCCCGCCCGCCTTGCCGATCACGCCGACCAGTTTGCCGAACTTGTCCGGCTGATGCGCCGAGCCTTCAACCGGCGCGAACTGCATCTCTTCCTCGCCGCCGCCCTGCCTCATGTGCAGGCAGTTGAACGCCCATGTGTCGGAGAACTTCCTGGTCTGGTTGAACGCCGCCCACGGGATGGCCAGCTCAACCACCCAGCTCTCCTTGCCGACCTTGGCTGCGCACTGGTACTTGGGGTTCCAGTCGGTGTCGGCCCTGCCCGGGTCGGCGCAGTAGCCGTCCCACGTCACGCCCTTGGAGTTGACGATGATCTGATAGTAGTCGTTGCGCTTTCCGGTGGGGTCGAGGAACAGCTCTACGTCGTCGTCGTTCCAGATGCCGTCCTCGTCGTGGTCCTTGGCGTTGGCGACGAGGTTCTTGAGGCCCTTCTCGTTCTCGAAGCACTCCGCGGCGATGTACAGTGCCTTGTCATCCTGCGCCACCAACAGCTTGGCCTTTCCCTTGGGGGCCGTGCCGTCGGGCAGCTTGAAGTCGGTGAAGACGGCCGCGTTCTTCCAGATCTCATCGTCCAGCACACCGTCCACCTTGGGCGGGGCCTCCTTGGCGACGGTCAGCTTCAGTTCCGGCGGGCCCTTGGGGGCGTCCTTCTTGGGCTCATCGGCCCCGACGGCCGCCATCACGATCACCGCCACCAGCGCCGTCCCAGCCAGTCTCGCTGCGACCTTCATGTGCTTCTCCTTTCCGAGTGCATTGTTGACTTGCCATGCGGGCAGGATGGCCCGCCGCGTAACGGTCCCACATCACGGCCGGGCATTGTACCGGCCCGGGTTGGCCGCGGGGAAGAGGGCGCTCGTTTTCCCGGCCGTGCCGTCCGCGCGGCCCGCACGGCCGCGAGACCGTCTGCGGGCAACACCGCTTCCCTCAGCGCGGTCAACATTCTTGCCCTTGGCCGCCGTGCGGCCTATCATCGCCGCCGATGAGCGGACCAAGCCACGCAAAGCCAGATGGCCCAAGCGGCGATGCCGCCGGCCAGCTCGACACGCCCGCGATGCGCCAGTATCGCGCCATCAAGGACAAGTACCCCGACTACCTGCTGCTGTTCCGAATGGGAGACTTCTACGAGACGTTCTACGAGGACGCCAAGACCGCCAGCAAGGTGCTTGGCCTGGCCTTGACGAGCAGGTCCAAAGGTCCGTCGGCCGTCCCGCTTGCCGGCATACCGTTCCACGCGCTGGACAGCTACCTGGCGCGGCTCATCAGGGCCGGGCTGCGGGTGGCGATATGCGAGCAGGTCGAGGACCCAAAGCTGGCCAAGGGGCTGGTCAAGCGCGATGTGTCCCGCTTGGTCACGCCCGGCACGCTGACCGATGAGACGCTGCTTGAGCAGCGCGAGGGGAACTACCTTGCGGCCGTGTTCGGCGGCATGGGCCTTGGGGGCGCTGATTCATCCAGTCGCGGCGCGGGGCAATCGCCGCCCGGCAAGTCCTCGCAGGCGGTCGGCATAGCGTGGGTCGAGCTTTCCAGCGGGGCGTTCTGGACCATGCTGGCGACGGCCGAGCACCTGATGGACGAGCTGATCCGCATCCGCCCGGCCGAAGTGATCTACCCGGAAGGCTCGGCGATGGACCGCTCGGAGTTCCGCGAGTCGTTGCGGCAGTGCGTCGACGCGGCGGGGGCCTCCCGGCCCGCATGGGCCTTCGACGCCCACAGCGCGACGGCCGCCCTACAGGAGCACTTCGGCACGACCACGCTGGAGGGGTTCGGCTTCGATGGCTGGGACCAGTCCGTCTCGGCCGCCGGCGCGATCATCGAGTACCTCCGCGAGACGCAGAAGACCGCCCTGGCCCACATCCGCGTGCTCCGCCGGTTCGACCGCGCCGACCACATGGCCGTCGACGGCAACACCCTCCGCTGCCTGGAGGTACACCGCACGCTGCGAACCAACGCCCGCGACGGGTCGCTGCTGGCGTGCATCGACCAGACCTGCACAGGCATGGGCGCGCGGCTGCTGGAGCGGTGGCTGACCTTCCCGCTGACGGGCTTTTCGGCGATCACGGCCAGGCAGGACGCCATCGAGGAGCTGATGGCCGACAGGCAGCGGCTGCTCGACGTGCGGAAGCTGCTCCAGGAGACATCGCAGATCGACCGCATCTCGGCGAACATCGCGATGTCCCGCGTTCGCCCGCGCGAGCTCGTGGCGCTGGGCAATACGCTGCGGATGCTGCCCAGGCTGGCGGAACTGCTCGCGGGTACGGCCGGCGACCTGGTGAAGTCCCAGCTTCCGCGACTTTCCGGACTGGACGGCGCCGCGGAGCTTATCGAGCGGGCGATCGACCCCGACTGCCCCAACGTCATCCGCGACGGCGGCGTGATACGCGATGGCTACAGCGGCGACCTCGACCGCCTGCGGTCCATCCAGACCGACGGGCAAAGCTGGCTCAGCGAGTACCAGGCCGCGCAGGCCAAGCGCACGGGCGTGGGCAACCTGAAGGTGGGCTACAACCAGGTCTTCGGCTACTACATCGAGGTCACCAACGCGCACCGCGACAAGGTTCCGGCCGACTACATCCGCAAGCAGACCCTCAAGAACGCCGAGCGGTACATCACCGACGACCTGAAGCGATACGAAGGCGAGGTCCTCACGGCCGGCGAGCGTGCGCGGAAGCTTGAAGCGGAGCTGTTCGAGCAGGTGCGGGGGCAGCTTGCGCTTTCAATCGCGACGTTCCAGGCGGCGGCCGAGGCGGTGGCCACTATCGACGTGCTGGCGGCGCTTGCGCACCTGGCGATGGACCGCGGCTATGTCCGGCCGGTCATCACGCAGGACAACGTGCTGAACATCGTCGGCGGCAAGCACCCCGTGCTGGCCGAGCAGCTTCGCGAGCGGTTCGTGCCCAACGACGTGACGATGGACGCCGCCGATAACCGCCTGCTCATCATCACCGGCCCCAACATGTCGGGCAAATCGACCTACATCCGCCAGGTGGCGCTGCTGGTGCTGCTGGCTCAGACCGGCAGTTTCATACCGGCAGAGTCGGCCACGATCGGCCTTGCCGACCGCATCTTCACGCGCGTGGGCGCGGCCGACGAACTCACGCGCGGCCTGTCCACCTTCATGCTCGAGATGGTCGAGACCGCCAACATCCTCAACAACGCCACCAGCCGCAGCCTGGTCATCCTCGACGAGGTCGGCCGCGGCACGAGCACCTGCGACGGCCTGGCCCTGGCCTGGTCCATCTGCGAGCACATCGCCATCAAGGTCCGCTGCCGCACGCTCTTCGCCACGCACTACCACGAGCTGACGGAGCTTGAGGACCTCTTGGACGGGACGGCCAACCTCAACGTGGCCGTGCGAGAGTGGGCCGACCAAGTGATCTTCCTGCACAAGATCGTCCCCGGCGGCACCGACCGCTCCTACGGCGTCCACGTTGCGCGACTGGCCGGCGTGCCCAGGGAGGTGATCGACCGCGCGCGGGCCATACTGCCGCAACTCCAGGCGCACCTTGCCGAGGGCCTGGACATGCCCCAGCTCGCCGCCCGCGCCAAGGCGGCCGCCGCACAGATGAACCTCTTCGCCTCCGGCCCCGAGCGCGTCGCCCGTGAGATCAAGGAGGCGAATCTCGACGCGATGACGCCGATGCAGGCGATGGACTTGCTCCGCAGGCTACGGGCGGAATTGTGATCCGCGGACAAGATCGATTGCGCTGGTTCGATTGGACCGCGGCCCTCCGAGTACCACCGGAATGAAGGGAGACCGACTTGCCGACAAAGTCAATACTCACAGCGTTGGTGTGCGTGCTGCTGACCTGGCCAAGAACGAGGTGGCCTACCAGCCGGTGTTCGATCTCAATATCCACATGCCCTACAACGGCTTTGGCTACCTCAAGGGCGGGGCCACGGCCAGCCCCACGCTTGCGGGCAAGCCCGTCTACCTGTGGGGCAACCAGGGCACGTGCATCGCGATCGAGCCCGGCAGGATGTTCAAGCAGGTGGCCCGCAACCGGCTGGAGAGTTGCAACCTTACCTGTTTCAGGATTGTTCCGTGTCGTCCGGCCCGGATTCGAGCCGGCCGCCGTCCACACGCACTTGCCGGCCATTGAGCCGCACGAGTAGATACCGGAACGGCGATTCGCACAGCGCCGGCGCCGTAAGGTACTTCACGCCTTGCGACTCGCTTAGCTCCTGCCCGCGGTGGTAGTGCCCGCTTATGGAAAGCAGCACGCCGGCGTCGGCGTAATCGCGCATCACCTGGTCGCGATTGGTGAGCATGTATGGATACGGATCGTCGATGGCGGGGTTCATCGGGTTGTGCTGGAGCACGATGATCGGCCCTCCTTCCTCGGCCGCCACCTGCCGCAGCAGGTCGCGCCCGGCCTGGTCGCGAGTGCAGACATCGCCGGCGGCATAACTGTCCGCGAATGTGATGAAGCGATACTGGCCGATCCGATGCAGGCCCGGCGCATCTCCGAAGGCCGAGAAGAACCTGTCGAAGTCACCGTCGTGATTGCCCGGCACGACGACAAGCGGCGTCCGCGCCGCGGCCGCGCGGATGCAATCGGCCAACTCCTGAAGAAGCAAATCGCCATCGGGCGACGCACCGTCGTCCAGCACATCGCCCAGGATCGCCACGGCATCGAATCCGCCCCGCCGTGAAGCATCCTCAATCGCACGACGGGGCAACTCCAATCCGAGCTGCGTCCGCCTAGCCAGGATTCTGGACGGCGCGCGGCTGTAGTGAATGTCCGTCAGGACCAGGAGTCGAAACTGCGAAGCTGCCTTGCCGGTGGACAATGGGCGTTCCTTCAGAGCCGCGCCGGGATTGTACCTACGATCCGGCCCCTCCGTCAGGCCGGCCTTGCATTGCCGCCGCGCCCTCCCTAAGATACCTCGCGCGGAGAGTCCCGCACGTTCGTTCTCCGCCAAGGAGCTCTAGATGGCCGAGTACAAGTACGACCAGCTCAAGGTGATGACCGTAGCGCAGCTTCGCGACATCGCCAAGGGGATCCAGAACGACGCCCTGGAGGGCTACACCACCATGCACAAGGACCACCTGCTGCCGATCCTGTGCAAGGTGCTGGGCATCCCGACCCACCACATCGCCCACGGCGCGGAGAAGACCCGCATCAAGGGCGAGATCCGCAAGCTCAAGGCCGCCCGCGACGAGGCGACCAAGGCGGGCAAGGCCGACCAGCTCGCGGCCATACGCCACAACATACACGTCCTCAAGCGCAAGCTTCGCGTAATGGCCGAGACGAGCGTCTGAACACCCGTCGTACAAGCGTCTTCACTTACCAGTGAACGTGCGCGCAGGCCAAGCCCCGGACGGAAATCCAGGGGCCTTGGCGCTGAACAAACGCGCTCCGTCGCCGTGGGCGAGGGTCCGTGTCGGGGAACTGCCTCCGGTCAGGCGGACACGACCACGGATCGCCGGCGGTCGGGAGTGATCATGTGGACGGCGCACGACAGGCACGGGTCGAACGAGTGTACTATCCGCAGCAGCTCGATGGGGGCCGTCATGTCCGAAACCCGCGCTCCGATCAATGCCTGCTCTATCGCGCCGTTCAGGCCGGCGTCGTCGGCCGGCGAGGCGTTCCAGTTGGTGGGAGTCACGATCTGGTAGCGGCCCACGACCCGGTTGCTGATGCTGAGCCAGTGGCCCAGGGCACCGCGAGGCGCCTCCGTCAGCCCCACGGCCACCGAGGCCGTGCTGCTGGGGATGTCCTTGTAGTTGTAGGATGACGCGCCCACCACAAGCTGCGTGAGCCACTGGGCCATCGCGGTGCCGATCTTCTTGGCCTCGTACGCGCGGGCCACGATCCGGTCCATCACCGAGATGCCGCGGCGGTAGTCGCCGTTGACCCACATTCGAGCCAGCGGGCCGACCTCGTGGACCTTGTCCAGGTACCGCGGGGCCTTCAGCCACGAGTAGCCGGCGGCCTTGCCCGACTGCGGCTGCGTCACGCCGGCCGAGGGGTTGAGGTTGCCGCTGGCGGCCGTGTACCACGAATTGCCGACGTATTCCTTGATCTGCGCCGGGTCCACCGTGCCAATCGCGCCGTCCGTATACCTTCCCCGCGCCAGTAACTTTGCCGTGCCCGCGCTGTTCAGGTCGAACACGCCGTAGGCCAGCAGGTTCCCGCACCCCTGGCCGATGGTGTAGTACTGGGGAAAGGCCCTGGCCAACGTCTGCATGTCGGGGATGTAGACCAGGTTGATGAATCGGCGGATCGTCGTCAGGAGCTGGCTGAACGCGGCGACCTTGGCGGCGTCGACGATCTCCGTGCTTCCACCGGGCACGAAGATCGGGCTGCACGGCATCCTGCCGCCGAAGATCGCTCCCATCTGGTGGGCCATCCGCCGGATGGCCAGGGCCTGGACGTAGTGGTTGACCAGCCGCGTGGCGACGCTGCCTTTTATCATGTCCGGGGAGACGATCCGCGGCGTCCAGGGCGACAGGTCGAGCAGGCCGGTGGTGTTTACGAAATCCAGCGCCATCAGGTGGTAGAAGTGGAGGATGTGCGACTGGAGGAAGTTGGCCCCCAGCACCAGGTTTCGGATGATCCGGCCGTTGTTGGGGGCGGTCACGCCGAAGGCGGCCTCCATCGCCAGGCTTGAGGCCATGCCGTGCGAGATGGGGCACACGCCGCAGATGCGCTGCGTCAGGTGCGTGGCGTCGCGGGGGTTGCGGCCGTGGAGTATGTTCTCGAAGCCGCGGTACATCATGCCCGCGCTCTTGGCGGCCGTGACCGTGTACTGGCTGTCGGGCTTGTCCACGGTCACCTCGATCTCAAGGTGGCCCTCGATGCGTGTCACCGGGCCGATCCGGTAGGTCTGCGACATGGGGTGGCTCCTTGTTGCCGGTCAACCGTTGTTCAGGACGAAGAAGGGGGACTGGCCGTCCGGGAAGTCCGGCTCGGTGCAGCCGTGACATGGGCTTTTCGCGCCGACGCACCAGCTCACGCCGGGCGTGGAGGCCGCGCTCCCGTTCCACTGTCGGATCGGGCAGTCGGCGTGTGTCTGCGGCCCCTTGCAGCCCACGGCGAACAGGCAGCCGGTCATGCCCAGGCGGCGCGGGTTGGGGACATCCGTGTCGTTGTTGCCATGGCAGGCGAGGCAGGCCTGCCCGAGGGCCATGCTCATCCACGGGGCGTAGTTGGCGTTGAACATCGGCCTGTTTGGGCAGTTGTCGTGGACTAGCGAGCCGAAGAAGTCGGTTGGCCTGTTGTTGGCGTCCAGCGGTGGCGCCTTGCCGTTCGCCAGGACATAGGCGACCGTGCCGACGACCCAGTCGGGGTGTGCCGGGCAGCCCGGGATGTTTACGACGGTCTTACCTGGCAGCAGGGCGGAGATGCCTTTGGCGCCGGTGGGATTGGCCGCGCCGTCGACCGTCGCGCCGGAGACGCCTCCGAATGCCGCGCAGGTGCCGACCGCGACGATGAGGGCGGCGTTTGCCGCGTAGTCCTGCAAGGCCTGGGCGGCAGTCTTGCCCGGCCAGACGTAGCAGAACTTCCCGCTGTCGCCAGTGGGGATGGCGCCCTCGACCACCAGGACGTATCCGCCAGCCGTGCGGGCGGCCTCGGCGGCGGCCACGGCAGTGTCGCCGGCGGCCGCCATCAGGTTGGAATGGTACTTCAGGTCCAGCGTGTTGATCAGCAGCTTGTCGATGGTGGCGTAGTAGATGCTGTTCAGCAGCGACACTGAGCAGCCGGTGCAGGCCGCGCCCTGGAGCCAGACGACGTCCTGCCCGGTGGTGCTGGCCATCGCCTTTGGCAGGCGCCAGAAGCCCGCCGTCGCGGCGGCCAGCGCCCCGCCGACGGCCGATGCGCCCTTCAGAAAGTCACGCCGAGAGAGTGCCATTGTGGTTCTCCTGTGCGGCCGGGGGATCAGCCCCGCCGCCTTCCGCGAATCGCGCCGATTGCGGCGGCCGCCAGCAGAACTAGCGTCGCCGGCTCGGGTATGGCCGTGCCGTAGATGTCCACGTTCCCGTTGCGGGAGTCTTCCCAGACCACAGTCGTGCCGTCGATGGCCGCGTACATCTGGTCCGCGGAGTCGGTCGTCACCTGGAGCAGTTCGCCCGTTGAGATGTTCTTGGCGTAGATGTCCCAGTTGCCGTTGCGGTCGTCATGCCAGACGACCCAGTTGCCGCTGATGGCCGGGGCGTCCTGGTTGGAGTTGAAGGCGGCCAGCGCCGTCCCGCCGCCGCCGGCTGTGAC
This sequence comes from Phycisphaerae bacterium, assembly GCA_041946855.1. Taxonomy (GTDB): domain Bacteria; phylum Planctomycetota; class Phycisphaerae; order SM23-33; family SM23-33; genus JBHGBE01. Next base: position 43,888 of record JBHGBE010000004.1, on the reverse strand, counting down.
GTCCTTGTAGTAGACCTGGTCCTTGAGCGTCACGGCGTCCGTTGCGGTCCAGACGACGATGTTGCCGCTGACAGCCGGCTGAACCCAGTCGGTGTTCGTGGCCACGGTGTACTGCGTGCCGTTGGACAGGTTCTTCGCGTAGATGGACGGCGTGCCTGACCTGTCATCCACCCACGCGACGATGCTGGCGCCGATGGCGGGCATGTCCTGCTGCCCGGTGCTCGACATCACGAGCGTCCCGCCGCCGGAGGCCGTGATGCTCTTGGAGTACACTGCCATTGGATCGGACCTGGCGTCGGTCCAGGCGATGGTCGTCCCGTTGATGGACGGCAGGTACTGGTCGTAGGGGTTGCTGTACAGTGCGGACGTTGTGAGCGTGCTCAAGTTGTACTTGTAGATGTTCGAGTAGAAGTCATTGCGGTAGTCCTCCCACGCCACCCAGTTGCCTGACACGACCGGGTTGTCCTTTATCCAACTGCCGGTCGAGACGACTGACTCGACGCCGGTGGACAGGTTCTTGGCATACACGTCCGAGTAGAACCCGTTGCGCTTGTCGAGCCACACGACGTAATTGCCGCTGACGGCTGGGTTGGACTGGGCGTTGGGGTCGGTGCAGACCGCGAAGTTGGTCACGGCGCGGGCCTGGACTGCGACAGACGCCGACACGAGCAATGCGGCGAGCCACTTGGCCTTCATTGATGTCTCCTCACTTGTTGCGGCTAGTGCAGCCTGAGCTGTGCTGCGCGAACGTGGATGATTTACTGATTGGACGGGTACGGCTTTGCCTTCCGTCAGGCCCAGTGAGCGGCGGGGCCAACCTAATGCAGTTGTCGAGTAAATCTACTTATGTAGTGGACATTATCCTTAAGACCCGCCTTCGTGTCAAGCACAAACCGCGAATTCGCGAGGAAAAAGAGTACTTAGGCCACCACCTCTACTGGATAAGATGGTTGAGTACCGTGCTGCCCGCTGACGTCTTGTCTGAACTGGCTACCCGGGCGGGCAGTAGGATGGGTTATGGACGTCTTCTTCCATGCCGGCGCGGGCGCGCTGCTGGCAAGTGCGCTTGGCGAGAGGCGGTGGTCGAGGCTCGCGCTTGCCTGCCTGATCGGCATCGCGCCGGACATCCCGCTCGGGATCTCCCGCGTGATCCACTCCATGCCCCCGGCTTACGGCATCACGCACTCGCCCGTCTACTGCCTGATCGCGCTGGCGATCCTGCTGGGGCTCAACTGGCGGATCGCCCTGGCCCTGCCGCTGCACATACTGGTCGATGCCCCGCTGCACAAGTACTCGGGCCTGTACGGCCTGCTGGGCGTCGGGGGGATCAACTGGTACGAAGGGTGCGGCATGATCATCTGGGCGGTGCTGTGGACGACGCTGGTTGTCCTGGCCGTGATTCACATGATTGCGCTGCGGCGCGCCAAAGCCGCCACTGCCTCCGCCGGTCCATAGCGGGTCCCCCGCTCCATCCGCCAGATTCCCGAAAACGGGACGAGCCCGAACGGGTCTTCTCTCGGTCCCGTCGGGCTCGTCCTCTTAGGTGTGCCCGCCTTAGCGGGTACGTCGCCCGCTTATGGCGGGCCACCTATCTGGTTTTTCTTCACGGACCACCTCCTTCCTGACAGGGCCATGCCCAGCCGCCGTCCGCCGCTGGCGGACCGCCGGGCTCCCACGCCCCCAGACGTCTCCGAGGGCACTCGGCCGCCCAACCCGCGCGAGTCAGGCCGCCGGGCCGGCCGTGAAGGTATCCGTGCCAGCCACTTATACTATACAACGCCTCCCCGAAAAAAGGTTGAAGTTTTCGGCGAAAATAGCCCTGTCCGTGAATTCCGCGCCCATCCCTCTTTCAATCACGGCGCGGTCCGTAAACGTGGCCTACGATTGTGAGCGAAGAGGAACCCCCCGATGAAAGTCTGGCCCGGCAACCCTTACCCGATGGGCGCCACTTTTGACGGCATCGGCACGAACTTCTCAGTATTCTCGGAGTCGGCCGAACGCATTGAGCTCTGCCTCTTCGACAAGGACGGCGTCGAGACGCGCCTGAACCTGCCGGAGCAGACCGGCTTCTGCTGGCACGGCTACCTGCCGGACGTCCAGCCGGGGCAGCAGTACGGCTTTCGCGCACATGGGCCGTGGGACCCGCCCAACGGCCATCGCTTTTCGCCCGCGAAACTGCTTCTGGACCCGTACGCAAAGGCCACCGCGAGCAATCTGAAATGGGACGACGCCCTGTTCTCCTGCCGACCGGAGGAGGCGGATGGCGGCTCGCACGGGCCCGACGAGCGCGACTCCGCCCCATTCATGCCCAGATGCGTGGTCATCAACCCCTACTTCGACTGGAGCAAGGAGCGCCGGCCGAACGTTCCGCTCCGCGACACCATCATCTACGAGCTGCACGTCAAGGGCTTCACCGTCCTCAACGGCGACGTGCCCGGCGAGCTTAGGGGCACATACGCCGGGCTTGGACACCCCGCCGCCGTCGAGTACCTGGGCAAGCTTGGTGTGACGGCCGTCGAACTGATGCCTGTCCACCAGTTTGTCCACGACCGCCAGCTTGTGGCGCGGGGCCTGCGAAACTACTGGGGATACAACACGATCGGGTACTTCACTCCGCACAACGAGTACTCCTCATGCGCCAACACGGGCCAGGAGGTGCAGGAGTTCAAGCAGATGGTCCTCCGCCTGCACGAGGCCGGCATCGAGGTCATCCTGGACGTGGTCTACAACCACACGGCCGAGGGGAACCACAAAGGCCCGACGCTGTCGTTCAAGGGGCTGGACAACGCGTCCTACTACCTGCTGGAGAAGGACCGGCGCTATTACACCGACTTCACCGGCTGCGGCAACACGCTGAACATGGCCAATCCGCAGGTTGTGCAGATGGTCATGGACTCGCTGCGGTACTGGATCACGGAGATGCACGTTGACGGGTTCCGGTTCGACCTGGCGGCGGCGATGGCCCGCGGGATGTACTCGATGGACAGCCTGGCGACGTTCTTCGCGATCCTGCACCAGGACCCGATCATCGGGCAGGCCAAGCTCATCGCCGAGCCATGGGACGTGGGCGCGGGGGGATACCAGGTCGGGCGCTTCCCGCCGCGATGGTCGGAGTGGAACGGCAAGTACCGCGACGCCGTGCGCGACTTCTGGCGCGGCTCGCCCATAAGAGTCCACGAGTTCGTCACGCGCCTCCTGGGCAGCCCGGACCTCTACGAGGCGACCGGTCGGCGCCCTTACGGAAGCATAAACTTCGTGGTCGCACACGACGGGTTCACGCTTCGCGACCTAGTCACCTACCAGTCCAAGCACAACGAGGCCAACGGCGAGGACAACCGCGACGGCCTTGACGACAACCGCTCCTGCAACAACGGCGTCGAGGGCGAGACGGACGACGCGGGCATTAACGAACTCCGCCGGCGCCAGCAACGAAACATGCTGACGACGCTGCTGCTGTCGCAGGGGATCCCGCTCGTGCTGGCCGGCTCCGAGAGCGGGCGGACCCAGCGCGGCAACAACAACGCCTACTGCCAGGACAACGAGACCTCATGGCTGGCCTGGGAGAAGACCGACGCGCGGCTGGCGGCCTTCGTGCGCGAGCTGGTGCGCCTCAGGCGGGAGCATCCCGTGTTCCACACCTGGAAACGCCTGGACGTTGCAAGGGGCAAGCTCGACCCGCTGATGACTTGCTGCGACATCGACGGCAAGGTGATGAGCAACGAGGAATGGAGCAACGACGTCGGCAGGCCATTCATGGTCCGTCTGTCCGGCAAGATCAACCAGATCGACCGCCTGGGCGAGCCGATTGCGGATGCCGACTTCTGCCTGCTCTTCAACCCGACCGACCAGCAAGCCGCCTTCACCGCGCCGGCCGGCGACGGCGGGCAGGAATGGGGCAAGGAGCTGGACACGGCAGAGGAAGCCGCCCAGCCTTCGAAGCAGACGTTCGCCCCCGGTCAGGCGATCAACGTCGCGGCGCGATCGATGGTGGTGCTCTCTAACGTGGCAAAGCCCGCGGGCGACAAGCCGGGGGCGGGCGGATGACTGCAATTGCGGCCGACAACTGGGCGGCGTCGCTCCTGGACGCCAGAGTGCTGGGCAACTCGCTGGCGCAGTGGGCGGGCCTGCTGGGGGTGCTGCTGGCCTCGTTGGCCCTCAGCAGGATCGTCGGATGGGCGATCACGCGCCAGGCCGCCCGCTGCGCCGCCAACAGCCGTCTCGAGGTGCTCGGCCTTCTGCTGCGCGGCGTAATCGGCCCCGCAAAGCTTCTGATCCTGGCCGGCGGGCTGCACGTCGCAGGGCAGTTTCTCACCCTCCAGAAGGTCGAGCAGGGCCAACTGGCGCTGGACCTCAAGGCGTTCTGGCGGCAGGTGGTGACCACACTGGCCGTTCTTGCCGCCGGGTGGTTCATATACCGCCTGGTTGACATCGTGGAGCACTACCTGCACCGCTGGGCGGCGCGGTCCGAGACAAGCCTTGACGTACAGGTGGTGCCGGTCATCCGCAGGACGCTGCGCGTGCTGGTGGTGATCGCGGTGGGCCTGTTCATCGCGCAGAACGTCTTCGACTGGAACGTCGGGGCGCTGCTGGCCGGGCTGGGAATCGGGGGCCTGGCGATGGCCCTGGCCGCCCAGAGCATGCTGGCGGACCTCTTCGGCTCCGTCCGCATCTTCGCCGACAAGCCATTTCGCGCCGGCGACCTGGTCAAGATAAAGGACTACCAGGGCAGCGTCGAGGAAGCCGGCCTGCGCTGCACCCGGCTGAGGCTGCTGGACGGCTCGGTGGTGACTCTGCCCAATGCCGTCGTGGCCAGCGGGCCGGTGGAGAACCTCAGCCTCCGCCCGAGCTTCCGGCGAATCCTGAACGTTACCGTCACCTACGACACTCCCCCGGCCAGGCTCCAGCTTGGCCTGGAGATAATACGGCGGATGCTCGATGCCCGCAAGGACCACTTCCCCCCGGACATGCCGCCAAGGGCCTACTTCAGCGACTTCAACGCCGACAGTCTGGGCATCTTCATCATCTACTGGTTCACGCCGACCGATTGGTGGGCATTTCAGCAGTTCAATCACGACTTCAACATGGAGCTCCTGACGCGGTTCAACGAGCAGGGGATAGAGTTCGCGTTCCCCACGCGGACGGTCTACGTCAGGGACGCCAAGAGCGGCCCCGGCGCCGCACCTTCCTCCTGACAAGCCGGCTTTCATTGTCGCTGGAGGGCCATTGAGCGCGGTATCATGCAATACCGGCCGGCCGGATGCGTTTGGCGTCAAAAGGGCACATCCGCCCCGCCGCTGAATCTTGATTGGGAGCGTCAACCATGAAATCCATTGCGCTGGCATTTCCAAGGAGCACAAGCCGCTGCACCCAATGGACGCTGTGTTTCATCCTGGCCGCGGGCATCATCGCCGCCGGCGCGGGCTTGCGCCGCGCGACTGCCGCCGCGCCGGGGCCGGTGCTGCCAAAGATGGTTGACAAGGCCACCGTGGACGCGATCGAGAAGGGCCTCAACTACCTCGCCAAGACCCAGCGGCCCGACGGGCAGTGGTTCCCATCCGGCGGCTACGGCACCTATCCGACGGCCGTCACCGCGCTGGCCGGCCTGGCCTTCATAGCCGGCGGCTCGACGCCCGAGTCCGGCCCTTACGCCAAGAACGTCCGCAAGGCCATGTTCTACTTCATCCGCGCGGCCGAGACCGAGAAGGACGGCCTCATCGCCACCCAGACCGAGGGACGCTCCATGCACGGGCACGGTTTTGCGCTTCTGTTCCTGGCCCAGTGCTACGGCATGGACCTGGACGAGAAGACCGAGAAACGCCTCAAGGCCGTCATCGACAAGGCCGTCGGCATCACGCAGAAGTCGCAGTCCGACACCGGCGTCGTCAACAACCACGCCGGCGGCTGGATCTACACCCCCGAGAGCAACGGCGACGAAGGGTCCGTCACCGTCACGCAGCTCCAGGCGCTGCGGGCCTGCCGCAACGTCGGCATCAAGGTCAACAAGACCACCATCGAGCGGGCGGTCCACTACCTCAAGCTCTGCCAGAACGCCGACGGGGGCATCAGCTACAGCTACTCCTCCCGCGGCGGCAGCACCCACGCCATCTCGGCGGCGGCGATCGCGTGCTTCTACGCGGCCGGCGTGTACGACCGCGAGGCCGGCGGAAAAGGCCCGGAGGCCGAAATGGTCGCCAAGCTCATCGCCTTCTGCAAGAAGAACATGAACGTCGAGGGCGGAGGCGGGGGCCACTACTTCTACGCTCAGATGTACTACAACGAGGCCCTCTACCAGCGCGGCGGCAAGGACTGGGAGGAGTACTATCCCAGGATGCGCGACAAGCTGATCAGCATGCAGGCCCCGGATGGAAGCTGGCAGGGCGACGGTGTCGGCACGACCTACGGCACGGGCATCGCCTGCATGATCCTCCAGCTCCCGTACGGCTACCTTCCGATCTGCCAGCGGTAGGACTGCCCTGGACCGCCGGTCTCTCACGTGGCCGCGGCGTGTTCGCGGGCCCCCTGGATCGCCCTGGCGATCCCCTCACACACTTCGTACTGCCGCTGGAGATGCGACCTGAAGGGCCTCCGGTCCGTGTGGTGGATCTCAACGAGCATCTCGCGCAGGCGGGCCGTCACAAGCCGGTCCATCTCGTCCAGTTCCTCGTCGCTAAGTGTGATCTCGTGCATCATGGCCAGTCTCCTGTGACTTGCGACCTCCAACATATTGTAGCGTCGCCGCCGGCTCTCGCCCACCGCGGCGGATGGCGGTCCGGCCGCCTCTGGCCAGCCGCCCGCCCGGGCGGTACACTTGACCGGATGAACGAAACAGCCAGGAGAATCGCGGACGACCTTCGACGCCTGGGCGTCGCCGCCGGCGACTGCCTTCTAGTCCACTCGTCGCTGCGGTCGCTGGGCCACGTGGACGGCGGCGCCGCCACAGTGATCGACGCACTGATCGACGCGTTGGGGCCGTCCGGCACGCTGCTCTTGCCGGCCCTCTCCTACGCGACTGTGAACGCCCAGCAGACCACCTTCGACGTCCGCGGCACGCCCTCGTGCGTGGGCGTCATACCCGAGTACTTCCGCGTGTTCCGCGCGGCCGTGCGGAGCGTACACCCGACGCACTCGGTGGCCGGCCTGGGCCCGAGGGCGGCCGAACTGCTCGGCGAGAACCACCTCGACCGCACGCCATGCGGAGAGCACTCGCCCTTCCGCAAGCTGCGGGACGCCGGCGGAAAGCTCCTCATGCTGGGCTGCGGTCTGCGGCCCAACACATCCATGCACGGAGTGGAGGAACTGGTCCGCCCGCCCTACCTGCTGGGCGACGAGATCGTCTACCGCATCATCCTGGCGGACGGGCGCGAGACCTCCATGCGGGTCATCCGCCACAGCTTCGTCGGCTGGGCGCAGCGCTACGACCGCATCGAGCCGCTGTTGGCCGACGGCCAGTTGCGCCGCGGCAGCGTCCTGTCGGCGGCCGCGTACCTGATCGACTGCCGCGCGATGTGGCAGGCGGGCCACGAGGCCCTCAAGAAGGATCCGCTGCACTTCGTCGAACCGCTGGTCTGACCAAGACTGGGGCGAGATGAAGTCCAAGAGCGGAAAGGCCCGCCGGTCAATTCCCGACTGGCGGGGCCGGGGCGACCGCCGGTATCGCCTGCGCGCTGGTCTTGGCGACGAACGTCCCGAAGAACATGAGCAGGAAGCTGGCGGGCGAGGCGTCCTTCAGTTCGGCCGTCACGGTCGCGCCCGCGCCGGACGACTCGGTCTTGATGCTCTCCAGCAGCGCGGCGGCCGGCTTCATTGCGGGCATCATCTCGACCATCCGTCCGATGTCCTTCCTTGCCTCCGCGACGCCGTCGTCGAACTCCTTGACGGCCACCTGGACCTTCTCGGCGTCCTTGCCCCTGGCGGCCACGGTCAGCTTGATCACGCCCTGGTCCTGCCTGGAGACCAGCGTGATGGAATCAAACGGCGTCAGAACGCCGGCCTTTCGATAGGCGTCGCTCATGACGGCCGCCGCCCATATCGGCGTGTCGCCGGTTTCCAGGCCCTTGAGGAGCCTGGCCATTTCCTCGTTCTTTTCCAGTGTGCCCTTGCCCGCCTTGACGGCCGCGGCGAACTCCTTCAGCGGAAGTTGCTCCTGGGATGGTCCGATCATGAATATGATCCGGTCGGCGGATGGCATGACCAACGCCATGTGTTCTCCCGTGGTGGACGTGATCGCCTCCAGGCCGTCAATCGTCGAGGCCTTGAATCCCGACTCGATCAGGACCGCGCGCACCAGCGCCGGGTCGTATCCCCCCCGTCCGACGACCGCGACGAAGCCGGTGTCGTGCCCGATGTTGTCGGCCGCGCCCAGCGTGATGCCGTCCAGCCGCATGTTGCCGACGCGGTCGAGTATCGAGATGATCTCCTCGTTGGCCTTCTTGATGATGTCTTCCTTGTTCCCGCCGCCGGCCAACGGGCCGAGGCCCTCGATGGCCTTCTCCATCGAGACGGCCTGCTGCGCCCGCACCGCCATCTGCGCGACAAGCCCGCAACTGGACGGCAGGAGCAGCAGATCTTCGCGCATCGCCTTGGCGTCAGGCTTGCGGGGCTCGACGGCCTTGCCGTTGATCCGCGCGACGGCGCGGCGGGCGTAGTCGGCCACGAACGGCTCCTTCGCGTCGAGCATCTTCTCCAGCGCCGGCAGGGCTTCCTTGTTCTTCAGTTCGCCGAGCGTCCGGATGGCCATGAGCAGGTCAACAGACCTGGCCCCCGCGCCGACCGTAAGCGCGGAGATGATCTGCTGGGCGCGCTTGGCCACCTCGGGGTCCTCGGACCTGGCCAGCGGGCGGACCTGCGGCAGGACGGCCGGGCCAAGATCGATGATCTTCTTCGTGGCCGCCTCGCGCTTCTGGAAGTTGGAGTCGCCCAGTTCCTTCGCCATGGCCCCGATGTCCGGGGGCTGGGCCGCCGGCGCCTTGAGGAGACCGAGAATCGCCTCCGGCGTGACCGTCACCTGGCGCTTCTGCCAGTAGGCGTCCGTTGGAACGCAGTCCAGCAGTTCGACCTGGCCGCTGGAGACTGCCAGCATCATTACCATCGCCCAACTCATTCCCGCGCCCATTTGTTCACTCCTTCACTGGGCCGCCCGGCCGGCCCGGCAACGTGCCCCGACAGCCGGACGGTTAATGCCCAGAGCATACTCGCCCGGACCGACGCGAGCCAGAGACTCGCGTGTCTCTTCCGCGGCGTTTTCGGACACGTCGGGGAAGACTTCGCCACAAAGGACACAAGAGAGCGTATGTGCTGCTTTCCACTTGTCTGCTTAGTGGTCTTTGTGGTGAAGTTCACACACCAGATGAGGAAGGACATGGAACCAATTGAAAAGACCATCGCGGGCCAGCCGTCGTGGATCATCCGCAGCGACCAAGTCGAGCTAGCCGTCGCGCGGCTCGGCGGGCACATGGCGCCGGTCACGTTCTACCGCGGCTCCGGACGGCCGGTGCAGCCGTACCACATCAGCCCCTGGCAGACCGAGGGCCAGAAGGTTCCCGTGCCGGTGCTCGTGCCCCTGCGGGGAGACTTCTTCTGCGCGCCATTCGGCAACCCGAGCGTCTTTCGCGGCCGCGACTATCCCGCCCACGGTGAGAGCGCGTGCTTCGCCTGGCGACTTGCCGGGGCAGAGAAGGAAGGCGCGGTCACGTCGCTGACTCTCAGAATGAGGACCAGGATCGCGCCGGGGACGGTTACTAAGCGCCTGTTGCTGATCGACGGCCACAACGTCGTCTACTCGCAGCACGTCCTGGAAGGCTTTTCCGGGCCGATGACCATCGGCCATCACGCCACATTGGCAATGCCCGCCCGCGAGCGGAGCATGAAGGTCACGACCAGCCCCATCCGCTTCGGCATGACCAACCCCACGCCGCCGGGCGACCCCGCGGGCGGCGACTACTTCTCGATGGCCGTCAACCGGCGCTTCAGGACGCTCGCCGGCGTGCCGATGAACTGGAAGGACCGGCCGTTCGACGATGCGTCGGAGTTCCCCGCGCGGCGCGGATTCTGCGACCTGTACGCGGTGTTCAACCGGCCCGGGCCGATCGCGTGGACGGCCGCGTCGTTCGAGGATGACGGCTTCGTGTGGTTCTCGCTGAAGGACCCGGCCGTCCAGCCGGCAACAATGTTCTGGGCTGAGAACCACGGGCGGCACAGTGCGCCGTGGAACGGCCGCAACTGCTGCCTGGGGCTGGAGGACATCTGCGCGTTCCTGTCGGAGGGCCTGGCGGCGTCGGCCGCGCCCAATTCGCTGAGCAGGGCAGGCGTGCCGACGACGGTGCGCCTGTCGCCCGACCGGCCGATGGCGGTGAACTACATCCAGGGAGTAGTGAAGGTCCCGCGAGGTTTCGGGCGCGTGCGCACGCTGCGTTTCTCGCCGGGGCGAGTGACGTTCGAGTCCGCCGCTGGCAGGAAGGTGGCGGCGGAATTATGTCACGAGTTCATTCAAACCGGGAGGCTTTCCCGGCGATAGTATATGTAACGTGATAGGAGAACGGCCGTGCCTCCGGAAACGCAGGCGTCTGACGCCAAGACCTCCCCCAAGGCGCCAAAGCCGCTCGCGAGCAGGGCGCCGTCGCCGGCAGTCGCCAAGCCGCGCCTGAGCCGCAACGCCAAGCTCATCGCACTGGGCGTGGTCTCGGTGGCCGCGGTGCTGGTCTACCTGGTACAGACGGCCATGCCGCCCGTCATCGCGCAGATATTCAACTACAAGAGCGGCCTGGACCAGGCCCTCGTGCAGGCGCGGGCGGACAACCGGAAGCTCTTCATCCTGTTCGCTTCTTCCCCGCCGGGCCAGGCGGAGCGCGACATGGCCGCCGGCACGCTCAGCAAGGAAAAAAACCGCGAGGCGATCAAGAAGGGGAACTTCATCTGCCTGCGCGTGGACATGCCCAACGACCTGAAGGGCAACGAGATCGCTGCCAAGTACCGCGTCGAGGCCCTGCCGACGTGGATCATCCTTGACCCTAAGGGCAAGGAGCTCAACCGCCGCGTGGGGTTCATAGGCGAGGTCCCCTTCCGCAACGGGTTCCTCGACTGTAGCCAGGTGGTCAGGCCGGCGCCCTGATCCTGCCTGTGAAATGTCAATCCTGAATCTATTGGTTGTGGCCCAGGAGACCCTACAAGGAAATGCCGAAAATTAGTGCCTGTCCCGAATTTTGGGAAATTCGGGACAGGCACTAATTTCCCACGTTTTGCAGCACCATCGGGTTGCCCACGCCTCCCAAAGAGACGAATCCGACGCTTCACCAGCGGCAGTTCGGCGAATCAGCGTGCCGGCTACTGCCCCAGGCAGAACAGCTTCTCGTCCCCCCGGACGTATATCCGCTTGCCGGCGAAGAACGGCATGCCTGCGTGGCCGTCGTTGAGATGGTTGTGGGCGAGCTCCTTGTACTCCTTGCCAGGCTGGATGACCAGCGTGTCGCCCTGGTCGTTGGACACGAAGAGGAGCTTGCCGGCCACGCTGATGCTGGGGTAGACGTTGCCCGGCGGCATCCCCGGCGCGCCCGAGGCGTTGGGGATCTCCAGCGCCTTCTGGTAGACGATCTTGCCGTCGGAGGCGTCCAGGACGAAGAGCCGGCCCTGGTTGCTGACCGCGTAGAAAAGCCCGTCGTACGCCGCGCCGGATGAAAAGAACTCGCCTTCGAGGTCCTGCTCCCAGAGCTTCTTGATCTTCAGGGGCTCGGCGATCTTGTCGGGCAGCTTGCCCGCGTATGCGGTGACATCAGTGCCGTAGATGACTCCATTCACGACGAACGGGCTCGCGTAGGTCAGGCTGCCCAGCCCCTTTGCCAGGAGCGTCCCGTCGCTGGCCCGCACGACCTGCCCGCTGGCGGCGACGATCACGTCCTGGCCGTCGACCTTCGCCGTCGCCGGCGTGCCGTAGCACTCGCCGATCTTCTCGTTCTTCCAGACTTCCTTGCCGGTCTTCGCGTCGAACGCCCGCAGGCAGTTCATGGTGGCGACGAGCTTGTCGCCGCAGATCACCGGGCTGGTGCTCCGGCCGTGCTCGGTGGGGCAGGGATCCTCGACGTAGCCGATCCATTTGCGGTTGCCGTCCAGGTCGAAGCAGGTGACGATGCTGTTGCCGAAGGTCATGTAGACGCACTTGCCGTCGCTGGCGGGCGTGGAGGCGACGTTGCCCGTATCGCGCGGGCCCGGGGCCTCCTCGACGGCCTTGGGCAGGTCCTTGAACGTGGTGGCTTTCTCCCAGAGCTTCTTGCCGGTCGCCGCGTCAAGGCAGATGATCAGGTCCGGCTCGGCGGCGACGAAGACCTTGTCGCCCACGACTATCGGCGAGGAGTAGGTGCCCTTGCCGACCTTGACGGACCAGAGGATGCCCGTCTTCTTGTCGGCCTCCCACACCGTCGGCGGATTGGCGTCCGGGAACAGGCCTGTGCCGTCGCCCCGCCACCCGACGGCCGTCGCGGCTGGCTGACTGGCACGGGTAGTCGGGGCGCTGGCAGGGCCATCGGCTGCCAGCACGACTCGCAGGGCGGGCCTGCACGCCGCTATCGCAACGGCCGCGATACCGATGCTCAACAACACTGCTGACTTCGATGACTTCATGCAAGCCTTTCTGTATCCGGCGGAATTGGGATACCGCCACCTGTTCATCTCGCTTTGGTCGCCGTACATTTCGGCGACATGCCTGTTAAACGCACCCGCGCCGATCTAGTGGCGGGATTTACTTCTCTCCCACGCAGTAGAGGTACTCATCGCCGCGGATGAACAGGTCCTTGCCGTCGGGGACGGGCGTGCTGGAGAAGCCCTCGGGCTTCCCGTACCACGCGCCGGGATAGGTCACGTGCTCAATCTTGTTGCGGGCGACGAGCTTGAACTGCCGCCCCGGCTCGATTACGACGCTCGTGCCGGACATGCCGAAGACGTAGATGTGCTTGCCCGCGAGCACCGGCGACGCGTAGCACGTCCCGAACGAGTGGACCCGCGAGGGGACCTCCAGGCCCATGCCCAGGTCCTTCTGGTAGACGATCTGGAACGTCCTGGCGTCGACCACGCTCAGGTTGCCCATGCAATCGACGATGTACAGCAGGCCATCGTGATACAGCGGCGATGCGCACATGAACGTCCGCGTATACGCGCTGCCGCCGCCCTTGAAGAAGTTCAGGTTGCACTCGTTCTTGAGGCCCACTGCGCCCGGCGAAGGGAGCTTGGAGGCGTACAGCTTGCCGCCGGCCGTCAGGTGGAAGATGGAGCCGTCGGCGATGATCGGCGTTGGTATCGTCGCCCCCTCCCTGGCGAACTGGCCCTCCCAGGCGACCTTGCCGTCGGCCGGGTTGACTATCGTGCCGTGCGCGTAGATGAAATCCTTGCCGCCGATTGGCATGCGGATGAGCGAATCGTGGAAGCTGTCGCCGTAGACCTCGTCGCCCTTGACGATGTCGATGGCCCAGGCCTCCTTGCCCGTCGCGGCGTCCAGCGCGAACAGCTTGCGCATGTAGAAGATGAACTTGCCCTCCATGAGTATGGGCGAGGAGTTGAACCCGTGGTGCTTGATGGGGATGTGGCGATATGTGATCCACTTGCGGTTGCCGTCCAGGTCGTAGCAAGCCGCCACCCCGCAGCCCAGCCAAACGTAGACGTTCTTGCCGTCGCTGACGGGCGTCGAGAGCGTGTTGCCGTGCAGCTCGGCCATGCGGGCGGATGCGCCGAAGTTCTCGGCGTCGGCCTTCCTGATAAGCTCCGAGATCTTCTTCTCCAGGAAGTTATTGCTCCAGGGCAGTTTCGCCTCGACCGCGTCCTTGGCCGGATTGGCTGGATTAGCCACCCACTCGGCGTTGGCCTTCTGGAGCTTTGCCGACAGGTCCGCCAGCTCATTCGCCGAGGCGTGCGAGTTCTTCTCATCATCGCTCAGGGCCTCGTAGAAGTTGTTGGACCTGATCCACAGGACCTTGCCGTCCTTCCTGCTGACGCAGACGAGGTCGTAAGGCTCGGCCAGGCAGAACACGCGGTCGCCGACGACCAGGGGCGACGAGACGCTGAACCCCGGCAGCCGCGCCTGCCAGAGGATGTTCTTCGTCTGGGCCTCGAACGGCATGACGGCCGCGATGTTCACGCCGAAGTGCCACAGCGACGGCCACTCCTCGTACTGTCCCTGCTTCTGCGAGGCGATCTTGCACAGCAGCCGATTCCATCCCTTGTTGAGCGTCGCGACGCCGCCGCCAGTGGGGTAGACAAGCTTGCCGTTGACGTACGCCTTCAGCGGGCCGTAGTGCTTGAAACGCAGCAGGACCTTGCCCTCCTGCGGCGAGTAGATGTATGTGTGAGCGAAGGTCAGGCCCGTGGCGTCCTTGCCCAGGAGATCCAGGAGGTCCACGACATCCTTCTCCGTGGCGAACTTCTTCCACGCGGCCGCGCGGATCTCCTGGCCCTCCCTGGGCGCAAGGCCGGCCTCATCGGCGACGGCCTTGTCGTCGATGGGCTTGGTGGCGGCGTCGGCGGGCGGGATCGGCCCGGCGATGAGCCACTGGCCGACCTGGCCGTACATGGCCGTCACGCCGGCGGGCTGGTCATCGGCGGGCTTGTCGGCCTGACACCGCAGGCCGGCCATCAGCGGGCTGACCTTGCCCCATTGCGTCGGCACGGCCGCCTGCGGGTACGCGCCCGTCCAGTTCCCGCGAAAGCCGACCGGCGTCTTCTCACCGGATTTGTCCTCCGCGAAGGCAATCGAACTGACAAACGCCGCGACAACCAAGGTGCAGCCAACAATCCTACGCATCAAGGCTCCTCATCGCTTTGGCCGTTCAATCTGCAATCCGTATTCTACAATCTGCAGTTACCCTTGCCCGCCCACGAATGTCAGCGTGATTGGCTTTCCGGCGTACTTGTCGGACTTGAGCCAGTAGCTCCACACGCCGTGGTCCGAGACGAACACCCAGGCGCGGACCGGCTTGTCCTTGTCGCAGTTGGCCATCGCGGCGGCGGGGATGGCGTACTTGTTGGCCCCGCGCACCTGGCCTTCCCACGCCGAGTTGCAGCGGACGAGGCGCGTCTTGCCATCGGCCAGCGGGATGTAGACCATCGCCATGAACGACGTATTGCGCGGCACCTTCAGGGCGGTCATGTCAAGTGTGACGGCCGCATCCTCGGCCTTGTCGTCACGTACCGCGGGAAAGTCCACGAAGTTCGACCGCACAAGCGCCACCTTGCGGATGATCATCTCCTCCTTCACCTGCGGCGCGCCGCGGAACAGCGAAAGTTCGTTGATCTTGCCCAGGCCCACCTCGGCCCAGACCTCCAGGGGGATCTCGATCTTGTTGACGCCCTTGTCCAGCGGGATCGTACAGGTCTGGTTGCGCCCTGATGAGTCGATCAGCTTGGCGGCGATGGACGGTGGCGAAGGGGCGGTCTTGGGGCACTCGATCTCCATGCTCAGCAGGTCGTAGGTCAGCCAGTCGCCGTTCATGCCAGTGAACGCCAGGCGCGGATACTCGCCGCCCTCGGGCGTGAACTCGACCTTGAGGGCCTTGTCGGCGACGGCCGCCTTGGCGCCCTCGGCCGCCGCGAACTTGGCGGGGTTGTTGGCGTCGAAGTCAGCAAGCACGAGCGTGTCCGGCCCGGCGGACCGCGATGTCACCAGGCGGATGTTGTCGAAGTACATCGTCAGCGGCTGCTTGGGCGTGCAGAAGAACCGCACCTGCCTGATCTTGTCGATGTCCAGCCCGCGGCAACAGAAGCCGCCTTCCTTCAGCGCGGCCATCGTCACCTCGACCTCGTTGGCGCCGGGGTTGAGCTTGAACGGGTACATGTCGCCGTTGTATCGCGTGGCGAAGTTCTTGCTGCCGGCGTCGTCTATGCGGACGCTGAGCGCCACCGTGCCCTTGGAGGCGTTGAAGACCGAAAGGCGCAGGGCGTGGAACTCAGTCCAGTCCTGCGGCTTCCTGAACTCGATGCCCACACCGGGGTATGGCCCGACGGGCAGATCTGCCTTGAGCGCCTTGGCCCCGTGCGTGGCGTGCTCCTCGACGATGCTGACCTTCGCCTCGTTGGCGCCTTCCCAGCCCTGGAGGCCGTCCTCGAAGTCGCCCATGAACTTCTCGGTCGGCTGGGTCGATGCCTCCGGCGCGGGGGCGGCAGTCTGCCCGACGGCGGTCGGCCCCGCAAACCATGACGCCCCGGCCATCAACGCCCCGGCCGCCAGAATCGCTAACGTAGTCCTGAACATGGCAAGCTCCTTTTTCCAGTCAACCGCCACTTGGGCGCGTCGTTCGCGCCTTGGCCAGATCTTTCCAGAATTCCACGTACTCCGGATGGGTTTCGTCGTTGAAGTACCGTTCGCGGGCCTCGTGCAGCGTCGCGTCAAAGTCCCATCCCTGCACCGCGATGCGATAGCCGCCCACCATCACGCCGGTCCGCGCCGTGCCCACCTCGCAATGGACCAGCACCGGCCAGTTGGACGGGTCGCGGACAACGTCGAGGAAGGTTTGCCACTCCCGCGGCGTCGGGGCGTCTCTGGCCCCGGCGGAGCCCAGCGGGATGTGGACCAGCTTCAGACCGCGCTGCCGGCAGAGGCGGTCCTGCTCGGCCGACCAGGGCGCGTCGGGCTCTGGCTGGCGGAGGTCGATAACCGTCCTTATGCGGTAATCCTCGATGAGCGTGTTCCAGTGCCAGCCGGTCGGCTGGCCGCTGCGATAGAGCGCGTCCTTCTGTACGACTCCGAAGTTGCGCGGCAACTCGGCGCGCCAGGCCGCGCCGCCCGCCAGCACACCTGCAACCGCCGCAACGACCGCCATTGCGGACGCCACCGCTATGTGCAGCCAATGCCTGCCCAACACTCGCTCCTTGGCCTCGCGGGCTTTCTACCGGCGCGCGATGGCCTATTCTACCTTTGGCCGCGAGCCGATGCGAATGTACTATGTTGGGCCTATGAAACACAACAGACGGCCGTTCGGGGGCGGTCCGCACCGCCGGCCCAGGCCACATGGCAAAGGCTTCCTTCACAGGCCGCGCCACAAGCCCGGCGGCTTTGACAAGGGTCCGCCCCGCGAGGCCCCTGACGAAGGCGCGCCGCCTGCGCCAGCCGCGCCGCGGCGCAACGTCGAGATACCTCCCGGCGTGGCGGTCGTCCGCCTGCGGTCGGCAAGCTTCGGTGCGTTCATCTACCAGCGGATGATCGACCGCGTTGACGGCCGGGCCGAGGATGGCGGCATGGTGGCCGTGCTGGACAAACGCGGCGAGTTCTTCGGATGGGGGTTCTACAACTCGCAGTCGCAGCTTGCGCTGCGGATGTTCAGCCATGATGCGGCCATGCCCGGCGACGCCCAGATCGGCTCGCGGATCGCGCGGGCCGTCTCGCTCCGCCGCTCGCTATTGCGCCTGGACGAGACCACCGATGCCTACCGCCTCGTCCACGCCGAGGGCGACGGCCTGAGCGGTCTGGTGGCCGACCGCTTCGGCGAGTTCGTCGTCATCGAGCTTTTCAGCCTTGCGATGTACCGCCGCGTGCAGTTCATCCAGGACGCCATCATCGACGCCGGCCTTTCCGTCGAGAGTTTCATCGTGCGGGCCGACAAGTCCGCCAGCGAGCAGGAGGGCTTCCGCACAGGCAACCTCACCGGCATCGACCGAAAGGATCGGACGGTCGCCATCACCGAGAACGGCGTCAGGTTCAACGTGCGCCTGGCCAGCGGCCATAAGACCGGTTTCTTCTGCGACCAGCGCGAGAACCGCCTGGCCTTCGCCGGCCTGTGCGGCGGGAGGAACGTCCTTGATGTGTGCTGCTACACGGGCGGCTTCTCGTGCTACGCGGCCGTGCGCGGCGCGGCCCGCGGGGTGACGGCCGTGGACCTGGACGAGGTCTCCCTCGAAACCGCGGCCCAGAACGCCCAGCTCAACTCCGCGAATATCGACTTCAACCACGCCGACGCGTTCGACTTTCTCCGCGACGCGGCGTCATCGGGCCGCAAGTGGGACGTGGTGGTGCTGGACCCGTCCAAGTTCGTTTCGCGGCGGGAGTTCATGGACATCGGCCTGCGGAAGTACTTCGACCTCAACCGCCTGGCGGCCGGCGTGATCGCCCCAGGCGGGCTGCTCCTGACATGCTCGTGCAGCGGGCTGGTTGACCAGCCGACGTTCGTCCAGACCGTGGCGCGGGCCATGCGCGCGGCGGGAAGAACGCTCCAGGTCTTTCGCGTCACGGGCGCGGGGCCGGACCATCCCTTCCAGGCCGATGTGCCGGAAAGCGCCTATCTCAAGGCCGTCTGGGGACGGCTGGATTGAGCCAACGCCCGCGAGGTCACTTCCTCATCGCGTCGATGGCGTCGTTGACCTTCACGCGGAACTGCGCCCAGTCATCCGCGCCGAAGAGCGCGTCGTGGTCTCGCTGGCCCAGCTTGAACGAGGCCATGCGGTCGGCGATTAGCTTCTCGGCGGCTCCGGCGGCCGGCGTGCCGGCCTTGTCCTTTGCCAGGCGGGCCAGCGTCAGCAGGCGGCGGTAGTCGCCCAGGCCCTCACGCTGGTGCTCGAACTCCACGCTGGGGATAAGCGTGCCGTCGGGGCTGCCGTTGCACCAGCAGTACTCATCCTCCCGGGCATCCAGCGCGTAGTAGGGATATCCGCCGGTCAGGTTCCAGTGCCAGGAGATGCGGAACTTCATCCCAAACTCCTTGGCGGCCTTGTACATGTAGTCTCCGAACGTCCAGCGGTTGCCGCCGTTGTAGAAGGCCCATTCGCTTCCTGCGTCATGGATGGCCTTGACCGATGATTCGCTGTGCAGGTTCAGGTCGGCGATGTGCAGGGCCTTTGCCAGGCGGAAGTGGCCGGCGTCCTTCGCCACATCCGCGACGCTCGTGGCGGCCGTGAAGAACGGCGGGCCCTTGGGAAACGCCTTGCGGTATGCCTCGGCGTTGACGGCCGAGTTGGTCAGCGCCTGGCCCATCGGCTCATCGCCAAGGTTCACGTAGTATGCCGGCCATCCCTTCTCCTCGGCATGCTTCTGGATGTCGGTGTAGACCGCCTTGATGAACTCGCTGTAGTCCTTGAAGCCGGCCCTCGACATCGCGCCGGCGTCCTGGGCGTAGGCGTTGATGCCGCTGACCAGCGTGCCGTAGAACATGACGGCCTGGAAGCCTAGCTCCTTCGCGGTCGCCATTAGCTTGTCGGCGGCGGTGAAGTTCAGGACAGGCTTGCCATCCTTGAAGCCGCCGTAGTTGACCGCCTGGCCGCTGCTGAAGATGGTGAAGCCATACTCGCGGATTCTCTTGAGGCACGTCAGGTCGTCGGCGTATGGAACTTGGTATCCCCAAGGCCCGGCGGGGATGTCAAGGGCGTCCAGCGCCCCGGCCCGGATGCGGAGCTCGACGGGGACTTCCGCCTGCTCGCCCTTTTCTGCCTTGACCGTAAACTTGCCCTTGTACACGCCGGCCTTGGCATCGGCAGGGACCTTGGCCGTCAGCCAGAACCGCCGCGTGATGTCCTTGGGCATCTCGACCGACGCCCACGGCATGATGTATCGCGGGACGATGGTGAATACCGAGCCCTCACTCGTGACGCGGGCCATGCGGTACGAGACGTAGCCGGCATCGACGGCCGCCGCAGGGATCGTGCCGCCCTCGCAGGACAGGTCGCTGATGGACACAGTCACCTTCCCGAGGTCCTTCAGCGGGACGATGGCCACGGTCATCGGCGCTAACTCGCCGGCGAAGGCGTCGGCTGCGACGGGCTTGCCCAGCTCGGCCGCAAACGGCGTGTCGTTGTAGAAGACATCCTTCATGATGTCGCGTGTGAACACGACGTAGCCGCGCTTCTTGTCCGCGTCGGTGGGGCTCAGGGCGTCGCCGGTCGGCCGGTGGAGGCCGCGCTTGTGGTTGAGGTCGAACTGGAAGCGCCGCTGCTCGACCATCCACTTGAGGAACTTCTCGCCCTGTGGGAGCTTGTCCAGCGGGAAGACGACCATCGCCGAGATGCAGTTAGCATCGAAGTCCCCCTGGAAGTCGATTGCGAGCTGGCCGTCGGTGACCTCGGCGTCGAAGACCTTCTCCTCGTAGGAGTTTTCGTACTTGCCGAACGTGCTGTCCGTCGGGAGGTCGTCCTCGTTCCAGTGCTGGAAGAATCGCTTCTTCTTCGCGGCGTCGTCATAGGTCTCGGTGACGACCGGCTTGCCGTTGGCCAGGATGGTCCGCTTGGTCCAGTTCTGGAGCTCGCCCCAGAATGCGGGCGCTCGGTTGACGTTGACAAAGACGCGATACTTGCCGTTTGGCACGTCCATGACGAACGGACCTGTGATGCGGAAGTAGTCGCCGTAGAGCGGGTCGGGCTCGTAGATCCTCGGGTTGCTTTGCGGGGAGGTCTTGGCGTCCTTGAGGCCGTAGCCCTTGATGTCGGTGTAGTTGTTCGTGGGGAATACCGGCGTGAAGCCGTCCATCACCGGCGAGGAGGCGTCCGACTGGAAGTCGAATGCGAACAGGCCGTCGAAGTGGGCGTCCTCGGTTGCGGGCGCCCGTTCAAGGCGGATGTTGCTGATGAGGACGGGTACGGCCGGTTTCTCGTCGATGATGACCGCCACCTTCCTGATGTTGCTGATGTCCAGCGCTCGCCCCGGGCGTGACTTCTCGCCCAGATACACCTGCTTGAGCGGCACCAGCAGCGTGCTTGTGCCCGGCGGGATGATCGTGTTGTAGCGGGCGCGGGTCCAGTAATCGACGCTGCCGGCGTCGTAGAACTCAAGCGTGAAGGCCATGCCGTCCTTGGCCTCGGTGTAGACGTCGAGCTTCAGGTAGTCGTAGCCGGTCCAGTTCTGGTTGCCGGCCATGACGTTGTACGACTTGTCGTGCCGCATGGCCTTGATGCCTTGGCCGCCGGGGAAGTCGACGATCGGAGCGGGCGTGTCGGAGTCCAGCACGTTGAAGGGGTTCCTGCCCGTGAAGTCGGTGATGAGCCTGACCGCCGGCCCCGTGAACGCCGGGGCGGTGGCCGTCGCCTTCTTTGCGGACAGGTCCGCGCCGCAGACGTAGCAAATCTTCCATGCGGGCATGTTGCGGGCGGAGCACCGCGGGCAGTGGATGGCGTTGCCGTCCAGCTTGCCCGGCGGCTTGATGGGGGCCTCCTCCTTGTCCAGCACCGGCTTGGCCGTAAGCTCCACGTCATTGCCGACCTTCTCCAGCTTTGCATCCGCCACCCAGAAGAAGCCCGGCGACCAGCTCCCGAAGGAGACCGTGACCTTGCGTTTCGTGTCGATGTCGCCGACGAAGGTCATCTTCGTCCAGCCGAACGTGCCTTCCTTGCCAAGGGCGTGGTACTTGCCCTTGCCTACCTTGTCCTCCTGTGCGTCGAACATAAACTCGGTCGATGCGCCCCACGTGCCCTTGCCCAGGTCGAAGCCGCGAAGGAAGGCCGTCACGCGATAGCGTCCGGGCTCCAGGTCCACGAACTGCTGGAGGCGCATCTTGGGCGCGCCAGTGCCCATGAGCAGGGCCGACTTCTTGCCGTCGTGGCCGATGGGGCTGGAGGATGCCCTGCCGTCGCCCTCCCAGACGTGGAAATACCAGCCGAGAAACGGCTGGACCTTGTCGTTGTCGCTCAGGTCCTCGAAGGATGGATTGGTCAGCAGGTTCTTTGCGGTGCCCTCCTGCGCGGCCGCCAGTGCGCTCGCCAGAAGGACGGCCACGGTCGAGATCACGGCGTGGGACAGCCTCATGTTCGCTCCTCTTTCCGCCCCGATGGGGCCTTGGGGCGGCGCAAAGCCGCCTGCACCCATTTTCCGAAGTTCCGGCCGACGTGCAAGCTCCCTTGGCCAAGAGCGAAACGGGTGGCTCCGAAGAACCACCCGCTCACGTGTCAGGCGAAGAGCAACCCCTCCTGACACGACTCATATCGGCCAATCAGCCCCGTCTCTTTCGCAATGCCGCCAGGACGCCGAGGACCAGCAGCGACAGCGTGGCCGGCTCGGGGACGCTGGCCCCCTGCACCTGGCCGAAGTGGTCGAACCAGACCACGTAGTCCTTCATGTCGACGAGGCCGTCTCCGTTGAAATCGGCCTGCCGCCATCCGACGCCGGCCGATGAGCCAAACCAGGAGAACCACGTCGTGTAGTCCGTCATGTCCACGATGCCATCCTCGTTGGCGTCGCCGTATATCGCGAAGTTCCGTTCGAACGCCCCGATATCACCCATGGCGCCGCGCGGATTGCCCAGGATATCGTAGAAGGAAATATGAGCAGGATCGGCCTTGTCAATGGCCGGGCTTCCGGCCGCCAACGCCCCGTAAAGTCTTACGAGGCGCTCGAACTCCCCGCGAATTGTGTCTTGCCCGGAGAGGAACTGTCCCGAGGAGGCCAGCCATCGCGAGATCACCATGCCGGAGGGATTGCCCAGCAGCGGGTCGGCGCTCGTCCGCCTCGGGTCGTCGTACCAAGGCGCGTCGGGGTCGAGTATGCTCCAACTGTCAGTGGGGATTCCCTTGCCCTTGTTCCAGTAGAGGTTGTTGCTGAGCACCAGGTCCCCGCTGACCTCGCTCTTGTAGCCGTCGGAGAAGTCGACCATCCCGCCGGCGGGGTCCGACCAGATGTTGTTGTAGTAATAGATGTTCTCCATGTTGGGGTTTGAAGCGATCTTCTGCATCCTCATCGCGAATGCCGATCCTCCCACCGGGTGGCCGACCACGGTGTTGGAGCGGAAGGTGATGTTCCTGGCCCCGCCCTTTACCATGAAGGCCCCCACCTGCGAGTCGGGCGAGTTGAACAGGAACAGGTTGTTCTCGACCAGAACGTCCTGCGCCTCCATGAACGGCTTTCCGTCCTCCCCGATCAGCAGATACGACTGGTCGTTCAGGCCCGACCAGTTCTGGAACACATTGCCGCGGACCGTGATGCGCCGGGTGAAGTCCGGGCTGGAGTCGCCGGAGTTCTTGATGACGATGAACGGGTGGGTCTGGTCCTGCGCGGGCCGGCCGCTGCCGGGATAGTCGTTGAGCAGAATGTTGTTCTCGATGGTGATGTCGGTGACGGTGTTGATGTCGAACTGGCTGTCGCCGGGGTTGGGAGGGTTGTACAGGACGCAGTTCCGGAAGGCGATGTGGTGAGTGCCGGAGTTGATCTTCACGACGTCGTTGCTGTAGCTGTCGTGGATAAAGCAGTTGTCGAAGGTGATGTCGTGCGTCGCCGGGTTGCTGATGTGGACCACGTACTCGCTGCCGGTGCTGCCGGAGCCATAGATATTGAGTCCCTGTAGGACGGCATTGGCCCCGCTGTAGCAGTAGAACGCCCGGTTGCTGTTGCCGGGGCTCTGAAGCAGGGCCTTGTAGGGGTGTTCAGCGGCGATGGTGCAAGGCTTGGCGAAAGTCCGGCCGAGCGACTGCGTCCCGACATAAAGCCCATCCCTCAGCAACACGGTCGAGCCGTCATCCGGCACGTGATCGGTGGCGTAGCGGATCGAGCCCCAGGGCCTGGTGAGCGACCCGTCGCCCGTGGAATCGCTGCCATTGGGGGCGATGTAATACGTCCCGGCCCGCAATGCGGCCAGCGGCGCCAGCAGGACTGACAGGCCCAGTATGGTCCCGATCCTTACTCCGCTCACGCAAGGCCTCCTTACACGGCCGTCCATCCAGCGCGGGCAGATGAACGGCGATCCACGTGCGCAGGTACATTATAACCTTCGCCAAGGAGGCGCGGCCCACAACCGCATCGAACATCGCGGCGATCAGGCTATAATCCAAATTCGCGGTTCGGAAGGCCCCGGACGGTCTGTGCGTTGGCGGGTCATCAGGGCCGTCCTGGAAAGGAAGTGTATGCTTTATCGTGAGTTTCCCAAGGCGGGCGTGAAGGTCTCCGCGGTCAGCTTCGGGTCAATGCGATGGCCCTCGGAGGAGGCGTGCTACCGGATCATGCAGCACGGGCTCGACAATGGCCTCAACTACGTAGACACCTCCACCGGCTACTGCGCGCGGAGGAGCCTGAAGTGGACCGGCCGTGCGGTCAGGAACCGGCGCAAGGAGATACTCTTCTCCTGCAAGTCCGACTGGTCCACGGCGCCCAAGGCCGACGACGTCCGGCGCAGCATCGAGGCCAGCCTGAAGGAGGCGGAGCTGGAGTACTTCGACTTCTGGCAGATCTGGGGCGTCGAGAAGGCCCAGACGGTGAAGGATGCGCTGGTCAAGGGCGGCTTCGTCGAGGGCATCCGCAAGGCCCAGAAGGATGGCCTGGTTCGCCTCGGGACGGGCTTCACATTCCACGGCCCGCCTGATGTGTTCCGCATGGCCGTCGATAGCGGCGAGTTCGCGTGCGCCACGGTCTCCTACAACCTGCTGAACCGGGCGGAGGAGGACCAGATCGCCTACGCCGCGTCCAAGGGCGTGGGCATAGTCATCATGAACCCATTGGCCGGCGGAGTGCTGGGCCTGGCGGGCGACAGGAACCTGGAATTCCTCCGTGGTGGCGGCGTCGGCCCGGCCTACGGGTCTCTGCGGTTCCTCCTTGCCAATCGGAACATCACAACGGGCATCGTCGGCTTCCGGGCCGTCGAGGAGGTCGATGAGGCCCTGGCCGCCCTGCACGGCGCCCGGAAGCTCACCGAGGCGTACAGGCAGGACCTGATCGCGAGGATGAACGCGGTCAAGCTCATCACCGGCCAGTTCTGCACCGGCTGCGGCTACTGCAAGGAGTGCCCGCACGGCGTCAACCCGACCAAGTTCATGCAGGTGATGAGGGACTTCGTGGTGTACGGCGTGGCGCAGGAGCGCCTGGCGGACTGGATATGGTCGAAATACGCGCACGAGGACATCGCCGCGCAGCTTGAGCTCTGCCAGGAATGCCAGACCTGCGAGCAGAAGTGCCCGCAGCACCTGAAGATCATCGAGGCAATCCGCCGGGCCAGGGCAGTGCTGGGCCGCTGAATTGCCCGACTAGAATGCCAGGATGACATGTCGGCCCGAATGCCGGTGAATGTATGGGCTTGCTTCAGACAATATCCTCAACCAGCGCCCCGGCCGCAACTATCCCGGTTCGATTTCTGGTTGGCGGCGTGTTCATCTCCGAGGGCATCCAGAAGTTCCTCTTCGCCAGCGGAAGTCGGCGTGGCCGGCATACAAGGCAGGCATCCTGCGGGTCCTGAAGCCAGGCGGATTCTACATCGTGTCAGTCTTCAGCCCGGACTTCCGGCTCTTTCACCACAGCCGCCGTTCCTGGCACATCGCGCACGGGTCGTATCGGCGGTACTTCACCGGGGCGGACATCAGGCGGCTCTTCGGCGCGGACTTCCAGATGCTTCAGTTGATGGAAGAGCGCGGCGAGGGCGGCGGCTTCTGGCATGCCTTGATGGTGGTCAAGCCTGGGCAGTAGCGGTACAATGCCGGCCGAAGGGGCAATGCCATGTCTGGCCATCATTGTCTCCGTGACCGCGAAGTGGCCTTCACGCTGATCGAACTGCTCGTTGTCATCGCCATCATCGCACTGCTGGTAACCATCCTCGTGCCGAGCCTCAGCCGCGCCAGGACACTGGCCAAGCGGGCGCCATGCGGAGTTCAACTGAGCGGCCTGGGCAAGGCCTCCGCCATCTGAGTGTGCGACAAGGGGGAGTATCCATCATACGAGGAAGGTTGGGGAGGCCTTCCCGGCGCTGACTGGGACAGTTCGGTCAACCCCGTTGAGTGACTCGCTGAAGACATGCACACCCAGAACGATGCCCTCGCGGAGGGCGGGGTTTCCCGGCTGGAGAAGGCCAACGCAGCCCTCGATAAGTGCCGGCAGGGCGCTGCCCGGCTTGGCCGTCGGCAGCATCGTCAGGGCCAACCTCAGGTGGGATGATGCGGCCGGCAGGTCGTCGCGAGCCAGCGAGTCGATGCAGGCGTCCAGGATTGGCAGCAGTTGCGGGCTTGCATAGGCCATCCGTCGCAGCCGCTTCCTGCACGATATCATCACTTGCGAAAGCCCCGTACCGGCGTCCCGTCTGGCCATCCGCCAGAGCCGCGTGAAATCCCGTTCGCCGCCGATGATCCTCACCAGCGCCAGCACGAGCTCGGCCCGGGACACCTCCTCGCGGAGCGCGGGCAGCAGCCGGACCATCTCGGCGGCCGGCTCCGCCACTCGCATCGCGCCCAGGGCAGACGCGTAGGCAAGGCGAAGGCTCGGGTCCCGGAGCGTGCGAAATCGCTCCAGTAGGACAGGCACCGATTCGAGGTCGTGGAGCGTTCCCAGCGCGCGGGCGGCCCTGGCGGCCAGCAACGGCCGGTCGCTCGTCAAAGCCTTGCGGCTGGCGGCTATGGCCTGGGGGCCGCCCAGGCGCGACAGTGCCCACACGGCGACGATGGCCAGGTCGCTCTCCGGTTCTTCGACGACCCGCACCAGCGCATCCATGACAGCCGGCTCCGGCCGCACGCGCGACAGGCCCACGACCGCCTCGTAGCGCGTGTTGAAATTGCCATCGCGGAGCGACTCGATGAGCTGGCGGACGCTGCGGCGCCGGCTGACTCGCCCCACGGCCGGCAGGGCGAGCGAGGCTGCCTGTCCGTCCGGATGGTCGCCTTCCGCCACCCGCCACATCGCCTCGATCAGCCGGAAATCCGGCCGGCTCTGCGCGATGGCGAATATGGCCTCCTGGCGGACATTGAAGCTGGGATCGTAGAGGGCCTCGATCAGTTCATCGGCCGACAGCGGGCTGCCGGAGCCGCTCAGTTGACGCGTGAGCGTTGCGCGATCCGATTCGTCCAGCGCCATGCTGTACCGCACCTTGGTCGCCATCGCCCGCAGCGGGTTGCCGCGGAGGAACATGCCGGCGAACTCGGCGGTCGAGAGCCGGCTGTCGGAGCGGGTCCTGGAAAGGATCAGCATGCCTCCGCCCAACATCAGCACCGATCCGGCGAACAGGGGGCTATATGCGTCGAAGCTCAGCCAGCCCAGTGAACCGCCCAGGCCGGCGCTGGCCTGGAGAACCTGGCCGGCCAGCGGTGCCCCCAGTCCGGCCATCAACCCGCACCAGGCGCAGTACAGCGAGAAGTAGGCCGTGCGGCCCTCCTGGGGGACGACATCGGTGTACAACTGCCGCGCCGAGCCGATGCCGTAGCCCAGAGAAGCCAGGCCGCCCGCGGCGCCTACTCCCACGGCCAGCAACATGCTCCAGGAACTGTGGCGCGGCAGGAGGAACCAGAGAATCGGCATCACGACCGTCGCCGCCAGCCCCAGCAGCATCACCGGCTTGGAGCCATATCGGTCGGCCGCCCAGCCCCAGAGGTAGGATGACGCCAAGACCCCGATCATGCCGCTGCCCTGGACGAAGACGACCTGGCTCTCGCGCAGGCCGATCGATTCCCTCATGTAGAGCGGGACGAACGCCATCAGCGAGCCGCCAAGCATTACCAGCCCGACGCCGGCCAGGTACAGCAGGAAGTTCCTGTCGCGGATGGCCGGCAGGAAGCGGCGAAATGAGAACTTGTCCGCGGTCCCGGCGGACGGCGGCGCTCCCCCAGGCACGAAGCTCATCGCCGCCACCGACGTCAGGCCGATTACCACTCCTCCGCCGATCAGCCAGAGATACCGCCAGAGGCCCGTGCCCAGCCCCAGCACCCAACCCGCCATCAGGACCGCTGACATGCTCAAGGTTGTCTGGAGCATGCCGTTGACCGCGCTGAACTTGCCGCGTATGTAGGGCGGGATCACCTCGTGCGACCAGGGATACCAGGCCGTCTCGCCGATTGAGCGGCAGAGCGAAAACATGAGCAGGATCACGGCGATGAAGACGAACGTGGAGCCGGTGCCGAACCTGGTGACATACCAGGGCGTCAGCAGCAGCGGCAGGATGACGATGCTGCGCGCCCCCCAGAACAGAAGGAAGCTGCGCCTGAACCCGAAGCGTGCAACGTACGGGGCCGTCAGCAGCGAGAGCATGGAGCACAACGGCATCAGCGCCAGCAGCATGCCGATCTGGGTCTTCCTCAAACCCAGGTCGTTGAGGAACAGGATAAAGACGGAACCGAAGACGGTCAACTGGCAAAATGCCGAGTTCAGCGAGCTATAGGCGTTGATCCACGGCAATCCGCGTATCTTCTCGACTGTGGTTGGGTCGCGTCGGCTCACGGCGTCAAGTCTACCACTACTTCTGCTCGAACTTCAGCACGCCGAACTTTGAGGGGTTGTGGAACGACGTTCCCACGTGCGTCCACGACGCATTCTCGGCCGGCTCGGGCAGGCGGTCGCGGCAGAGGTTGATGCCCCATGTAATGCCTGGCCCAGCCTTCGCTTTCATTGAGTCAAGGCCGATGGCGATCTCGATGTCGTAGAAGCCCTTGCCCTTGACGACGGCCGTCTGCACGTCGCCGTCCCACGTGACGTCGCTGGTGTCGGCGTCCTGGACCGTGCCGAGTGTGTTAACGATGACCTGGAAGTAGGTCCTTCTGTCGTGTCTGGTGTCCAGGAACACCTCAACGCCGTCATCCTTCCAAACCTCGCCGTCACGCTCGGTGGCATAGGCCTTCATCTCGCCGTACTTCGGCTCGAGGCAGTGGAAGTGGAAGTAGATCTTCTTGCCGTCGGACACGATGCGGACCTCGGTTCGCAGTGCCGACTGCTCGCCTGTGGCGAGGCTGATGAAGTCCGTCTGCACCGGGGCATCCTTCCACGCCGGATCGTCGAGCTTCGCATTCATGGCCGGCGGCTTGTCAACCATGAGGCAGACCGCCGACTTGATCGCTTCGGCCGCCTTCTTCGGCAGCGGCGCCCACGCCTCATCGACGCGAACGGCCGGCGTGCCGGACCGGATGGCGATGATGTACTGCGCGACCTGCCTGCGCCACGCGTCGAAGTAGTTCTTGATGCCGCCCTCGGTGTACTTGGCCCCGGCCTCCGCGCCGGTGGACAGGTCGGTCTCCGGGTAGTCGGGGATTGCCTTGCGGAGGGATTCAAGGAACAACTTCGCCTCTGCGGCCGCCTTGGCCGCGTCTTCCGTCGGGGTCTTCTCCCTCGGCGCCGCGATTGCCTTCTCCAGCGTGGCGATGTAGCGCATGTCGTCTACGCCCTCGCGTGCCCACTCGTAGGTAAGCTTGGGCAATATGCCCTTGTTCCATGTCACGACGTAGTCGCCTATGCCTATGGCGTCCTCTATCAGCGGCGGCGCGCCGCGGGCCTCCCACGCGTACACCCACTCCCAGTCGGCCAGGGCGGGCGACTTCCACAGGTGGTAGCCCCACTGGAATCGGTCTAGGCCGTTGTTGTAGAACCAGAGCTCCGCGATCTTCTCCTTGCCGGCCAGGAATATGCCCCTCATGCTGCCCGGCCAGCAGTGCGTGGCCCAGACATCCATCAGGGGCATCATCACCGTGTAGTGGTTACCGTAGACATCCGTGTCGCCCATCGGCGTGACGAACGTCTTCATGCCGCTGGCGGCCTCGCGGGCCAGCTTGCACAGCCGGATCGTGTCCACGCGGTTGCGGTTCCAGTCGTTCAGGTCCGTCTCGCGCGGCTCGTCGATGACCTGGAAGACGGCCTTGATCCCATGCTCCCTCCAGAACGCCGAGGTCTGTGCGACCAGGTCCTTATACGCGCGGGCGAACTCGGGCGTGCCTTCCTTGAGGCCCTGGCGGATGAGCCAGCCCATGTCACTGCCGCAGATGTGCTCGCACTTGTCCAGGCCGTGCTTCTTGAGCAGCTCGGAGTAGAGCTTCGCATCCGCCCAATCGAGCCTGAGATTGCCGCCGTCCTTGTCCACTGCCAGGAGCCTCGCGTTGGGAAGCGTGGTTCCGCCCGCCCCGTGGGCGATCATGTCCTGGAGCTCCGCCTCGATCACCTGGCGCGACAGCTCCTCCGCCCGCTTGGGGAACAGGCGGACGACCTGGTAGTTGGGCGCGCGGGCATTGAAGAAGCCGTGCTCCTTGGGCGAGTCGGCCAGCTTGAACGGGTAGATCGTCGCCTCAAGCGCGATATCCGCCGGCTGGCCGCCCTCGGGCTTGACGGTAATCTTGCCGGAGTACGTGCCTGCGGACGCATCGGCCGGGACGTGGACCGTCAGCCAGTACTGGCGGTTGAAGTCGGCGTAGAGGTCGATCGGCCGATACGGGAACAGGTACGACGGCGTGAGCGTGTAGTCGATGACGCCGGTCTTCTCGGGGAAGTACTTGACGATGTCCACCTTGATGGCCGACTTGGGGATGACCGCGCCGCTGGGCCCGGCCAGATCGGACACTTCGACCGCGAAGTGCCTAAGGTCTTTCAACGGATGGACGGCGAACGTGGTCGATTCGTACTGGCCAGGGGCAGCGAAGATCGACAGCGCCTTTACCTGTCCATGAGTCGCCGGCTCAATCTCCCCGGGATACACCCTCAGCAGGGGGTCCCGCGCGAAGACCACATACCCGGCCTTCTCCGTCTCGGCTGCCCACTTGACCAGAACTGCCATCTTCTCTTGAGGTGCTCTGGCAAGTCGCGCGACGCTCGTGTCCACGCGCCAATCCTGCTCGCCCTGGAATGCCTCGACCCGGGCCCGGCCTGCCTCGGCCTTGTCGGCCGGATAGAGCCATAGGACGTAGACGGCGCAGCCGTTGAAGTCGAGCTTGAGCTGCCCATCCGCGACCTCGGCCTGGAAGACATGCGGTCTGAAGTACTCACGGCCGTACTGTTGCCAGAGCGTCTTTGTAGGGTCGTGGAACTTGTCGACGCCCCAGTACTGCCCTTGGCCGCTGTAGAAGACCTCCTCGGTCAGCGGGGCGTCTACGACCTTCTTCCCATTGGCCTCGACGCTGTAATCGAAGCAGGGAATGCCGTCCCAGGTGCGGGCCTGGGCGACGGCCTGGACCTCGTACTTGCCGCTTGGCACGTCGACCAGGAACGTGAACTTTGCCCCCGGCGTCTGCGGCGGCAGGCCCACGCCATCGCCGAAGATCGGGAACTTGCCGCCTCCCAGGATGCGGGCGGCCGCCAGGCCATCGGTCTTGGCGAAGCCATAGCCGAGTTCCTTCATGTACTGCGTTTTGGGAGTCACAGGGACGGTCTGCGGGAAGTCGTAGAACGCACCACCGGCGTCTTGGAAATCGAAACAGTAGAACGGGCTTGGCCCGTCGAAGGTCTTGATGAGCGTAAGGCCGTCGATGACAAGCTCGCCCGGCGTCTGCTGGCGGTCGAATCCAAGGCAGACCTTGGCCATCTTCTTGAGGTCAAGCACGCCGGACTTGTCGGCGAGGCAGAACTTCTCAAGCGGCACGGCGATCTGCTGGACCTTGCCGGGGTCGATGCCCGCGCCGAACCTGCCGCATTGGGCCTCCGTCTTGCACGCCTCATCAAACAGGCGGACCCAGAACGTCGTCCGCGACTTGCCATAGTTAGTGATGTTCAGGCGGAGGTAGTCGTAGACGGACCAGTTGCCGTCCTTGCCGCTCGCTTGCCAGAGGACAGCCGCGCTGTCGATCTGCTCCTGCCTGGGGAAGCAGACAGTCAGGCCGCCGCCGGCGCCATCCGCCGCGACCTTGACCGCCGGATGCTCGGCCTTCACCGGCCAGACCGTCTCCTTCTGCCTGAAGTCGGCCAGCACGAGCGTTGCCAGCGGCTTGGCGTCAATCACCGGCCGTTGGGGCCTGGCTGCACGGGCGGGCTGATGGCTCAGCGTGATAACGGCTGCCACGGTGATGGAAAGCACGTCAGCTGCTCGCATTGGGTTCTCCTTGTGCGTGGAGGCATCGTATCGCGCAGCGGCAACCTTGGGAACCCCGGCGGGTGCCGGTAGTTACCTGCGCAGCTCGCCAGCACTTGCCCGGCGCTCAGCCCACTGCATTGGCGTTACCGAGGCATCAGAGCGCATACAGATGCGGCGGAGAGCCGTGTTTCTACTTGCCCGGCCCCAGGCTTCTATTGGTCGGCAGCGTGCGTTGCCTGCCCGCATCGGCGGCCGTGTAAGGCCGGTAGGACTTGCCCAAGGTGAACTTCGCCTGCCCGGCGGGCGCCGCACTGGAGGATTCCTTCGATTCCCGCGGCGAAGCAACGCCGGCGGTCGCCGAATCGGCCGCCTTGGCCGGCTCAACCGCCGGGATGGTCTGGACCAGCTTGCAGAACGGGCAGCTTCCCTTCTTGCCGGCCGCGCTATCCGGCGCCTTGATCGCCCGTCCGCACGCAGGATTGGCGCACACAAAACTCACGCTCATCAGGAACTCCTTGAACAACGTCCCCGTAAGCATACACGACGGCCCGCCGGTCTGTCCGGGAATTCTCCGAAGGAGAAACGCCCATCCGCGGAATCTCCTTGAGAATCCCTGCCGCCGGCACGATGATCATCCGCCACCATTGTCCCGACAGGGCAGTGTGCAGGAGGAAACGAAGTGAAAGGCCGCACAGGTAGCCCCCGGTTGGGGAAGGACAGCGTAAGGCGTGACGATTCGGCGAGCACGCAAACGGATGCGACTGGTTGCGGCCAGAAGCACGGCCTCGAGAAGCTCATCATGGGCTTCGAAGAGGCGGAACTCAAGAGCAAGAAGCAGGGCCTGACGTGCTGGACGGTCGTGGAGAAGGTCGGGGATGGGGTGGACTTCTACGCCCCCTTCGAGCTCGGTCAGCTTGGGCGAGTCTGGACGTGGCATTGCCGGCCCGGCAAGACGACCGAGGGCTCGCTCGCCCTGGTTGCCCAGGTCGGTCCCGTCGCCGATCTGGAGTACCCATTCCAGAGCACGCCGGTGATCGACCGCTTCTACCCCGTGCTCCGCAATGGGCGGACGTCGGTCCTGATGAACACCTTCGGCTGGCTGGCCCGCAGCGG
This sequence comes from Phycisphaerae bacterium, assembly GCA_041946855.1. Lineage (GTDB taxonomy): Bacteria > Planctomycetota > Phycisphaerae > SM23-33 > SM23-33 > JBHGBE01. Next base: position 11,171 of record JBHGBE010000004.1, on the reverse strand, counting down.
GCTGGAACTAGGCGACTGGACGGGATACGACGTTCTACGGGCGGATGTGCTGGCGGCCGGCCCCGTCAAGCTCTGGCTGGCGGTGGAGGATGATCTGATCGAGCCGCCCGTGGTGTGCCGCTTCGATGCGCCTGGGGGCAAGTGGGTCACCTTGGAGATGGACCTGCGCCAAGCCGCTCGCCAGAGGGACCTGGACCTTTCAAAGATCGCCAACTTCTGGCTTCTCGGCCAGGCGGAAGCGGCGACAGAGGTGCGGGTGGACAACATCCGCATCGCGACGGCGGATGTTCGGGCCGCGCTGGAGGTGCTGCGGGACGGCTCCTCGCTGGCGCTGCCCGCGATGGCGCCGCCCGCAAAACCAAAGGTCAGCGCCGGCCGGAGCGGGCATGAGCCAGATCGTGCGCCCGTCAAGCTTGCCGGGCCGTGCGTGGTAGAGGGGGTGGCGCTTGCGCCGTTCGGGTGGATCGCCGCCTACGACAACAACAACCTGCTGATGGGCTGCAACTGCGCCAAGCCGGCCGGCGTGAGAATCACGGACCCCGGCGTCATGCAAAGCAAAGACGGCGGCGCCACGTGGCAGGCAGCGCCAATGCCGGTGGTGCGCAATCTCGACCACGGCACGGCCCGCGGCAGCGTGGTGGACGAGAGGGGCGACGTGGTCGTCGTCTCCAGCGGACCCGGCTGTGCAGGGGTCGGGGTGGCGACGCCGCGGCAGTTCCTGTCGAAGTACACGTTCAACGGGACGGACTGGGACTATCGCAGGCCGCCCGTGATCCTGGACTGCGACATACGCCACTGCTGCTCCACGGCCAGCATCATCCGGCTCCGCGAAGGCAGGCATGCCGGGAGGCTGTGGGCGGTATGGGGCCAGTTGGACCGCTTCCGGTCGCTGTGCGTCCACGCCAGGTTCTCCGACGACGATGGCCTGACCTGGCAGCAGGTGGGCAAGGGAGCGCTCGTGCCCGGTTCGCGGGAATCGTACTTCGCCTACAACACATACGGCTACCAGCAGGCGCGATGCGCCCCCTACGGAGACGGCATCGCCGTTTTCTGGCAGGACGGCCGTGGGCTGATGTGGAACCGCATTGAAGCCGACGCGTGGAAGGATACCAGGGTCATTGATCCCTCCGCCGCGGCGCTGCTGGCGGTGACGGAGAACGAGTCCTTCCGCGTGCCGGGCTCGTGCGTCACGCGTGGACGGATGGAGGTCTTCGTGACGGCCTGGGGAGTGCCCGGCGTCCTGCGATGGGACGGGTCCAAGTGGCAGAGGGAACTGCCCGACGCCGCCGACGCCGGCGTGCTTACTCTCTGCGGAGGCCGGCACCTGATGCTTCTGACGGCCGGATCGACCCAGCAGCCGCCGCCCTACAAGCGGATCAGCATCACCAGGCAGGCGAGCGTCCTTTGCTACAGGCGCAGGGCCGACGGAACGTGGTCGCGGCCCCTGGACCTTTCGGGCGGGCCGACGAGCATCCTGGAGTATCGCCAGATGACGGCGCTGGTCGCTCCGCCCTACTCGCCCCCGAACTTCGCGCCGGTTGCCTGGTCGGATGACAACGCCACCAGGATCGTTAGGGTGCCGGTCCTGAGAGATTGAGGGCGCAGTTGAGGAGCCACACGATGCAGCCAACCCGTGAACAGTTCCTCGCCAGTTCCGCGCGATGGCGCCAGGCAGTCGACGGCATAACCGATAGGTTCGCGGGCACCGTCGCGGAGGAGGTGGCCCGCCGGGCAGTCGCGGGCGAGGTCCCGTTCCGTCACATCGGCATCAAGTTCGCCCGGGTCGGCCGGAAGGACATCGACTGGAGCGGACCTCAGTACAGGCACCAGGAGTGGCCCGCCCAGCTCAACCGCTTCTTCCAGCTTCGGCCCCTGGCCTGGGCCTATCAGCAGACACGCGAGGGGCAATACGCCGATGCAGCGGCGGATTACATCCGCGATTGGATGCGGGCGCATCCGGCCGTGGCCGACTGGCGCATCGCGCCGTACGACAACACGCTGAACCTGTCGATCCGCGTCCAGTCCTGGCTGCACAACCTTCCGGAGCTGCTTGGCAGCCCGCGGTTCGACGATACCATGCTCACGGCCGTGTTCGAGTCGGTCGCGGCCCAGTTGAACTACCTCAGCAAGAATTTGCGTGTATTCGGCAACTGGCGGATCGCCCAGGCCGATGCGCTGTTACTGGCCGGCGTAGTGCTGGACGGCGCGCCCTACGCGGCTGCATGGCGAGAACTGGCGGTCGCGGTGCTCAACGACGCGCTAAACCGCCAGGTGCTGGCCGACGGCGCGCACATTGAGCGGACCCCCGGCTATCACGAGTGGATGTGCCGGGTGTTCGAGAGGTATTGGCGCCTGGGCAAGGCCATGCCGGAGCTGGGCCTGGCGATACCGGCCGAGGCCGTGGCGAGGATGTACGACTATTCGCTGGGTGCCCAGCGGCCCAGCGGCCAGTGCAACGCCATGCACGACAGCGCGGGGGACCTGACCGGACAGCGGCCGCCGCAATGGGGCCAGGACCGCCGCAGGTTCCTCCGCGATGCGGGTCTAAGCGACGGCCTGCCGCCGACGTCGCAGGTCTTCCCGGATGCGGGCCAGGCCCTGCTCCGCGATAGCTGGGACGAGAACGCCACTTACGTAACCTTTGACGCGACCAGGTGGGGCGGCGGGCACTGTCACTTGAGCAGGAACGCGATCCAGATACACGCCTTCGGCCGCACGCTGCTGGCGGATGTCGGCACACTGACGTACGAGGTAAGCGACCCGATGATGGCGCACTGCAAGTCCACCCGTGCGCACAACACGGTCAACCTCAACGGTTGGAACCAGAGCACCAGCGACCCCACGACACGCTTCGAGACTGCGGATGGATACGACATGGTCGCCAGCCTCTACGACGGGGGCTACTGGCCCGGCCGCTACGAGTGGCGTTGGCCGCAAGGCTACGGCCGCGGCATCTGGGCGCAGCACTACCGGTTGATGCTGTGGGTGCATGGACGGTTCATCGTAGTGCTTGACGACGTGCGGCACGTGCAACAGGCCGGGGAGGAGCCCACGCTGCAGATGAACTGGCAGTTCGGGCCGGGCCGGCTGGAGGTGGACTCCGCCCGACGGCGCGCGACAACCACCTTTGGCGATGCCAACCTGCTGCTGATGACGCTCCTGGCCCCGGCGGGGATGGAGATGGCCGTGCTGGAGGGCCAGGACCACCCGCCGGCCGGCTGGATGCGCGGGGCGGATGGATACGTGCCGGCGCCGCAGTTGCGGCTCTCGGCCGCTCGGCACGCGGCGCCACAGGCGGACCTGGTAACGGTGCTGGTGCCGTTCGCTGGCCGAGCCGTGCCGCAGGTGGCGGCCGAAGCGCAGGCCACGGGGGACGGCAGGCCCGGCCGTCTTGTGCTGCGGTGGGCCGACGGCCAGACCGACACCGTCGTCTGGACGCGGCGACTGGAGTCGGCCATCGACCAGTACGAAGGCATCGCCACCGATGCGTCGCTCCTTCACCTCGCCCGCTGCGGTGACGGCAAGCTCATCCGAGGAATCGCCATCGACGCCACGCGTCTGGTGCCTCTTCGAAGCGAGCGCTCACCACGGCCTGGGACAATTGTGATTGGGTGAAGCGGTCTGGCAGCTCAAGGCGCCTCAAGCCGCCGTATTACTTGCCCCTTGAGACCTCGGCCAACGCGGGAGCAGACTGACGCTGGCCAACAAGCATGCCGGCGGGCATGATCACGAACACGCACTCACTCAGGACAGACGCACATGGCAAATGATAGAACGTTCGTCGTCCATGCCCCCATGGCCCTGACGCGTTCGCTGCCCTCGGCGGTCTCAACCCGCTTCCATCGGGCCGGACCAAAGTGAGGTATTCACCGTATGTACGTATGCCACGAGATTTTGCATGAAATGCGCCGGATTGTGGCTTGCTGAATTCAGGCGCCCGTGCTATGATCCATCAAGCTCGTATTTCCGATATATACCAGGTGGCCAAGGCCACCGCGAGCCGCAGGCAGGAGGTCAGTGCGGATCGGTTGTTGGAGGCGTCGTTCCCCTGATTTAGATGCCTTCCCATGCATGGAGGATGCGTTGACCGAGGAAACCGTCACGTATCGACGCCGGCCCTGTCACTATGTGCGGGCGGCAGGCAGGAGAGAGCTTATGCGGGCTGGCGTTCAGCCCGCCTGATGGAAGACAGAATCGAGAGAGCCGCGTCGGACAGACATAACCGCAGGAGCACTTTGCATGAGAGTAAATGAGACAGTCCGGATGGCAGCACTGGCCCTGTCCCTGGCCGTAATTGGCGGCTTGGCCGCGTCCCGGGCCTCGGCGGTAACTACTTTTGCCGGCAGTTCCGGCAGTCTGGCGGCCAAGGCGGACTTCGAGGTGACAAGCGGCGGCCAACTCATAGTCACCTTGACCAACACGTCGACAGCCGATGTCCTGGTGCCCACCGACGTGCTCACCGCCGTGTACTTCACGATGAACATCGCCGACGGCGGCTACCTTCAGCCATCTAGTGCGCTGCTGGCTCCTGGAAGCACTGTATGGTTCGGGTCCGACAATGGCGGCGTTATGGGCGGCGAGTGGGCTTACGCCACAGGCCTCAGCGGAGCGCCTCCGCTGACCGGCACCGGAATCAGCTCGGTGGGCCTTGGCTTGTTCGGCCCGAAGGACAACTTCCCCGGCGCGAACCTCCAGGGACCGGTTTGCGTTGATGGCCTCCAGTACGGCATTACCAGCGCCGGGGACAACCAGCTAACCGGAAACGCCGCCGTCACCGGAGGAAATGCCCTGATCAGGAACTCCGTGATCTTCACCTTGGATATCCTGCCTTCGGGCTCGGCGCTTACCGAGTCCAGCATTGGCAACGTCTGGTTCCAGTACGGAACCGCGCTGGACGAGCCGGTCGTGCCGGGGAGGCCAAACACCGAGACCCTCCCCCCCGTTCCCGAGCCGCTGACTATGCTGAGTCTTGCGGCCGGAATCATCGGCATTGGAGGCTATCTCCGCAGGATGAAGAAACAGACGGCGTAGGCGATGGTGGAACGGTCATTCCGCCAGACTAGGCGGACAGGCCGGGCTGCAACGCCCTGTTAACACAGAGGCCCTCGGCAGGCCGATCCAGTGCCTGCCGAGGGCCTCGACGTTTGCGGACGGGCGGGTGAGTCTTCGCAGCGCCAAGAACCGATGGGGCACTGACGCTTGTGAGGCCGCCCATTTGCCCCCCTGACCGGGGAATCCTAAGTTCCATAGGCGTCCCGGCAAGTAGGGCGGGAGCGCCATATCAAGCCGCCTCGGAGGCAGCGGTGCTTTGTTGCCCTGAGGCAGGCCCATGAATCCGCTCAACAGTCCCCCAGTAGTCGAGGCGCTCGAGCCCCGGTTTTTGATGAGCGCATCGTCGGCGCCGCAACCGGCGGCCCTGGCCTTGACGGCCGGCTCGCCATTGCCCGGCGCCGTCAGCGTCGGCAGTACACCCGTCGCATCCGCCACCTGGCAGGTCGGCAACCTGTTCACAGGCCAACTCAGCGGGACGATCAAGAGTGCAACCGACGCCCGCATTGTTTCGGTCGTGGCCAAGGTGACGGGCACGATGCGGCTCTCCATGTCGCGCGTGGGATCGGGCAATCCCCTGGTCTGCGATCTGTCCGTCCTCAACAGCAGCGGCGGGCTCCTTCTGGGCTCCTACGATAGCACCGGAGCAGGCGGCACGTCACTGCTCCTGAACATCCAGGCGGGCAAGAGCTACCTCATCAAGGCCGCCGGCCACGATGGGACTACCGGAGCGTTCCTGCTTCAGGCGTCCGTCGACGACTACGGCAATGGCACGGGCGTGGCCTATGCGTGGAACCTGAACACCCAGGGCGCGGGGGCGCTGAAGGGCAGAATAGAGTACGCCGGCGACATCGACGTGTTTGCGATCAAGGCCGCGGCCACCCGCGCGGTGCAGGTGAACATGGCCCGCACATCGGGCTCGATCACGCCCGCCCTTGTAGTCGTCGACGCCAATGGGACGGTCCTGGCCCGCGATGGCAACGTCGCCGGCGCATCCGCGGGCGCGAGCTTCAATGCCCTGGCGGGCGCGACCTATTACGTCAAGGCCTTCAGCCACAACGCCGGCACGGGGGCCTATTCGCTTTCCATCCCCGTCGATGACTACGGCAACACCAGGCCGACGGCCGGGACCTGGACGCTCGGCGGCGGCGGTGCAGGCCAGCTCCGCGCCAACATCAACTACGCTGGCGACTGGGACGTCCTCGCGGTCGCCGCGCCCTTGACGGGGACTATGCAGGTGAGCATGGCCCGCGCTAGCGGCAGCATCACCCCGGGCCTGCTGATCATGGACGCCGATGGCGCCATCCTGGCCCGCGACAGCAACGTCACCGGCGCCAACACAAGCGTCGGCTTCGACGTGCAGGCGGGAGCGACCTACTACGTCAGGGCCGCCAGTCACAACGCCAGCACCGGGCTCTACAACCTGGCCGCCAGCACCCAGGTCTCGCCGCCTGACCCGGCCCCAGCGCCCGTCCTCACGATCACGGCCGGGAATTACGCGATGGTCTACGGCTCCGCGCTGCCGACGCTGACGGCCAGTTACTCGGGGTTCGTGAACGGGGATACTGCCGATGGCCTTACCGTCAAGCCGGTCCTGTCCACCACGGCCTCGGCCGCCAGCCCCGTGGGCACATACGCGGTCACTGTGAGCGGGGCTGTGGACGACAACTACACGATCACCTACGTCGCCGGCACTTTGACGATCACACCGGCCCCGCTGACCATCACGGCCGACGACAAGACGATGGTCTGCGGCGACCCGCTGCCGGCGCTGACGGCCAGCTACGCGGGCTTTGTCAACGGCGACACGCCGGCCAGCCTTAGCGCCCAGCCGGTGCTGTCCACCACGGCCTCGGCCTCCAGCCCTGCGGGCACGTATGCCATCACCGCAAGCGGGGCGGCGGACGCCAACTACACGATCACCTATGTTGCCGGCGCCATGACCGTCACGCCGGCGCCCGATCCGGGCCCAGTCATCGCGCCGGTCGCGGCCGTCGCGGGATACGCGGTCCAGACCCCCAACGGTTTACAGTTCCTGGTCCTGGGCACCGACGGCGCGGACACCATCACGCTCTCCCAGACCGGCACGCGAATTACGCTGACAACCTCCGCCGGCTCGCAGGACTTCGCGGGCTCGTTCTTCAGCCTGGATGTCTACGGCTTCGGCGGCAATGACGTGATACGCCTGACCAGCAGCGTCACGGTCGGCGCGACCGTCCGCGGCGGGACCGGCAACGACCAGATATTCGCCGCCGGCCAAGGCGCCGACACCCTCTACGCCGGCGACGGCAACACGCTGCTTGTTTCCATCGGCGGCGGCAACGACACGCTGGTCGGCGGGGCCGGCCTGGTGAGCTTCTGGGCCGACTCCACCGACACGCTGCTCAACGTCACCGCTGCCGAGACCAGCGCCAAGTCGGTCCACCTGATCACCAGCTTCTACCAACCATATACGACCGATCCCTCCGCGCCCGGATACGTCTCCACAACCATCGCCGGCCAGAACTTCCAAGACCCGACGCTCGGCTCAGGCGCCACCGGCTACATGAACTACGCATCCAGCCCGCTATTTGCGGATGGGCCGCAGTACAATGACATCCGACAAGGCCAGGTGGGCGACTGCTACCTGCTCGCCGCCCTGGCCAGCCTCGCCGACCGCAGCCCGATGGTCATCAACCAGATGATCACATCCCTTGGCGACGGGACGTACGCCGTGCGGTTCTACCGGGACGGGCAGGAAGTGTATCTCCGGCTTGATGCCGACCTGCCCGTCAACGGCTCATCGTTGTCGTATGCAAAGCTCAGCCCACAGGGCGAGACGTGGGTTCCTCTAGTTGAGAAGGCTTACGCCTACTTTCGCACTGGCGCGAACTCCTATCCATCGGTTGAAGGCGGGTGGCCTGGCAGCGTCTTCACTGCAGTGGCCGGCGGAACCTATGAGTATCGTGATACAATCGACTCAGGAGTTGACTTGGCCGGTTACATCAGCACGCACCTCGGCGCGGGGCATGGCATGACTGCCATCAGCGGCGGTGGCGGAGGGCCGGTAGTCGGAGACCATGTGTATATGGTCCAGTGCGTAGAAACAACGCCCTCGGGCATCTTCGTTACGGTTTACAACCCCTGGGGCTATGACGGCGCTTCCTACGACAGCAATCCCAACGACGGCCTGCTGCGGCTCTCAATCGACATGCTCGGGGCGCAGTTCATGACGGTGGCAGTGAGCATGGCGTGAGGGTCCTCGCAGCGTCAGAGCACCGAACAATAACACTGTCATCGTTGCAGGTTCCGGTACAGGGGCCACGTCGTTTCTGGAAAGACCGAAGTTTTCGAACCACGTCACGTAGTCTGACATGTCGACTGTGCCGTCGCCGCTGAAATCGCCCTGGTCCCACGTCGCGCCGGTCTGGCCGTAGTTGGCAAACCAGGTCACGTAGTCTTTCATATCGACGATGCCGTCGCGGTTGGCGTCGCCATTGGGCGGGCCGGGGTCGAAGAGGGTCCCGTACCCCACTCCCCAGTTGGATCCCATGCCCACGTTCCGATATGCATACCAATGCACCACGCGATCCCAAGTATTGAGACAGGCGTATTTCTCCGCGCCGGACGTATCGTCGTACCCTATGGCGGTCACGAAGTGGTCCTCGTCGCCGTCGCCATTGCTGTCCACCGTGAACTCAACGGGCCTTCCGGCATCGATACTCGCCACGAAGTCCTGCCATAGGTCGTCCATGGAGCTCCTATAGTAGCTGGTGGCGTTGTGGTACCCCCGATACGCCGCGTAGTCCCTCAGCCCATTGTCCTGCATGGACGTCCAGCTATACCCGTAGCTGTCGCATATAGGAGCGCGCGAACACCACATGAAGTCGGCGACGCAGTCATCCGCATGGTATGGGTCGGCCGTCGTCGCGACGCGATCGGGCGTCGGAACGTAATCGCGGATGTGACCCGGCGATGCGATCATCGCCTTCACTTCCGTCTGGTTGCTGTCCCAGCTATTGGATCCAGCAATAAGGTTGGGAAAGCCGTGGGCATCCCAGTAGCCGACGATCATCCCGCAGGCTGTGGGGCCGCATCCGTTGTACCAGATGTAAGCCGGTACATCCGTGAGCTGGGTCACGGCTGCGCAAGCTGATCCAGCAACGATAGTTGCCCCCAGGAACACGACGAACAGTCGCAACATGTGCCTCGATCCTCCTCTGAAGGGCGCTTCGTGGTCAGATACCGCCTCGCGAGCAGTACTAGACAGATCCGGCAAACCCGACCATAGACCATAGACGTGCGGGGCTGCAAGGCAATTCGCCGAGGGGCGACAGACTCCCGCAATCAGAAGCTGAAATGCGAAGCCGCCCTTGTCCTCCGGCCCGACGACCGGTGAGCAAGGGCGGCCCCTGGGCAGTTCGAGATGTCCGTAGCGCTGCTACGCTCTCAAGGCAACACACCTCCTGGAACCCGACATATCGGGGTCGGGCGGCCATACACACATGGAACTCATCAGACGAGCAGCGAACAGACGGTCGCACTGTCGCTAGGCGGTCGTCCTCGTGCGCCTGCGGACGTATGCGCCGACGGCGCAGACGCCCATGAAGACGCCCAACATCGTCAAGGGCTCGGGCACAGGGGGAACATAGCCGCCGGGGGGAACTATAGCGAAATCCTGACGTTTTGCCGGATTGGTCGATATCAGGGCCTTGATGTCATAGTCCGCGTACAGCGCGCCATCCGCGCTCAAGGAGGCAAGCCATGTATTGGCGTAGGTACTGGCCTGGGCGGTAAGGCCGCTGATCTTGAAGACCCCGTCAGTCAGATCCCAGGTGTGGACGGGCTCGTCCACGATCTCCCAGATCGCGGCACCCAACGCGGCAGCGCCATCGTTGGTTGTACGGTAACCTCTATACCTGGCGTACAATTCCTTGATCAAATTCGCCTTGGTGACGCCCATCGGGCTGGGGGTATCCGGGTCGCCATCGATGCCCGGAGCTGTGGCTAGATCCTCGACGTCGAACGTCACAGATTCCCCGGAGTTGATGTTGTGGAAGGTATCAACGCAGAAGACGGGGAAGTTTACGTTTGCATCCACATAAGCACTGTCGCTGGCGGTGGAGCGCAACTTGTACATACCGACAACCGTCGCGCCACTGTCACCGCCCGTGACATTGATGGTCGCAGTCTGACCATAGTAGTAGCCGTTGTAGTATGCGGTGACAGTTCCATAGGTTCCCGCTTGTGCGACGCCGACGGCGGCAACGCCTACCGCCAGCACTGCCAGAAAAACAGCAAATTTCGCATTCATAACGTGTTCTCCTTCTTTGGTTGTCCCGAATGCCTGAGTCGGACCACCCGGTCCGCACTCTTACATATCCGATCACCCGCTTCCGTCGCGTTCCGACATGAGGACGCGAGCCGGCCAGCCCTTGTGCGGCCGTCCGGCAATACGTGGCACACTCCTTTCCGCAGGCTCGCCTAAGCCAACGGCCTAGGTGGCGTCGCATGGCGACTCACCGAACAATCTTCTTTGCGCGTGTTCGCAGGTAGGCGCCCAGGCCGCCGATGGCCATGAGCGCACTCAACATCGTTAGGGGCTCGGGAACAGGCGGGCCGACAGAGCCGCCGACATTGACCTGGAACTGCTTCACCAGATAGACGGGGGAGTCCACGGTGGTGCCCACGGGCCAGCGGCCGTTGTCCTGGGTCCAGATCCAGAAGGCGTCGTTATCGATGCCAGCTATGGGGTTGCCGCCATTGTTGGCTCGCCAGATATTGGAGACACCGTTCCGCGAAGACTCTCCGTTCTTCACGATCTCGGTCGCGGCCGCCCATCCCACGAGTCCTGGCCGATAGCCCGTGTCCGTCCATGCCCTGCCGGCGTCGGCCGGCGGGTCGTTGCTTGTGCCGTCCCAGACCCACCAGGAGCTATCCGTAAGGAGCTTGGACCCGAACCCGCTTATTTGGGCCAGAAACGCGGCTGGATTGTTTGCGCCCGTAGGCTGACCCGAACCTGTGAGGTTGTAGCCCTTGACTGCCAGAACATAGGCCCCAGGCATGAGATTAGTGAAGGTTGCCTGTGTATAGCTCGTAGTTCTTGGGAATCGGCCCCGTGTTAGACTTCTTTGGTCATAGGT
>JBHGBE010000039.1:0-47588 GCA_041946855.1 Phycisphaerae bacterium | reverse complement strand
CAGCCCTCTTTCCGCCGAACGTAAGTCCAGTAGTGGCAACGGCCCGACATTTTGGACCACCGCCAGCGGGAATGCAATGCCACGCCCCGTCGCCATGTCGCGCCTTCATAACCCGCAAAGCGTCCCGGACACTTCCGCAAGTCGGGTTATGAGGTAGAGACACTCCGGCGGCTTCCGCCGCGCCTATGTCTCATGCTTGGGGTGCAGTTTCAAGAGGGTGTGGACCGCTCTACCATCGCCGCAAGCCATCGCGCGAAGGTAGGCCCGATGCACTCGTCGACGATGATCCTCATTCAGGCCGACTCCGCCGACGGTACGAAATCCAGGCTCTCAAGAGACTTGGAAGCGAACAGCAGGCAGGCGCGAATGTCCTCCCGCGTCAGGCCGGGGTATTCGCGGATAACGTCGTCCGGCGTCATCTCGTGGGCCAGCAGGCCGATGATGAACTCAACCGTCAGCCTCGTGCCCGCGACGACCGGCTTGCCGGCCATGACCCGCGGGTTCGAGACGATCCTGCCTAGCAATTCCTGGTCCGTCATAGGGATGTGTCCTTGCCAACATTATGACGCGGCATGTGCCGCTCATCACCGGCCTGTCGCTATTCCAGGTTCGCGTGCCTCGCCCTCAGCGCTGCGGCGTCGACCTTGAGGCGCTCGGACAGGACGTTGAAGACCGCGTCCAGGCACAGGCTGGCTGCGTGCTCGAAGACGGCCGCTCGCAGCACGATGTCCGGCTGGTCGATGGGGATGTGGATGACCTTGTCGGCCAGGCGCGCCAGTGGAGAGGACGGCTCGGCGGTAAGGACGACGACCTTCGCGCCGAGCTGCTTGGCCCGTCCCGCGACGTACTGCGTGATGCCCGTCATGCCTGTGCAGCTTATGGCCACGAGAAGGTCGCCCGGCCGGGCGGGCGGCGTGATCGTCTCGCCGGGGATGAAGGACGGCAGCCCCGCGTGCATGAGGCGCATGCCGAAGCTCCGGGCCACAAGGCCGCTTCGCCCCGCGCCGACGACGAACGTCCGCTGCGACGGCGGCAGCATGTCGGCCAGCTCCATGAACCCCGACCAGTCAACCCGGCCCATCGTCGCCCCGATGAGCGTCAGGAGCTCCTGGCCGGCTTCCCTCAGCTCTTGTGCCTGCGGCATATCTGCAATCATCCTATATCCGGCCCGCCGCCCTTCTTGTCCCAGCGGGCAAGGTTGGCGACCTGGGCCAGCGTGGTCTTGTTGTCGCGAATCTCGGCGCGGATGCGGTTCTCCGCCTCAAGCACGTCCATCGCGCGGTTGGCCATCTCGACGGCGGCGGCCTTGGGGATGACCATCACGCCGTCGTCATCGGCGACGATCCAGTCGCCCGGCACGATCCGCTGGCCGGAGATCTCGATGGGGACGTTGATCTGGCCGACGCCCTCGGCGTTGCCGGCGTGGCTGGTGACCTGGCGTGACCAGACGGGGAACTCCAGGCGGCGAATGTCGGCCGTGTCGCGAACGGCGCCGTCGACGACCAGGCCGGCGACGCCCTTGTTCTTGGCGCTCTCGGTGGCAAGCTCGCCCCAGACGGCCGGGGGCCTCCCGCCCGCGTCAATGATGATCACGTCGCCCGGCGCGGCGACGTCGATGGCCTGCACGGGCTTGGACCAGTCGCCGGCGACGGTGCGAACTGTGACGGCCGGGCCGCACGCGAACGCCCCAAGCCACAGCGGGCGGATGTCCAGCAGGCACGCGACGCGGTGGGCGCCGTCGGAGATGTTGCTGGTGCGCACCTTGCTGAATGCAGCCCGGAGGTCTGCGTCCGTGACTCGCTTGAAGAGTTCGGTGGCGACGGCCGTGCCGGTATCGATGGCCTTGCGGATGTCGGCCGTCGCCCTCTTGGGGTCGATGGCCTTGGTGATAGCCCCGCCGATGATGATCACGTCCGCGCCGGCTGCGGCGGCCAAGGCGGCAGTCTCACTGTTGAGGCCCCCGGCCGCCGCGAGCGTAAGTTCAGTCAGCGGGCGGACGGCTTTGAGCAAAGCAAGCGGATCGGCGCCGCGCATCTGCGCGTCGATGGGGCAATGCACGTCCAGCCACGCCACGCCCAACGCCGCGGCCTTGCGGGCGAAGCCCTCCGGATCGGTTATGCCCAGGAGGTCGACCGCCACCTGGCAGCCGTAGTGCCTGCCGGCTTCGACGCACTCGCGAATGGTGGACTCACTCGCCCCGGCCATGACGGTGACGATGTTCGCGCCTGCCTTGGCGGCGGCCTCCGTCTCGATCCGGCCGGCGTCCATCGTCTTGAGGTCGGCGATGATCGTCCTGCCGGGGAAAGCGGCGCGAAGCTGGCGCACGGCGTCAAGGCCCTCAGACTTTATCAGCGGAGTGCCGGCCTCGATGTAATCGGCCCCGCCCTCGACGGCCGCCTGGGCGACCGCCATCGCGCGCGGCAACTCGACGTAATCCAATGCCACCTGAAGCTTCTTGCCGGAGGGCTGTATCATGCCGGCATGATATCCCCGCGAGTCAAATCATTCCAGCGTGTTGGTGACCTTGTCGCCGGCGGCCGGGGCCACCTGCTTTTCACTTATGACGCCCGCCGCGCCATTCGCCTCGACGTGCTCGACAATGAGGAACCCCACGAACTTCCCCCCGCGGTAGATGTAGAGCCGCTGGCCGGACTTGATGCCCTTGCTCGCGCCCACGTCGATGGCCGCCATGTCGTCCTTCACGGCCGTGATCTTGCCCGTGACGGGCTCGACGGCCGGCGACGGGCGTGATGTCGGATCCGGGTTGAAGGCGTCAATCAGCGCCCTCATCCTGGCGGCCAGCTCTGGCGGCAGCGACGGCTCGGTGGACGGCGGAGGCTTCACGCTTCCCAGGTCAGTGGGGCCAGCCGGTAAGGTGGATGGCGTCCTCGTCCTCGGAGAGATGTCCGGCCGCCCTGGCGTCATGGCGATGTCGGCCGGCGCCTTCCCGCGCAAGGCATCGAGTTGAAGCTTGTACTGCCTGGCCTCCTGGCGCGACTGCTCAAGGTCGGCAATCGCCTTGTCGTACTGCTGCTTGGAGACCATCATGCATCCGCAGGCAAGGAACAGGCCGCCACATGACAAGATGAGCAGAGCGATAGCGACCTTTTGTGCCATGTCCTTTCCCCAATCGCCAGTTGTCAACGAGCAACCGTCAGTCCTGCCCAACCTCCGTCAGGCCGTTCCTGTCGTCGTACGTGCAGGGGTCCTTGCCCTGCTCGATCCAGGCGACCTTGCGGACGCGCCGCTCATGCCTGCCGCCGGCCTCGAACTCGGTGGTCAGCCAGCTTGAGACGATCCGGCGCATCAGTTCCTCGCCGAGCACGTCGCTGGCCAGGCACAGGGCGTTGGCGTTGTTGTGGCGGCGGGACATCTGGGCGGTGAGCTCGTCGTGGCACAGGGCCGCGCGGACGCCGGGCACCTTGTTAGCGCAGATGTCCATGCCGATGCCGCTGCCGCAGATCAGGATCGCGCGGTCCGCCCGGCTCTCGGCCAGCGCGCGGGCGGCCGGCCACGCAAGGTCGGGGTAGTCGCAGCTCTTGGCGCTGTTGGTCCCCATGTCCAGCACCTCGTGCCCGTGCTCGCGGACCAGGGCGCTGATCATCTCCTTTACCGCGTGGCCGCGATGATCTGCCGCGATCGCAACTTTCATAACGTACCTTTGTCCAGCAGGGCTTCCAGCGCTCGCTCGATCCTCTCGGCGGTCTTCCGGTAGACGCCAACGCCGCCCCCGATGGGGTCGGATATGTCTCCGCGGTCGTCCAGCCGCCGAACCTTGCCCGCCGCCGACGGCGCTAGCCGCCGCGCCTGGGCAACGTGGAAGTCTGTCATACAGAATACCACATCGGCGTCGTTTATCAATTCGCTTGTGAGCATCCGGCTGCGGTGGCGCGAGATGTCGGCGCCCATCCGGCCGGCGGCGTCAACGGCCTCGGGTGAGGCTCTCCCGCCCTCCATCGCGTACAGCCCTGCCGAGCCGACCTCGATGCCGTTCTTCTTCAGGTCCGCCGCGTCGCACCCCTCGCGCTTGGCCAGGAGCTTCCTCGCGATCCCCGCGGCGATGGGGCTGCGGCAGGTATTTCCTGAACAGACGAACAGTATCTTCCTCCGCATCAGGCGGCGGATCATCCGTTCATCGTAGACGCCCTTGCGGACGACGGACCACCCCAGCGCCGAGCCGCCAACATCCTTGGGCGCGAAGGAGACGATCGTGCTGTCCTTGCCGTGGCGGGTGGGCCCGCTGTCGATGAGCAGTTCGATCCGCCCGTCGAATGCGTCCAGCACGTCCTGGGCGGTCCTGGGTGACGGGCCGCCGGCCATGTTCGCGCTAGGGGCGACGACCGGGTCGCTGACGGCCGCTAGCATCATCGCCGCCACGGGCTCATCGGGACAGCGCAGGCCTATCACATCGTTATCGCAAAGCACGTGGTACAGCCGCCTGCGCTGTAATTCAGCATCCGCCAGTTTGCCCCCAACAGGCAACAGGATGGTCACCGGCCCCGGCATCGCACCGGCGATGAGCCGCCTGGCCTGCGGCGGGATGGATGCGACGTACCGCCCGATGTCGTCCCGCCGGCCGATGTGAACGCTGAACGGCCGGGCGGGGCGCGACTTCAACTCACGCAAACGCTCCATCGCGGCCGCGCTTGTGGCCAGCGCCGCCAGGCCGTAGACGGTCTCAGTGGCGAAGCCGACGATGCCGTCGGTCTCCAGCGTGCGCGCCCCATCCTGCGCCGCGGCTGCGGCCTCAGAAGGACGCCGGACCTTGATTACGCGCGTTTCCATCGCGTCTGGAAGTGATTATCGAAGGCGCGGGCGGGGCAAGTCAAAGGAATGTGCCGGCGGGTCGAGCTTGACGCAGCAGCCTTCGCCAGCACAAGACATTCTGCGCCGAGCCTATAGAGGTCCAAATGGTCAAAGCGGTTGAAGGCATCTTCAAAGACGGAAAGGTCGAGCTGCTTGAGCCCCCGCCCACGACCGGGGACACTCCGGTGATAGTGACGTTCCTTATCAGGACACCCGAGAGCATTGTGGATATGGAATCCAAGGGCATCGACTCCAGACAGGCCGCGGACCTCCGCTCGCGTCTGGAGGCCTTCGCCGAGGATTGGTCCCGCCCGGAAATGGACGTCTACGATGCCGTTTGACCGGGGCGACGTGGTATTGGTCCTTTCCCCGAACTCGGACCTGAGAACGGCCAAGAAGCGGCCGGCTTTGGTTGTACAGCGATCCGGCTTGGCCATCGGATTGTCCCAGGTCATCGTTGCGATGATCACCGGGAACATGGCAAGGGCGGGACACCCCAGTCGGGTCACGATCATGCGGAGTTCCCTCCAAGGACGCCAGATGGGCATTCTGACCGATTCGGTTGTTATGACAGACAACCTTGCCACCGTGCTGGAACGCGAGATTGACCGTCGGATTGGCCAGATGGGTGAAGTGCGTTCCGCGAATGCGGCCCTTCGGCACACGCTAGCTCTATAGCTGAGAGCAGTCCGTCAAGGGCGTTTCCCTGGACCGCAATCGGGGCTCTACTTCCTCAACTTCTTTGCCGCCTCGATTGACAACGGCGACTCCGGGTACTTCTCGACGATCATCTTCAGGGCGGCGGTCGCTTGGTCGGGCTTGTTGATCTTTCCGTACGCATCGGCGGCGAGCATGAGTAGTTCCGGCGCGTAGTTGGAGGTCGGGTTGACCTTCACCAGCAACTCCACCTCGCGTGCCGCCTCCGCGTGCGAGCCCTTGGCGACCAGATACCTCGCCTTCATCAGCGACAGGTAGCCCTCGAGCTTGTCCAGCGGCAGCGCATCCTCCCACTTGTCGATGTACTGCCGGGCCGATTCCAGCGTCTTGGAGCGAACGTAATCCTCCACATGGCGGGCGAAGTCGCCCCGCACCACGGCGGCCGTCTGCCCGGAGTCGAGCCTGGTCTTCGCGGCCGTGTATGCATCGCGGGCCTTGTCCAAGTCGCCTGCCAGCCGCCAGGCGTCGCCCATGCCAATGCGGGCCTCCCGGATGGCCGTTGCGGTCGTCAGCCTCGCGTACTTATCGACCACGCCGGCGAAGATCTTCTGCGCCTCGGCGGCGTCGCCCTTTTCCAGTACGACCTGCCCCGCTTTTACCAGCAGCGCCGCGCAGACGGCCGGGTCGGAGGTCATCTTCGCGCCCTTGTCCAGCGCCGCGGCCGCCTTGTCCGCCTGATTGTCGGCGGCGAGCACATCCGCGTAGAGCGGCACCGCCTCGGCCAGGAGCTTTGGCGAGGCGGAGTCCTTGCCGATCAGCGCATCGCCGGCCTTGAGAATGGCGTCCTTAGTCGAGTCCTTCACGGCCGCGCGGTGCAGGATGACGATGGCCTCCGCCGCCGCATCCGCCGATGCAGCCTTGAAGTCGTAGGCCGAGACGATGATCGCCTGCTGCGCCACGCTGTCCAGCTTGTTCTCGGTAACCTGGTCCCACGGCCGGGAGACAAAGACCTTGTTTGTCCGCGTCAGGGTGCCGGCGAAGGTCTTGGCGGTCAGCGTCACGGTGTACTCGCCGTTGAGCAGGTAGACGTGGTCCGTCTTGGCGACGAACGATGACTGCCCGTCGCCGAAGTCCCACTGCCACTGCACGCCCGCGCCCACGCGCCCTACCGCCAGCGCCTCGAACGTGTACCGCTGGAAGTATCTGTCGGCGACGAACGCCTCGCCCGCGTGCCTGGGGATGAAGTCGATCTCGATGTCCCGCCCGTACCGCTCTATCGGCCCGATCCCCGCCCGCGCCACCGGCAGGAACGCATCCGGGAGCATCGGCTTGATGTCCTTCCCGCCCGGCGGTTTCCACGCCACCACCGCCACCGGGTCGCCCTGCCCGCCGCTGACGTGGTAGAACGTCATCTTGTGCGGCCCGGCCTTCAGTTCGACGCTGCCCTGTCTGCTCACGTCGTTCTGCGGCCTGTGGAAGCCGCCGTTGTCGACCACCTCGACATCATCCACCAGCAGGAACGACGCATCCTGGCTGGACGTGGAGAAGACGTAAGCGCCGTCCTTGCCCGCCATGAACCAGGCCGTCCAGACGCACGCGATCCGTCCCTGCGGCCCGAACGGATTGTGGGCCTGGAAGATCCTGTCGCGGAAGTCGCGCCCGATGAACTGCTTCGCGCCGGCGACGGCCTTCTTCACCTGGTCGAGCGTCTTGATGCCGCCCTCTCCGTACGCCCACATCTCCAGCAGCACGCCGCGCTTAATGTCAAGCTGCTTGGCCGGCTGCGGGGCGGGGGTCCCCAAACGCGATTCATCGCGTTTTGGGTCCCCGGCCTTGAGCGGATTGCCGAAGTAGATGTAGTATTTCGTCACCCCTCCCGTCAGGCCGAAGGCCACGCGGACCTGGTCGCCCGGACCGACCATGAGGACGCGCGAGGGCGCCTCCCTGCCGTCGTGGGTGGTGACGCGGATGTCCTCGCCGCCGGGCTTGATGAGGCCGCCCGTCGGCATGTCCAGCACGGCCACTTCGTCGCCCGGCGCCTGGCCCACGCCGCTGGCCGCCACCGTCACCGCACGCCTGTACGGCCAGGCGTCAGACCACCACTCGGCCGCCGTGACCGGCCCGCAGGCGGCCACGGATGCAAGTAGGATGAGGAGTGCGCGGGATGTCGACGTTCTTCCCATCGCCCAGGCGGTTGATATATCCGCATTTATTGAATGCGCGGCGACCCGGCGAGTTCCGGGAAACTCTGATCGGGCCTGACAGCGCCGCCCAGAAGCCCACATAAGACAGCCCGCCCCTGTGAAGGGGCGGGCTTCCTGCGCGGCGGCCAGTCGGCGCACCGCGTTTGGTGTACGCGCACCGGGACCGCGAACCGACCGGTTCACCCACTGAAAAGCTGACTTGCGCGGCCCGCCACAGCGGATGGCGGACATCGTCCTGTCGTCAAAGCTTAACGGCCGGAGGCGCGAGACATTGCACCGCCGGACGGGATCAATCGATTCACGGATTGGCCGGTTAACCGCTTCGCCATTCGGGCCGATGATTTTGGTAATGGCGATACCGACAGGAACGACGGGCCGGCAGTTGGGTGCGATTGCGCGCTGGGCACACGTGGGCGTGATCGTCGCGGGCGCGCTGGCCTGGACGGGGCCGGGCTATCGCCAGTGGGGGGCGATGACGGTGGGGCTGCTTGTGGTCTTGGCCGTCTGGCTGGTCTGGAGGGTCGTCACGGCCGACACGCGGGTGCCGCGCAACCCAGTCTATCTGGCGCTGCTGGGGCCGGCGGCGATACTTGTGTATCACCTGGCCGGCACGGGGCTGTGCCTGCCGCGGGCTACTGTCGATGGCGCGGGCCGGCCGGACCAGTGGGCCGTCGGAGGGGCGATCAATATGTCGATGCTCTACCAGCTTGCACTCTTGGCCGCTGGGGTGATGCTCACGCAGACGCTGCTGGGGACGGCCGGAGGATTGCAGGCTGTGCGAAGAGCAAGCGACGGCAATTCGGAATCCACAATCAACAATGCCGAAGAGACCGTCGGTCTACAATCCGCAATCGCGTTGGCCGTCTGCGGGGCGGCAATGGTCTGCGGGGCGGCGGTGGCGATGGCGTTTGGAGGCAGCCGGACACCGCGAGGCCCATTCGCACTGGCCGGCCTGGCCGGAGCCGGGACATGGATATCGGCGATCTGGATTCTGCTGCCGCCCAGGTGGTTCCGGATAGCCTGGCGCGGAATTGGCTTGATTGCGGCGGTGAGTCTGTGCCTCGCCGCGCCCGATGCCGCCATGCTGGCGACGGCGGTGGCGGGCTTGGTACTGGCGTCTGTCATCTTGCGGCGATTGCGCAGGACTGTCTTGATCGCGGGCGCTGGAGCCATCCTTGGCGCGATTGCCTGCCTGTGGTTTGGCCGGCCATCGCTGCTGGGGATCTTTGTGCATCCGCCTGGGCTTTGGGGGCGCGGCGAGCAGGCATTCATCGAGCCAGGCCTGTGGGCCGGAAGCAGCGGCCTGGAGGTCATAGGCGCGACGACGGGCTGGGCGGGATTGACTTGGCTGGTGGTGTTCCTGGCGTGGGGTCTATTGCGGCGCCTGCCAGCCAATGGAAGGAAGGCAATCGCCGTGTCCTGGTTTACCGTTACCACGCTATCGACCTGCGCTCTTCTGGCCAGCGGCGGCCTGTTCACCCCGGTTTTCACTCTCATCGCGGCGGTTGCCTGGGGCTTGTGGCCCGTCATGGGCGGCCAGGAATCAGGGCCGGGACAGTCGGCCACTGGGTATCGGAGGCCGAAGGTTGATCGTTCAACAGCCAATGCCAAGCTTCTACATCCAGCGGCGAGCGATCCAGGAGGACGCGCCGGGCCTGTCTGCGTGGTCGCCGTGATGGTCGCCACGGCCCTGCTGCTGGGCATCACTCGCAACACAGGGCTTCTGGGCAGTTGCGTGGTGGATTTCGGCGGCAGCGACAAGCTGGAGCACTCAATTGCGGGCTTCTTTACTGCCCTGTCGGCCGGATGGATTCTGGGCCGGCGGTCGATCTGGACGGGCCTGGCGGGGGTGCTCCTGGCGGTGACGGCCGGCGCGGCGGGGGAGGTGGCGCAACAGTTCGCCTCGAGCCGCGGATGGGAGATGGGTGACTGGGTGTTCCACGTGTTCGGTTGCGCAGCGGCCACGGCCGTCTATCTGCTGGCGGCAGGCAGCAGGATGTGCGAGTCCGCAGATGCGAGACCGCAGATTGTGGATTGCAGACCGAAGGGACCTTCAATCTACAATCCCGAAGGTCCCTTCGGTCTGCAATCCGTAATCAAGTCAGGGCGCCAGGCCCTTCGGCAGCGAGTCCAATCCTAACTGGGGGTTGGCCGCGTAGGGATTGTAGAGTGGATCGGCGATCAGCGTCATCCGCCAGTTAGTCCACGGGCAGGCCCGCCAGTAGCACTCCGCAATGGTGCACTTGCCCGTTAGGACGAGTTCCAGGAACTCCTCCGGCACGGGAAAGGCGCCGAGCAGCGGCTCATTGACCGCCCCCAATGTGGCAACAACTCCGTTATGGATGAGGCGAGGGCACCATTCGTTGCTCTGTGGATCGCGAAGGTGCTCCGCCTCCCAGCTCGCAATGTGATAGCCGACCGCGCCGGGAACCCACTTGAACGCCGGCACGTAGTTGCGCAGGCTGTACCAGCCCACATAAAGGGCGGCGTCGGGGCAGCTATCGGGTGAAAAGACTTCCTCCTTCTCGTCGAGGACGACCTTGAGCTTCGTGTTAGCCTTCAGAAACGCGGCGAAGTTCTTGAGATGCTGCTGGTCGTAAACTCGGGGGAACGTCGTGTCCTTGTTGTCGCCGACCTTCGTGACGCCGCCGTCGATGTAGACCGTACCGGCGAGGCCCTTCTTCTCCACCCCGGCCGAGTCCTTGATGATCCGCAGGCAGTCCTCCTTAGACGGACCGTCGATCCGTGCGGCCATCAGCACCTTGGGATAGTTCGCGCCTGGCCGAGAGGCGGACCTCCAGTAGAGCGGATTCGCGACGGCCCGAGCCGCGTCGATTCCCTTGAGCGGGACTCGCGCCTTGGACTTGTCCTCGGGCCTCCAATAGAGCAAGGACAAGGCGCTGTCGACTGAGACGGTCGCCTCGGGCTGGGGCGCGAGGGATAGAATCATGGCCAGCCCGCCGACGCTCTCGGTGAGGGCCATTCTGAACTTAAGGTTTTCCGGCGTGGGAGGAAGCTGCTTGGCCGCGTCCAGCTTCTTCCGGGCCTCGGCCAGGAGCGCGTTGACGTCCTCCAGCTTGGGCGCGCCCTCGGGCGAGTACTTCTCGATGTAATCCCGCAGGCCCTCCAGACCGTACAGGTCCATGTGCAACCCCAGGAGCTGGCGGAACGCTATTCGTCTGTTGGAGGCGTCGGCGATGGCGGAAACGTCCTTTTGCTTTGACGCCAGGAGCGTAGCGATGTCCGCAAGTATCCTGTCCGGGGCCTCAAGCGGCTCGTGCGGCGTGGTGTTGGGCGAGCCGAACAGTTTACTCAGCGGCGTCAGACCAGTTATCTGCGGCGATGGAAAGGACTTGCCGACGGTGGGCAGGAGTTGGTAGTCGATTGCGAGGCGGTAGTGGGCCTTGGTGATCGCGTTGGCCCCCTCTGAAGGCGCGGTGGCAGGGGTCGCCGGCCAGGCGCCAACGCGGACGGGCACGCCCCATATCAGGCACAGGCACCGGACCTTGTCATCCAGCTTGCGCTCTCTCAACGCGTCGGCGATAGGCTGGGCGATCCGCGGCTCGAAGTCCACTTTCGGGACCTCGTAGTTCGTCGTCGTCTTGATGAGGATCAGGTTCTCCTGGGGGATATCGCGGGCCTTGAGATAAGCCCTGGCCAGTTCGACCGAACCTGGGCTGCTCTCATTGGCGACGACGGCCACTTCGGCAGGAGTCAGGGCCAGGGCAGCCGTGGATAGGAGGGTAGACACCGTCGCTGCAATGATCGTTCGCATAGATTCTGGCCGCCTTCAATCTCGGTCACTACGTAAGTCACTGCTTCTACGCCCGCCGGCCGGAAAAGGTTGACCGCTTCGGCGAGCCTTCAGGTTATACTTTCGACCGGAAGGCGTGTCCATGGTGACAAAATGAGAAGGTTCTTGGCGACAGTCCTGGTCGCGACGATGCCGACGATGCTAGGCGGGTGCTTTCCTGGCGTGCCGGACACCCAGTACCCGTCGCTTCACGCCCGCGAGCCGAAGACCGGCGCGCCCTACACTTTCTACGTCCCCAGCTTCTACAGCAATGACCGCGACTGGCCTCTGGCCATCCTTCTGCACGGCACCTACGGGTTCGACAGCCCCGACTGGCAGGGGGACGCGTGGAAGGACCAGGCTGAGAAGCACGGCCTGATCGTGGCCGCGCCGGCACTCAAGAGCGTGCAGGGAATCCTGCCGGTCGCCAGCGACCAGCGGCAGAAGGATCTGGAGGCCGACGAGCAGATTATACTGGGTGTAATCGACGACATGTGCGCCAAGTACCGCATCGACCGCCAGTCGGTGATGATGACCGGATTCTCGGCGGGGGGGTATCCGCTGTACTTTGTGGGCCTGCGGAACCCGACGAAGTTCCAGATCCTCATTGCCGGGGCCGCCAACAGCAGCAAGGAGATATTCGGCCAGATAAAAGTCACGCCGGAGGTGCGGAACCTGCGCGTGGCGGTGATCTGGGGGCGCGACGACCTGAAGCTCATCCAGGATGAATCGTGGCAGGCGTTCGAATGGCTCAGGACCAACAGATGCCGCAACGCGGAGCGATTGGAAATCCGCGGGGGGCACTATCGCCGGCCGGAAGTGTCATACGAGGTCTGGGCGAGATACCTGCCTGAACGGCACAGGATGTAAGACCTTTCGCGCTACTGCCACTGCCGGCTCAGGGCGTGATCCTTGGGCGGAAGCTCGTTGTTCTTGATGGCCGGCAGCTCGTCGTCCACTGCAACGCGGCGGAAGATCGCCGCCCACGGCCATTCCTCACTGGGTATGCGATACACCCAGTCTATCGTGAGCGGCTTCTTGTCGTCGTCATACTGGTCCCACTGCCGGTAGACCGTCAGATTGGCAATCTGGGCCCGTCCTTCCTTGTCCTTCTCGGCCCCGATAACCAACCAGGCTGTAGTGTCCTTGCGATTACGTGCAATCTGGGAAGTGGCCTTGTCGGCGGGGTCGAGGTATGTTAAATAGGCCACGGGATAGTAGCTGTGGACGTCCTTGTTGCTCTTATTGAGCGCGACAAGGCGGAACTGCGTGGCAGGCAGGCGCACATTTCCGTCCTTGTCCTGAGCGGCCGAGGCCTTGAGCAACTGGCATCGCACGATAACGATCCTGCCGGGGTTCTCCGGTTTCGCCAGGGGGTAGTCGGGCGGATCATCCCCCCAGGCCGGATGCTCAGGCGGGGTGAAGACGCCTGTTACCTTGAAGTGCTTCATGCCGCCAGGCGGATTGGGCATGGTCTCTATGTTGCCGTCGAGGGGCTTGTCGGTGCCGTCCGGCTTCCTTTCGACGCCTGTGTTCCGCCCGCAGAACAGCTCCAGCAGAAGGTCGTCGTGCGCCTGCGTGAACGGCCGGCGGGGATCGGTGCTCATCGACCCGTTGGCGCCGCTGGAGTCGGTGGGCGCCTTGGAGCCCGACACCAGGCTGACCATGCCGATGGTGAACTCGTCGGGATACGGGAACAGGCCGGTCTTGCGGTGCAGCGACGAATCGTAGGCCTCGAAGCCCAGGATGGTCGTTCCCCAAGGCAGCATCTGCACGGCCACCATCAGGACGCCCACGACGATCTGGGCAGTTATAAGGCCGAGGATGCCCCCGCCGATGCGGTCGGGCCATGCGCCCGTCAGCACGTTGCTGCCCAGGAAATGGTCGTAAAGGAACCTCAGCGTCAGCAGGGGCAGGACGAACAAGGCTATCAGACTTATCGCGTCGGCGTAGGCCGGCTGGCGGGCGTAGAGCAGCGACTGGGCCAGCGGCTCGTAGTAGTTGAATGCCACAAGCGCGCAACAGATGGTCAATATCGTCATTATCAGCGCGCTGTACCAGCCCTGGACGGCCTGGTAGAACGCGACCCCAAGCACCAGAAGCGTTACGATTACGGCAAGCAACATGCGTTGGCTCCTAGCTCTTCTTGTCCTGCCTGGTGACGCGGAGCACCTCTTGAACGCTCGTGAGGCCCTCCACGACCTTGCGAAGTGCTTGTTCCTGGAGATAGAGCATCTTGTTCTTCCGGCAGGCGGCCTGAAGCTGCGGCAGCGGCGCGCCTGAGGCGACAAGCTGCCGGATCTCGTCAGTCAGCTCGAGCAGCTCGAACACGGCCGTGCGGCCATGGTATCCCACCCCTTGGCAGGTCGGGCAGATGTAGACCTGCCCCTTCTCATCCACCAGCGGACGGCTGGGCGGGCGATAGAAGTTCTCGATCCGTTGAGCCGGCAGGTTGGCCTTGGCCAGGAACTTGGGGTCGGGGCGATACGCCTCCTTGCAGGCCGGGCAGAGCTTGCGGACGAGCATCTGGCACAGCACTCCGCGCAGGGGCGGGGCGGCAAGCTCGCTCCTGCCGCACAATCTGACCCACTTGGCCATCGCCGTGAACGAGTCGGAGGCGATCATGCCCAGCATGACCGTCTTCCTGGCGGCCATCTCGATGATCGTCGGCGCGGCCTTGGGATCGTCGCAGCGGTCGATCATGAGCATGTCCGGATCACGGCGGGACACTGTCGCCAGCGCACCGGCCAGCTTGGACTGGTCTCCATAGGCTGTCTGCGTGACGTTCTCCAGGTCCACAACCGGCTTGGCTTCCAGCGTCACCAGTTGCTTCACGAACGCATCCTGGGCGCGCAGGAGCGAATAGAGCGTGCTGGTGACGCCGTTGCCTGGCCGCCCGGCCACGATCAGCAGGCCGCTGGCCTTGCTCATGCCCTTGACGGCGGCCAGCACCTCGGGCGACATGCCCAGCAGGTCGATCTGCGTCTGCACGAACTCCTGGACGATCTTGAACTGCATCCGCTGGCCGGTAGTGGTTCCGGCCGTAGTGAGCATCATGTCGATGGGGCTGCCGGCCAGGTCGACGCTGATCTTTCCCTGCTGCGGGCGGCGGCGCTCGTCGGCGTTCATGCCGCCGATGGGCTTGAGGTACTGGATGACTCGCTCGCAGTCGGCCGCGCTCATCGGCGGGCGCTCGTTGACGACACCGTCTATCACCAGCCGGACGCGGGCCTCACTCCCGGCGGGCATCAGGTCCGCCTCGCTCGCCCGGTAGTAGAGGATGTCGTAGAGAAGGCCCTGGGCCAGGTTGTACGTCTGCTTTTCGGCGGCGTCGGCCTTCTGGTCCACGGGCGGCTGTACGATACGGGTGTCGGCCCCGTAGAGCCTGACCTTGCTCACGACGTCAACCTTGACCTCTTTCTGCGGCGACAGGAGCGACTGGAAATGATGCGCGGTCAGGACGCGGGCGTCGGGCTCGACCCGGCCGTTGCGGTACACCACGTAGGCCAGCAGCGCGGCGCCGGCCAGCACGATGAAGACCAGCATCCCGACGATGTAGATCGGCATGAGCAGCCAGATCAGCAGCCCCAGCATCCCGGCCACCAGCACCGCCCCGCTCCAAAGCTCCTGCGGCGCGCGGACCTTTCGGGTGTCTTTGTGGACCCACGGACATGCGGCCAGCCACGCCGTCGCCAGGACCAGCACGAAGATCACCTTCACGACCGAGAGGTAGTCGCCCAGCAGGGAGGAATACGTCTCGGCCAAGGTCGCCATCGCCACGTTGTGCATGTCAAGTCGCTCCGTGCCGCACTCCGCGGCGGGCCTTGGACCCGCGTTGGCGCGGCATTTCCTTACTGGCCGTGCCGGCGGGTCATCAGGCCGGCCTGGCTGGAGGAGATTCCCTTCATCATCATCTTCAGCTCTTCCACATTCGGCGCCATCTCATATGCGACGCGCGGGTCCACGAAGTCCTTCTCGATCAGCTCGAACAGGCTGCGGGTGAAGCTCAACATGCCGTCGCGCTCGTGGGCGCGGATCAGGTCCGACAACTCCGCCTCGCGCGACTCCATTATCAACTGGCGGGCGGAGGGGTCGATTAGCAGTATCTCGGCGGCCGGCACCCGGTCTATGCCCTCCTTGACGCACGGCAGGAGCTTCTGGCAGATGATGGCCCGCAGGTTGAAGGCGAGCGAGCCGCGGATGAGGTCGCGGCTGTCCGGCGGCATCAAGTCGAGGATGCGCCCTATCGTCTGCGGCGCGCTGGAGGCGTGGACGGTGCCGAACACCAGATGGCCGGTCTCCGACGCCTGCAAGGCCGCCTGGAACGTCTCGCGGTCGCGCATCTCGCCGATGAGGACCACGTCGGGGTCCTCTCGCATCAGGTACTTCAGCGCGGACTCGAAGGTCTCAACGTCAATGCCGATCTCGCGCTGGTTGATGAGGGCCAGCTTGTCTTCGTAGAGGTACTCTATGGGGTCCTCGATCGTGACGATGTGGCACGGCCGTGTCTTGTTGATGTGCTCCATCATCGCCGCGATGGTCGTGCTCTTGCCGCACCCGGTCGGCCCCGACAGCAGCACCAGCCCCTGGTTCTCCTCGGCGATCTTGTTCAGGATGGGAGGCAGGTGCAGCGAGTCGACGTCGCGGATCTGCTTAGTGACCCTGCGCACCGCGATGGCCAGCGTGCCGCGCTGCCTGTAGATATTGATGCGGAAGCGGTCCGAGCCTTCGATCTCGTAAGCGACGTCTATGCTGCCTCCTTCCTCCAGGGCCGCTCGCTGCTTGGGATTCAGCAGTTCCAGGGCCATCTGCTCCAGGTCGCGCTCGGTGAACCTCTCGCCCTTGGCCGGGCGCAGCACCGTCTTGCTGCGGAAGTAGACCGGCGCGCCGGACTTCAGGTGCAGATCGGACGCGCCTGCCTTTATCATGGCGCGGAAGTATTTCTCGATTCGGATTGGCGCGGCCCGCTGGCCCGAGTCTTGCTCTTGAACCGGTTGAATGTTCTGCTGCGTTTCGTCTTCCAAGGCTAACTCCTGACTTCGCAAGCTCCGGCCGCACCAACAGGCGGCGCCAGCCGGACCGGCACGCCGCGGTCGGCCAGATACCTCTTGGTGTCCGCGATGGTGTACGTGCCAAAGTGGAAAATGCTGGCGGCAAGGGCGGCGTCCGCCTTGCCGGCCGTCAAGACCTGGTAGATGTGCTCCGGCGAACCCGCGCCGCCGGACGCGATCACCGGTATGCTGACCGCCCCGGCAACGGCGGCGGTGATCTCGATGTCATAGCCGGCCAGCGTCCCGTCGGCGTCCATCACGGTGAGGAGGATCTCGCCCGCGCCGCGGCGCTCGACCTCGGCGGCCCAGGCAACGGCCTCCAGGCCTGTGGGCGTCCTTCCGCCGTTGATGTGGACCTCCCAGACCTCTTGGCCGCCCTTGAGGATGCGCTTGGGGTCGATGGCGACGACAATGCACTGCGCCCCGAAGCGGCGCGAGGCGGCCGTGACGAAGTCGGGGTTCTTCACCGCGGCGGAGTTGACCGACACCTTGTCCGCCCCGGCGTTGAGCAGCCTTCGGCAGTCGTCTATGGTGCGGATGCCTCCGCCGACAGTAAGCGGCATGAAGACCTGCTCGGCCGTGTGCCGCACCACGTCAACTATCGTGTCGCGGCCCTCGTGGCTGGCGGTGATGTCCAGGAAGACAAGCTCATCGGCGCCTTCGGCTTCGTAGCGGCGGGCGACCTCGACGGGGTCGCCGGCGTCGCGGAGGTTCACGAAATTCACGCCCTTGACCACCCGCCCCTTGTCAACGTCCAGGCAGGGGATGATGCGCTTGGCTAGCATTGACGAGATTGTAATTCTTACGCCCGCGGATGTAAATAGAAGCGTTGCCTCGTTACAATGCCAGCCAATGAAGACCGACCTCGTCCTGTTTGGCGGCTCGTTCGACCCGGTGCATCACGGACACCTGATCGTCGCGCGCGCGATCGCTGAGCAACTCGGCGTCAAGCGGATCACGTTGGTGCCAGCCGCCTGCTCCCCGCACAAGACGGGCCGCGGTCCAGGAAAGGCAGATGCCGCGTCTGGAGGTCCGCCTCACGCCAGCGCCGCGCATCGCCTGGCGATGCTGCGGCTGGCGACGGAGGGCGAAGCGGTCTTTGAGATCTGCGAACTGGAGATCAACAGGGCCGGCCCAAGCTACACGCTGGATACCCTGGTCGAGCTCAAGGCGATGCACGGCCATGGCGCCAAGCTGCGATGGGTCATCGGAGCGGACATGCTGGAGGACCTGCCGGCATGGCGTCGCGTCGAGGAGGTGCTGGCGGCAGCGGACATGGTCATAGCCGCCCGGCCGCCCTGGCAGGAGCGTCTGAGCGGCATATTCGCATCGCTGGAGAATCGCATTAAGCCACAATGGATCAATAAGTTGCGCCAGTCCGTCCTGGCGACCCCTGTCATTGACATCTCTTCGACGGTCATCCGCGAGAGGCTTGCGGTGGGGCGGTCGATCCGCTATCTGGTTCCCGAGGCCGTCAGGGCCTACATCGGGTCACAGGGGCTCTATGGGCCGCCAAAAAAAATCCAATAATTCCGCTGCCCTCCTTGACAAATCCCGGATTTCGCGTAACATGTATTCGGTGCGTCAATGTGAGGCTCCTCGGTCAAACTCCCTCCTTTGGCCGAGAAACAGTAACGGCGTCAGGCTCCCCTCCCCTGACGCCGGTTTTTTGCGCAGGGATCGGTTCACGGGAAAACTACGGTCCCGCGGTCCGCTTCTTTGACCCGTCTGGCGGGATGAACTCAGCCTTGACACCGAAGACCATCGGCGGTGTGCCGGCCTGGTGGGCTCCCATGTCCGGCGCGCTCCCGCCGGGACCCTCGCAGAAGTTGGGAATCATCACCGCCAGGCGACGCCCCGGGCTGTCGTCGGCCAACTGGAAGTTGCCTGTCTTCTTCTCGAATGAGAATCCCGCGCCGTCCACGTAGCGCGGTGTGCCCTTGATGCCGTGCTTCTCCTGGTCGGCTGGGTGTCTGCCCGAGAGCAGGTCGAAGTCAAAATCATTGTCCACGCTGCTCCTCTTCTCCGTGGAGATTGAACACGTATCCCCGGCCCTGACATGGAGGATGTTGTTCCGGCTGACGCAGTGCTTGATTATTCTCGAGTCGCCGCCTAGCCCGTTGGCCCCTTGATCCTTCACTTGGTAGACTGTGTTGTTGAAGACGTACATGTGACCCGTCATCCAGTCTTCACTTCCGGCGTAGCCCATCTTCATGAAATTGCCGTGCGTGAGATTCCATTTGCTGCCCGTCGGGCTGTAGGACCGCCCGCCGACGTTGCGCCAGATGTAGAGCGGGCCGATCGAAGTGGCGGCGTTCGCGATGGTCATCAAGGTGTTCTCAATGTAGTTGTTCCAGATGCGCACGTTCTGCCCGCCGCCCTCGACCTCGATGCCGTCGTCCCAGCAGTCGGCGATGTAATTGCAGTAGATGTCGCTGTCGGGCCCCGGCCAGCCCCGGTAACTGCCGTTCTTGCCGCCGCCCATGACGTCGTTGTAGTAGTGTTTGTCGTCCGACCAGCACTCGTTGTAGCGAATTACGTTGTTGCCGTCGCACTCCCAGAAGACGATAGTTTGCGGCCCATCTGGATGCCGGCTATCCCTGCCCTTGTAGTGATCCTCCGCCCAACTGTTGGTGTTCCAACTGGGATTGTGGATCTTGCAGCGCTGGACCACGACGGCGTGCAGATCCGGCCTGTTGCCGAAGACGCCCGCCTGCATCTCGAAGCCAAAGCCTCGCTCCTCTTCGCTGCCCCATTTGCTGATGTCGCAATCTTCAATGACGATATGATGGCCGTTCACTATGCGGATGCCGTGCTGCCTCACGTTCTTGATCGTGAAGCCTCGTAGTATCACGTAGCTGGCGTCGACCGAAATGCCCAGGTCGGACTTGTTGGCGCTGTCTATGACGGCGCCCGCGCCATCGTACAGGATGTAGCCTGCCGGCGTTCCTGACCTGTTCACCATCAGCGTCGAGGAGCTGCTCCGGCACTTAACCGTCGAGGCCACCGGAAACTTCTCACTCCACGTGGTGGCCTTCAGGGAGGTCCTTATGTCGGTGCCCTCGAGTGTGAGGGAGACCTCATAGGCGGTTCCCGGTCTCAGATTGACGATACTGCCGCGATAGTCACCCTTGCACTCAGGCGTCTTCACCGGGTTGTATCGCATCGGCAGTCCGTCGCGCCATGCCTTCTCCGCGGCCTCGCGGAACTTCACCAGTACCTTCCTGGCTCCTTCTCCCTTCTCGGGCGACCAGTAGATGCTCAGGCAATGGAATGTGGAGACGGAGCTTGCCGGGACCTTGGACGTGACTGCCAAGGCCGGACCGGAGGCCGTGTCGGTCTTGGCTGGTGTCTGGGCCAGGACGGGCAGCTTCGTTACAGCAAGAGCAATGAACGCGCCAGCCAGTGTTCTCACAGTCATAATCAATTCGCCTCAATGTAGTGCAGGGACATCACTCTTGAACCCCGCGGCAACAACGCGGGTTCGCCCTGGCCCCCCAAATCTCAACACGCGCATGTCTTCCCACAAGACGCCCCCGCCTACAATGTGGGGCCCAAAGGCAGGGGTTGGCATGGATCGCTGTCAGGACAACTCGACGACCGTCTACACGATCGGCCACTCGACGTTGCCGCTGGAAACCTTCATCGAGCGCCTGAAGGCGTTTGGCATCCAGCGGGTGGTGGACGTCCGGACAATACCGAGATCGCGGCACAACCCGCAGTTCGACCGCCAGGCCCTTCCCCAGGCGCTCCGGCGGCGGGGCATCGGGTACGTTCACGTCAAGGGGTTGGGCGGACTGCGCCGAGCCAGGCGCGATTCGATCAACATGGGATGGCGCAATGCCTCCTTTCGCGGGTATGCGGATTACATGCAGACAAAGGAGTTCCACCGCAACCTTGATCGGCTGATTCGGATCGCGGGGCAGAAGACCATCGTCGTCATGTGCGCCGAGGCCATGGCGTTCCGCTGCCATCGCTCCCTCATAGCCGACGCCCTGACGGCACGCGGCCTGGAGGTTCGGCACATCCAGAACGGCCGCGCCGCCAGGCCTCACAAGCTCACCCCGTGGATCTCCGTCAAGGCCGACGTGATCACTTATCCAGCACCGGCCTCCGGCCGGAGGGCCGACGCAGTCGAAACCCCGCAAGGCAGGGAGACGACCAATGATCGTCCTGTTCCAATTCGAAGAGTGCGAGAACTCACAGCCGGTTCGGCGTCGTCTGACTGAGCTGGCCCTCGATTTCATCGCCGTGAACGCACCTGAAGGACACATGGAAAAGGACAGTATCATGCTCAAGCTATTCGGCAGCGCAAGGACGCCGGCCATCTGGGACACGCGGACGGGCGCCCTGGTTCAGGGCGAGAGGGAATGCCTGGACTACCTTGCGGCAAGATAACGGCTTGCCCCGAAACCACGCCGGGCCCCGCAAGCAGCCCTCTTGGGGTCACTTGCGAAGCCCGGTTCTTCTGGTACGGAGAGGGTGGGATTCGAACCCACGGTACGGCAAGCCGTACACAGCATTTCCAATGCTGCCCGATCAGCCGCTCCGGCACCTCTCCGGCTATCCACGACTGTAGATTGTGGATTGCGGATTGTAAAGAGGGGGCGTTAGAGAGTCATCAAACTGCAATGGGCAATCCGCGACTGCTACTTCGCGCCGTCGATCATGCGGCGGAGGTAATCGGCGCGGAGCTCGCCGCGCTGGAGCGGGCTCATTTCATGGCCGGCGGCCCTCTGGAGGTGGGCCGGCTGGCTCATCAGGAACATCTCGTTGATCGTCTTGAGCTCAATGCCCTTGATCCGCCCGAGATCGACGCCCATCCGCACCAGCGACAGCAGGTACATCGTCTCCTCGGAGCTGATGAGCCTTGCAGATCGCAGCAGGGCCATCGCCCGCGATATCTTGTCGTCGATGGCGATCGCGCGCTTGCGCACCAGCGACTGGCGCGCCTTCCGTTCGTACTCGATGAACTGCGGGACCATGACGTTCAGGAACTCGTCGATTATCTGCTCTTCGGACTTGCCCAGCGTCGTCTGGTTGGACACCTGGAAGAAGTCGCCCTGCGCCTCGGTCCCCTCGCCGAAAAGCCCGCGTATGGCCAGGTGCATGTCGCGGGCGGCGCGGAAGGCCTTTTCGATCTGGCCGCTCATCTTCAGCGCCGGCAGGTGGAGCATCACGCTGACGCGCAGGCCAGTGCCCACGTTGGTGGGGCAGGCGGTGAGATACCCGTAACGGCCGTGGAAGGCAAACGGCAGCCGCTCCTCCAGCAGGTCGTCGATGCGGTTGATCTCGCCGATGGCGTCGGCCAGTTGCAGGCCGCTGCGGAGCACCTGGATACGGAGGTGGTCCTCCTCGTTGACCATAATGGCGATGGTCTCGCTGCCGCTGACGGCCACCCCGCGGGGATGCTTGGCGTCGGCGTGCTGGCGGGAGATGAGGTGGCGCTCCACCAGAAGCTGCCGGTCAAGCTCGCCGGCGGCCGCGATGTCGATGTAGAGCATCTCGCGGGCGATAGCCGCGGCCAGTATCTCATCTCGCAGGCGGCCCTCCAGTTCCTTCTTCTGCTGGTCGGAGCACCGCGCTAGGAAGGGCATCCCCGCGAGATTGCGGGCCAGGCGGATTCGCGAGGAGATGACCACGTCGTGCATCGGGCCTTCGCCCCGCAGCCACTCGCCGGCGCGATGTGTCAGGTCGGTGAGTTTCACGGATGCTCCAAGTTCTTGATGCGGTCGCGGAGGCGGGCAGCCTTTTCGTAGTCCTCGGCGGCAATGGCGGCGTTCAGTTCCGCCCGAAGGCGAAGAATGGCGGTCTGCACCTTCTGGTCCGCTCCGGCCCGGCAGGGGGTCTTGCCGATGTGCTGCGTGGCGCCCTCGTGCGCCCGCGCCAACAGCGGCCGGAGGGGACGCTCGAAGCGGTCGTAGTCGTTGGGGCATCCGAGCAGGCCGTGCTGGCCGAAATCAGCCCAGGTCATCCCGCAGACCCCGCACTTGAGGTCGGCCGACTCCTGCCCGCGACTGGTCTGGAGGACGAAGTCCTCCAGGAGCTGCGTAATCTCCGCGCCGGCCTTTATGGTGATTCCCTCGCCGCTGGCGCAGTCCTCGCAGAGGTGCTTCTCGATCTTCTGGCCGCCGATGATGTCCGTCGTGTGAACAACGGCCGGCTTGTCGCACTTGTCGCACTTTTGCTTCATTGTCACTGACTTATGCTATGAACGACCGCGGGCTTCCGTCAAGCGCATCCTATTGCATTCTAAGCAGGCGGCGTCTATAAATTCCGCTCCACGGCAGAACTTGCGAACGTCAGGCGTCGTACAACCTGCGAACAGGTCGCCTCCGCAGCGCGGTCCGTGCGCAAATCCCGCTCGCGGCCTGCCGTCGGCGGCGCACATTGGAGCCACTGCATGGCGCACGACATACTGAAGGACTCCGTCGAGCGGCAGACCGGCCGCGCGAGCGTCCTGATCATCGGCATCCTCCTCGGCGGCATCCTCGTCTTGTGCTCCTACCCCGCCAGATGGCTTTTTGACTCGCACACGGTCACTGTCGGCGGCAAGGAGTACAACCCGTATTCAGACTTTCTCGCCCTGGCCGGCGCTGTGATGCTGGGCATCCCGGTCATCATGCACGCGATCAAGCACCTCTTTCACGGCCACATGCACATGGACGAACTGGTGGCGCTATCGGTGATCGCGGCAATCGTTGCCATCGACTACCGCGCGGCCGGCGCGGTGGCCTTCTTCCTGCTGCTGGCCAACCTCATCGAGACGCGCACCGCCCTGGGCGCGCGGGCCAGCATAGAACATCTGGTGCGCCTGGCCCCTAAGAAGGCCAGCCGCGTCAAGGCCGACGGCGTTGAGGAGTTGGTGGACCCGCGCGAGCTTTCGCCGGGCGACATCGTTCGCGTCCGCCCTGGCGACAACGTTCCCGCCGACGGCGTGATCGTCAGCGGCACGTCGTCGGTCAACCAGGCCAACATCACGGGCGAGTCGATCCCCGTGGACAAAATCGCCGGCGACGAGGTGTTCGGCGGCACCAGCAACCTGGCCGGGGCCATCGACGTCAAGGTCACGCGAGCCGGCGCCGACACGACGCTGGGCCGCGTGCAGAAGCTGATCCTCCAGGCCGAGAAGACCCGCATCCCGATCATGCGGCTCATCGACCGTTACGCCGGGTGGTACACCCCGACGATCCTAATGCTGGCGGGCATAGCGCTGTTCTTCACCGGGAAAATGTCCATCGCGGTCACGATGCTGGTCGTGGCCTGCCCTTGCGCGCTGATCCTGGCCGTGCCGACTGCCATGGTGGCGGCCCTCTCGTGCGCGGCCAGGCTCGGAATCCTGATAAAGGACGTCTCCAACATCGAGGCCGCCAAGAACCTGACGGCGTTCGTCTTCGACAAGACCGGCACGCTGACCACCGGCCAGTTGTGCCTCACGCGGATGCTGCCCGCCCCCGGCGTTGACGGCGCCGACCTGCTGGCGACCGCCGCCTCGGCCGAACACCGCTCGCGGCATCCGGTGGCCAGGGCCGTGGTCGCCAAGGCCGAACAGGCCCGCCTCAAGCTGGCTGATCCGACTGAATTCGAGGAGTTCCCGGGCCGCGGCGTCAGCGCGAAGTTCAACGGCTCGACAGTGCTGGTCGGGCGTCGCGCCTGGGTGCAGGAGCAGGGCGTCAACCTGGACGCCCTCAACGATCCTCGCCTGGCCGAGCCGGAAGGCCTCAGCACGCTTCACGTGGTGCGGGATGGACGGTTCCTGGGCTGGATCGGCCTGGAGGACCGCACGCGGGACGAGGCCCGCAAGGCGATGGAGGAGCTTCGCGCCGAGGGCATGCGCGAACTGGTGATGGTGACGGGGGATCGCTGGTCGGTGGCCCGGCGCGTGGCCAGGGAGATGGGCTGCACCGAAGTGCAGGCTGAGGTGCTCCCGCACGACAAGCTGGACCTGGTCGCGGCACTGAAGGCGCAGGGCCACAGGGTCGCGGTCGTGGGCGACGGCGTGAACGACGCCCCGGCCCTCGCAGCAGGCGACCTGTCCATCGCGATGGGGGCGGCCGGCAGCGACGTGGCCATCAACTCGGCCACCATCGCCCTGATGAACAACGACCTCGGCCGCCTGCCATTCCTCGTGCGGCTGAGCCGCCGGACCTCGGCCGTGATCCATCAGAACCTGATCTTCGGCGTGGTCTTCGTGGTGACTTTCGAGGTGCTCGGCGTGATGGAGATAATCTCGCCGGTGACAGGCGCGCTTCTGCACCTGCTGGCCGCGACGTTCGTGATCTTCAACAGCGCGCGTCTGGTCAGGTACGGCGAAGAGATGCACCAGGCGCCGGCTGAGTTGCCGCCGGTCCCCAAGGCGAAATTGGAGGCGGTCCCGGCGGCGTAGGCGGATGATCGAATGGCATCGGGCATTGGGCCTGAGCCGGCGCGTCCAGGCAAAGGCGCGGCCGGCCAGGTTGACAGCGGCAGATGGCCGCGAACATGGTTGCGGCAGCTTCTAGTGGGCAGTTTCCCTGAAATGACGACGCGTGCTGGGCAACAACAGGACGAGCATCACGACGGCGGCCACAGCCAGGTCGATCACCAGGCTGTAGGGCCCGCGGCCCCGGCGCATGCCGGGGAACCTGTCGCCCAAGGCGATGGCGGCCGCGGCCCAGGCGATGGCGAATGCCGTCGTGACCAGGACCAGCGTGTGCGCCCATCGCTTCCCGCGGCCGAAGTAAGTCCAGACCAGCCACGCCGCGACCGCCTGCGCCAGTACGCCCGCCGCCGCTGCCAGGCCCAGTCCCGGACCGAAAGCTGCGGCGAAGGAGTTGTAGACAAGCGGGTGGAAGGTGCTGTCCCACCGCGATACGAGGAAGGACAGGAACGCCTCGACGCCGATAAGAGCGCTCAGCACCGCCACTGCCCGGCCGATCCATGCCAGGATGCTGACCGCCGCCGGCATCCCCGCCGATGCGCTGTCGGCATGGAGCGAACGCCGCTGGAACATCGCCACGCCCACCGCCAGAATCCCGCCGACGTAGAGCAGGCAGTACAGTGCGGACATGCCGACGTAGTCCATCGTGATCGCCTTGTCGGTGATGAGGGCGTCGTGCGCGTAGAAGAGAGTGAGCTTGGGCATGGCCACGCTGGCGACCTCGCCCAGGACGAGTCTCTCGTTCAGTTCGCCGTAGGGGCCGAAGATCCCCGAATACAGCGTTCCGGCAAGGAACACTCCCAGACATACGATCAACGTCGCCACCTGGCCGAAGCGGGTGCTGGCGGCGATGGCCACTGCCACGAACACCAGCACGCCAAGGAACGTCATTACGATTGCGATAAGCAGTTGGCCGCTGATCGCCGGAGCCTCAATCCCCGGCCAGGCCGCCTTGACGGCTTCCCACTTCTTCACGGTCTCAAGCGCCTCGGTGGGCGTCAGCGTCTGCGGGGCGAAGACCACGACTACGTTCCTGTTGGGGTCCGAAACCTTGTCGAAGGTGAATTTCTGTTCATCGACGAACTTCTTGAACTTGTCCAGGTCGGCGTCGCGCCTGAGCTCCGCGTTGATCATGTACGCGTTGCGGGGCGGGACATCGTAGCCCGGCGGGACGATCCTCCAGCCCTTGCCGATGAAGCTGATCAGCCCCATCGCCACGCTGAGCGTCACCAGAAGCGACCAGACCGCCCCCGAGATGAAGGGCCAGCCGAAGAGAATGTTGCCCGATATGGCCACCGCCATGCCGAGCACGGCCGCCCCGATCCCCAGGACCAGCACGGGCATGTCGTACTCGTCGCTGGCGGAGGACATGACCTTGTGCCTGGCGGTCATGAGAAACACGAGGGACATCAGATAGAATGCGACAGCAACCGCCCCCGCCACGCCGCCGAACTTGCCCAGAACGAATGTTGCGCGTGGCACCGGCTTGGAAATGACCGTCAGCGCCGTGCGGTCCTCGATCTCGCGGTTGACGGTCGCCGACGCGCTGAGGGCCGCGATGAGCCAGCTTGCCGCCAGAATCGTGCTGAGGCCCATCTGCATCAACATGCCCTGGTCTGTCTTCTGGTAGTCGGCGGAAGAGTCGCCCATCGTGTAGCTGGCCAGGAACGGCAGCAGTATGAGGACGATGATTCCCACACCGGCGAGCACGCCGTAAGCGGGCTGCCGTATCGTCTGGACAAACGTGTTTCGGCAGATGGCCCAGAATCGCATCATAGTCTGCGCGGCTTCCTCTGTCTTACGCCGAACGGCGGGCGGATGTTTTCAGCTATACGCCCGTCGCGGCGGAATTGTAACGTCGCCGGCCGCGCCCCCCAAACGTTTTCCGACGCCGGCCGTAAGGACACACAGGAGAACGCCCGGATATGATCGTTTACAATCGCGGTAAGAACGTCGCCCTCCTGGGGGCCGTCCTCCAGGCCGTCTTCACGGTAGTGATGATGGTCATCTGGGTGCAGACCGGCTCCGAGGCCGCCAACGCCGCCTCGTGGTTCACGCTCTGTGGCACTGTGCTCTGGCTCATGGCGGCCCTGCTGCTCTACGCCCGCCAGCTTGCGCGGCAGGAAGAGACGGAGCTGAAGGAACTCGGCAAGTCCGGCGTCGAGGGCAGCGAGATCTTCGCGCGGAAGGAGGCACTGGAGGCCCGGCCGGCCGCCCGCCACGTCCTGTTCATGGACAAGTGGATTGCGCCAAGCTTCACGGTCTTCTTCCTGATCTGTCAGGCCGTCGTCGCCTTCACCATGATCATGTACCTGTCGGGAGGGGCGATCAGGATATTCGGCTCGACTTGGCGTCCGTTCTACCCCGGCCAGGGCCCTGAGCCGCTCAACAACTGCCTGGCGGGAACAGTGTTCGTGGTCCTGCTGGCCTTCGTCGGATTCCTGCTGGCGCGCTACGCCGTGGGCATCAGCGAACGTCCGGAGTGGCGCCTGCTGGGGGCGGCCGGCAACTACCTGACCCTGAACGTAATCTCCATGGCCTTGGTGGCCCTTTCCCTGCTGGCGGCCTATTTTGCGCCGATTGGGGCCGGCGGCAGGACGTTGCTGTCGGTTGACCTGGTCGCCGCGTATCTCATCGCGATAGTCCAGGCCATCCTGGCGGTGGAGCTGCTGCTCAACTTCATCCTGGACCTGTTTCGCCCGCGCGTCCCGGGCCAGGTGGAGCGGTACAGCTTCGACAGCCGCCTGTTCAACCTTGTCGCCCAGCCGGGCCGGGTCGGCCATTCGCTGGCCGAAGCCATCAACTACCAGTTCGGTTTCGAAGTCTCCAAGAGCTGGTTCTACCAGCTTGTGGTCAAGGCGTTCGCTCCGCTGGTCCTGGTGGGCCTGCTGGTGCTGATGGGATTGAGTTCGCTGGTCATCGTGGAGAGCGGGCAGAGATACGTCGTCCTTCACTGGGGACAGAAGGCCAGCGTCCTGGGTCCGGGCATCCACCTGAAATGGCCCTGGCCCATCGACACGGCCCACCGGTATGCGGCGGACACGGTCCACGAGATATTGCTGGGCGTGGGGGGCGAGCGGACGAAGGCCCAGCGCGAGGCTTCGATGGTCAGGAAGGGCAACATCGTCCGTGAGCTGTATCTGTGGAAGGAAGAGCACGGCGCGACGGAGGAGAAGGACTTCCTGGTGGCCTCCCCCCCGCGGGATGAGCGGTCGGCGCCTTCGGTGAACGTCATCAAGCTGGTGGTGCAAGTAAATTACCGGGTCAAGACGAAAGAGCTCGACGGCAAGGAAGGCGAGCACGCCCTTGACGACTACATGAAGTACTACGCCGAGCCTGCCCGGCCCGGTTCCGATGAGGCGAAAACGAACCCGGACGCGACCACGCTGGACGCCGGGCCGCGCAAGCTCATCGAGTGCATCGCCTCGCGCGAGATGGTCAACTATTGCGCCCGGGCGACGCTGGAGAAGCCGCTCGGAGGCACGGATGAGGACCGGCCGGAAGCCATTATGACCACCGGCCGCGAGAGGGCCGCAGAGCAGCTCCATCGCCTGATTCAGACGGCTGTCGATGCCCAGAAGCTGGGCGTCAAGATAACCCTCGTCCGGCTGATGGCCGTTCACCCGCCCAAGGACCTGGCTGGCGACTACGAGCAGGTCCTGGAGGCCGAGCGCCGCCGCGAGGCGACGTTGTACGAGGCCCAGGCCGACGCCAACAAGACACTGGCGGATGTAGCCGGCGATCCGACGTTGGCCCTCCAGCTTGCCCTGGCCGTCCGCAAGGTGAATGAGCTGAAGTCGCTGAAGGACAGCGTGACGGCCCCCGCGGCGTTTGGGAACCTGCTGGCCGAGTACCTGCGGCACGTGACCGACGATATGAAGACGCTCAACGACCAGATCGACCGCGAGCGCCTGCTGGGGCGGATTCAGACGGAGATCGATCCGGCCCATCTGCCCGCGTTCGCGGACCTGACGAAGGTCGATCTGCGGCTGACCTCACCCCAGCAGTTGCTCGTCTCCTTTCTGCGATATCATGCTACGCTGACGGAAATCCAGGCCCTTGCGGCCAAAGGGGGCCCCGAACTGGCGGCGGCCGTTGAGAAGGCCCGCCTGCTGGCCGCCGACGGGCCGGGCACTGACGCCAAGGCCAGAACTGACGCCCTCTATGGTAGCGGCGCCAATAACCTGCTCGACGCCGCCTACGGCCAGGCCGCGGCGGAGGTGGCTAAGGCCTATGCCGACCGGTGGGGGCTGGAGTTCAAGGAGCGCGGCGACGCCGAGACGTTCAACCGCCTGGTGGGCGCCTACCAGGCCTGCCCGCCTGTCTTCGCCACCGACCGGTACCTGGACGCATGGGACGACGTGCTGCCGTTCACCACGAAGTACATTGTTGCCGTCGATCCCGGGAAGGTTGAGATCCGGCAGAGCATAGGCGGCCAGACAGGCCCGCTTGGCGGGATCAACTTCGGGGGACCGAAGGCCATCGAATCGAAATAGACCGTCCCGAAAGCGGACGACTGAGGAACCAGGATATGGCGAAACGAATAACGATCATAGTGGCGGGAGTGCTGCTGGCGGGGCTGCTGCTGGTCACCGTCACCACCTTCCAGACCGACTACAATGAGGTCTCGCTGGTTAAGCTTTTCGGCAAGACACGCTATGTCGTGACGGAGCCCGGCCTGCACTTCAAGTGGTTCTGGCCGGTCGAGCGGGTGGTGACATACGACGCCCGCACGTTCATCCTTGAGGACAGGACCGCCGAGGTCCAGCTCAAGGACAAGAACCAGGTCTACCTGACGTTCTACTGCACCTGGCGAATCGCCGGGGGCGACGGCCCGGTCCAGTTCGACAAGAACGTCGGCTCAATCGCCAACGGCGAGGCGAAGCTCCGCAACATCCTCCAGTCCGCCACCGGCAGCGTCATAGGCAACTACCAGATGAGCGACCTGGTCAACACCAATAAGGACAGGATGCGCATCCAGAACATCGAGGGCGAGATTCTCAAGCCGCTCAACGACAGCGCCAAGCAGAACTACGGCATCGAGGTCGTCTCACTGGGCCTCAAGTCGCTGGGCTTGACCGAGAACGTAACCAAGGCCGTCATCGACGCCCAGAAGCAGGAGCGACAGCGTGAGATCAAGAGCTATGACTCGCAAGGGCAGTCGGAAGCAAGCGCCATCCGCGATCGGGCAGACCAGGCCGCCGAGCAGATCATCGCCTTCGCCAAGCTGAAGGCCAGCGACATCCGCTCTAAGGGCATGCAGGCAGCAACCGAGCAGTACGCCAAGTTCAAGGCCGCGCCGGAATTGGCCATCTTCCTGCGGTCGCTGGAGACCCTCAAGCTGCTTAAGAACCGCACGGTGCTTGTGCTGGACCCCAACACGCTGGCGCTGCTCAACATGTTCCGGTTCGGGCCGAATGCCGACGCATCGCCCCTGAAGGGCGTGCCGGCGACACAGCCGGCGAACACCGCCGCCAAGGCGTCGCCGTAACCATCGCAGAGGATGATTCCACCACGGAGCTATCCGAATGGACGAACACAGCCATCACGACCACGAGCATAGCCACGACGACGGCGAGGGCGGCCGCGGCTCAATCGCCCCGCCCGGCGGCCTGAGCGGCCTGCACGCCGATACCGCATCGCGCAGCCTGTCCGACGCCCTGCGATGGAGCTTCAGGATCCTGACAGTCATCATGGTGCTGGTCGGGATCATGTTCCTGGGCACGGGCATTCACACGATCGGCAGCAACGAGAAGGGCGTCAGGAAGGTCTTCGGGCGGATCGTCGGCGAGGAAGTCCCGCCGGGCTTTGCCTGGACATGGCCGTTCCCCATCGGGCAGATCGAGAAGGTCAACGTCAAGCCCAAGCTGATTACGATTGAGGATTTCTGGATGAATGAGACGCCGGAGGACAAGACCGCAAAGTCGTTGTCCGCCAGGCGCGTGATGAGCCAAGTCCTCAAGCCAGGCTGGGACGGGGCGCTCTTCACAGGCGACCGCGAGTTGCTGCACGTCAAACTCACCTACGCCTACGTGATCGATCAAGTCCTCCTGTTCAAGCAGAACGTGCCGGAAGTCCGGCCGGAAACCGACCCGGACAAGCCGCCCGTCGCCAGTCCAACGATAATCCAGATTGAGGACCCCGACACGAAACAGAAGGTCGACGCGGTGCTTGAGCCGATACGGTCGGCGATCTGCGACGCGGCCGTGCGCGTCGCGGCAAGCATGACGGCCGACAAGATCCGGTACGACTACGGCGGGCCCGGCGGGTTCCTGGAGCAGGTCCAGAGACTGGCGCAGAAGCGCCTTACCGAAGCGAGGACCGGGATAAGAATCATCAGCATAACGATCCCGAGCGAAGGGATTACGCGCCCTCTGGCAGTAGAGCCGTTGTACGAGGCCGCCAATAGCGCGCGGCAGCGGAAGGAGGCCTTGGTCCAGGCCGCCTGGAGCGACGCCAACAACCTGATAAACAACACGATCGGTGCGGCCAACCGCAGGGCGTTGCTGGGCGACCGCTTCGTGTTCAGCGGGACGGCCGGCTTAGGCGCGCTGCATGGACCGGCGGCGAGCTACCCCACGGCCGGCGCAACGGGGTCTGATCCCTCGGCGGCAGCCGACAGCGCGGCGGACTACGATCTCATCGGCCAGTACAACGAGGCCGACGACAGGGGCGACAAGGCAACGGCCGCGAAGGTGCTTGCGAAGATCAATGAAGTGCTGACCAAGCCCAGTCTGGGCGGAAGGGCCGCGGGCATCATCTTGGCCGCCAATACCGAGGCCAACAAGATCACCCAGGACATGGAAGGCCGCGCCAGGACCTTCGAGAAGCTGCTGGCGGAGTACAGAAAGAACCCGCAGTTCCTTCGTGAGCGCGAATGGGCCGACGTGTTGAGGGAAATCCTCGGCTCCCCGTGGGTGATAAAGTTCCCCGTTAATACGGACGGCCCGGGCAAGACGGTCATCCTGATTCAAGACCCGGCGGTGCCAAAGGCGATGGAAGAGTGGCCGATGCTGCCACAGCCCAAGAAGGAAGAGCCCAAGCCCACGCCCATGCCGTCACCGCCGCCGCCTCCGCCCGGTCCGGGCGGGCCGTGAGATAGACCATGGTGGAAACGATAGGCAACGTCGTTGTAACGTCGCGCCTCACCAAGATTTTCCGCGACTTCTGGTTGCGCGAAAAGGTGACCGCCGTCGCTGACCTCGACCTGGAGGTACGGCCGCGCGAAGTGCTTGGCCTGCTCGGCCCCAACGGGTCGGGCAAGAGCACCACGATCAAGATGATACTCGGCCTGCTGTTTCCCACGCGCGGGCGGATCACGATCTACGGCCGTGCGCCCACGGATGTGGCCGTCAAGGCCAGGATCGGGTTCCTGCCGGAAGAGACATACCTGTATCCCTTCCTGGACGCGCGGGAGACGCTGGACTTCTACGGCCAGCTCTTCCACCAGCCGCGACCCGAGCGCCGCCGCCGCACCGACATGCTCCTTGAGATGGTCGGGCTGACCAGCGTGGCCTATCGGCGCGTCGGCGAGTATTCCAAGGGCATGCAGCGGCGGATCGGCCTGGCCCAGGCGCTCATCAACGACCCGGACCTGCTCATCCTCGACGAGCCCACCAGCGGCATGGACCCGGTCGGTACGCGGCAGTTCAAGGACCTCATCCGCACGCTTGCCGCGCGGGGCAAGACCATCATCCTCTCCAGCCACCTGCTGGGGGATGTGGAGGATGTGTGCGACCGGATATGCATTCTCTACGGCGGCGTCAAGCGGGCGATGGGGCGGATCGACGAACTGCTGGCCCAGACTTCGCGGACCCAACTGACTACCGACCGCCTGGACGAGCGGACGCTGGCCAGGTTGCAGGAAGTGCTGGCCGCCGATGGCAAGGGCATCCTGGAAGTGTGCGTCCCGCGTGACCGCCTGGAGAGCCTGTTCCTTCGCATGGTCAAGGAGGCGCAGGACCAGAACATTCGCACCGGCGGCGCTCTCGCGGGCGGGGCTGTGGCCGAGTTCCTTCGCGAAGGCCCGCAGGCACACGCGGAAGAGGTAATCAAGCAGCTAGTCGCCGCCACGCAGCCGGTGGCCCCGGAGCCTGCCGCACCGGAGCCTGTGCCGCAGGCAGTGGCGCCTCAGCCGAGCAAGGAAGTACTGGAGGAACTGGTCGCGCCCGCCTCGAGTGCCGCAGGCGACGGCCAGTCGGCGGCCGCGGAAGTTGCCGCGGCCACCGAGCCATCAAGACCGCCGCCTGCGCCGACTGTCGAGGCCGACAGGAGCGTAATCGACGAGCTTCTCAGCAAGAACTCCGACGAGTCCCGGAAATAGGGGACGCTACGC
This sequence comes from Phycisphaerae bacterium, assembly GCA_041946855.1. Lineage (GTDB taxonomy): Bacteria > Planctomycetota > Phycisphaerae > SM23-33 > SM23-33 > JBHGBE01. The sequence goes on along the minus strand of JBHGBE010000039.1, from coordinate 14,323 downwards.
TATCTCAGCAACGGCAATGTTCACGATAGATGCGCCAATCCGAGCAAGAACCGAGGAAGCATGGCGACCCTAGATGAATATAGGGCAGCATTCCCCATCTCCGGCCTGTCCAAATGGGCGTGGGCGATCATCCTCGGCGCCAACGGCCTGACATGGATTCTGGCGGCGCTTGTGGCGGCGTTCTGGGGCCCGGCCTCGCCCGGCTACGTCTTGCCCGCTGTAGTGATCGCGGCGCAGATCGGGGTGTTCCTCTGCATTCCCGGCGTGAAGGCGGTGGTTCGCCACACTTTTTCGCAATGCCTGCGGATGAAGATCGCCGCGGCCTTCATATTCCTCCTGGCGGTTGCCCTGGCCGTCACCTCCACACAGATGAAGGGCGACGGCACGCTCGCCGGCCAGGTCCGCACCTTTCTGAAGTACAGCACCGGCATCACGAGCTTTCTGCTTAGCGTCGTTACGGTGTTTCTTGCCGCCGGCCTGATCAGCCACGATGTCCGTGACAAGACGGTCTTCAGCGTGGCGGTCAAGCCGCTGCCCCGCTGGCAGTACGTGGTGGGGCGATGGCTTGGCCTGGTGCTTTTCGACGCCGTCCTGCTGGGCATATCGGCCGCCATCATCTACGGCGTTTCCCAATACCTGCGATACCAGACGCAGATCGGCACTCAGGTGATTGATCCGCGCGACCGGGCGGCGGCCGAGAACGAGGTGTTCGCCTCCCGCAACAAGGTGTCCCCTGTGCCGTTCGAGATCGAGGCCCAGGTCCGAGACCGGTACAGGATCATGAGGGAAGCCGGCCGCCTGGACTCCGCCCTTGAAGATTACCGGGCGCGCAGCCAGGCGCTCACCGAGGCGGGCAAGGCGGAAGACGCCCGCAAGGCACTCGACGTGGAGATCCGCAAGCAGGTGCTCGCGCCGCTCCAGTCCGCCGAGCCGTTCCCGGAGGGGGCGCCGATCCCCGTCGAAGGAGGGATCGTGCCCCTGGAAGCACGGGACTGGCCTACGGTGCTCGCCCTCTGGGACCAGGGCATGCTCAGCCGCCAGGAATTGAAGTGGCAATTCGAGGGAATCTCCCTCGTCGGCGCGGAGGTGCGCGGCACAGGCAGGGTACTGGCCGGACGCGCCGCTAACCTCAGGAACTCCACCGTGGCGATCCAGTTCGAATGCCCATCGCAACTGGTCTCGCACCTGATCAACACCGGCCCTGTCCGCGTGAACAGCCTTGATGGAACGGTCCTGCCGCCTGGACCCGACAGGTTCTGGGCTGAGTTCAACTTCAACGACCAGACTCGTAACGAGATCAACTCGCTGGTCGAAGGCGCGGAAGTCAGGATCGTGATCCCGCCGACCGTGCAGGTCAGCTTCAAGGGCACCCCCCTTGGGGCCGGGGACGATGACACGATTCGCGGCTTGTGGATCGCCGAGAACCCGGAGAACCCCAGGTACAAGTACCCGATATTCCGCGACGATCCATCCCGCGCGCAATCGACGTTGACCTTCCCGGCCAGGGCCGTCGACAGCAAGGGCCGGATGACCGTCCATTTCGTCAACCGCGGCAGAAGCACCGTTGAGATCAAGCCCCAGGACGTCGCCGTGATGTACAGGGAAGGCGGCTTCGAGTGGAACTTCATCCGCGGCATGATGCTGGTGATGGTCCAACTGATGTACATCGCCGGCCTGGCCGTGCTTGCCAGCAGCTTCCTCTCGTTCGCCATGGCCTGCATAGTGAGTTTCAGCCTGATGCCGTTCACGCTGATGCAGGGGTGGTTTCGCGATATGTTCAATACGGCGGGCCTGACGGGCAGCTTCGTGGATCAGATTATCCATCTGGGCCGCAGCCTGCGCTGTGTCTTCAGCGACCAGCTTGAGCTCAACCTCAGCTTCCCCATGCACCTGGCCTACTTCGTCCTGCGAGGCATGAGCGCGTTGTTCCCCGACTTCTCGGCGACCTCGCCGGGGGACGCCTTCGTGGGCGGAATGACGATCTCCTGGGGCCAACTCGGCGAGACGGCCGTGGTGCAGTTGGCCATCCGCACGCTCCTGCTGCTGGGCTTTGCGTGCTGGATCTTCCGCCGGCGGGAACTGGCAAGGGTGCAGGTGTAGGCGATGGAAGGCAGATCGCGAATCACGCAAGGACTTTGGGCCGGCCTGGCGCTGGCGATGCTGATCGCCGCGCGGCTGCTCCAATGGCCGCTGGACGCCCGCTCAAGCCAGCTTGGCATCGCCCCGGATGAATCCGTGGCCAGGAAGAACCCGCAGATGACGCTCTGGACGGTCATGCCTGGCGTGTTCCGTACGTTCGCCGTCGCGTACATGTGGATCGGCATGGAGGATGACAAGCAGAAGGGCCGCTACTTTGACGGCCAGCAGAAGGCGGAGTGGATCAGCGAGCTTCAGCCTCATTATCCGGGCGTGTGGACCTACATGGCCTGGAACATGAGCTACAACATCTCGGTCGGCACGCACACGCCCCAGGAGCGCTGGAACTGGGTCAACCGCGGCGTCGAGCTGCTGCGCGACAAGGGCATCCCAGCCAACCCCAAGAGCCTGGCGCTCTATCACGAACTGTCGTGGATCCTGTACCACAAGATCGGCGGCGACACCGACGAGATGAACCTTAGCTACAAGAAGCACTGGGCCGCGAAGATGCAGCAGGTGCTGGGCGCGCCGCCAATGGGTCCGGCCGAGAGAGCCGTCGAGGCCTTCCGGCCAATCGCGGAGGCGCCGCTGGACAAGGGCCAGGTCAAGCCAGAGATCGAGTCGATACCAGCCTATCCGTTCTTCATGGGCGGCTTTCTCGCCCTGATGCTGATCGTGGCGATGCTCCTCTGGCGAAACCGCGTGGTGCTTCTACCGGTGGCTGGCATGTTGCTCGTCGGCGGGGGGATCGTCGTGGGACTGCTGGCGGCGGGCAACGTTTCTTTCCTGATGACGCGCATGACGGGCGGCGTTCGTCTGCCCGAGAGCGGACAGTTCGTTCAGGCCGATCAGTTCGACGTGCTGCTCAAGGATGGGGCCGTCAAGGCCTACGCCGAAGACATCGGCAAGCTCCTGCGCGACCCGAAGAGGGGCGGTGGCGATGACGTGCTCCGCGACGGCGCCATGCGAGCGCCGTTCCTGGAGCCCCTGGCCGAGCCCACGCCCGATAGGCCCCTGATGGGCTTCCTCACGGCTTGGAACCGGTACAGTTCCGACCAGGAGGCCGACGTGGTGCGCCCCAAGACGCTGAAGGCCCCTGACGAGCAGAAAATCGCCGCCATCACGGACAAGGAGGCGCGCGAAGATGCGCTCCATGCGCGCGCGATCTGGCTGATCATGAACGATCCGGCGCGCAGGCCGGCACGCGACAAGCTCCTGGCGTTCGAGCGCGCCCAGGTGCTCTGGAACGTCTGGCGCATGGACCCGCAGTTCATGCTCGGCCTGATGGAGAACCCCAACCAGATCGGCAGCACGGGCGAGACCGGCGGCATCAAGTACCAGGCCCCGCTGGACTGGCGCAATCCGACCGCGCACGCCCTCTATTGGGCGACGTACGGCATACAGGCATGCCAGAGCATCCAGCGGGCCGACATCGACGCCCTGAACTGCGACAGGATCGCCTTGTTCAGCCTGAGGGACATGTCCTTCTTCGGCCGCTTGACCATGCGCGAGAAGCCCGGCGAACGTGATAATCCTGACATCTGGCGGCTGCCCGACATCCGCTTCATCGGCCCGGCGCACAAGCAGCACATCCTGTTCATCAACGCGGTCAGCAGGGCGCGTGGCGACAAGTTCGAGGAGAACACCTTCCGTGACGGGCACCGCAATTTCATCGAGAACGCCATCCAGATGCTCTGGCTGAGCAATCGCCGGAAGGAGGCCGAGGACTACCTCAAGTTCCTCCGGGACGATTACGGCATGAAGGGCGGCAAGTACGACCTGCCGGTCAAGGAATTCGTCATGGCGACGCTCAATGAGCAAGGCCGGCCGATTGCGAGCGTCGCGAGCGGACAGATCGCTCTGGCGCTGGAGACGGCCTTCCTCGGCGCGGCCTCCGGCGACGCCGCCACATACGAGTACTACAAAGCCTACGCGATGGCCGTCTACGACCTTTACCAGAAGAACGCCGTCCCGCGCAACAAGTTCTCATGGACGTTCGACGAGGAGGCCGCCACCATCCTCCATGATCTGCTGGTGGAGCCCCGTATCTACGGCTACAACATCACGCTCGCCGCGCGGTCGCGCCTGTATCGCGCTGTGGCCGGCGACGCCCAGTCGCCGGACATCGCGAAGCTGCTCTACGACAACGCCGCGCCGTACCTCAAGGAAGACTGCGGGGACGCCAACGTTCCCTTCGAGACGTATTTCCCCGTCCCGCGCGACATGGACGCCTGGCGCGCCGCCCACCAGACCACGAGCGCGCCGGCTCGCTGAGACGGCGGATTGCATTCAGCGCAAGGGCCGCCATAGACTTCCATGCCGGCGCCGCGCTGTCTTGGCGGTTGAGAGCAGGAGCGAGTCCCGGCCTCCAACATGCTGACCAAATTCCGCAATGCCATTCGGGGCAACGTGCTGGCGATGAGCCTGGTGAGCCTGTTCACCGACTTCTCCAGCGAAATGATGAACCCGCTGCTGCCGATCTTCATCGCCGGGCTGGTCGGCGGTGTCGAGGCGGCGGTATATGTCGGCCTCATGGAGGGCGTCGCCGAGACGACGGCCAGCCTGCTCAAAATCTTCTCCGGGCGCATCAGCGACAAGCTTGGCAAGCGCAAGGCGCTGGTCATCCTGGGATACGGCACGTCGAGCTTCGCGCGGCCGTTGATGGGCTTGGCGGGCCTGGTCTGGTGGGCCACCGGCGGCCTACAGGTGGTCGTCCTTAAGTTCCTCGACCGCGTCGGCAAGGGCATCCGCACCTCGCCTCGCGACGCGCTCATCGGCGACAGTGTCGGGCCTGACGTCCGCGGCCTGGCCTTCAGTTTCCACCGTTCGATGGACCACGCAGGAGCGGTACTGGGACCCATTGTCGCCATCATCATCCTCCAGCTCATACTCGGCGGCGACAAGCTCTGGAGCCGTCCGGCGATTGATGTCCACAAGCAGGCCGTCGGCCCTGACGAGATGAACGCCCTGCGATGGCTCTTTGGCGTGGCCTTGCTGCCAGGTCTGGCGGCGCTCGCGGCGCTGGTCTTCAGGGTGCGAGAGGTCGCCATCATCCCCAAGGAAGAGACGGTCAACGTCGGCCTGTGGGGCTCATTGCCACGAAGCTTCCGCCTGTTCACAGGCATCGTGACGCTCTTTGCCCTAGGGAATAGTTCCGACATGTTCATCATGCTCCTGGCGGCGTCGATCTTCCGCATGTCGCTGGGGATGCTGCTGGTGCTGTGGATGGTCTTTCACATCTCCAAGATCGTCTTCAGCATCCCGGGCGGGATTATCTCGGACAGAATCGGCCGTAGGCCGGTGATCGCCGCGGGGTGGATCGTGTACGCCCTGACCTATGCCGGGTTCGCCCTTGCCGGCTGGCGCGCGATGGCCCAGGAGGCGGCGGGCTCGACCCCGGACCAGTGGCCGTTCTGGGTGCTGTTCCTGGTGTACGGCTTCTACTACGGGGCGTGCGAAGGGGCGGAGAAGGCGCTTGTAACGGATTTCGTTCCAAGCGAGCAGCGAGGCACGGCCTTCGGCATCTACCACGGCGCGATTGGCATCGCGGCCCTGCCGGCGAGCCTGGTATTCGGGAGATTCTGGCTGGAACTTGGTCCGGTGTGGGCCTTCGGCATCGGCGCGGCCCTGGCTGGCGCGGCCGCCATCCTCATGCTCGCCCTCCTTACGGCCGCAAAACGCCAATCGGCGGAGTAGCGCCATCGCATGGGAACCTGGATTGCCAGTAAGCAAGTTCTCTCGCTACAATTCCCCCGTGGAGCTAGCGGGCAAGATCGCATTAGTGACGGGCGGCGCGGTGCGCGTCGGGCGGGCGATTGCGCTTGCGCTGGCGCGCGAAGGGGCGAACATGGCTGTGCATTACGGAAGGTCGGAGGACGCGGCGCGGGCGGTCAAGACGGAGATCGAGGCGATGGCGAGGGCCGAGGAAGGCGGCGGCAAAGGTCGGCGGGCGGAGGTCTTCCAGGCGAACCTGGCTGACCCGCGTCAGATTGAGCGGCTGCTGGCGGCGGTGGGGGAGGCGTTCGGCCGGCTGGATGTGCTGGTGAACTGCGCGGCCGTCTATGACCGCACGCCGTTGGAGACGCTGACCGCGGACCAGTGGGACGCCGAGTTCACCGTCAACGCCCGCGCGCCGGCCCTGTGCATCCGTCACGCGCTTCCGCTGATGGCCGGCGGCGGGGCCATCGTGAACATAACGGACATCTCGGCCGAGAAAGCCTGGCCAGGCTATCCGGCCTACTGCGCATCCAAGGCGGCGCTGGTGGCCCTGACCAAGAGCGCGGCCAAGGCGCTTGCGCCGCGCGGCATCCGCGTCAACTCGGTCGCGCCGGGCGTGGCGGCCTGGCCGGCCGGCGTGACCGAATCCGACCCGCACGCCCGGAAGGTGCTCGCGCAGGTGCCGATGGGCCGGGCCGGCACGCCGGAGGATATCGCGGCCGCAGTCGTGTTCCTGGCAAAGAGCGACTACATCACGGGGCAGAATCTGAGAGTGGACGGCGGGTGGTGTACTGCATGATTGTAGATTGCGGATTTTGGGTTGCCAAACCCATAACTCGGCTGAACCGTCCTTCAATCTACAATCTACAATCGTTCACGGCTTCGTCCTCAATATCGCCAGGAACATCCTTTCCGCCGGTCCTGGGGCCTTGCCGCGGCGACGGATGATGGCCACCGGACGTTCCCACTTGGCGGCGCGCCGCAGGCGGGCGTAGGCCAGATCACCGTGCTCCACCTCGCGCTTGACGTTCTCCAGCGGCAGGATGCTGATGCCCGAGGCGACCTCGACGGACCGCTTGAGGAGCTCCACATTGTCGAACTGCATCACAACGTTGACCTCGACGCCGCTTTCGTGGAGCAGGCGGTCGATGAACCGCCGCGTCGGGATGCCCTCCTCGAAGGCGATGAACTTCTGCCCGTTGAGATCCGCCGGCTCGATCCGCCCGCGCCGGGCCAGCGGGTGCGCCGGCGAGCAGACGACGACCAGCTCCTCGCCGGCCAGCGGGACTACCTCGACGAAGCGGTGCCGCTCCGGGCAGGCGACCACGCCCAGGTCCATCTCGCCGCTGATGACGGCGGCGTAGATGCGGTTCCAGCCCGTGTACTCGACGTGCAGGTTGACCTCCGGGTGGGCCTGGAGGAACCGCCGCACGAAGGGCTCGAGCAGGTAGAACCCAAGCGAGTAAATCGTGCCCACGCGAAGCACGCCGCGGACAGCATCCCGCGCCGAGCGGACCTCGCCCATGAGCTGCTCGTAGCGCCGGAGGATTTCACGTGCCCCCTGGTAGAAGGCCCGGCCGGCCTCGGTGGGGGCCACCAGGCCCGCGCCGCGGCTGATGAGCTGCGTCGAAAGCTCCTTCTCCAGCTTGGCAAGCTGCTGCGAGACAGCCGACTGCGAGATGTAGTTCGCCTCGGCCGCCTTGGAGAAGCTGCCCGTGTCGACCAGGTCGCAGAAGGTCTTGAGGACGTCCGTGTTCATGCGTTGCCCCGTGAATTCGTTGCCCCGTTGCCTCGCGCCAGCGAATCACGAGTCAACGAATTCACGAAGCAACGAGTTCACGCCGCCTTTATTCGACGACTTCCTCGGTGCCAGGCGTCCTGGCCGGAGGGGTCGGGGTGGGCGTGTTGCCGCGGATGATCGGCCTCTGCTCGACCTTCGGCGGCAAGTTCCTGATGCTCTCCTCCCGGACGGTCGTCTTGTCGTTGCGGACCAGGATGTCCGTGTCGCGGATGTAGCCGAAGATCTTGGTGGTGCTTGGCTCTGCCTCGAGCGGATAAGTGGCGACCGGCAGGCCCGCGACTGTGAACGTCATGTTTGACGGCAGAACGTCCTTGTCAATCTTCGCCTTGAACGCCACCGTCTGGCCCTGGTTCAGCGTGAACCTCGCGCGGTCGAGGGGCCAGTCAACAACGATCTCGCGCGTCTGGGGTGACTGGTTCATCACCTGGACTTCGTAGGTGACGGTGCTGCACCCGCCCATTACGGCCGCACAGAGGCACAGGCCAACGAAGCTCAACATCGCCAATCCGCGCATCTTGCTCTCCTATCCAAAGTGGTTCAGGGACCAATCGACCTGCTACCAATCGTCCAAATTATCGCGTCGTCTTGACCGGAATTCAATAGCCCTTCCGGTTTTGGAGGCACGGCCGTCCAAGCCGTCTTGCTGACCTACAGCCACTCGCCGGCGTCGAGGGTTTGCGGGCTGGCTTGATTACAGCCGTGGCCGATGCGATAGTGTGGACGGCAGGAGATGTATGAAGATCGCGCTTGCGCAATTCGACCCCATCGTCGGCGACATCGCCGGCAACACGCGGAAAATGGCCGACTGCATCGCCTCCGCCGCCGCGCAGGGGGTGGATCTGGTGGTCTTCAGCGAGCTTTCGGTCGTTGGGTACCCACCGCGCGACATGCTGCGCAAGGAGCGGTTCATCGCCGACAACGCGGCGGCCGTCGAGGAGCTTGCGGCCAGGTGTACCGGCGTGGCGGCGCTGGTCGGCTTCGCGCGGCCGACGCCCGGCGGAAGGGGCCGGCCGCTCCAGAACGCCGCCGCGCTGCTGGCGGATGGCAAGGTCCGCCAGGTACACATCAAGAACCTGCTGCCGACATACGACGTGTTTGACGAGCAGCGGTACTTCGAGCCGGGTGGGCGCTGCTCGTGCATCGACTTGTGTGGCTGCCGTATCGGCCTGACCATCTGCGAGGATCTCTGGGACGCCGAGGCCCTCGGGCGGCATCTTTACGGCGCCGACCCCATCGCCGACCTTCGCGAGCAGGGGGCGCAACTCATAATCAACATGGCCGCCAGCCCGTTCCAGGTTGGTAAGATCGCGATGCGCGAGACGCTGTTCCAGCGGCAGGCAGTGCGGTTCGGCGCGCCGATAGTCTACGTCAACCAGGTCGGCGGAAATGACGAGCTGATATTCGACGGCACAAGTTGCGTCGTCTCCGCGACGGGACAGGTGCTCGGCCGCGCGAAGAGCTTCTCCGAGGATCTGCTCATTGTTGACACCGACAAGTCCGGCCGATGCGAGTCGCCAGGCACGGAGATCGCCCAGTTATCTGACGCCCTGAAGTTAGGGCTGAAGGACTATGCGGCCAAGTGCGGCTTTCGCACGGCCGTGCTGGGTCTGTCGGGCGGCATCGACTCAAGTGTTGTCGCGGCCATCGCCGCCGACGCCCTGGGGCCGCAGAACGTCTGGGGCCTTGCCATGCCCAGCCGGTACAGCTCCGACCATAGCCTGAGCGATGCGGAGCTGCTCGCACGCAACCTGGGCATTCACTACGAGGTCATCCCGATCCAGTCCGTCCATAAGGCTTATGAGGAGCTGCTGGCCGGTCCCCTGACTGGAAGCGCCGGCGCGGAGACGGCCGGCGAGAACGTCCAGGCCCGCATCCGCGGGAACATCATCATGGCCTTCAGCAACGCGTTCGGCCATCTGGCGCTGGCGACTGGGAACAAGTCGGAGCTCTCAACGGGCTACTGCACGCTCTACGGGGACATGTCCGGCGGCCTTGCGCCCATAGGCGACGTGCTCAAGACGATGGTCTACGCCCTGGCCCACCGGCTCAACGCGGAAGCGGGCCGCGAGCGGATTCCGCGCGGTGCAATCACAAAGCCCCCCAGCGCCGAGCTGAAGCCCAACCAGTTCGACCAGGACAAGCTGCCGCCCTATGACCTGCTCGACGCGATACTGGAGCGCTACGTTGAGGGCGACAAGACGGCCGAGCAGATCATCTCGGAGGGCTTTAGCCCGCCGGTCGTCAAGTACGTTGCCCGCCTGGTTGATACGGCCGAGTACAAGCGCAAGCAGGCGCCTCCGGTGCTCAAGGTCACAGCGCGGGCCTTCGGCAGCGGGCGGCGGATGCCGATCGCCCAGCGATACATGCCGCGGCAGGGGGGCGGATGAGTGCAGGTCCTCTGCGGGCAATGCGGCAGCACGCTCGACGTTGACGACGGCTTGGCAGGCGGGTCGATCACGTGCGTCAAGTGCGGGCACACCATCCCCGTGCCGGCGCTGGGCGAGGGCGGTGCGGCCGCGCTCGCGGCGGGTGCCGTCGGCGAGGAGGATGAAGGGTTTGCCTCGCAGGCCCGCGCCGCCATAGAGAAAAAGATTCGCGTCCTGTGCGGCTCGTGCGGACGCGGGCTTTCGGTCAGTGCTCGCATGGCGGGCAAGCAGGTCAAGTGCCCCTCCTGCCAGGCGAGCATCCAGATTCCCGACGTCGACGAGGAGGAGGAGCTTGCGCGCGGCGGCGTCAAGATGATCCCGCTGGACACAGTGGAGCCGGTGGCGGTCTTCCACCCGCAGGTTCCGCCGCCGGCTGCTGCGCCGCATACTGAACCGGAGCCGCAAGCCCTGCCGCGGCGCAAGCTGCTGGCGATGGGGGTCATCGCGGTTGTCGTGGTGGGGGCAATTATCGCGGGGGTGGTCATCTATGACAGCCTGGCGAACCAGAGGCCGCGCGTGTCGGTCAATAACGGCCGGCCGCCGACGGCGACGCCAATGCCCCAGCCGGCGACGCAGGTGGCCGTCGCGACACCTTCGCCCACCGAAGTCCCGCCAACGACCCCGCCGGCTTCCACCCCGACACCGCCGCCGACCCCCGCGCCGCTGGCATGCACCGCAAGCATGACCAGTGCGAGCCTCGATGTCTTCGCCGACAGCGGCTACTACCCGGCCATGCCGGGACGATACTACATGGCCGTCACCGCGAACATCGACGTGCAGTCCGGCGAATTGAAGCTCATCCCGGTCGCGCCTGACGTTGTACTCGAGGTGGCCAGGCCGCCCGCAGAGGATGGCAAGGTCGAGAAGGACAGGTACCCGTGCATCGGCGTGAGGGCGGACCGGTCGCTCGCGCCCATCCGCGCCGACACGCGCCCGATCATCATCCGCGCAGGCCAGTCGCGGCAGCTGGTCTTACTCTTCGACGTGCCGCTGGCCGTGCATGAAGGTCACGTGCTCATCCGCGGCGTGGACGACCTGGAGGTCGGTCCGATCATGCCCCCGCCTGAGCCGCCGCCGAACGCGCTGGCCGGCACGTACGTGGAATCGCCGCCACGGAACCTGAAGCCGATGCTGAAGGATCCGATCATGGCCGCGCTCCAGTCCGCACCGGGCGCTGGCCTCATCGTTGTCTCAGAGAGGAAGGGCCTGACGCTCGCGATCCCATCTGCGGGGGTAACCGGGAACGTGAAGCATATTGGCGGCGCACTATTCGACGCCGACCTGGCGATGGATAGGTACACGCTGAAGTGCAAGCTGCGCCTGATCGAGCAGGGCAACGGCGTGATTCTTTACCTGGCCGAAAGCCCGATGTGCCAACTGACCTTCAGAAAGTGAACTTTTCTCACGCGGGCTTGACAAACGGCCGAAGTTGACCAAATCATGTCCGCTCCCGTTGGCCGCAGATAGGATTGTTCAACGGGCGCCGCAGACATCGATGGCCAAGCGAAAAGTAAAACCCGTCGCACGCGATGACTTGCCGGCCGCCGGGACAGGCGACGCGGAGGAGCCGTCTTCGCGCGCGAGGAGCCTGGTGGTCGTCGAATCCCCGGCCAAGGCCAAGACCATCAACCGCTACCTCGGCCGCGATTACCTCGTGAAGGCCTCAATGGGCCACGTCCGCGACCTGCCTAAGGGCGAGCTGGGGGTCGATGTGGCCAACGGCTTCAAGCCAACCTACGAGCCCCTGCCGGACCGCCGCAAGGTGCTGACGGAACTCAGGAAGCTGGCCCGTTCCGCCCCGGAGGTCTTCCTCGCGACGGACCTGGACCGCGAGGGCGAGGCCATCGCCTGGCACCTGGCGGAGAGCCTTGGCGTGCCGGCCGAGCGGATTCGCCGCGTGCTGTTCAACGAGATCACCAAGGCGGCAATACACGAGGCGTTCGCCAATCCGCGCAACATCGACATGCACAAGGTGGACGCCCAGCAGGCCCGCCGCATCCTCGACCGCATCGTGGGCTTCAACGTCTCCGAACTGCTGTGGCGCAAGGTCGCCAGGGGCCTGTCGGCCGGGCGAGTCCAGTCCGTGGCGGTGCGGCTCATAGTGGATCGCGAGCGGCAGATCGACGCCTTCGTACCGGAGGAATACTGGAAGATCGCCGCCATCTTCACGACCGACCTCGCCAGGGCGGGCGACCTGTCCGCCCAGTGGCTGGCGTTCATCACCCGCGTCGACGAGAAAGGCAACCAGCCGACGCGAGACGCCCAGGCCGAACTGCTGGCCAAGCTCGGCGCCTTTCGCGCGGAGCTTGTCTCCTGGCAGGGCAGGAAGTTTGAGGCCGACAGCGCCGCGGTCCCTCTGGAGATCGCCAAGGCGCTGGGCCTGGTGATCGACAAGGAGATCGTCAGCGAGGACGCCCAGGCCAAGGGACCGGCCCGGAAGCGCTTCGGCGTCGTCGGGCACCTGAACTACAAGGGCGACGGCGCCCCGGCAGTCCCGCCGTTTTCTATCCGCAACGTCAACCAGCGCGATGCCCGCACCAATCCGCTTGCGCCGTTCACCACCGCCGCGCTCCAGCAGGCGGCGTCCGTGCAGTTGCGGTTCTCAGCCTCGCGGACCATGCGGATCGCCCAGCAGCTCTACGAGGGCATCGACGTGCCCGGCGAGGGCACCGTTGGCCTCATCACCTACATGCGAACCGACAGCACTCATCTGTCCAACGAGGCAGTCGCACAGGTGCGGTCGCTCATCCAGCGCGAGTTCGGCCCGCCGTACCTGCCGGCCAAGCCCAATACGTTTGCTTCCGGCGAACGGGCGCAGGAGGCACACGAAGCCATTCGCCCGACTAGCGCCGACCGCCGGCCGCGGGAGCTCATCTCGGCGCTGACCGATGAGCAATACAAGCTCTACGACCTTATCTGGAAGCGGTTCGTCGGATGCCAGATGACGCCGGCCGTGTGGAAGGTGACGGAGGCCGACATCGTCGCGGCAGTGCCTGCCGGCGAGGCGGTTTTCAAGGCGATGGGGAGGCAGCTTGCGTTCGACGGCTTTCTCCGCGTGGCGGGCATGCCGCGCACCGGCGACCAGATGCTTCCGCCGCTGGCGGCCGGGCAGGCGGTCTCGCCACTGGCCATCGACCCGACGCAGCACTTCACGCAGGCGCCGCCGCGGTATACAGAGGCGTCGCTGGTCAAGGCGCTTGAGGCCGACGGCATCGGCCGGCCCAGCACGTACGCCTCCATCATCCAGACCATCCAGGACCGCCAGTACGTCCAGCTTGTCGAGCGCTCGTTCCGACCGACGGACCTGGGTGTCGTCGTCACCGACAAGCTCGTAAAGCACTTCCCCAAAATATTCGACGTACACTTCACCGCCCACATGGAGGAGGAGCTTGACCTCGTCGAGGATAACAAGGCGCAGTGGACGAAGGTGCTCGACGAGTTCTACGGCCCGTTTGACGAAAGCCTGAAGCGCGCCGCCGACGAGATGGTCCACGCCAAGGCCGAGACGCAACCCAGTGACTACAAGTGCGAGACCTGCGGCAAGCCGATGATCTACCGATTCAGCAAGAACGGACGCTACCTCGCCTGCACGGGCTACCCGGAGTGCAAGACGACGTATCCGGTCGACCGCGAGGGCAAGCGGATCGAGAAGCAGCTTGTCGATGTTGCATGTCCCAAGTGCGGCTCCGCGATGCAGCTCCGGCGGGGGCGGTTCGGCCCGTTCCTTAGCTGCTCCAAGTACCCCGATTGCGACGGCATCCTGCGGCTGGACCGCAAGGGGATCCTCAAACTGCCAACATCGCCTCCACTGGTGGTTGACATGCCGTGTCCCAAGTGCGGAGGCGGGCTGAACCTGCGGCGGTCACGGCGGGGGCACTGGCTGGCATGCTCCAAGTTCCCAAAGTGCCGCGCCCGCGTGCCCTGGGCGGATGTGCCGGAAGACAAGCAGCGGGAATACACACGCCTGCTGGAACAGCACGAGCAGGCCAATCCAGTCCCGACGCTTCACAGGATGGACGGCACGCAGATCACAGGCGGCTTCAACCCCGTTACCGGCGAGACGATTGAACGGCCAATCGGTGAATCGGCTGGTCGAACGGTGGGCGAACCTGCTGAACGCCCGAACGAAGGCCCCACGCTAGCGTCTGCCGGATCAGCTGGTCAACGGACCAGCCGATCAACCACTAAGAGCCTATCCGAATAACCCGTGATTTGCCGATAGACCTTACCGGGACACAAAAGT